>JAHHQK010000093.1 GCA_020026435.1 Alistipes sp. | reverse complement strand
GTCGCACCAATCGTATTAAAGGTGGATTGAATGAACGAAGTCGGCGACAACAACTGCTCGTCGGTGTCGATCACGTTGCGCAGGAATTTCTCGCTGTCGGTCATGCAGCCCAAAGATGTCGCCGTCAAAATCGCATCGACCTTCCGCTCGCCCTGCGCCACCCATGCAGCCGTCACACCGTTGCGCACAATGCGGCTCATACGCCGACGCATCAGCGCATCGGATACGATCTGCTTGAAATCGACCTCGACCGAAGAGTTACCGAAACCATGTATGTAGGCTTTCATCATCTTTCAAAAATCAATGAGGTGTCGTTACCTCCGAATCCGAACGAATTGCTCAATACCGAATCAACCTTCGCGTGTTCCTGCAACTCGGTCACGGGTTTCAGACCGCATTCCGACTCCTCGAAATTGAGGTTGGGACAGATCACGCCGTCGCGGATCGCCAACACCGCAAAAACCGCCTCGATACTGCCTGCCGCCGCCAGCGTATGCCCCGTGAAGGGTTTTATCGAACTGAACGGAGGAATCTCGTCACCAAACACACGACGCAATGCCGCCCCTTCCGAAGAATCGTTGTTGGGCGTTCCCGTGCCGTGGACATTGATGTAATCCACCCGCTTGAGACCTGCCATCTGCAACGCCTCGCTCATGGCGCGGAATGCACCCTCGCCCTCGTCCGACGTGGCCGTCTGATGGTGGGCATCGTTGGCATTGGCATAACCCGTCAGAAAGCAATACGGCGTACGACTGCACGTATCTTCCCGTTGCAGAACGACATAACCCGCACCTTCGCCCAGATTCAGTCCCGTGCGGTTGCGATCGAACGGACGGCAAGACTCCGCAGAAAGGATGCCGAGCGATGAGAAGCCGTTGAGCGTGAATTTCGACAGGGCATCGCATCCGCCCGCCACCACCACATCGCACACATCGTGACGGATCAGCCGCGCGGCGTGAATCAACGCATTGGCAGTCGACGAACACGCCGTACTGATTGTCGTGCGGTATCCGTCGATGCCGCAATGACGGGCGATCATCTCGGTCGATTGCATCGGGTC
>JAHHQK010000092.1 GCA_020026435.1 Alistipes sp. | reverse complement strand
TTTGCGCTGACGGGTGTCGCCAAGAGTTATAAGGACTATCCGACCCTTCAGTCGGACTACGGCATCAAGGGCAAATGCCTGCAACTGACCACCCGCGAGACGGGTTCGTTCGGCGCGATGGTCAATATGCCGATCGCCGCAGGCAACCTGTTCCTCGGTTCGTTCGATGTATCGAATGCCTTGTCCAATTCGCTGAAAGCCACACGCTTCGGTATGACATGGAGTAAGGTGCCCGTGCGCGTGAAAGGACATTTCAAGTATAAGTCGGGCGATACGTTCTACGAGTTGGATAAGACGGCTCCGGGCAAGATGAAGGAGGTTCCCGGCAAACGCGACCTGTTCAACATCGTGGCGGTGTTCTACGAGTATAGTGACGACATGCCCTCGCTCGACGGCACCAACTATACGGATCCTTCGACGGATGCCTACCGCAAGTCGGTCTGCATGTTCGGCCGCATTGATGCCGCACAGCGTTTCGAGACGGATCAGTGGACGGAGTTCGAGGTGATTCTTGAACCGCGCGACGGTATGAAGATCGACCCCGTGAAACTTGCCGAACACAAATACAAATTCGCATTGGTCTTCACGTCGAGCATCCACGGCGATACCTTCTCCGGTGCTCCGGGCAGCACGCTCTGGATCGACGAGGTGACGGTCGAGTATGCCGATATGAACCCTAAAATGAAATAATCATGAAGAAACTATATTTTTCAATCCTTCTGGCGGCGATGATCCTTTTGGCGGTCGGTCGCGCAGAGGCACAAACCGACCGTTCGTACGGCATTATCCGTTCGGCACTGATGGGGCTTCACTATGAAGTGAAGGCAGGCATCAACATCGGTGGGGCATCACCCCTTCCCCTGCCGCGCGAGATCCGCAAGATCGACAGTTATTCGCCGACCCTGTGTATTTCGATTGAGGGCGATGTGATCAAGTGGTTGGGAGAACGCGAAAAGTGGGGTGTTATGCTCGGCCTTCGCATGGAGAACAAGGGTATGGAGACCCACGCCCGCGTGAAGAATTACAGCATGGCTTATTTCGGCGACGGCGGTGAGATCATGGAAGGTAACTGGACGGGTATGGTACGTACGCGCTACCGTTCGACGCTCTTCACGATTCCCGTGCTGGCGACCTATAAGGTGAACCGACGCCTCCGCCTGCAATTCGGCCCTTATGTGTCGTTCCAGTCGAGCGGCGATTTCTCAGGTGACGTTTATGAGGGGTATCTGCGCCATTACGACCCGACGGGCGAGAAGGTCGAGTTTAGAGACGGCAATAAAGCGACCTACGATTTTTCGGATCATCTGCGTACGGTGCAGGTGGGTTTGCAGGCGGGCGTAAACTGGAAAGCCTACCGCCACCTGATCGTTTCGGCCGATC
>JAHHQK010000091.1 GCA_020026435.1 Alistipes sp. | reverse complement strand
AGAAAATTGGTTGCCGCCACCACCTTGCGAAGTTGCGGATCGGTGATCAGTCGGTTGATCTCGGACGATGCCGACAGCGACAACGAATCCAGACCTCCTGCCGAAATAATTCCTTCTCGCAGTTTATCCACTCCGATCTCCTCCCCCACACGGCGCACGGAATCCGCATAGTGACTAATCTCCGCCCCACAATCGGGAAAGCGTTCCGTAAGACCCTCACAAAACCGATCATAACCTTGTGCAAACCGATATTCCCGATCACCAAGGATCACACGGTCGTAGCCTTCAATATCCATTCTATGAAGATTCAGTCGATCGTAAACGCCCGCATATTGCAGGAAATGGCGCAGGATCTGCCCCTCGTCCATACAGCCCACGTAGTGCATGCCCGTATCGTAGAGATGCTCCCCGCGACGGAACGAACGCAGACATCCGCCCGCAAAGGGTTCTTTCTCGACCACGCAGACATTCAGACCTTCCCGCGCGAGGATCACGCCACAGCACAATCCGCCAAAACCACTACCCGCAATAATGACATCGTACTTACTCATGGCGCACCTCCCCTCCGTGACACATCGCCTCCAGACGCTTCGCAACCGCCTCGTCAAGCCGCGACGTAAAAAGATAATAATCCGCTTCGGGAACTTCTGTCATCCGATAATCCGTACGGATAAATTCGATGCCCGCACCATGGCCGTAAGGGATGTTTCGGTGCTCCATCCACACACAATCCTCCTGCTCGTAGGCGATGATTTGGCGGCGCGGCGAGAGCAACGACAACAGCAAAGCCAATTCGCCATGTCCCGATCCGAAGACCACAATCCGCGCATCGCGACCAATACCCTCGACCAGATGTTCGAAGTTATGGGTCTTGCGCATCACGTGACGCGCACGCAACTCGGCATCATCCGTCTTATAGACAAAATGTTTGAACAGAGCCTGCTTAAAGTAAGGGTTCCGCACCGTATCCAATTCCGAGCACCACTTCTCATATTCTTCTTTCATCAGACGCGACACTGCCTTGGTTCTCAAACGATAACCTTCGCCATATTGCTTGTCGTCGGGCGAAATTCGCTGCAAGATCTTCGCCCCGTAATTTCCTTCACGGATGTTGAACGGCTGACGTTTCGAACAGATCATGCCCGTTCCGTAAATCAGCACAGGTACCAGATCCGCACCGAGTTGCTCGGCCAGATAGAACGCCCCCTTATGGAAACGCCCCATCGTACGCCCGTCTTTAGAACGTGTGCCTTCGGGGAAGACCACCACCGAATACCCCTCGCGAAACATCTTGCGTACGTGTTCCGTGACCTCCTCATAGCCTTCATCCACGCAACAGAATCCCAAGTAGCGGATGATGCGCCCGAAAATCTTCGACCGCCATACCCAGCCGTTGGTGACC
>JAHHQK010000090.1 GCA_020026435.1 Alistipes sp. | reverse complement strand
GGGAGGAACAATACCGAAGTTCCGTCCATAAAATATAAAGTATGGGGGTGCTTCTGAAACGGGTCATCACACCATCGACCGATCGAGGGGGGGGGATGCCCGCCCTCAAAAAACGCCTCCGAAAGCACCCCGGAAACGCCCATTCTTTCCTGCCCCCCAAAAAGGGCCAGCTCAAGTCCCCGTGTCCGCCAATTCCAGCGAGATTTACCAAAGAATCCGGAAAAGTCACAAAAAAAAGACAGAGACCCTCCGTCCGATTCCGGACCGGGGTCTCTGTTGCCGATTGATTTATGTAATATGGAGCGAAAAACCGCCCCTATCCCGAAGGATCAGATGAAGTACTTGACCATGAAGAGCAGGCAAAGCACAAAGAGCGAAATGCTCAGCTTGTTGAACTTGCGGCTCAGCAGGTTGATGATGACATAGCTGATCAGTCCGAGCAGCACACCGTCCGAGATGCTGTAGGTCAGCGGCATGAAGATGATGCAGATGAATGCCGGCACCGACTCCGAAAAATCGTTCAGGTCGATCTTCACCACGGGGGTCATCATCATCAGACCCACCAACACCAGTACGGGCGTCGTGGCGGCACTCGGGATCGAGAGGAAGAGCGGCGCGAAGAACAGGGCCAGAAGGAAGCATACGGCCGTCGTGAAGGAGGTCAGACCCGAACGTCCGCCCTCGGCCACACCCGACGCACTCTCGACATAGGTGGTCACGGTACTCGTTCCGAGCATGGCACCCGTCAGCGTGGCGATGGCATCCGACAGAAAGGCCTTCCTGGCGTTGGGAATCTTGCCGTCGACCATCATTCCGGCCTTGGTCGAGACACCGACCAGCGTACCGATCGTGTCGAACAGGTCGACAAAAAGCATCGTCAGCACGGCGATGAACATATTGGGCGTGAGGATCGATCCCCACTCGAATTTCATGAAGATCGGCTCGATCGACGGCGGAGTGCTGACCACACGGTCCATGTGGGTGATCCCCATCGGGATGCCGATCAAGGTCGTCAGCAGGATACCGATCAGAAAGGCACCCTTGACCTTGAGAATCAGCAGCACGGCCGTGAAGACGATACCCAGCATGGCCAGCAGAGCCGTTCCCGAGGTGATATGCCCCAGGCTCACGAGCGTGGCTTCGTTGTTGACGATGATGCCGCTACCCTGCAGGCCGATGAAGGCGATGAAGAATCCGATACCCACGCTGATGGCGTTTTTCAGCGTCAGCGGGATGGCGTTGACGATGGCCTCACGCAGATTGGTGAGCGTCAGGATGATGAAAATCACACCCTCGATCAACACGGCCGTCAGCGCGAACTGCCACGAATAGCCCATCGCCATACACATCGTATAAGCAAAGAAGGCATTCAGACCCATACCCGGAGCCAGGGCAAAGGGCAGCCTGGCCAGGATCGACATGAAGAGCGTACCGATGACCGAAGCGATGATGGTAGTGGTGAACACGGCGTCGGGATTCATGCCCGCGTCGCCCAGGATCTTGGGGTTGACGGCCAGGATGTAGGCCATGGTCAGGAATGTGGTGATTCCGGCGAGGATCTCGGTCTTGACGGACATATTCCGAGGATCGAATCCGAACAGTGATTTTAACATAGACAGTGTTGTATTATGATTTGTTTGTGTTCAAAATGGACATTCCGGACACAAAAGTATTTATTTAATATTTTATTATTCCCCGATCCGCATCGGTTTATCAACTTTTTATCAACATTTTCCCACTCTGTCCCCGCC
>JAHHQK010000089.1 GCA_020026435.1 Alistipes sp. | reverse complement strand
GTTTTTTGTCCACCCGCACCCAAACCGTAAAGACTCCGAAACTATTTTCCAAAGAGTTGATCCGACGCACGTACGACGGACGGATCTTCGACTCCTCGTCCACCAATTCGAGCATCGTGGCGGGATGCAGATCCGAAATAATCCGATCCGAGGAAAGTTCCTCGCCACTTGTCAGTCTTACGCCCACGACTTGATTGTCGCGGTGCAGGATTTTTTCGACCTCTGCACGGCAACGCACCTCGCCTCCGTTTCGGCGGATCTCCCCGACCAACGCATCGGCCAATTGTTGTGTTCCGTCCACGAAACGCGCCGCTCCGTTGATGAACGAGTGCTGAATCATGGCGTGGGTATGAAACGGCGAACGGTCGCGGATTCCGTCATACAGAAAATTGGTTGCCGCCACCACCTTGCGAAGTTGCGGATCGGTGATCAGTCGGTCAATCTCACCCGATGCCGACAGCGACAACGAATCCAGACCTCCTGTCGAAAGGATCCCCTCGCGCAGTTTGTTCACTCCGATCTCCTCTCCCACACGGTGTACGGCATCCGCATAGTGGCGAATCTCCGTCCCGCAATCGGGAAAGTGTTCCGTAAGGCCTTCACAAAACCGATCATAGCCTTGCGCAAACCGATATTCCCGATCGCCAAGGATCACACGGTCGTAGCCGTCAATGTCCATTCGCTGAAGGTTCAGCCGATCGTAAACACCCGCATATTGCAGGAAATGGCGCAGGATCTGTCCCTCGTCCATACAGCCCACATAGTGCATGCCCGTATCGTAGAGATGCTCCCCGCGACGGAACGAACGCAGACATCCGCCCGCAAAGGGTTCTTTCTCGACCACGCAGACATTCAGACCTTCCCGCGCGAGGATCACGCCACAGCACAATCCGCCAAAACCACTACCCGCAATAATGACATCGTACTTACTCATGGCGCACCTCCCCTCCACGACACATCGCCTCCAGACGCTTTGCAACCGATTCGTCAAGCCGCGACGTAAACAGATAATAATCCGCTTCGAGGACTTCCGTCATCCGATAATCCGTACGGATAAACTCGATGCCCGCACCATGGCCGTAAGGGATGTTGCGGTGCTCCATCCACACGCAATCCTCCTGCTCGTAAGCGATGATCCGACGGCGCGGCGAGAGCAACGACAACAGCAAAGCCAATTCGCCGTGTCCCGATCCGAAGACCACGATCCGCGCATCACGACCGATGCCCTCGACCAGATGCTCAAAGTTACGGGTCTTGCGCATCACATGACGCGCACGCAACTCGGCATCATCCGTCTTATAGACAAAATGCTTGATCAGAGCCTGCTTAAAGTAAGGGTTCTGCACCGTATCCAATTCCGCGCACCACTCCTCGTAGGCCACTTTCATCAGACGCGACACCGCCTTGGTTCTCAAACGATAACCTTCGCCATATTGTTTGTCGTCGGGCGAAATGCGTTGTAGGATCTTCGCCCCGTAATTTCCTTCCCGAATGTTGAACGGCTGACGCTTCGAACAGATCATCCCCGTTCCGTAAATCAATACCGGCACCAGATCCGCACCGAGTTGCTCGGCCAAATAGAACGCCCCCTTATGGAACCGCCCCATCGTACGCCCGTCCTTCGAACGTGTACCTTCAGGGAAGACCACCACCGAATACCCCTCGTGGAACATCTTGCGCACGTGTTCCGTGACCTCTTCATAGCCTTCATCCACACAGCAGAATCCCAGGTAGCGGATGATGCGCCCGAAAATCTTCGACCGCCATACCCAGCCGTTGGTGACC
>JAHHQK010000009.1 GCA_020026435.1 Alistipes sp. | reverse complement strand
GTGGCTCGCGTATACGTGAAGCCGGGTAAGGGTCAGATTACAATCAACCGCAAAGAGCTTGCAGTCTATTTCCCCTTGGAGATTCTCCAGTTCCAGGTAAAGCAGCCTCTGTTGGCTACCAACACTTTGGAGAACTATGACGTCAACATCAACCTCGATGGTGGCGGTATCAAGGGTCAGGCTGAGGCCGCTCGTCTGGGCATCGCACGTGCATTGTGCGAGATCGACGCCGAGATGCGTCCGGTACTGAAGAAGGCCGGCTTCTTGACGCGTGATCCCCGCGAGGTTGAGCGTAAGAAGCCCGGTCAGCCCGGAGCACGTCGCAAGTTCCAGTTCAGCAAGCGTTAGTCGACCGGAATTTCGGCAAAGTACGGCGACGGTCTCAAACCGGAAAGACTACTTATATTGCTATACGTATTACCTTTCGGTTGCCTCGCCGCGGAAAACTCCTTGGGATCGGTTCATCCGCTACCCGTGGAGTTGCAGAAAAGAGAATTAAAATTATCAAACAAGAATTAAAATGTCACGTACAGATTTTAATACATTATTGGAAGCCGGTGCGCACTTCGGTCACCTGAAGCGCAAATGGAACCCTAAAATGGCTCCTTATATCTTCATGGAGAAGAACGGCATCCACATCATCGACCTGCACAAGACCGTGCTGAAAATCGATGAGGCTGCCGCAGCCATCAAGCAGATCGCCAAGAGCGGTCGCCGCGTGCTGTTCGTAGCAACCAAAAAGCAAGCTAAAGAGATTGTTGCCGAAAAGGTGGCAGCCGTTGGAATGCCGTTCGTAACCGAGCGTTGGGCCGGCGGTATGCTGACAAACTTCCCCACAATACGTAAGGCCGTCAAGAAAATGGCAACCATCGACAAGATGACTGCTGACGGTACTTTTGATAACTTCTCGAAGCGTGAGAAACTCCAGATCGAGCGCCAGCGCGCCAAGTTGGAGAAGAACCTCGGTTCGATCGCCGACCTGACCCGTCTGCCCGCCGCCCTGTTCGTCGTTGACGTTCAGAAGGAGGCTAACGCCGTTAAGGAGGCCAAGAGATTGAGCATCCCCGTATTTGCAATGGTCGACACTTGTTGTGATCCCACTGACATCGACTACGTTATCCCTGCAAACGACGATGCTGCAAAATCGATCTCCGTTATTATCGACACGATGTGCGCTGCTATCGCCGAGGGTTCGGAGGAGCGCCGTCTGGAGAAGGAGAAAGAGGCCGAGGAGGCTGCCGCTCAGGAGGCTGCTGCTCCCCGCAAAGAGGGCAAACCCCGCATCAAGAAGGCTGTAAAGGCTTCGTTCAATGCCGAGGAGGAGACCTTGAAAGAGGTTGTTGCCGCTGTCGAGACTCCGTTTGAGGAGCCCAAAGAGGAGTAATTCTCCGAACGGGAAGGCAGACTTTTTGCTCACAAAAAGAAGTTATTAATTAAAAAAACAAAGAATACTATGGAAATCAAAGCAGCTGATGTGATGAAGCTCCGCAAGATGACCGGTGCCGGTATGATGGACTGCAAAAAGGCC
The DNA here is from genome assembly GCA_020026435.1 of Alistipes sp. Lineage (GTDB taxonomy): Bacteria > Bacteroidota > Bacteroidia > Bacteroidales > Rikenellaceae > Alistipes. Next base: position 60,427 of record JAHHQK010000009.1, on the reverse strand, counting down.
CTCGTAGAGGCTGAAGGTGATTTTGACCGTGCTCAGGACATTATCCGCGAGAAGGGTAAACTCGTAGTTGCCAAGCGTGCCGATCGCAGCGCATCGGAGGGTGTAGTCGTAACGAAGGTCGTTGACGGCAAAGCATATATCCTCTGCCTGGCTTGCGAGACTGACTTCGTGGCTCAGAACGCCGAGTACACTGCTTCGGCCGAGGCCATGCTGGAGGTTGCCGTTGCAGCCGACGCTGCAGACCGTGAGGCTCTCTTGACCATCAAGAACGCCGAGGGTCGCACCGTAGAGGAGATGGTTACCGAGAAGTCGGGTCAGACGGGTGAGAAGATCGAGATGAACTACGCTCGTATCGAGGCTCCCTATTGCTCGGCTTACGTACACTTCAACAAGAAGCTCGGTACGTTGATCGGTTTCAACAAGCAGGTTCCCGAGGAGGTAGCTCACGTTGTAGCCATGCAGGCTACGGCTATGGCTCCCGTTTCGATCGACGAGCATGACTGCCCCGCTGAGATCGTGGAGCACGAGCGCAAGATCGCTGTCGAGGCCATGAAGCAGGATCCGAAGAACGCCAACAAGCCCGAGGCTATTCTCGAGAAGATCGCCGAGGGTAAGATGCGCAAGTTCTTCGAGGAGAACACGCTTCTGAACCAGATGGTTGTCGGTGAGAAGGAGACGATCGCCGAGTACATCCACAAGGCAGAGAAGGACGCTACGGTTGTTGCTTACAAGCGTTTCGCTTTGGGTGAGTAATCTACTTTAGATTCCTATACATGATACGGATCATCCCATATCGGGGTGATCCGTATTTTTTCTAATATACTTTTTTGTGCATCCGACAAACGGGTGACGATATTTCCTATGAGGTAGTTGTTGTTTTATTTGATTTCAGAATCTCGAAACGCAGTCTTATTGGGAGAATCTTTGTCTGTATGAAGGGGTATCACAATGCAAAATATACAGAGAATCCCCCCTGTCGCACACGACTGCGACAGGGGGGATTCTCTTAAAAGAAGAGGATTTTGACACATCCTCATGAAACTATAACTATGGATTTAGGTCAAAGTCTTTAAATCTATTTTTTACAAATTCGTTTCAAAAAATAAAGAATATATTTTCTTATAGGCCGTATCCATTTCCATATTTGTGCAAGAAATAGATGTAAGCGAGAACAGTCGATGATGCCGTATATTTTGTTTCGTGCAATATTTTCGATTCCGATAATATTGCCGTCACCCATCAGTATTATATGGTTAGAGGTAATGCGTATGATACGATGAATAACGAATTTCCCATTTTCTGTTTCGCCAAATACCACGTGACCACATATTAAATCTTCTTCACGGATAGGACGGATTTTTACGATTGAGTTGCTTTGGAAAAATGGAAGCATACTTTGCCCATTCACACGTATCGTGACATTTTCACCTGCTTTGAGAAGGTCACGAGCTAAAGCAAATCCGGAAATATTCTTAATTGTTTTCATCTTTGAATAACGTTTGACATACCAGCCGTGCCGCATCGGCATTCGGGAGGCACTCCAGGTGGTAGACCTCCGTATGTTCCAGGATGGAGGATACCGTGGCACAGACATGATCGAAGAGCTGCTTGTCGTGGGAGAATGCCGGAGGACACGAGGGCAGCAGAGCCCCGATGGTCTCCAGACGGTTCAGGCGGCGGATCTTGTTATAGGGCGCCTGCGACAGACGGATGAAGGCGCGGATCGGGAAGTGACGGTTGATGTAGCAGGGGGTCTTGCCGCTCCATGCAGATCCGTAAACCGTTGAGTGACAATCCGCTGATCCCCCCCCCGAGCTATTTGCCCTGACGATGGGGCTGTCGTCGTTGAGCAGACGCGCACCCTCGATGTGTTCTCTCCACAGACGGGTGTGGGTACTCTTTCCCGTGCCCGATTCTCCGAGCATGAGCAGTCCCTGCCCGCGGTAGACGATCACCGAGGAGTGTATGGCCACGGTTTTGCGGCGGATCGAGCAGCAGTTGTAGGCCACCCACACTCCGAAGCGGAACAGCGAGGTGAGATCCCTCAGCGTGTAATCGGTCTCGACCCGTGATCCGTCCTCCGAGATACGGAAACATACCGCACGGTATGACGTGTCGTGAGGGATCATCTTGAGGAAGTATCCGTCAGCCTCGCGACCGAAATCACATTGGGCCTCGGCCTCCGAGAATTGGAAATGCTCCAGGGGGCGGTAATCGTCCGTGGAGTGCAGCTCTCCGATGGGTGTGATCCTCAGATCGGGGGTGCCCTCGTCGTGAGCTTCAAAAGGGGCCATGGCTTCGGCGAAGTAGTCCGAGATCAGTTTCCGAGGAATGGAAAGACGTATGTCTGCGATGATAAAATCCATGATATTTAGAATGTTATGATTCTGTTGCAATATTCGAGCGTGGTTTCGCGATGGGCGATGACGATGAGTGTGAGTCCGGGATGGGACTCCGCCACACGGGTAATGGCGCGGTTGACTTCCTCCTCGGTGCGGGTGTCGAGGGCCGAGGTGGCCTCGTCCAGGAAGAGCAGGTCGGCCTCGCGGTAGAGGGCGCGGGCGATGCCGATGCGTTGGCGCTGGCCGCCCGAAAGACGGCATCCGCACTCTCCGATCGGGGTATCCATGCCGTCGGGCAGGGCGTCGATGAAGTCGCCCAGTTGGGCGGCTTCCAGAGCATCCCGAACCCGCTGACGGTTGATCTCTGCGTCGGGCACGCCCAGAGCCACGTTGGTGGCAAAGCTGCCGTCGGCCAGGAAGAGGTTCTGCGATACATAGCCGATTCTCTTCTGCCACATTCTGCTGTTTGCCCGGGTGAGGGGCTGACGGTCGATCTCGATCGAACCGGATGTGGGGGGGTAAAGTCCCAGCAGGAGGTTGAAGAGGGTGGTCTTGCCCGCTCCCGATGCTCCGCGGATACCGAGGCGTTCGCCCTTGTGGATCGTGAGCGAGAAGTTGGTGAAGAGGTCCTCCGTCGCGTCCTCGAATCTGAAGGAGAGGTTGCGGATCGTGATCTCATGCTCGAATTTCATGGGTTTGCCCTCCGGCATCCGCTCCCGGGCGGCACCTGAGGGGGCGTCCTTCAGAATCTCGATCGTGTAGCTGTTGTAGCGTATGGCGGTCCATGCCGCGAGGATCGAGCGGATCGAGGGCAGGAGTTTGAGGGCAGCCACGGCGAAGACTCCGAACAGCAGGCGTGCCTGCGTGGCGTTTTCCCTGAGGCTGATCCCCACCAGAAGGGCCATTCCGGCGGCCAGACCGATCTCGATGAGGCTTTGGGGATACATCCTCGTCAGCGAATCCTTCAGCCGGATCGAGATGATGCGCTCCATCGTTGCATTGAATGTGTGGAGCATCTTGGGGAATGCCCCGTTGATCTCTATGTCGGCATACCCGCGGAAGGAGTCGGCCACGAGCCTCATCTTTTCTCGCTGGGCCTTGTTTTCCAGGTCGCCGTAGCGGACCATGCGGTTGCGGATCAGTATATAGTAGAGGTAGACCGACGGCAGAAACACCACCACAGCCATCCCTGAGGCCAGGGGACTGTAAGCGATGAGGGCGCAGAGGATCAGTCCCAGGAACAGGACCTCGGCCAGGATCGACGCCGCGGGGGTGAGTACTCCCGTGATGAAGGCCAGACAGACGACATTGACGTTGCGGGTCAGTACGGCCGAATTCGAGCGTTTGATGAATCCGAGTCCCTTGTGGTGATAGGCCGTGAAGAGCTGGTGGGAGAGCGTGCGGTAGAGGCTCAGCACATAGCGGTTGCCGACCTGCGAGAGGTAGATGTTCAGAAGGTTCTTGATGATGATCAGGCCCACGACCCCCACGCAGATCGCCCGGGCGAAGTCGTCGGGAGACCCGAAGCCCGAGAGGCGGTACATCCGCGCGAGCCATCCCTCGCCTCCAACCCACGCGGGATCGAGCACCAGGGCCAGGACGGGCAGCAGCACGGCCAGTCCTCCGAGATTGAGCAGGGCCTTGACCAGGAGGGTCGCAGCCACCCGGATGCCTCGGTGGCGGTATTGCGGGGGGAGTATTTCGATGATTTGTTTCAGCATGGTTTAGTCTACGTTTTCGATGATTCCGAGTTTCACATACCACAGGTATCCCCGCGGTGAGGAGTAACCCATCTGCCGCAGCAGGTCGAGGTACTGGCTCACCTGGCGGTGGTAGGAGGGGAGTTGGTTGTCGCCGAACTTGTAGTCGACGACCACCACCTCGCCGTTTTGGCGGATCATCACACGGTCGGGACGGCGTGTCGATCCGCCGGGACGTATGATGTCGTTCTCGTTGCGCACCTCGTCCCACGAACCGTCAAACCAACTGCGTATGGTGGGGTTTTCCAGTGCGTTGTCGATCATGTGGCGCAGGGTCTTTTCGTCCTCGGGTGAGAGCAGTTCGTCGCGACGCAGACGCTCTATGGAGTGCTGGATGTCCTCCAGGGTTTCGGCCTCCTGGAAAGACTTGTGCATCAGGATACCGAAGTTGCGGGGCGAAAGCTCGGCGGCCTCCTCCTCCAGGTAGCGTTGCGAGGGGAGTCGCAGGCTCAGATCGGCTCGGGTCGTGAGGTAGTGTTCCAGGACGATGTGGCGCGTCTCGGAGGTCTGGGCGCGTGTAAGGACCGGAGCGGCAAATTCGCCGTACTCGAAGCGCAGACCTCCCTCCTCGGTCAGGGTCTGGCGGGCCTGGAGGAGAGAATCGGTCTTTGCGTCGGTCTCGTCGGCTGACGGGGTATTCTCTGAAGAGGTGTCCGTTGTTTGGGGACTTTCAAGGGGGGAGTCCTCTTGGGAAGCCTTTGTGGAGGATTGTGTGGCGGCCCGGACCGTCGCTTCCTCCGTCGCAGACGAAGAGGTGGAGGTGGATAGGGCACTGATCAGATCCACACCGATGTGTTGGCCCTTGCCCTTGCCGGGTACGAAGATATGGAGCGACTCCTTGGCGCGGGTCAGAGCCACGTACAGGAGGTTGATGTTGTCGATGTAGGAATAGACCGTCTCGCGGAAATATTCCGTCGAGAAGTCCGACTCGCCCATGGCCTTCTTGTAGCGGATGGGCAGTCGTCCGATCTGCGAGATGTCGCCCTCGCCGGCCTCGGCCCATACGAAACTGGGGACTTTGCCCGAGGTGTTGGGTGTGAGTTGCCAGGAGCAGTACGGGATGATCACGGCGCGTTTTTCCAAACCTTTGGCCTTGTGGATGGTGCTGATCTCGATGGTGGTGCTGCTCTGGTCGATCGACAGCGAACGGTTCGATCCCTGCTCGTCCCACCAGCGCAGAAAGAGCGGAATGTCGGCGATCTTGTTGGCGCAGAACGAGAGAATCTGTTCGTGGATGGCCTGGAGGTAGGCCGTCTGACGGCGGTCCTGTTGCAGGTCGTGGTGCATGACGATGCGCTCGAAGGCATCCTCGGGCGACAACAGACGCAGCGACGAGAAGAACCCGCGCTCGTCGTCCCCCAGTTCCTCGTCGAAGGGTCGCTGGAGGAACTGGTTGTAGGTGGCCAGGCTGAAACGGTCGTCGGGGTTGAGCGTGAGCCTCAGGGCCGACGAGATGAACGTGCTGACGGGGGCCGACCCGATGATCAGGGCGTCCTGCGTCATCACATCGAACACATAGCGAGGGTCGAGGTTCTGCTGTTTGAAGTTGAGCAGCTCGGCCGCCACCTTTGCGCCGTCGGTCTTGCCGCGCACCAGGATCATGATGTCCGAGGGGGCGAATCCCTTGTCGATGAGGCTGCAGATGCGTTCCACGACGGGGGGCTTCTCCTCGAAGGTCTCCACCGAGACATAACCCGGATGCTCGCCCCTCTGGCGCGGGATCTGGGTGTGGTGTGAGTAGGCGTTGCGGAGGGTGTCCTTCAAGAGGAGGAACTCCTCCCGGGGCAGATCCCCGCGGAGTACGGCCTCGCCCAGCATGATGTTGAGCTTGAGGTTGTCCTCCTCGACGATGCGGCCGATGACCCGGTTGTTGAACTCCACGACGACGGGCAGACTGCGGTAGTTCATTTTCATGTTCTCCACCTCGGTGTCGTCGTGTCCCAGAGCTTCCTGCGCCTCGTGGTGGAGCAGCCGCCAGTCACCGCCTCTCCAGCGGTAGATCGATTGCTTGATGTCGCCCACGATGAGTACCGATTCCTCCTCGGATTGGGCCATGGCGTTTTGCAGCAGGGGGAGGAAGTTCTCCCACTCCTTGACCGAGGTATCCTGGAATTCGTCGATCATGAACCGGTCGAAGCGGTTGCCGACCTTCTCGTAGATGAACGGCACGTCGTTGTGGCCGATGAACTCCGAGAGGATGTATTTGGTTTCGGAGAGCAGCATCATGTTCTGCTCCTCGCACATTTGTTGCACCTTGGCGTAGAGGTCTGACAGGAGGGCGAAACTGCGGTAGTTCTCCTTGAGCAGTGCGCAGGTGTTCCAGCTGCGGATGTTGCGGTCGTAGAGCGTGCAGATCTTGTAGAGCAGGGGTTGGAGTTCCGGGACCAGCCCCTGGAAAGAGGAGCCCTTGGGACACCACCCCTCGGGGGAAAGGCTTCGCTTGAGCACCGTGTCGGTGTATTTTTTCGTCACGTTGCCGTCGGCCACCTGCTTGAAGTAGAAGGCGAAACTGCGGCTCTTGCCCGAGAAGTCGGCGGGGGTTGCTCCGGCCGCCGCCATGATCTTCAGGGCATCTTTGCCCGCCTGGATCATCTCCTGGTGCGATGCCTCGGCTGCGGAGACGGCCTTCTGGACGATCTGCTTCAGCTCGTGGCGTGTGCGCCCGTGGGTGAGTACCTCCTTGTTTTTCTCCTTGAACAGCTCGTTGCCCAACGCCAGGATGCCGTCGCGGATGTCCCACTTGTTGCCCTCGTCGATGCGCTCCTGCACAAAGTCGATGAGCCACTGCTTGAGTTCCTGGTCAACGGTGATCTGCTCGATGAGCGAGTCGGTGCTTTTGCTCAGGATCGAGTTGGTCTCCAGCTCGATGTTGTAGTTCAGGTCGATGCCCAGCTCCTTGATGAAGGCGCGCATGATGCGTTGGAAGAAGGTGTCGATGGTTAGCACCGTGAACCGCGAATAGTCGTGGAGGATCTTCGACCGCACCTCGCGGGCCCGTTGGCGGATGGTCTCGGGCGAGAGTTCCAGCTCCTTCTGCAGATCCTCCATGTAGGGGCTCTTCCCGCCCGAGGCGAGGGTGTGAATCTCCTTGAGGATACGGGTCTTCATCTCTTCGGTGGCCTTGTTGGTGAAGGTCACGGCCAGGATGTGGCGGTAGATGGCGGGCTGCTCGATCGTGTCGCGGACGTATTTGTAAGCCAGTCGGTAAGTTTTGCCCGATCCGGCGCTTGCATTGAGTATTTTCGCTCTCACTGTTCGGAATGTCGTTTATCAAGTAAAAGTACAAAATTAATTCCGAATCTCCGCACGCATTTCATAATAAATTCGTATCTTGGCATCAGATTAAAGTACTTTAGCCTTATGAAAAAAACGATTTTAAGTGCCCTGGTGCTGCTTTTCAGCCTGGTGGGCCATGCTCAGAATACTCCGACCGGAATGCAGGATGCCTCCACGCGACAGGAGGAGTGGTTGCCCTCGTTCTCGGAACTGGAACTCGACGGTTCGTTCAGGATCGTGCTGATCCAGCAGCCCGACTCCCTGCCTCCGAAGATCGTCTACGATACGAAGGGGTACAGCACGAGCCGCTTCCGCGCCAATGTCAAGGATAAGATCCTCTACATCTCGGAGCGTAGCGATGCCCGCCGTCCGGAGCCTACGACCGTGAAACTTTATCTGAGCGATCGTGTGCAGCGCATCGCGGTCTACAACGCGGAGTGCGAATTCGGCAATCTGCTGTTCGGCAACCACATCAGCCTTACGGTCGGCGGCCACGCCCAGGTGCGTGCCGAGGTCGACGTGCAGGATCTGAAGGTCGATCTTACGGACCGTAGCATGATCACCCTGTCGGGCGAGGCCCGCTATCTGTGGATCACGGCGGCCTCGGGTGAGGTAAAGGCCTCGGAGTTGAAGGCCATGGCCGTGAAGGTCGAGGCCCGCAACAGCAGCGTCGTGTCGGTGCAGGCCGAGGATCGTCTCGAGGCCCAAAGCTCGACCAAGGCCGTGATCAACTATAAGGGCAGCCCTTCGATCCTGCTCACCTCCATCGGATTTATGGGCGGAGAGATCAACCGCCTGCAATAAACGCCCCGGAAGGTAGCGATGAAAGGTTTTTTGGAGGAGGTCGCCCTGGATCTGTATCGGCGTTACGGGGAACGGCTCGGGGAATGCTCCATGCTGTTCCCCTCGCGTCGTGCGCGTCTGTTTTTTGTTGATGCCCTTTCGCGGATTACCGACCGCCCGATCTGGCAACCGCGCTGGACGTCGATTGACCAGCTCATGTCGGAGATTTCGGGGCTGACGGTGGGCGACAGGATGCGTCTGATCACCGAACTGTATAAGGTCTACTCGAAGTACCACGACGAAGCCTTCGACAAGTTCTATTTCTGGGGCGATATGCTCCTCACGGACTTCGACATGATCGACAAGTATCGGATCGACGCCGATATGTTGTTCCGCAATATCGAGGACATCAAGGAGATCGAGGCCGACATCTCGTACCTCACCCCCGAGCAGTTGCAGATCCTCTCGTTCTGGTCGTCGTTCGGTGCCGAGTCGGATTTCTCGGAGGAGAAACGCAAGTTCCTTGGCATTTGGAAAACCCTGGGCCGCATCTACCACGAATACCGCGAGCGGCTCACGGGGCTGGGCATGGCCTATAATGGCATGGTGCAACGTGCCGCGGCCGATCTGCTGTCGGAGGATGCCTTCGAGTTCGAGACTCCGCGCCGGTTTATCGTGGCGGGGTTCAACGCTCTTTCGGAGTGCGAGAAACAACTCTTCAGATTCCTTTCTACCCACGCCGAGACGGATTTCTATTGGGATTACGATACCTACTACAAGGACAACAGGGAGCAGGAAGCCGGAATGTTCGTGCGACAGAATGTCGTCGAATTCCCGCCTTGCTGCACGATCACCCACGACCACATGGCCGAACCGAAGGCCGTGGCCTCGGTGGCTGCCGTGTCGAATGCCGTGCAGTGCAAATACGCCGCCGAGATCCTGCGCAAACTCTCCGAACGCGAACCCCTCGACAAGCGCACGGCCGTGGTGCTGACCGACGAGAATCTGCTTGTGCCGCTGCTCTACGCCCTGCCGCCCGAGTTGGGCGAGGTGAACGTGACGATGGGTTATCCCCTGCGCACGACCATGGCCTATACCTTCATCGAGCGGCTTATCGAACTGCAACACCACTGCCGCCGCACGAAAAACGGTCAGACGACCTTCTATCATGTTGATGTGACGGGCCTTTTGTCGCATCCCTATATCCAGGAGACCGAGTCTGATTCGGTGCGGGAGTTGCAGGAGCAGATTCTGCGCGAGCGGCGCATCTCGGTCGATGCGACCCTCCTGCATCGGAGCAATCTGCTGCGGGCGGTTTTCACCCCTGCCGAGTCGTGGAGCGAATTGTCGGATTACCTGGTGGCGACCCTCAAGACGGTGGCCGCCTGCCCCTGTCAGGCGGAGGATCGGGACCAGAGGCTGGAGTTCCTGTCGGTGACGGCCGAGGAGATCACCAAGTTGCACAACTCTCTCAATGACTGTGATGTGGAGCTGACCACCTCGATCTATACTTCACTGCTTCGCCGTCACCTCCAGACCGTCCGCATACCCTTCGAGGGAGAACCGCTGAAGGGTATCCAGGTGATGGGTATTCTGGAGACCCGAAGCCTCGATTTCAAGAATGTGATCATCCTTTCGATGACCGACGACAACTTCCCCGGCAACCGCCTGGCCCAATCGTCGTTCATCCCCTATAACCTGCGTGCGGCCTATGCACTGCCCACGCCCGAACACCACGAAGGCGTCTTTGCCTACTATTTCTATCGTCTGATCCAGCGTGCCGAGCGTGTCTATATGCTCTATTGCTCCCACGCCGACGACAAATCGACGGGTGAGCCGAGCCGTTACATCCGCCAGCTGGACTATGAGAGCGGATTCGATATTCGCAAGCTGGAGGTGGGCGTCGATGTCAACCTCGTGCAGGTCGAACCGATCTCTGTGGCGAAGGGCGAGCGCGAGATGAAGCGCCTCGACCTGCTCTGTGATTCCGCGGCTCCCGAACGGCTGTCGCCGACGCTCTTTTCTCAGTATGTGGCCTGCCCTCTGAAGTTTTACTTCAAGTATGTCGCCCGCCTCAGAACCGATGACGAGATGGCCGAGGAGGTCGATGCCCCGATGTTCGGAACGATCCTCCACGCCGCCGCGCAGAAGCTCTACGAGCGTATCCGCGGGGAGCATCACCCGGGACAGACCCTGCGGGCCTTGATGAAGACCGATGCCGTTGCCGAAGCCGTCGCCGAGTCGATCAATGAGAACTATCTCTGCGACCCCAACGCCACGAAAGAGGAATATACGGGCAATCTGCTGTTGGTCAATGATATTGTCATACGTTACCTGAAGCGCGGCGTGATGTCCTACGATGCCGCTCACGACGACTTCACGGTTGAGGGGCTGGAGCAACCCGTCGGGTGCAATCTTGAGGTGGATACCCCTTCGGGTCACCGTGTGGTGAAGTTCGGCGGTATTGCCGACCGTATCGACATGATGGACGACGGCCGACTGCGCGTAGTGGACTATAAGACGAGCCATCCGGTGCTGGATTTCAAATCGTTGGAACTTCTATTTAAAGGAAAGAACGAGGACCGCCAGGCCTATGCCATCCAGACGTTGCTTTACTCGATGATGCTCTATCGTGCGCGGGGAACGGATGTCGTGCCGACGCTTTACTATGTCCGCGAGATGGGACGGGAGGATTACCGTCCGACGCTCTACGATAGCAGCGTGAAAACCGCGGGGTTATCCTATGCTTATTACAGTGATGCTTTTGAAGAATTGCTGCGCGAGACCCTTGCGGAGTTGTTCGATCCCTCGACTCCGTTCAAACAGTGCGAGGATGTTCGCGCGTGCGATTATTGCGACTTCAAGCAGATCTGCAAACGATAGCCTGCAAAAGTGAATCCGCCCCTTGTCGGCAGAGGACTCCCTTAAAGAAAATCCCATAAATACAAACCACCCGATCGGGCATTGCGACCGATCGGGTGGTTTGTTTTGTGATGTGGCGACGGATGGAATCTGAGGAGGGGGAAGATCGGCCTGCGGGCAGAGAACGGGCAGACGGCGATCGGTCGGTCTTCGAGTTGAGAATAGAGCCCGCGGTCGGTTATTGGGCTGAGGACAGAGGCAGCCGATCCTCAAGCGGAGACCTGAGAACGGGTGACGGGCAGCGGGTGGTCATCGAGTAGCGGGCTGAAGATAGAGTCCGCAGTCGGTTATTGAGCTGGACTGCCGTCGGTCGATCACCGAACGGAGGTCTGTTGTATCAATGGAACGGTTTGTGTCTGAGATGAGGTCGAATGAACCGATATGGTCGAGTGTCGGAGGTGAAATTCGGGGCAGTGCTGGAATCGGACGGGATTGCGCCCCGTGTATCTGAAAAGGAACTTGAGGCAGAGGTGGGGACAGAAAGAACAGGGTGTAGTCCGGGTGTCTGTGGAGAAACTTCCGGGTGTCAGAGGCGAAACATAGGTCTGTGGCGGGGCAGAATAAACCGGTATAGTCTGGGGAAGAAAAGGTTGAGGGGCAGCCGCATCTCTGCATCCTATTCCAGTCAATTTCGGCCAATCTCGATCTTCGAGGGGCTGGTATGCCCGAGAATTCCCGTCCTAAAATCGCGAGGTGTCGATCTTGAAATAGGAGGCACCGCTGCGCTCGGCGGCTTCGAGACCCACGCGGGAATCCTCAAAGATGAGCGTTTCGCGCGGGGAGCATCCCTCGCGGCGCATCACCTCCAGGAAACACTCCGGATCGGGCTTGCTGTGTGTGGCATCGGCCCCCGACAGCACTCCGTCGACACATCCGCGGGGATAGGCGGCCTCCCGGGCGGCACGTTCCCCGTCGGGAAGCGTGTGGTCCGCAATGCCGATGCCGAGGTGATGCATGGCGTTGTCGATGTTGGCACGGCTGCCCGTCGAGACGATCCACACGCGGCCGCCCTGCCGACGGAACTGACAGCAGAAACTCCACAGGGGTTCGTTGAGCCTTACCGAATCGAAGAATGAAGGGTAAAGCTCGATTTTGCGCAGGCGCAGACGTTCGCGTTCCTCGGGCGAGGTGATGCCGTAGAGGGTGAGAAACTCATTGCAGCGGATGCCGAAATAGCGGTCGAGATATTCCCGGGCGGAGAGCGGATAGCCCGCTTCCGTGAAGGTGGCTTCGTAGGCCAGGGCGTTGGCCATGCGGGTGTCGGCCAGTGTGCCGTCGAAATCCAGCAGGATGAGTTTTACTGAGTTGTATTCCATGTAGTTGGGTTAGTCGAAGGATTGCATGCCCGTTTGAGTGATGTGCATCAGGCGCTGATACTCCGACGGGGTGAGTTCCATGAAGAAATAGTGGATCGGGTCGACCCTCATGCCGGCGTGTCGCACCTCGTAGTGGAGGTGGGGGGCCAGCGACAGACCCGTATTGCCCGAGAGGGCGATGATGTCGCCGCGGCGGACACTTTGGCCGCGGCGCACGTGGGCTTTCTGGAGGTGGTGGTAGGAGGTCTCGTAGCCGTTGCCGTGGTCGATGACCACCGTCATGCCCGATGTTGAATTGCGCATCATCACCTCCTTGACCACACCGTCGGCCGTGGCGAATACGCGCGACCCCTCGGGAAGGGTGTAGTCTACGCCCTGGTGCGACTGGAGGGTCTTGTAGAATGGGTGGTAGCGCATGCCGTAGGAGGCGGTCAGCAGGGTCAGCTGCTTGTTGATCACGGGCTGGATCGAGGGAATGTTCTTGCATCCGCTGCCCTGGGCCGCGATGCCTTCCCGAAGGGTGGCGTAGCTCTTGCGGAGCGTGCCGAGCCGAGTTTCAAGTTCCGAGACTCGTTGTTCCAGTTCGTCGCGGAGCTGCTGGGAGGTGCGTCCTACCACTTCCTCGTAGGAGGCCGACTGGAGACGGTTCTCCGAGTCGAAGTCGTAGGGCGAGGCCTCGAAAAGGGACTGGAACACATTCTCGTCGCGCGCCGCCACATTCTCCATGACCAGCATCAGCGAGTCGTACCTCTGTTTCAGACGGGGGTACTCCTCCCTCAGAGCGTCGGTCTCGTGACGCATGGCATACTCGTAGGGGGTGTCGAAGAAGAGCGAAAAGCCCACATAGTAGAGGGCTGCACCGCCAATCCACACGAAGAGGTGAACCGTGAAGCGGATGAGGCGTTGACGGCGGCGTTTGCGTCGGCGCAGGCGTTCGATATCTTTTTTGAGTGGCATTTTACAGGGTTTCAAAGGTTGTCTCCCTCATCTGTTTCATGAGGTTGTCGTATTCGTCGGGTGTCATCTCGCGGTTGAAGTAGTTGATCGGGTTGACGTGGTGGCCCTTGTGGATCACCTCGTAGTGGAGGTGGGGGCCTGTCGAGATGCCCGTGTTGCCGACGTATCCGATCAGCTGGCCGCGCTTGACCCTGTCGCCCTTCTTGACGAGGATCTGGCTCAGGTGGGCGTAGCGGGTCTTGTATCCGAATTCGTGGTTGAGCAGGATCTGCCGTCCGTAGCCGCGCATGGTCTGGGCCTCCTCCACCAGGGCGTCGCCCGTGGCGAAGACCGGATCGCCCTTTTTGCCGCCCAGGTCGATGCCCTTGTGCGGGCGGATGTAACCCAGGACGGGGTGCATACGGCGCAGGTTGAATGCTCCGATATGATTGTTCTTCAATCTTTTGCGGTCGATGGGCCAGATGGCGGGGATGGCGGCCGAGAGCTGTTCCTTGTTGCGGGTCAGAGACTGGAGCTGGTCCATCGACACGGATTCGAGGTAGAGCGTTCGGGCCAATTGGTCGAGCTGTTTCCAGGTGCCGACCATCAGCGGGGAGTAGGTGTCGCCGCCCAGCGAAGAGTATTTCGTGTCGGGGTAGGGGCTCCACACGCCCTCGATGGAAAGGGTGTCGGTCGAGAAGAGCGAGCGGTAGACGTAATTGTCGCGGTGGCGGATTTCGTTAAGCTTGCGCTGGGCCGTTCGGATGCGGTCCTGGAGTATGCGGTAGCGGATCACCATGTCGCGGTTCTCGCCCTTGATCATATAGATCTTGGGGGTGTAGAACAGGTGGGAGAAGACTACGTTGGCTATTGACACGAGGATGAAGCCGATGAGCAGCTTGCGCAGCAGTCGGTAGGTCTGCAACCGGAACGGAAGGGCCACCTTGTCGCGTGACGCCCGTTTCGAGCCTTTCCCCGCGGGGAGTCTTGCCGGATCGGAAGATCCTCCTTTTTGTGTCTTCATCCTAAAAATCTCTGTTTTGTAGTGCAAAATTAGTGTAATTTGTGTAAATTTGCAACCCGGGTTTAATAACGGAAAAAACGTACAAACAAATATACATGGAATCAAGTAAAATTCGTCAGGCTTTTCTCGATTTCTTCGAGAGCAAGAGCCATGTGATCGTGCCGTCGGCACCTATGGTAGTAAAAGGAGACCCCACATTGATGTTCACCAATGCGGGAATGAATCAATTCAAAGATATTTTCCTGGGTAATGCCCCGCGCAAGTATCCGCGTGCGGCCGATACGCAGAAGTGTCTGCGTGTGTCGGGCAAGCACAACGACCTGGAGGAGGTGGGACACGATACCTACCACCACACGATGTTCGAGATGTTGGGCAACTGGTCCTATGGCGACTACTTCAAAAAGGAGGCCATCGAGTGGGCCTGGGAGTTGCTGCACGATGTCTACAAACTGCCCGCCGAGCGTATGTACGCCACGGTGTTCGAGGGTTCGGACGAGGACGGCGTGCCCTTCGACCAGGAGGCCTACGATTTCTGGCTCCGCTTCCTGCCCGAGGACCACATCCTGCGCGGCAACAAGCACGACAACTTCTGGGAGATGGGCGAGACGGGTCCCTGCGGCTCGTGCTCCGAGATTCACTTCGACCTGCGTGACGAGGCCGAGATCGCTCAGGTCTCGGGCCGTGAGCTGGTCAACAAGGATCACCCCCAGGTCATCGAGATTTGGAACCTGGTCTTCATGCAGTACAACCGCAAGGCCAACGGCCAGCTGGAGAAGCTGCCCGCCTGCAACGTCGATACGGGTATGGGCTTCGAGCGTCTGTGTATGATCCTCCAGGGCAAGAAGTCGAACTACGACACCGACGTGTTCCAGCCGACGATCGGCCGCATCGCCGCACTGTCGGGCAAGAAATACGGTGACAACGAGAAAACCGACGTCGCCATGCGCGTGATCGCCGATCACTTGCGTGCCATCGCCTTCTCGATCGCCGACGGCCAGCTGCCGTCCAACGTCAAGGCCGGATACGTCATCCGCCGAATCCTGCGCCGTGCCGTGCGTTACGGCTATACCTACCTGGGCTTCAACGAGCCGACGCTCTGCAAACTGGTGGCCGGTCTGGTGGATCAGATGGGCGCACAGTTCCCCGAGCTGAAGAGCCAGCAGACCCTCATCGAGAAGGTCATCGAGGAGGAGGAGGCTTCGTTCCTGCGCACGCTGGCCACGGGTATCAACCTGCTGGACGGCGTCATCGAGCGCACGAAGAAGGCCGGCAAGGAGTCCATCTCGGGTAAGGATGCCTTCGAGCTGTACGATACGTTCGGATTCCCGATCGACCTCACGGAACTGATCGCCCGCGAGCAGGGTGTGGGTGTCGATCTGGAGGACTTCGAGAAGGAGTTGCAGGCCCAGAAGGCCCGCTCGCGCAACGCCGCAGCCGTCGATACGGATGACTGGGTGGAGGTCGAGGCCATCAAGGAGAGCCTCTTCACGGGTTACGACCATCTGACCGAGCAGGTGCACATCGCCCGCTACCGTCGCGTGACCTCCAAGGGCAAGACCACCTACCAGCTGGTATTCGACCATACGCCGTTCTACGGCAATTCGGGCGGTCAGATCGGCGATACGGGTTACATCGAGTGCGGTGAGGAGCGTATCGACGTGGTGGCCACCGAGAAGGAGAACGGTCTGATCATACATATCGTCAACACCCTGCCCTCGAACCCCGAGGCGGAGTTTACGGCCGTGGTCAACGCCGAAAAGCGTCAGCAGGCCGCCAACAACCACTCGGCTACCCACCTCATGCACGCCGCCCTGCGCCGTGTGCTGGGTACGCACGTCGAGCAGAAAGGTTCGCTCGTGACGCCCGAACTGTTGCGTTTCGACTTCTCGCACTTCCAGAAGGTGACGCCCGAGGAGCTGCGCGAGGTGGAGCGTCTGGTCAACAAGGCCATCCGCGAGGACTATCCCCTGGAGGAGAACCGCAATGCCACCAAGGAGGAGGCTGCCGCTGCCGGAGCCATGATGCTCTTCGGCGAGAAGTACGGTGACAAGGTGCGTATGGTCAAGTTCGGCGATTCTGTCGAGCTGTGCGGCGGTACGCATACGGCATCGACGGGTAAGATCGGTTTCTTCCGCATCCTGAGCGAGGGAGCCATCTCGGCCGGTGTGCGCCGTATCGAGGCCGTGACGGGTGTGCAGGCCGAGAATGTGGTCTATGCCATGGAAGACGCCATGCACGATGTGGCTCAGTATTTGAACAATCCCCAGATCCTCCAGGCCGTGAAGAAGATGATCGAAAGCAACGACCAGCTCTCGAAGGAGGTTGAGGCCCTGCGCAAGGAGCAGGTCAACCAGTGGTGCGAGAAGATCCTTTCGTCGACCGAGGTGCGCAACGACATGCAGCTCTTCAAGGTTGAGACGGATCGTCCGGCCGAATTCGTGAAGGATCTGGCCTACAGCCTGCGTGCCCGCTCTCCGAAACTGGTGTTCGTGGTGGGTACGAACCATGGCGGCAAACCGCTGCTGACGGTGGCGCTGGGTGACGAGATCACGGCCCGCGGCGTGCAGGCCGGCAAGGTCGTCCGCGAGGCTGCCAAACTGATCCAGGGCGGCGGTGGCGGCCAGCCTTCGTTCGCGACGGCCGGCGGCAAGAACCTCGAGGGTCTGACTGCGGCCGTGGACAAGGCCGTGGAGCTGATCTCGGAGCAGATGAAATAGTGGAATCGGGAACGGACAGCGGGAAAGACTCCGGGAAAAGGGGTCTTTCGCGGTGTCCTGTTCCGCTTTATACAGTAAGGAAATAATTAATCAAAAACAGATAGAATTATGAGCAATAAGGTTTTGTTGATGATCCTCGACGGATGGGGAAACGGTAAGCACGATAAGGCTGACGTGATTTCGGCGGTACATCCCGCCTATATCTCGGCCATGAGCGAGAAATACCCCCATGCCGAGCTGCGTACGGACGGTGAGAATGTGGGTCTGCCCGACGGTCAGATGGGTAACTCGGAGGTGGGTCACCTCAATATCGGTGCCGGCCGCGTGGTTTACCAGGACCTGGTGAAGATCAACCGTGCCTGCCGCGACAACTCGATTCTGAAGAATGCCGAGGTGGTCAAGGCTTTCGAGTATGCCCGAGAGAAGGGTGTCAACGTACACTTCATGGGTCTGGTTTCGAACGGTGGTGTTCACTCGTCGTTGGAGCACCTCTTCAAACTCTGCGACATCGCCGCCGAGTACAAGATCGAGAATACGTTCGTACACTGCTTCATGGATGGTCGTGATACCGACCCCCACAGCGGTAAGGGCTTCGTGGCACAGCTCGAGGAGCACATGGCCGCATCGACGGGTAAGGTTGCAACGGTCGTAGGTCGTTACTACGCCATGGACCGTGACAAGCGTTGGGAGCGTGTGAAGATCGCCTATGACGCTTTGGTGGATGGTATCGGCGAGAAGTCGACCGACATGGTTGCTTCGATCGAGAAATCCTACGAGGCTGAGGTGACTGACGAGTTCATCAAGCCGATCGTACGTGTCGACGAGCAGGGTCAGCCCGTGGGTCTGATTCGCCCGAACGATATGGTGATCTTCTTCAACTACCGCAACGATCGCGCCAAGGAGATGACCGTGGCCCTCACCCAGGAGGATCTCATGGCCGAGGGTATGCACACCATGCCGCTTTACTACTGCTGCATGACTCCCTACGATCCCAAGTTCCAGGGTCTGCACATCCTCTTCGACAAGGAGAACGTGCCCAATACGATCGGTGAGTGGGTATCGAGCAAGGGACTGAAGCAGTTGCGTATTGCCGAGACCGAGAAATACGCCCACGTGACCTTCTTCCTCAATGGAGGCCGCGAGGACAAGTTCGAGGGTGAGGAGCGTATCCTGGTATCGTCGCCCAAGGTGGCTACCTATGACCTCCAGCCCGAGATGTCGGCTCCCGAGGTTGCCGACAAGCTGGTGGCCGCTCTCGACGAGCAGAAGTTCGACTTCATCTGCCTGAACTTCGCCAATGGCGACATGGTGGGTCACACGGGTATCTACGAGGCTATCGAGAAGGCTGTGAAGGCTGTCGACGGTTGCGTGGAGAAGGTCGTTGAGGCCGCCAAGAGAAACGGCTATGAGGTAATCCAGATCGCCGACCACGGCAACTGCGACAACGCGGTCAATGCCGACGGTACGCCCAACACGGCCCACTCGCTGAACCCCGTGCCCATTGTGGTTGTTTCGGACCGCGTGAAGGAGGTCCACGACGGTATTCTGGCCGACGTGGCTCCCACGGTGCTGAAACTGATGGGTATCGAGCAGCCTGCCGAGATGACGGGTAAGGCTCTGGTGGAGTTTAAATAATCCGTTTGGATCCTGTTCTTTAGGAGGTCTGTCCCGAGTAAGGGGACGGGCCTCTTTTGTTTTGGGGAAGTGGGGTATATTCCTTGCGGAGAGGCGGCTCGCTTGTCGCTAAGGGTTCCTGCGTGGATGAGGAGCGCAGTGGGGTGTTCCCGGATCCGTGGACGGGATATTTCTTGAAAAATGGCCGCCTGGAACAGAGGATGTCCGAAGGAGGGGATTCTGCCCGGGAAATCGTCCTCCTGAAGGGTGGATGGTCTCATGCCGCTGCATTCGGACGCCCGGTGTCCCGAATCGAACCCTCCCTCTATATGAAAGAGGTACATCCCTTTTTGCTAAGGGGCGTACCTCCGTTTTTTTTGAGCGGAACAATAAAAAACAGCCGCGGCATTCGGACCGAAATGGACTCCGAATGCCGCGACCGGATGATTGGTCGGGCTGTAGACTAATATAGCTCGATAAATTCGTAGCTGTTGCCCACGATCGAGAGGTAACGCAGAAATTCCTCGCGGGGAATGACCACCGTGGCACAGTTGTCGTTGGGATGGAAGGAATAGGCGGGGTACTCCTCCAGATGCTTGTCGAGGAAGAGGTGAACGTGCTGCTCGGGGTCGTTGATCAGCCCGAAGGGCGATACCGATCCGGGACGCAGACCCAGCCACCGCTCCATGCGCTGCTCGGAGGCAAACGACAGCTTGCCCTGATGCAAACGATGCTCCAGATCGTGAATGGCCAGGTTCTGCTCGCAGTCGAAACATACGAGGTAGTGGCGGTTGCCCTTGTGGTTGCGGAAAAAGAGGTTTTTGCAGTGCTTCGATCCGTCCTGCCGCCAATTCTGCCGGGCCAGCTCGATGGTCGGCGAGGCGGGGTGCTCATACCAGGTGTAGCGGATGCCGTGGCGGTCCAGAAAGTCCAGGACCCGTTGGCGGCGTTCCGCGTTGTCGGTGATTTCACACATGACTGATTCTATTTGAAGAGGTTGACGATGTTTTGACGAATGCACTCCACCAGGGTTACGACCGATTCGCAGGGCGACCAGGCGTTGTGTGGCGAGAGGAGCAGTTTGTCGGGGTCGGTGACCTGCAACAGAGGGTTTGACGGGGTGAGCGGCTCCTCGGTGAATACATCGAGGGCGGCACCGGCCAGTTCGTTGCGGTTCAGGGCCTCGCTCAAGGCCTGCTCGTTGACGATCCCGCCGCGGGCCACATTGATCAGCACGGCCGTCGGCTTCATGGCCTTCAACTCCTCTCGGGCGATCAGATCGCGGGTGCGGGGCGTGAGCGGGCAGTGGATCGAGACGATGTCGGACTGGCGGAGCAGCTCCCCGAGCGGCAGGGCGGGGTAGTCCTCCGCGCGCTTTACTCCCGAGGTCGAGGTATAGACCACCCGACACCCCAGGGCCGTGGCTATGCGGGCCACCTCACGGCCGATGTTGCCCAGTCCGATGATGCCCCACGTCGATCCGTAGAGACTGTGGGTCGGACGTCCGAAGTGGAACTGAAGGGGCGAGGAGGCGTATTCGCACTTGGTGTAGCGGTCGTAGTAGGGTACCTGGCGCAGGAGGGCGATGGCCGCTCCGATGGTGGTCTCCGTGACCGAGTGGGTGGAGTAGCCGACGGCGTTCCTCACCTCGACACCCGCCTCGCGGGCCGCCTCAAGGTCGATGTGGTTCATGCCCGTGGCGGCGATGGCGATGAGCCGCAGACGGGGCAGGGCCTGGATCGTCGCCCGGTCGAAGGGCACCTTGTTGGTGATTACCACATCAGCTTCGAGACAACGCCCAAGGATTTGTTCGGGCGAAGTGTGGTGATAGGCTGTGTAGTTACCCAGGGCGCGGATCGGGCTTAGATCGGCATCGCCCAGCGAGTATTCGTCCAGAAAGACAATGTTGATTTTCGAGTTCATGGTTATCGTTTTTTAGTCCATTTCACCGATCAGATCGCGGATCACCACCGAGGCACACCCGATGCCGAACAGGGCCGGGATGTAGGAGATGGTTCCCACATTCGATTTCTTGTTCTGCTCCTCGCAGAGGATCATCGCTCCCTCGCGCATCGGCTCGGGCGAGAATACGGCGCGGAAACCCTTGCGCACCCCGATTTTGTGGAGCCGCTTGCGGAGCATGTGGGCCAGGGGGCAGTGGTGGGTCTTGGAGATGTCGCGGATCTCCATCTGCGTGGGATCGACCTTGGCTCCCGCACCCATCGAACTGACCAGCGGAATCCCGCGGTCGAGGGCCCCCTTGATGAAGGCCAGTTTGGGAGAAAGGGTGTCGATGGCATCGACGGCGTAGTTGTAGCGGGCGGCGTCGAGCAGGGTGTAGGTCGCCTCGTCGCGGATGAATTCATTGACCAAACGCAGTTCTATCTCGGGGTTGATGTCCTTCAGACGCTCGGCCAGTACCTCCGATTTTGGGCGGCCGATCGTAGAGTGCAACGCCACGAGCTGGCGGTTGATGTTGCTTGCGGACACCACATCGGCATCGGCCAGCGTCATGCGTCCCACGCCCGCACGGGCGATCATCTCGGCGGCGTAGGCTCCCACACCGCCCAGGCCCACGACCAGAACGTGAGCGTTTCTTAGTTTTTCGAGTTTCTCCTCGCCCAGCAGCAGCGAGGTGCGTTCCAACCAGTTATCCATTTCCAAAAATTCGTTCGTAATTATCCGTTGTCACCCTCATCAGCGTCTCTATATCCTCGCCGCGGACCTCGGCGGCACGGCGGTAGATCTCACTGATGTCGATCTGCTCGTCGTCGGTCTCCAGGAAAATCCGCTCGGGTGGCATCCGTCTCAGGGCCTCCATCGTGCGCGGTGAGGAGAAAGTGCGGTGGCCGAACGAGAGGTGACAGCCCCGACGGACGGCCTCGGCCGCCTGCTCGGGCGAGCCGATGAATCCGTGGTAGATCACCGCCCGAAGCCTCCGTCCGTGGAGCAGGGCAAGCGTCTCGGAGAAGGCCTTGACGCAGTGCAGAACCACCGGAAGCCCGATCTCTTCGGCCAGTGACAACTGTCTCGAAAACAGATCTGTCTGCCGCTCACGGGAGACTTTGCAGGCAAAATCCAGCCCGATCTCCCCGATGGCTTGCGTGTCGGATGCGGGCACAGGCAGAACTCCGGACGGGGTGGTGTCGGCATCCCAGGGGTGTATGCCCTTCGCGCGCAGCTCGATGCCGCGGTGGGTGGGCCGGTGGGTGTGGATATTGACGTATGAGGGTTTCATGCCTACAAAAATACAAATTTTTTTCGGGTTGTGTGGTATTCCGACTGAACTCCGAAGTTAAATTTTTCGTGGAAAAAACGTCTGCCGCCTTCCCGGTGAAGGGGGTTCGGGTTCAGTCGTTGTACTTCGGCGGAACTCTCCTTGTCGCCCTCCGACTCCGCCGCCCTGACCCCTTTTTGCCACTTCCTTCCGAGCCCCGGACAACACCCGAGCCCGCCCGGAAGGCCTTTTGAGCGGGGTGGAGGATAAACATTACCTAAAATAAAAAATAATGGGGCAGGAGTGGGGATTTCTCGGAAAAAATTCGTATTTTCGCACGCAATTTAAAGTGTTAGTACACTAACAAAAACTTATATACCAATATAATAATCAAATTTTTTAACCATGTCGAAAATCATTACTCTACGCAAGGGTCTCGACATCAACCTCCAAGGCAAAGCCCAGGAGACGCTTCACACGGCGGCTCAGGCTTCGGAGTATGCACTCTCTCCGCTCGATTTCGAGGGAGTGACTCCCAAATTGCTGGTGAAAGCAGGTGACCGGGTTAAGGCGGGTACGCCGTTGTTCTTCAACAAGTACAACGACCGCATCCTTTTCACGTCGCCTGTGAGCGGTACGGTGGCCGAAATCAACCGCGGCGAGAAACGCAAGGTTCTCTCCGTGACGGTTACCCCCGACTCCGAGCAGGTCTATGAGGAGTTCGCAAAGCCTGATTTGAAGAAGGCTTCGCGTGACGAGATCGTCGAGTTGCTGCTTCGTTCCGGTCTGTGGCCGATGATCGTACAGCGCCCCTATGGCATTATTGCCGATCCGAACGACACCCCGAAAGCGATCTTCGTATCCGCCTTCGATTCCGCGCCGCTCGCTCCCGATTACAACTTCGCGCTGCGCGGCGAGGAGAAGAACCTCCAGGCAGGATTTGAGCTTCTGCAGAAACTCACCGACGGTAAGGTGCATCTCTCAATGCGTTTTGCACAGGAGGGTTTCATGTCGTCGATCAAGGGTGTTGAGCATCACACCTTTGCGGGCAAGCATCCCGTGGGTAATGTGGGTGTGCAGATCCATCACATCGACCCCGTCAACAAGGGTGAGGTGGTTTGGACGGTCAATATCCAGGATGTAGCCATCATCGGCCGCCTGGTCAACGAGGGGCGCGTGGACATGAGCCGCGTGATCGCCGTTGCCGGTTCCGAGGTGGAGGCTCCGCACTATACCCGCGTCATCGCGGGTGCCAAAATGTCGTCGATCCTGGGCGGCTGCATCAAACCGCAGCAGGAGGGTGACCACGTGCGTGTCATCTCGGGCAACGTGCTGACCGGAGTGAAGAGCTCCGAGGAGGGCTACCTGGGATTCTACGCCAATATGGTGAGCGTCATCCCTGAGGGTGACAAGTACGAGCTGTTCGGATGGATGGCTCCCCGTTTCAAGAAGTTCTCCGTGTCGAGATCCTACTTCTCGTGGCTCTGCCCCAAGAAAGCCTACAAACTGGATACCAACATGAACGGCGGCGAGCGTCCGTTCGTGGTGACGGGTCTCTACGAGCAGTATCTGCCGATGGACATCTACCCGATGTATCTGCTGAAGGCCTGTCTGGCCGGCGATATCGACAAGATGGAGAATCTGGGTATCTACGAGGTTGTCGAGGAGGATTTCGCCCTGTGTGAGTTCGTCGATCCCTCGAAGATCGAAATTCAGAAGATCATTCGTGACGGTATTAACTTAATGATTAAGGAGGCATAAAGGATGAGCGCATTACGTAACTATGTAGATAAGATCAAGCCCACATTCTCGAAGGGTGGTAAACTGGGCTTCCTGGAATCGACTTTCGATGCCTTCGAAACATTCCTGTTCGTGCCCAACACGACGACCAGCCACGGTGTACACATCCGAGACTGTAACGATATGAAGCGTACGATGAGCGTTGTGATCTTCGCCCTTCTGCCCGCTTTGTTCTTCGGTTTCTACAACACCGGCTACCAGCATTTCCTCTCGCAGGGCGTGACTCCCGAGTTCGGGGCGTCGCTTTGGTTCGGATTCCTGGCCGTACTGCCGCTGATCGTGGTTTCCTATGTTGTGGGTCTGGGTATCGAGTTCATGTTCGCACAGCTGCGCGGCCATGAGGTCAACGAGGGTTTCCTCGTTACGGGTCTCCTGATCCCGATGATCATGCCCGTTGACGTGCCTCTGTGGATGGTCGCCCTGGGTACGGCCTTCGCCGTGGTATTCGGCAAGGAGGTATTCGGCGGTACGGGTATGAACATCATTAACCCCGCACTGATGGCCCGTGCCTTCGTGTTCTTCGCCTACACCCCCTCGATGTCGGGTGCCAAGGTATGGATCGCAGGCATGACCTCGGGTCAGGGTGTGATCGACGGTTTCTCGGGTGCTACGGCCCTGGAGAACCTCGCCAAGGACGGTACGCTGGGCTTCTCTCCCATGGATGCCTTCCTGGGCTTCATCCCCGGTTCGATCGGTGAGACTTCGACGCTGGCCATCCTGATCGGTGCCGCCATCCTGCTCTTCACGGGCATCGCTTCGTGGCGCACGATGATCTCGGTATTTGTCGGCGGTCTGGCCATGGGCTATGTCTTTGAACTGACGGGTGTGACGACCTATCCCGCATGGTGGCACCTGATCATCGGCGGTTTCGCTTTCGGTGCCGTGTTCATGGCTACCGATCCCGTGACGTCGGCTCAGACCAACAAGGGTAAATACATCGTGGGCTTCATGACCGGTGCCATCGCCATCATGATCCGCGTGGTCAACCCCGCCTACCCCGAGGGTATGATGCTCTCGATCCTGTTCATGAACATGCTGGCACCGCTGATCGACTACTTTGTGGTGGAGGCCAATATCTCGCGCCGCAAGAAACGTGTTAAACTCGCAAAATAAGCAGATTGAATATGGCAACAAAAAAATTTAAATGTAACGTCTGCGGTTATATCCACGAAGGAGACACCGCACCCGAGTCCTGCCCCGTCTGCGCCGCTCCCGCATCGGAGTTCAGTGAGGTGAAGGCCGAAAAGAAGGGCCTTTTTGCCGACACCAACAGCAATGCATATATTCTGCTCTACTCGGCAGTGATGGTCGTGTTGGTTGCAGCCCTGTTGTCGGTGGTTTCGCTCTCGTTGCAGAGCCGCCAGTATGCCAACGAGCTCAACGAGAAGAAACAGTCGATCCTCACGTCGCTGTCGGCCGCAGGGGAGAACTACGATGAGTTCATCAACGCTTATGTGATTGATGCCGAGGGCAACAAACTGGAAGGCGAGGACGTTTTCGCACTTTTGAAGGATCTCAAGACGGCATTTGCCGAGGGTAAGTTCCCCGTGTTCGAGTCGAAGGACGGCCGCGTGGTATTGCCCGTCAACGGAGTGGGTCTTTGGGGCCCGATCTGGGGTTATGTCGCCCTGGATGCCGATATGAACACGATCGGCGGTATCATCATGGACCACAAGGGTGAGACCCCGGGTCTGGGAGCCGAGATCGCCACGGCCAAATACCAGTCGAAGTTTGTCGGCAAGCAGATCTTCAACGGCAACGAATTCGTGTCGGTGAAACTGCGCAAGGGCGGAGCCCAGGATCCTCTGCACGAGGTGGACGCCATCACCGGAGGTACGAAAACCTCGGACGGTGTGAGCGAGATGCTGCGTGCGAGCCTGGAGCACTATCTGCCGTTGCTGAAGGCCCGTCGCGAGGCTCCGGCCGCAGAAGGCGTGGCAGTGTCTAACGAAGAAAATGTAGAAAGCAATGAGTAAGATGGAAAAAGAGCCTTTGTTTTCGGCTAAAAATCTGAAATATCTGACCGGGCCGTTCTCGAAGAACAACCCCGTCATCGTGCAGATCCTCGGTATCTGCTCGGCGCTGGCTGTCACCGTACAGCTCAAGCCCGCCATCGTGATGGCACTGTCGGTGATGGTGGTTACGGCATTCTCCAACCTGGTGATGTCGTGTCTGAGAAACGGTATCCCGGCACGTATCCGCATCATCGTTCAGCTGGTGGTCATTGCCGCATTGGTAATCGTCGTGGACCAGATCCTGAAGGCCTTTGTCTATGAGGTATCCAAGCAGTTGTCGGTCTATGTGGGTCTGATCATCACCAACTGTATCGTCATGGGTCGTGTCGAGGCCTTCGCCTTGGCCAACAAACCCTGGCCGGCTTTCCTGGACGGTATCGGTAACGGTTTCGGTTACGGTCTGATCCTGGTGATCGTGGCCTTCTTCCGCGAGTTGCTGGGTTCGGGTACGCTGTTCGGCCTGAGAATCATCCCCGAGAGCTGGTATTTGGCCGAGGGCGGATTCTATTCGAACTGCGGACTGATGCTCTTCCCGCCGATGGCACTGATCATCGTGGGCTGCATCATCTGGGTACACCGCTCTTATAATAAGGATTTACAGGAAAAATAGGAGGTTAGCGTATGGAATCATTGAATATCTTCATTAGGTCGATCTTTATCGACAACATGGTTTTCGCCTTCTTCTTTGGCATGTGTTCCTACATTGCCGTATCGAAGAACGTGAAAACAGCCCTCGGCCTGGGTGCCGCCGTTACGTTCGTGATGGTGATGACCGTGCCGTTGAACTACCTCTTATATGAATATGTACTGAAGGCCGACGCCCTGTTCCAGGGTGTGGACCTGAGCTTCCTGACGTTCATCGTGTTCATCGCCACGATCGCTGCCTTCGTGCAGCTGGTGGAGATGGTGGTCGAGAAGTTCTCGCCCACGTTGTACAGCCAGCTGGGTATCTTTCTGCCGCTGATCGCCGTGAACTGCGCCATCATGGGTGGTTCGCTGTTCATGCAGCAGAAGGTCGACGGCGGCGAGCTGACCTCGCTGTGGCAGACGATCGTCTATGGTTTGGGTTCGGGTTTGGGCTGGTGGCTGGCTATCGTGATGATGGCTGCCATCCGTGAGCGTACGAGCTATTCGCACATCCCCGCAGCCTTGAAGGGCCCCGGTATCGCCTTCATCATCACGGGTCTGATGGGTATCGCCTTCATGATGTTCTCAGGCATTCAGTTATAATTTAAACAAGAGATTCGGAAATGGATTTGTTAACAATATTCGTTGCGATCATCGCCTTTTTGGTGATTATCTTCGCGTTGGTCGTGCTGCTTCTCTATGCTAAGGCGAAACTTACCTCGTCGGGAGAGGTGACCATCGACATCAACAATGGCGAAAAGGTCATCACCACCGAGAGCGGCTCGACCCTGTTGGCTACGTTGGCCAACAACAAAGTATTCCTTCCGTCGGCCTGTGGTGGCGGTGGTTCGTGTGGTATGTGTAAGTGCCAGGTGCTTGAGGGCGGTGGCGACATCCTGCCCACGGAGACCGGCTTCATCTCGCGTAAGATGGCCAAAGACCACTGGCGTCTGGGTTGCCAGGTGAAGGTAAAGAACGACCTCAAGATCAAGGTCCCCGAGGCTGTTCTGGGTGTCAAGAAGTGGGAGTGTACGGTTGTTTCCAACCGTAACATCTCGACCTTCCTCAAGGAGTTTGTCGTGAAACTTCCCGAGGGCGAGAACCTCAAGTTCCGCAGTGGCGGTTACATTCAGATCGACATCCCGCAGTATGATCAGATCAAGTTCTCGGACATGGATGTCGACGAGAAGTTCCGTCCCGACTGGGATAAGTTCAAGATGTGGGATCTGGTGACGACCAACCCCGAGCCGACGTTCCGTGCCTATTCGATGGCCAACCACCCGGCCGAGGGTAACATCATCATGCTGAATATCCGTATCGCCACTCCTCCGTTCGACCGTGTCAACGGCGGCTTCATGAAGGTGAACCCGGGTATCTGTTCCTCGTATGTCTTCTCGCGCAAGCCGGGGGACAAGATCACGATTTCGGGTCCTTACGGCGAGTTCTTCCTGCCGGATAACCTCTCGGATGATACCGAGTTGATCTTCATCGGCGGTGGTGCCGGTATGGCCCCGATGCGTAGCCACCTGATGCACCTGTTCAAGACGGTGAAGACTTCGCGCAAGGTATCGTTCTACTATGGTGCACGTGCTCTGAAGGAGGTTCCTTATCTGGACGAGTATCACGCCATCGAGAAGGAGTTCCCCAATTTCTCGTTCAACCTGGCCCTCGACCGTCCCGATCCCGAGGCGGATGCCGCAGGTGTCAAGTACACGCCGGGCTTTGTCCACAACGTGCTCTACGAGAACTATCTGAAGCACCATCAGGCTCCCGAGGATTGTATCTATCTCATGTGCGGACCTCCGATGATGATCAAGTCGGTTGTCAATATGCTTGACAGCCTTGGAGTTCCCTCCGAGAACATTCTCTACGATAACTTCGGTTCGTAGTGCGTGTATAAACGGCCGCCTTGGTGCGGTTCAGACAGATGACAGGAGTTGCCCTTGCGGCAGCTCCTGTTTTTTTTGTGGATAAACTTCGGGGCAGAGGAAGGACGCGCAGCGTTGGCGGCGGTCGGCTTGTGCGGAGGCGGCGGTCCGCGGAATTTGCAGGACGGGTCTGCGGCCGAGGAAAGGTAGGGGATTTTGTCTAAGATGCAGATCGTGGATAAGGCGCGAAACAGGTTCGCAGGACCGATTTGTCGGTCGAAGAGCAATGACGGGCCGAGCCTGCAGGAGTATATAAAAGGTGAGGACGGAAGGTGGAGACAAAAACAATTTGGGGTAGTGTGAAATGGGTAGAGTCACGCATTATTTTCTCCAAGAACATATCGGACGGGAACGGCAACGAAGGATGAGAACACCCGTTCCGATAGGTAGTGTAAAATAAACTGTGTCATGCATTATTTCTCAGTAAAAACACATCGGTCGGGGAACGGTCAGCGCCAAGGGGCGGGAACACCCGTCCCGACGAGCGTAAAATTACAATAATTTACATTTTCGTTTCGATGGGTGCGTCATCACAATAAATTACATCCTCCAATTCGGGAAACAGCCCCTTTGCGTTTGTTTCTGCCTTGACTTTTCGTATCTTTGCCCCTCGTAGGACGTGGATTGGCAAAGCCTCCCCCACACAGGGACTTTGTGCCTGTCTTTTTCCCTATCACCTATCTTTGCAGTATATGAAAAACATTGTATTCGATTTGGGCGGAGTGCTTTTCGCCCGTGAAAAGAGAGAGTTGTCGCGCGAGTTCATCGAATTTTTCTCGTTTATCCGCGCGCCGAAGATGCCTCATTTTTGGGAGGAATATGACCGCGGGACCTGGACGCTGGACATGGTCAAGGAGCACCTCTGCCGCGAGCAGGGTTGCAGCCGTGAGCAGTGCGAGGAGTTTCTCCATACGGCTATCTCCATGCAGCGTCCGATTGCCGCGACCGAAGCGCTGATCGGCGAGCTGAAGAAGGCCGGATACAAGCTCTACGTGCTTTCAAATATGTCGTTGGAGTTCATCGACTTCCTGCGCAAGTTCCCCGTTTACGGACTGTTCGACGGCGAGGTGGTCTCGTGTGAGGAGCACGTCGTGAAACCCGAACGCCACATCTATGAGATTCTCTTGGAACGCTATGGACTCGATCCCCGCGAGACGCTCTTTATCGATGACCGCGAGGCCAATATCGTGGCGGCGGGCGAACTGGGCATTTCCGGCCATGTCTTCAATCATGCCGATCCTGCAAGCTCCTGCCGACAGCTCGGCGAGATGCTGCTGAACAAATAGTCGGTTTTCAGATCCGAAAATCCTGAGGCGGCGGGTGGCTTGATGCTGCCCGCCGCCTTTGGTATGCCCGCGTGGCGTATGATGCTGCCTGCCGCTTCTGATATGTCCGTGTGGCGAATGTCCGGATGCCCGGGGCAGGAATAATTCCCGACCGTATTCTCCCCAAAAGTGTAAAGAGAAGCCCCGACCTGCTCCGATCTGTGCATCAGCCTGACCCAAGCGGGTGATATGCCCTGCGGACCGTCTCCCTGCTCCAGAAACCGGGAGGCGGCGGGAGACTTGAAGGATCGGCAGGCGGTGAATGCACGGCGGGCAAGTGTCCTTTGCAAGATCGGACGGATTGTCCCTGAAAAGTTCTGTCCCGATTTAAATTCCTATGGCGGAGAACGGCCACCGTTGCGGGCTGTGGCGGAGGCCGCTGCCGCCAGGCCAAGATCGGGGACCATCAGTTGAAGACACACTAATATATACTCCATCGTCGTCCGGAGGGGGGATGGTACGTGATTTGCAGCAGGGACGGAGTGTGTAAACTTCGGTGCGAATATGAAACCCATCAGAAAAAAATATTGGCGTAACTCGCTCATGGTGATGGTCTTCGGCCTGGGCGGTGTGATCTTCCTCGAACTGATTCCCCTGCTCGGCGGCCTGCTCGGAGCAGTGACCCTTTATATCCTGCTGCGCGGTCAGATGCGCTACCTCACGATCCGCCGCCATTGGCGACGGGGTGTGGCTGCTCTGATGCTCAATGTCGAAGCCGTGATGGTGTTCCTCGTGCCCTTGTCGCTGGTGGTGTGGCTGCTGGTGGACCGTTTGCAGGATCTGACGCTCAACCCGCGTCAGATCACCCAATACCTGGACTATACGGCCGAATACGTCCGTTCCAAGACGGGGTTCGATCTGTGGCGGGCGGGCAACGTCTCCTCGCTGATCGGCTACTTCACGGGCCTGGGGCAGTGGCTCGTGCAGAATGTCTTCAGCTTCGGGGTCAATATCTTCATCCTGCCCTTCGTACTTTATTTCATGCTCATCGGCGGGCGGAGGATGGAACATTACCTGAGTGCCCTGATGCCTTTCAGCCGTGCCGACAAACGCGACATTATGGCCGAGGTGGTGCTGATCGTCCGCTCCAATGCCATCGTCATCCCGCTCCTGGCCCTGACCCAGGGTGTGGCGGCCTATCTCGGCTACCTGATCTTCGGGGTGCGGGAACCTCTGTTCTGGGGTGTTGTCACCTGCTTTGCAACGATACTCCCGGTGGTGGGGGCGGCCTTGGTGTGGTTTCCGCTGGCGGTGTTTCTGATGCTGGAGCAGCGGTGGGGTATGGGTGTCGGACTGATGCTCTACGGAGGTCTGTTCGTCACGCAGATCGACAACGTTATGCGTATGGTCATGCAGAAGAAAATGGCCGATACCCACCCGCTGATCACCATCCTCGGCGTGATCGTCGGACTGCCCTTGTTCGGATTCCTGGGACTGATCTTCGGCCCGCTGATGCTGGCCCTGTTCACCCTCTGCCTCGACCTCTTCAAGCGCGGATATATTGATCCGCCCTTTTCCGATTCGTCTCTGTGACGGAGCGGGAGGAAAATAGTCTTCTGTCTTTGGCGTTGCTCTTTCAATTCTTTCGGCAAAACCTTCACTCTCTTCCTCTTTCTTCTTTTACCCTCCGTTCCCCTCGTCCTCCGACCGGGACGCAGCCCTTCCTTGCTTCTTTGCCGCTCTTGGAGGTAAGGGAGAAGCCCCGTGATATTCCCCTCTGCCGGATCGTGTTCCCCGATGCCGAAAACCGCCCGGAAATCCCCCATGAGGATGAGAATGGTGTTTTTGACGAAAAAAAACGATAAAATGTTTGGTTTTTCAAATTGTTTGTTAATTTTGTTATTTCAATAACAATATATTTGGTACATCAAATACCTTAAACATCATAAACAATGGCAAGAAATCTCAAAATCAGGGACCTGACGTTGCGTGACGGACAACAGTCGTCGTTTGCAACCCGTATGAATCAAGCTCAGGTCGATCGCTGTCTGCCGTTCTACAAGGACGCCAATTTTTACGCTATGGAGGTCTGGGGCGGTGCCGTACCCGATTCGGTCATGCGCTATCTGAACGAGAACCCGTGGACACGTCTGGAGACCATCCATAAGGCGGTGGGCGACGTGTCGAAACTGACGGCCTTGTCGCGTGGACGCAACCTCTTCGGTTATGCCCCCTACAAGGACGAGATCATCGATGGATTCTGCCGCAATGCGATCGAGAGCGGACTGGGTATCATGCGAATTTTCGATGCGCTGAATGATGTCAACAACGTGAAGTCGACCATCAAGTACGTCAAGCAATATGGCGGAATCGCCGACTGCGCCGTCTGCTATACGGTCGACCCGAAATACCCCGAGCTGGGCTTCTTCGCCCGTCTGATGGGCAAGAAGAACCCCCGTCCGGTATTCACCGACGAGTATTTCCTGGACAAGGCCCGCCAGATGGCCGCGCTGGGTGCCGACATGATCACCATCAAGGATATGTCGGGTCTGATTCCGCCGCGCAAAGTCGCCAACCTGGTGCGTCTGTTCAAGAAGAACATTTTGATTCCCGTGGATTTCCACACCCACTGCACGCCGGGCTATGGCCTGGCATCCGTCCTGGCGGCCATCATCGCCGGTGTCGATATCGTGGATACCAACTGCTGGTATTTCGCCGGAGGTACTGGTGCGCCCGCTCTGGAGCTGATCTATGTGTTCTGCCAAAAACTGGGTATCGACCTGGGCGTCAACATGGAGGCTGTGGCCAGGATCAATGTCGAACTGCGTGAGATCCGCAAGGAACTGAACGAGTCGGTGTTCCACACCGAGAAACCCGAGCCCAAGGCCTTCAACCCCTTGACCGACACGCTGCCCACCGAGATCGACGCTCTGTTCGATGCCGCCATCAAGGCCGCACGGAACGACGACGAGCAGGCTACGATCGACGCCTGCCGCAAGATCGAGGCCCACTTCGGATTCCCCGCTCCCAACGAGCTGGTGCGCAAGGCCGAGATCCCCGGAGGCATGTACTCCAACATGGTGGCCCAGTTGCAGCAGCTCAAGGCCGAGTCGATCATGCCGCGTGCCATGGAACTGATCCCGACGGTGCGTCTGGCCGCAGGTCTGCCGCCGTTGGTTACACCTACCTCGCAGATTGTTGGCGGTCAGGCCGTTAGCTGCGCTATGGACGAGAAGGCCGGACGTCCGATGTACTCCAACAAGAGCGCCCAGTTTGTGGGTCTGGTCAAGGGCGAGTACGGCAAGACTCCCGTGGAGATCGATCCCGAATTCCGTTTCAAGATCTGCGGTGTGAGAGAGGAAACTCCCTATGATACCTCGAAGAACAAGAACCAGCCCAATCCCGAACTGCCCGAAGCCGGAGGCGTCAAGTTGGCCGAAACCGAGAAGGAGGTCCTTTTGCTGGAGCTTTTCCCGATGGTGGCCAAGAAGTTCCTGACCGACATGAAGGTGAAGGCCTACGAGGCGGCCGGCAAACCCGCCGAGAAGGTTGAGGAGGTGAAACCTCAGGTCGAGGAAGAGAAGCCCCAGGTGGTCATCACCGGCAATGTGGTGGTGGCACCCCTGCCCGGACGTGTCATCGAGATCAAGGTGAAGGTCGGTGACGAGGTGAAGGCCGACCAGGAGGTGCTGGTGCTCGAAGCCATGAAGATGGAGAACTCCATCACGACTAACTATTCGGGTAAGGTGAAACAGATCCTCGTCGAGGAGGGTGAGGCCGTGCAGACCGACGCCATCCTGATTGAGGTGGAGTAATCATTCCTTTTCGACGAATTATCGGGAGACAGCCCCTTTCTTTCTGTCGGGAGGGGGAGTCCCGCTTTAGGGACGGGCCTTTGACGAGATCCGGGACGGGTGATCCGTCTGCAATTCCTCAAGAGAAGATCTCGCTTCCGGGTTCCGAATCGGGCCGTCATTCTCCCCCCCCCAAAAAAAAAAGTATGGGAAACCCCCGTTGTCTGAAATCGGACAACGGGGGTTTCGTATGTTCAGGGGAGGACTTACTTGCCGCGGATGATTCCCCGGCGATGGAGGAATCCGTTCAGAGCTTCCTGCAACTGCCGCGAGAGGATGATGGCCGTCACGGCCGTGATGATCATCACGATGCCCACGGCCAGATTCGGGGTGAACGGCTCGCCGAAGACCAGCACCCCGACGCAGACGGCCGTAATCGGCTCCATAGCGCCCAAAACGGCGGTGAGGGTCCCTCCGATATGGTGGACGGCCATGACGAGCGTCAGATTGGAGATAATCGTGGGTACGACGGCCAGGAGGAATATGTTGAGCATCGACACGGGGTCGGGTACGGCCTGTATGCCGCCGTTGGTCATTGCCTTGGCGGCAAAGAGGATCGTGCTGACGATAAAGACATAGAAGGCCAGCTTGCGGCTGGGCATGGTCTTGACCGAGGAGGTGTGCAGCGTCGTGATGTAGAGTCCGTAGCCCACGGCCGAGAGCAGGACGATGACCAGCCCCAGGAAACTGAACTCCATGTCGTCGCCGTTGATCGAAAGGGTGGCGACACCTCCAATTGCGAGGGCTATGGCGCCCAGGGTGATGGCTGAGGTCTTCTCTCGGAAGAAGATCCACATGACGAGGGTCACGAAGATCGGGTAGGTGAAATGGAGGGTCGTGGCGATACCCGCCGCCATGAATTTGTAGCTCCAGAAGAGGAACATGGCCGACATTGTGTACAAGAATCCCGCGAGCACCAGGCCCGGAATATCCCTTGCCGTGATGCGGAACGATTCTCCCTTGAAGAGCATCAGACCGCCGAGGGCCAGCGTGGCGATCAGAAATCTCCAGAAGAGGATCGAGTCGAACTCCATGCCGTGAGTCATCAGCGGCAGGGTGAACAGGGGAATCAGTCCGAAGGTGACGGCGGTCAGGATACCATATACAAAACCTTTAATATTTCCCATAAAACAGTGTTATTTCGTAAATCTTCGCGAAGATAACACAAAATCCCGCTCGATGCATCACTTTTTTCCCGCAGCGGAGGTTTCCCCGGCGGAGGGTCAGTCTTCGGCGTGTTTCTTTTCGGAGTAGATGTTCAGGACGTAGGTCGTGAAGATCGGGAAGAACATCATGCCC
Organism: Alistipes sp.; assembly: GCA_020026435.1. Lineage (GTDB taxonomy): Bacteria > Bacteroidota > Bacteroidia > Bacteroidales > Rikenellaceae > Alistipes. Next base: position 25,732 of record JAHHQK010000009.1, on the reverse strand, counting down.
AGGGAGGGGAGCAGCACAGTGATGATCTTGCCGATGGGCGTGACGGCGAAGATCTGTGCGCCGACCGTTGTGACATTCATCCAGGCCCACCAGACGGCATTGCCAAATCCGTGGAGATGAGGGTTGATCGGCACTTCGTATTCATAGAAGACCAGGGCCGAGATGTAGGTGAAGACCACCACCGTGAAGATATAGGCCCAGAACAGCCGGCTCATCTTGTTGCCGTTGACCAGCCAGCGGACGACGATGACCATTGCCAGAAAGGCCCTCAGCATGGGGATCAGTCCCACGAGCATCGCCTTGTTGTGGTCCAGTGTGATGCCGCTCCAGTCCAGGATGTTGAGCCACGGGATCGAAAGCAGCAGAAAGAGCAGGTTGAGGCCGAAGAAGTGGGCGGGGTCTTCGGCCAGACTCCAGCGGACGAAGAAGTCGCAGAGGAAAATCAGGCAGACCACAAACTGAATGATCAGATAGGGATCGGTGATCGTATAGTGATTTTCGGCGGTCACTTCCCATGAAATTGCAATCAAAAGCACGATGCCCGCGATGACTTTAAGAATGTCCAAGGTGTTTCGAAGCTTGTTGGAGGTCGGAATGGCTGTTTTCATCGTAAAATTTTTTTTAGGGTTATTTGTCTCAAAATCAGTGCCAAATCAAAGAATCTGAAAAAATAATTGAAAAAAAAGTTCAAAATATTTTGGAAGTATGGATTTTTCCGCTACCTTTGCACTCGCTTTGAAACCGATACGAGATCGGTAATAAAGAAAGCCTTGGCGGGATAGCTCAGCTGGTTAGAGCGCATGATTCATAATCATGAGGTCGAGAGTTCAAGTCTCTCTCCCGCTACGAAGGAGAACCGAAAAGGTTCTCCTTTTTTTGTTTTCATACCCCGCCTGTCTCCCTCCGTAGATTTTCATGTCCGGTGCTTTTGCGGGTCCTTCCGCTCGAAATGGGGAGTGGCGTATCTTGTCTGCGGGCGTTCGGCTCGGCTGTGGGGTGCTGTTTTGGAAATAGGGTCTGTGTATATTTCTTTCTGTGTATATTTCTTGTCGCAAGGGAATCCCGTGGCTCGGTCATTGCGTCGGGGCTGCTCGGCCTGGAGAACCTGCGCTTTGAGTAAAACAGAATCTGCAATCCCGCCTCGGAAGTTATATCCCCCCCCTTTCCCTTTTTCGGATCGGAGATTGGATGATTGCTGTGTGCGGGGATCATCCGCGGGCATTTGCCCGCCATAAGAAGATCCGTCCGCCAGAAGATCCGCTTGTCCGAAAATTTGCCGATACCGATCGGAGCGAATAGTTTTGCAATGCCGATCGCCAAACTTTCGGATTGGCCTTTATTGCGCACGCGAATGGTGGCTTTGCAGCTCTTCGCCTGGATTTCGGCAGGTAACTAAGGCGTGATGTTACCGGATGCCGCTTCCGATAAGCCTTGTCGGCCTTTCCCGCCCCCGTTTTCTGCGAAAATAAAGCCTTTTTATACTCGAGGCGACAAGTTGTGGAAATTGCATGAAATCCCCTTATTGAGGCTTCAAAACTGGATTTCCCGTTTCGTGGAGGCATTCCCGCCTTGAATGAGGGTCGGTATCCTGTCGTTCGAGATAAGCGGACGGCTGCCCGTGTCTTGTTTATGGGCCGCCTCTTCTGAGGTGTGCCCGATATCGAATAGCTCGTCAGACGACATAAAAAAACGTCCCCGAAGTTCGGAATCCGCTTTTTTCGACGGAAACCCACCTTCGGGGGCGGCGCATGATGACCCAGGAACAGCAGACTAACGGGCCGTGTGCTCCAGATAATCCAGGACTTTCTTCAGATCGGACGTTCCCTTGACCAACACCCGTTTCTTGCGGTCCAGCAGGTAGAGCGACGGCAGAAGCCTCAGATCGTAAAGTTCCCGATAGTAGAGTACGGCTCCCTTGTCGTAGGCTGCGATCCATTCCGAGGGGTAGTCCTTCAGATGTGCCCGCCACAGATCCACCTGCTCGTCGGGGTCGATGAACAGGGAGAAGACCTTCATCCGTCCTGCGGATTGGAGCTTTTGGCAGAGGGCGTTGCCCTTGACTCCGGCCGCCAGCCGTCGGCAATCTACACAGTTGGGGTTGTTGAAGAAGAGCAGCGTGTACTCCGCCTTGACCTCCGAAAGACGGATCTTGCCTCCGTCGGCCAATGTCCCCGTGAAATCGGTTGCGGGATGGCCTACGCGGTTCTTGCGTGCCATGTTCTGCTGGTAGCGGGGACGGAGCTTCTCATAATCGCTCAGAAACGGATTGAGGATCATCCGCTCTGCGGCGTGGAGGTAGAGTTCGTCGTCGCGCACGGGAGACTCGGGTGAATAGAGATACTTCTCGCACAGATCGACAAACATACGCGACACCTCCTCGCTGGACTGAGTGCTGCGGTCGATCACTGAGGCGAGCAGACGGCCCGCATATTCTCTTTCGAGAGCCGGGTCCTGCAACAGATCCACGTATTCCGCAAATAGTTTTTCGGTATTTGCGGAATCGGAGTATGAGTTCTCAAAAGCGAATCCGACCCAGAACTGTTCGGCTTTGTTGCGGATCTGTTCGGGCGAGGGCGTGCAGGCCAGGAACATCAGTGCGCACAGAATTATCAGTCCGTGGCGCAGGGTGAGTTGGTGTCTTTTCATCGTTATGCGTGAGGTTTTAGAGGAACGGTACAAATTTATAAAAAAATTTCGCCCCGCATAGGTTCCCTCAAGGGACGCGGGGCGGAATTTCCGGGTATCTATCGGGCGATGAAATGATGCAGGAGGTTCATGCCTTTCTGCTCATCCCAGGTGTCCTTGTTGGCCGTGCGGATGCTGAACAGAGGGTTCTCGCGCAGCTGCTCGGCATCGTCGGGGAGGTTGAGGTAGAGGTTGTACTCCTTACCCGAGCGGAGCTGCGGGGTAGTGAAGTCGGTGGTGATCGTCACGAAGTCGCCGCCGAACCAGAAGCGGGGATCCTCGTCCAACTTGACGGAGAACTGCTCCGAGGGGTTGCTCTGTGAGACGAACACCAGCTCCAGACCGCGCGGATTGACCGGAGCGGCAAAACCGTCGTTCTTGAGCGTGATCTTCGACGAGAACTTCTCTCCGGCCTTGATCTCGCGCGGGAAGTCACCACGGGTCAGCACGAAACGGTAGCCCAGGCGGCGTTCGATCTCGTCGAAACACTCCTGCTCCTTCCATCCCTGGATGACCTGGGGGTGGTAGTTGATGTGGAGGTAGGTCCAATGATACTGGGCCATGGTCTCCAGCGAATTGTCGCAGGCGCAGTAAGACGATGTTCCGCAGGTCTCGCCACCCATGCAGGTGTAGCGCGAGTCGTTCTTCCAAAACTCGCGATCGGCCTTGCTCGAGAAGGTGCCCGTGTCGTTGCCGTCGTGGAGGAAGCAGTCATTGTGGCCGCCCAGACGCGAGCGGTCCGAACCGTCATAGGCCGTGGCCTCGGTGATCAGGTTCTTGGCGTCGAGACCCATGCTCATCATGGTGGCTTTCGGCGTGCGGATGGCGATCGTGCGGTTTGTGGGCACGGCCTTGAGCAGCGCCTCGATCAATCGGCGGCGCGGGAGGTAATCCTCCTCGGTCTGGGGGTTGAATACGAAATTGTCGGTGTAGTACCACTCGCCCCAGGTGCCGATGAATCCGGCCTGGAAGACCAGGATCACGTCACCATATTCGTGGAGGATGGGCGAGAGCTGGGCGATGTGCTCCAGGGCCACTTCCTCGGTGGCGTCGTGGGGTTTGACGTCCTGCGAGTCGGTGTAGGCGAAGCGCATAATGCATTTGGTACCGTTTTCGCGCATGATCTGCATATTCTTGCGGACGAGTTCCAGGGCGGCCTCCGACAGCGGTTTGTCGATGAAATCCGTGAGGAAATACTCGGCCAGGATCAGCGTGCGGTGCTGCGTGCGGTTGGCCTTGAGTGTGACAGGATTGAGCGGAGAGGGGATCTTGCCGTTCTTGAGGTAGAAGATGCTCGAGGTGTAGAATCCGCGTTCGGGATTGGGAAATGCTTCGAGATCCTCGGTGTAGGTGACCACCACACGGTCGGGATCGGTCGTGTCGTCCAGATCACCCGGACGAGGCGGCTCCACCGGACGGTGGGGTTGGAGGGGATTGACCGAGCTGTCATCGGAACAACCGGTCTGGAGCGATATACCACAGGCCATGAGCAGTGGCAGAAGCATCAATCGGATGAATTTTCTTTTCATTGGTTGATTTTTTAGGTGCGGGCCTCTTGGGAAAGGGCCTCTGATTTTGAATGATGAATTTTTATGGATCGTTGTCAACGAGATACCGGAAATGCTCTTGGAAAGGACATCTCCGGTATCTTTTTGGGGAAATCCCCGGCGGAGGGATTATCGTGTGTTCTTGGCCGAGGGATTACCCTTGCGGAAGTTTATGTGGAGCATGTCGGCCGGGACATGGGCTCCGTCGACGGCTGCGTGAGCCGGCAGCAGACCGCACTCACCGGCCCAGCCGGACTTCTCGAGCAGGAGGCCCAGCCGGATCTCATTGCCCAGGTTGGGAATGCCCGAACGGAGGATCGCAAACTCGATGACCTTGGTCTTGTCGTCCAAAGCCACGGCTTTCGCGCTGGTGATGATACCCGAACCGGCGGGAGCCACCGATGTCCAGGCCCACTCCTGAGCCATGGGGGCTCCGGTGTACATGAACAGCTCGGGGTTGAACTTGAGGTCTTCCCGGGCATCGGGATCGTAGATCATACCTTGGGCGAAGTAGTCACTGCCGTTGTTGGACCACAACCAGCCGCCATGGCCGGTCAGAGCCGCACCGTTCTCGTCGAATTTGGTGTCAGAGTCGATGTAGAGATCCAGAATGCCGGGGATAACGTCGGCCGTGGTCTCGTAGGCCAGGTAGACGTAGATGAAATCCTGGTTGTAGCAGGCCTTCATCTCGCGGGCGGCCGTGAAGTAGGCGCCCTCCTCCAGTTTGACGTCGAACAGATCCTTGGCCTCGATCTTGTCCCAATCCGAGAGGTCTCCATCGATCGTGATCTGAGCCTCCGAGGGTGTGGGTTCGGGTTCAACGGGGGTGTCGACATCGTTGCGGCGGTTGAAGTTGATGTGCATCAGTTCAGCGGGAACGTGTTGGTTGTCGACGGCATCGAGCGTCGGCAGCAGACCGCACTCTCCGGTCCAGCCCATCTTCTCGACCAGAATACCCAGGCGGATGTCATCGCCCATGTTGGGTACGGCCGAGCGGAGAATGGCGCACTCGAGAGCCCGGTCGCCGTTGGGCAGAGTCTTAATCTCGCTGCTGTTGACCAGACCCGACTGGACCACCGATTCCCATGCCCATTCTTCGGCCATCGGGGTGCCCGTGTAGCGGAACATCTCGGGGTTGTAGATCACCGGTTCCTTGGTCTCGGGGTCGCACAGAACGCCCTGGATCAGGTAGTCGCTGCCGTTGTTCTTCCACATCCAGCCTCCGTGGCCCGTTGCGGCTGAGCCGTCGGGGTTGAATTTGCCGTCGGCGTCGATGTAGATGTCGAGGATGCCGTTCGTGGCCTCGGCCGAGCCGTCAAGCTCGAAGTAGAGGTAGAGGAAGTCGGCATTGTAGCAGCCCCTCATTTTGTGGGCCTCCTTGAAGAAGGCATTGGAAGTCACGTTGACCTCGAAGATGTCGCGGGCGTCGAGAGCGTCCCAATCGCCGAAATTGCCGTCGATCGAGATCTGCGCATTCGACGGATCTTTCTGGTCCGGATCGGGCTGGTCACCGCCGTCGGTGTGACCCACCGACAACATTTCGGCAGCACCGTGGACGGGCGTTCCGGCCTCAATGACGGCACTGGCAGCCGGCAGCAGCGCGATGTCGTTCCATTCGGAGAGCAGACCCACGCTGATGCGGAAGGTCTTCTTCAGCGAGGGGATTGCGCTGCGCAGGATCGTCATCTCGAAAGCTTTGTTGCCGTTGGACAGTTCGACGAACTGCGAGTTCTTGCAGATGCCCATGCCCTGCTCCACGACCGGATTCCAGCTCCACTCGTCGGCCAGGGGCTTACCCGTGTAGATGAATCCCGTGGGGTCGTAGGTCGTGGCGTTGTCGATAGCGCCCTCGAACATCAGATCCGAGCCGTTGTCCACCCAGAGGGTCGAACCCGTACCGGTGGTCTGGTCATCGTCGCTGTCGATGAATATGTGCATGGCGTCGACCGGATGCTGGGGATCCTCACGGAATTCGACGTAGAGGTTCACGAAGGTCGCTCCGGCGTAGCACTTGATCTTCTTGCCTCCCTTCAGGAAGGCATCTTCCGGCACGTCGGCCGAGGCGAGGCTGTGTTCGGGGATGAGGTTCCAATCCTCGAATTTGCCGTCCATGTCGAGGATCACCTCTTCTTCCTGCGGCAGGTCAGAATTATCGCCGCCGCCGACAATCGGTCCCGCAACGGGATCGTCGATGCTGCACGATGTCGAGAGCATGGCCGACATGAGCAGCGCTAATGAAGTCTTGAAAATATGCTTTTTCATGAATTTCGTTTTTTATCCGGGTCAAACAATTTGGAATTAATCGTTCTGCGGGATTCCGCTCACGGAGATCTCGTCGGAAGGAATGCGGTACTGGATGCGGTTGTCGGTGTAGTCGATCACCTCCCAGGGCTGTACGCCTGCAAAGCGGCGGTCCAGCTTGCGCTTGTTGCGGTAGACGTCGAATGCGCGGTGACCCTCGTAGCAGAGCTCCACGAAACGCTCGTCGAGTACGGCGTCGAGAACAGTCTCATAACCAGCTTGGGTGTAGTTGTTGAGCGTGTAGAGGGCATCGCCCGAGAGTCCGGCACGCTGGCGCAGGGCGTTCACGTCGTCCAGAGCCTCCTGGTTCTGCCCCGTCTTGGCGTAGGCTTCCGCACGGTTCAGGATCACCTCACCCCAGCGGATCATGACCGGCGAGCAGAGCATCGGCACTCCGTCCTGCCACGAGAATTTCTTGCACATCAGTGCCGGGCAGGTGTTGTTGGTGAACATCTTCACATCGATGAAGATCTCGTGCTCCTCGCCCTTCCACTGGATGTAGTGGCGCGTGTCCCAGTTCACCTTGCGTGTCTCGATCTTGATCCCGGCCATATCCTCATCGGTGAATCTGTATCCGTTTTCGGTCTTGACCACGTTGCGGATCTCGTTCAGACGGAAGGCGTCCTTGTTCTGGCTCTCGACGGGCCAGTGAGCCTGGAGCTTGCCCTCGGTGTCGGGCTTCAGCGGCTCGCAGTAGGAGTTGCGCAAGTCCTCGGGGAAGCGTTTCAGACGGAGTCTCAGCGGGTCGGTGTAGTACATCTCGGCCCATCCGCCCTGACCTTTCTCGTCGGGGGTGTAGTACATCGAACCGATCGACTCGCGACCCTGCGAATCTTCCGTGCCGGCTACCTGAGCCACGGCCCAAAGCGTCTCGGGCGAGGTCAGTGTGCGGGTGAAGTAGGTGGTGGGATCGGGATCGAGTTTGCTCAGCGGCGTAGCTCCGGCCAGCATGGTGTTGACCGTTTCGATCACCTTGTCGTTCTCCTCGCGGTAGAGATAGACGCGGCTCAGAAGACCCAGGGCAGCATCGCGCGATGCGTAGCCGTGGTTGGTGACGCGGCTTTCGTCTTCCTTCATCAGGTCGGCGGCCTTGATCAGGTCTTTGACAATCTGGTCGTAGGTGTCGCCGATTGAGGCGCGGACATGGCTCTCAACATCGGTGCTGGTGCTGATGATCACACCCATGTTGTCGCGGCCCATGGAGTAGGGCTTGGCGTAAAGTGTGGCCAGGTGCAGGTGGCAGAGGGCACGCAGGAAGTAATTCTCACCCAGGATGTGGTCATTCGAGGGCGACGTACCCTCGTGAAGGGTTTCGATGATGGAGTTTGCGCCGTAGATGATGTGGTAGGCGCACCACCACAGATAGGCGTTGGGTTTGGCGGTTACCAGGTCGCTGTAACACATCTCGTCGTAGAGCGGGTCCTCGGTCTTGTTCGAGAGGTTGACGCAGTCTCCGTGGAACTCGGCCATCTGGAAGTAGTGACGGATGTAGGAGTTGCCGAAGTAGACCGTACCGTTGTACTCGAGGTAATCCTTGAACATGGCGTAGTTGCCATTGGTGCTGTAAACGGCCGACTGGGGATTCTTCTCCAGCTCGCCCGAGGTCATTTCGTTGTTGGGGGTGTGGTCCAGTTCGCAGGAGGCCAGCAGCAACGGGAATAAGAGTATTCCTAATATCTTTTTCATCATTTTGTGATTTTTCGGTTGGATGATAAATTCATTGGGGTTAGAAGGTCAGATCGAGACCGAAGGTGAAAGTGCGGCCCACGGGGTAGGGCGACTGGTAGAGGCCGGCCAGCACGCCGCGCGAACCCTGGAGATTGACCTCGGGGTCCATGCCCGAGAAGCGTGTGAAGGTTGCCACGTTGTCGGCCGAGAAGTAGACTCTCAGACCTCTCATGTGGATCTTCTGGAGCAGCTGCTTGGGGAAGTCGTAGGCCAGGGTGATGTTCTTGATGCGGAAGAAACTGCCGTCCTCGAGGTAACGCGACGACACGGCGTCGGAGTTCTTGTTGCCGAAGGCCACGAGTTTGGGGTGAGTGGCGGCGTCGCCGGGTTTCTCCCAACGCTTCCATTTCAGACCGTTGTCCATCGAGACCATGTTGAAGTCGCTACGGGCACCGTCGTTATCGTAGAGCGTGCGGTCGAAGTTGAAGATCTTGTTGCCGTAGACGAAGTTGCAGAATACGTCGAGCGAGAAGTTGAAGAACTTGAACGAGTTGCTCAAACCACCGCTGAATTTCGGGGTGGCGGTACCGACGATCTGTTTTTCGGCCTCGTTGACCTTGTTGGTCGGCACGCGGTTGATGATATTGCCGTTTTCGTCGCGTACGACTTTCTCCCATACGGGGTCACCGTTCGTGGGATCGACACCCAGCCATTTGGGCATATACCAGCTGTAGATGTCGTGGCCCGGGCGTACGAGTTGAGTCACCGTTCCGGCGAAGTTCGACTGGAGGAATCCCTCGGTCGAAGGCGTCCAAAGCACCTTGTTGCGGTTGAGCGAGATGTTGAACGAGGTGGTCCACGAGAAGTTCTTGTGGAGGATGTTGGTGGTGGTCAGTACGGCCTCGAAACCGCGGTTGCGGACGCGGCCGGCATTGTCCAGCTTGTCGAAGAATCCGGTGTGGGGAGCAGTCGGGACGTTGAGCAGCAGGTCTTTGTTGACAATGTGGTAGAAGTCCATCGTCAGCTCAATACGGTCCCACAGATTGACATCGACACCGACCGACGTCATGTCGGCAGTCTCCCAGCCCAGGTAGGGGTTGGCTTTGCGTACGGGCATGGCGGTGACGTTCTGCTGATACTGGCTCGAGAACTTGTAGGAATCCAGATACATGTACGAACCGATGCTCGAGTTACCGGTCTCGCCCCACGATGCACGCAGCTTGAGCAGTTTGAGGACGTTGCTGTCAGCCAGCCACTTCTCGCGGCTGATGACCCATGCGCCGGCTACCGAGGGGAAGTAACCCGTACGGTTCTTGGGTGCGAATTTCGAACTGGCATCTGCACGGAACGAAGCCGTGAGCATATATTTGTTGGCGTAGCTGTACTGAGCCTGTGCAAAGAACGAGTAACCTTCGCCCCAGAGGTCGTAACCGCCGACGGAGTAGGGTTGCGTGACATCGAGCGACGACATTCCGGCGGGCATGTCCTTACCCATGGCCGACATCATCTCGTCTTTGTTGATTCCGTACTCATAACCCAACAGACCGTTGATGCTGTGGTTGCCGAACTGCTTGGAGGCTTTCAGCACGTTGGAAGTCGAGATGCCCCATCCCTCGTTGGAGGTCTGCGACAGAGAACCCTGGAGCGGCTCTCCTTTGGAGCAGGTGCGGGGGTCGATGAATACCGAGTATTTGGAATTGGCCAGTGAGAAACGGTTCGAACTGCTTATCGACAGCCATGGGGTGATCTGCCACGAGAGCTGAAGGTCGGCCGAGAGGTTGTTGCCGTGGGATTTGGCGTAGTTGTACTGCTCGTTGAAGAAGGTGTTGTAGCGCTGCTGCGAGAGCCAGGGCAGCGACGAGTCGTGGATCAGATCCTTGGGAGTCCCGTCGGCGTTGTAGGGATTGTCCCAGGGCAGCATGCCGTAGGAACCCTCCAGTGTCATGTAGCTCGATGCGCTCTTGTCGCGGGTGTTGGTGTAGGCGATACGCGTGTTGAGTTTTACCTTGCTCGACAGGTCGGTCGACAGGTTGACGCGGGCCGTCGTGCGGGCGTATTTGGTGTTGATCAACGTACCTTCCTCGTTGTAGTGGTCCAGGCTGATGAAGTAGCTGGTCTTGCCGGTGCTTCCGGCCAGCGAGGCGTAGTAGTTCTGTACGACACCCGTGCGGAATACGTGGTCGAGCCAGTCGAAATCCTGATCCAGCAGGGTGGCGGGACGCTGGGTGTTGAACAATACCTCGGGCATGAACTTCTTTTGGGTCTCATACAGTTCGCGCGAGTTCATCATCTTCATGTTGCCGTCGAGAACCTGCTTGATACCGGCCGAGATCTTGACGTTGACGGCCGTCTGCTGGCCCTTCTTGGCCGACTTGGTGGTAATGACGATGACACCACCCGCACCTTCCGATCCGTAGATGGCCGTTGCTCCGGCATCCTTCAGGACGGTCAGTGTCTCGACGTCGTTGGGGTTGAATGTGCCGCCGATGATTCCGTCGACGACGTACAGCGGGTCGGAGTTGGCCGAAATGGAGCCAGTACCTCTGACGCGGATCGTGGCGTTGGAACCGGGCTGTCCCGACGTGTTGTAGACCAGCACACCGGCGGCCTTGCCCTGTAACATATTTCCTACATCGGGGGTGGTGACATTGGTCAGTTCATCGCCTTTGATCGACACGATCGAACTCGAAAGTTCGGTCTTTTTCTGTGCCGAATAACCCATCACCACGACTTCGTCCAACTCGTTGGCCTGCGAGGGCATTTTGACGTCGATGGTCGTGCGCCGGTTGACCTTCTCCTTGACGGTCTGGAAGCCGATGAAGCTGAATACCAGTACTTCCTCGGGTTTGGCCTGGAGCGAATAGTGGCCTTCGGCATCGGTGGTGGTACCGCGGGTCATGTCCGTCTCGACATAGACCGTCACACCGATTAGCGGCTGGCCGTCTTCTCCCGAAGACACCAATCCCCGCACTGCGGACTGTGCGTAGACACCTGTTGTGGACAACAGGAGGAACAACGCATAGAATAATTGCATCTTGTGTAGAAATTTCATGTTTTTGAATTTAAGTTAGTTGTTGGTTTTTGATTCGTTATTGCATATCTCAGTCTCTTTCTCTTGTCTTCCTCTTTTTTATCTCTTTGTTCTCTTGTCTTTCGTTGTCAGTAGACCTCGATCAGATACGAGTCCCGGAATCGGGGTCGGATTACGGGGTTGCGTCCCTCGACTGTGTATTCGCGTTGCGAGTCGGCGTATTCGCAGACCGTATATGTCCTTTGGGGATCCAGCCCTCGGAGGGTGATCCCGGCACCGCTCCACTCCTCGGCATAGAAGGCGTAGTACATACGACCCTCACGCTCGATGACGTGGCATTCGGGCGTGTCCCATCCGATGTCGTAGAGGTTCAGGTACCGGCCCCGGGAGAGCATCTTCTGGCGGTAGATCCCGATCCATTTGCGGAACAGTTCCTCCTTTTCGGGAGTCAGCAGGAAATCCTGCCCGGGATCGGGGTTCTCGGACCAGGTGAATTTCGATCCCGGGACCGCTCCGATGCCGACCTGCGTGGCGAAGTCGCAACCTTTGTCACTCAGCTCCACATGATCGGCGAAGAAGGCCAGACTCTGGTTGATGGCCTTGTAGGTCTTGCAACGCTGGCGGATCTGTCGGCTCGACATGGGGTCGGAGGCCACCGCCTGGTTGATGTAGGGCATATTGAAGAAGTTGAAGGCACAACCGCACGGGCAAAGCTCGATGACGGCGTAGTCCTTGATCGAGCGGGCGTGGTCGAACAGGCTCTTGTAGAACAGGGGCAGCTGCTTGGGGGCTTGGATCGCATGTTCAAGACCGTTTTGTCGGTTGTAGTCCTCGGGGCAGCAGTTCAGATGCTGGCCGTCGAGTTTCAGACCGTCGTAATTCCACTCGCGGAGGAAACGGTCGACCAGCGCAAGTGAATATTCGCGAGTGGTGGGATTGCTCGGCGAGAGGTAGAAGCTATTCCACCAGGTGATGAAGCGGTAGGCTCCTTCGTTGGTGAGCAGCAGCATCTCGGGGTGGCGTTTCAGAATCTCGGAGTCGGGGTCGGCGGCCAAAGGGGCCCACCACAACTTGGCCTTCATGCCGTAGGCGTGGATGCTGTCGGCCATGCGGCGCATATCGCGTCCGCCGTGGGGGAATCTCTCACAAGGCTCCCAGTCACCCTCGCACTTTTGGTATCCGTCGTCGATATCGACCCATCCGAATCCCAGTTCGGCGACTTTGGGCAGAGTGGCGATCACCTCCTCGGGGGTGAAGTCCCGCTTGTAGCCCCACGCACCCCAAACCGGTTCAAAGGCCTCGGGCTCGGAATCCGCAAAGCGGATTCCGACGTATTGCTTCATGTACCGGGCAAAGAGGTGGAGCGGATTGTAGAAGTCGCCCCGATGTACGGCCACGAACGATTTGTCTAAACGCAGGGTGTCCCCCGGTTTCAGCTCCGGCAGCCAGGCGTACTCGCGGTGGAGGGACATCGATGCCGAATTGCGGGTGCGCATCCACTTGACGGGCATCGACACGGGTTGGAGTGTGGGCTCGACCAGACCCGTAGCCATGCCGCCGTCCTTGCGCCAGAGATCGACCATCGGGATGCCGCCTCCGTAGTCGGTGTTGTTCATCCCCAGGAAATTCTCCTGTTCGAATCCCCGGGTGACGGGCTGGATCCAGTCCCGGCGCATCATCGAGGTGGAGGGCTGGAACGACCAGACCATCGAATCGACGTCGATCCTCATCTGCATCTGGTCTGTGGAGTGGAGCGTGACGCTGCGGCCGCGGTTGACGTAGAAGGTCTCGACCAGAGCCATGCCGGGCAGCGATGTGAGGCGGCGTATGCTCCAGTGTTTCTCGAAGGATACATCCCCGCGGTCGCACCGGCCGACGAGGTGGTATCCCGTGGAGTCGCATTCTGCCTGCTGGATCTTGAAATCGGCCAGCGTCAGATCATCGACGCAGAGAGATCCCTCGGGGTAGAACGCTTCGTGGAAGGTTCCGACCCGGGAGTCCGCATTCTCGACGCGCCAGTGCATCCGGTTGTCGACCTCGATGATCAGGTCTCCGTTTGAGAACGACACTTCTGGTCCGCAGCCTGAGCACAGGCCGACCATAAGTGTCATCATCAATTGCAGACTCCGGTTCATCGTAAGGTGTCGTGAAGAATTGTTATTTTTTGGAAATCTTTTTGCGTTGGAATAAACGTGTGGCATTGTCGTGGTAGATCTTCTTTAGTACATCGTCCGGCAGGTTCAGCGCGCTGTAAGACCAGTGGTAGCCGAAATTGGGGTTGTAGATGTGTTCGTCTTCGGTCTCCAGCAGTCGGAACGAGAGTTGGTACATGTCGGCCTCGGTGCCGTTGTCGGTGCCGTAGAGTACTCGGTCGGCGTATTTGATCAGGAAGCGGCGGGTGGCTCGCGGCGTGACGGTCGATTCGGCCAAACGTCCGGCCAGGTCGATGTAGAAATTGGGGTAGCGATCCAGCAGTGCGCCCAGACGCTCCAGATCCTGTGTCATGTTGAGGTAGTGGCAGGCGATGAAGGTGGTGTTGGGATAGGCTTTCAGAGCGCGTTCAAACGACTGCATCAGCTCCTCGTAGTCGTAGCAGCCCTCCTGAGTGGTATCGATGGCCCATGTGGCGCCGTTGAGCAGTCCGTCGTTGTGGTTGTCGAGGGGCTGGTACATCCAGATCGGCTCGGCCACGTGGATGTTGATCGGCATTCCGAGTTCGCCGCAACGCTCGATGAGCGGGCGCAGACGGGGATCGTCCAGGTGGATGCCCTTACCCGACACGGGGCGTGCGTAGGTGTCGCCGAAGCCTTTGTCGTCCATCTCGCCGACACCGACGGCTCCCAGCTCCCAGGCGCGGTTCAGACTCTCCAGAGCGTGTTTCTCCCATCCCGGCTTGTCGAATCCCGTGTAGTCGAAGCAGCACCAGAAAGCGAAGTGATCCTTGTAGGGACCATAGTTGCGGACGATCTCCTCGAAGGGTCGGCCGATCCATTCGCAGTGCATGATATGGGTTTTTTCGATGCCGCATTTCTTCTGCGTCTCGATCCATTTGCGGATCTCTTCGTCGGTCAGTGCGTAGTCGTGCGAGTGGGCGTCGATCACGCTGAAACGGGCCTTTTCGACGTGAGTCTCGGGAATATTGAAGATCGAATGCGGCTCAAAATCCTTTAATTTCAGCTCTTTGGCCTCTTGGATGCGGGCCTTGAAGGCCTCTTCTTGGGTTTGGGCATCGGCCGCTCCATGCCACGAAAGCACTCCGACAGCCAGCATTAAGTTCAGGTATTTCATTTTGGGTTGGTTTTTATGGTGTTAGACATTTTTTTACAGGTCTATTTGCTCGCCGAACAGATCATAGATCCGTTGGGAAATCGTCTCCTTGGGCGAGAAGGCTCCCGTACCGCCTGCTGCCGTAGTGTTGAGCGCACCCATCAGGTTGCCCAGGCGTTGGCACTCCTCAAGGTCGCATCCGCGGATGAAGGCGTGGATGAATCCCGCATTGAAACTGTCTCCTGCACCGACTGTGTCGACCACCTGCCGGTTGGTGTAGGCCGGGGCGGGGATCGTGCGACCGTCGTTGAGTACGAGCAGTGAGCCCTGGGCTCCGCACTTGATTACGGCGGCGTGCTTGATGAAGGGGATGATGTAGCGGATGGCCTCGTCGAGCGAGTGGGTGTGGGTCATGGCGATCAGTTCGGTCTGGTTGGGCATGAAGAGGTCGATCATGGGGAGATACTTCCTTAGATCGAAATTCCACTGCTCCGAGGGATCCCACTGTGTATCGAGCGAGAGTGTCATACCTTTCTCCATGGCCTTCTCGAAGAGGGCGTCGAGGTCGAGGCTCAGCCCGGCCTGCATGAAAAGCGAGGAGAGGTGGATGTGGCGTGTGCGGTCGAAGAGCGTGGGGTCGAGGTCCTTGAGCCGAAGCTCGTCCATGGCTCCCGGGTAGGTCAGATTGGCGCGGTCGTCGGCGTAGTTCATCACGACGGTGACTCCCGTCGTTGTCCGCTCCGATTCGACCACGAAGCAGGTGTCGACACCCTGACGGCGGAGCGAATCCTTCACAACGCCACCGAATGTGTCGCGGCCGATCATGCCTGCAAAGGCTGTCGATGTGCCCAGTGCTGCGGTGTTGGCCGCGAAGATGGCCGTCGAGCTGCCTAAGGTGAGCAGCATACGGTGGGCGTATTTTTCTTTTCCGACTTCGGGGAAACTTTCGATTCCGCCCATGATCAGATCGACGTTCAGTTCGCCGATTGCCGTCACATCGAATCGTTGCATGGGGTCGGGTGTTTGATCATATAATAGGTTATAGGTGTTGGGTTGCATGGTGATGGGTCAGTGTCTTTTTTTTGAAGGATTATAAGGTGTCGGGGGTGTGGTCCGCAGGTGATTTCGGACGGGGGTAGATCCTTACGCCTTCGACCACCCGCGAGATGTTGCCCGAAACCGAGGGGGAGTCGGGATCAAGCCCCATGGTGAGCGACTTGAAGTAGCCGAGCAGCTGGGCCGTGAAGACATAGGGCACGCAGCTCAGGATTCCGTGGCGGGATGCCCCTCCGTTGAGTACCACGTTCAGATCGTTCTTGATGCCTTTCAGCACGAAGGGCCTGGACGATACGCTCACCACGGCCGTCACCCGGTTGTTGGCGTCGATCTGTCGGATCAGATCCTCTTCGTAGCGTCTGACCTCGGGGTCGTCCGCTATCAGATACACGAGCAGGGCATCCTTCTTGATGACGGCCTTGGGGCCGTGGCGGAAGCCGAGAAACGAATCGAAACAACACATCACCTCGCCGTCGGTCAGTTCCTGCAACTTGAGCCGCGACTCTTCGGCTACGCCCTTCAGCGGACCGGAGCCGAGGAATATCGCACGCTTGAAATTCCGGCCTGCGATTTCGCGGATCGGCTCGAGCGAGAGTGCCATCGAGGCTATGGTGTCGGTCATAAGACGCTCTACATGAGCGTGATGTCGGAGTATGTTGTCAAAATCGGCCAAAAGCAGTCCCGTGAGCAGCATGGTCGAGAAACTGCTGCTCATGGCCAGGCTCTTGTCGTCGGTTTCCGGCGGGAGAAGCAGCAACAGACAGTCGGGGTAGGAGGGGGCCATGCGGGCCAGCTGCCCCTCGGCGTTGCAGGTGATGAAGATGTGGGTGAGGCGTTTGCCGCAGATCTCGTCGGCCAGACGGATCGAGGCCAGGCTTTCGGGCGACTCGCCCGAGCGGGCGAACGAGATCAGAAGCGTGTCCTGTTCGGGGGACAACCACAATTCGGGATTGGTGACCAGGTCGGTCGTGGGGATGGCCCGGGCCCCGCGAAAGGGGGTGGAGGCCGCGCCTGCTTCCAGAATGTCGCCGATGTAGGCCGATGTTCCTGCTCCGGTGAATATGATCCGGGTATCGGCGTTCAGATGGCGGGCCAGAAAGTCGGCGATCTGCTGACGGTGGGCACACAACGACTCGTATTCCTGCAGCCACATTTCGGGTTGTTGCATGATCTCCCGATAAGTATGAAGTCCTTTGGTTGTCATGTTGAGGTTGGGTACATTTTTTTAGGCAATACAAATATAAGACTTTTCAAAAGATTCGTAATGTTTTATGTCCTATATTTTCACTTTTATATTGTATGAGAATATTTGTGTGCTGTTATTATATTGTTTCTCAGTTTGTTTTGTGCTTTGCGAGTGTCGTAAATAATGTTTCGATGGTGTTTCGTTTTAAAAAAACGAGATTCCGTTTTGAAATTTCGGAAATTTTGTATCTTTGCAGTGTCAACCAATCTCTTTTTTAGTTCTCTTTTAAGATTGAATCTTGTAAATATTTGATTAACCATATTTTTACTTGCGCGCAGATAGTGGTGCGCGGGGGGAATTTTAACCTGTGATTATGGAAACTTCTAACAGCACCAAGGAAAGACGGGCTTTGATCCTTCAGGCTCTTACGGACCATCCTTCGATTTCGGTTCGGGAACTTCACGAACGGTTCAACGTTTCGGAGGTTACGATCCGAAAGGATCTGAACAACCTCAGCGAGCGCAATCTGATCATTCGCACCCATGGCGGGGCTTTGCGCAAGATCTACGAGGAGACGAAGGACGACCTGTCCATCAACAACAAGAAACTCTATAACCGTCCCGCCAAGCAGGCCATCGGACGGCTCGCCTCGACACTCATCGAAGACGGCGACACCATCGTACTCGACTCGGGAACCACAACCCTCGAAATTGCCCGCAATCTGGAGCATTTCCACAATCTTACGATCATTACCAATGGTCTGAATATTGCCGGTGAATTACTTAATTACAAGAGGTTTAACGTTATTGTACTGGGCGGTAATGTTCGCACCCAGTCGCAGTCGACCGTGGGGCCCATTGCCGAATCCAACCTCAAGATTTTTTATAGCGACAAACTCTTCCTGGGTGTGGACAGCTTCTCGCTCGAAAACGGACTATCAACCCCCAACATCGAGGAGGCCAACATCAACCGCACGATGATGTCGATGGCCAAGGAGGTGGTCGCCGTATTCGATTCGACCAAGGTCAACCGCCGCAGTTTCGCTTTCATCGGCAAGGTCGACGAGGTCAACACCATTGTTTCGGACAGCAATATGCCTCAAAATGTTCGTTCGCAGATCAAGTCGCGGGGTATCAACCTCCACATTGCCGATATCTGATTCTTTCGAATCTGGGCCTCGGGTTACGGGCCGAAAGTTTCGATTGTGTTTCGTTTTAGATGGAATGCCGTATCGGTGCAAGTTGATGATATTGTGGCTTTTGCTGGGTTTTTAAGCGAAATAAAGATCGGTTTTTTTAGAGAAACTCGAAATTTTTGTCCGGAAAATTAGTGCAACCGTAAAATTTTTTCTAACATTGTATCGGAATCCAAAAGATTTGAAACCTAAAAAACAAACTGAAAACTACATTCTGAAAAAGCATATCTCTTATATCATTTTCGCAAACAAACCTAAAATTAAAACACAAATGAGGAAATTATTTTCATTAATCGCATTAGTCGCGCTGGTTCTCGGCTTTGCGTCGTGCGATTCGACGCCGAAGCAGAACTGGAAAGTGGTCGATGGCGTCATTACCTTCGACGTGCCCGCGCGTGAACCCGGCCAGGAATCGGTCTTGGGGCTGAGGGTGGATCCCATCCCGACCGTAAGGATCGGTTTCATCGGCCTGGGCATGAGAGGCCCCGCAGCCGTGGAGCGTTATACCCATATCGACGGTGTGGAGATCAAGGCTCTGTGTGACCTGGAGCCGGACCGCGCCGAGAAAGCCCAGAAGATCCTGACGGACGGTAACCTGCCTGCAGCCGACCTTTATAGCGGCGAGGAGGGCTGGAAGGAACTCTGCAATCGCGAGGATATCGACCTGGTCTATATCTGCACCCCGTGGCAGAAGCACGTCGAGATGGCCGTTTACGCCATGGAGCACGGCCACCACGTAGCCGTGGAGGTGCCCGCCGCCACGTCGCTCGATGAGTGCTGGCAGTTGGTCAATACGGCCGAGAAGACGCGCCGCCACTGCATGATGCTGGAGAACTGCGTCTATGACTTCTTCGAGATGACCACCCTCAATATGGCCCACAATGGCCTCTTCGGTGAGATGCTGATGGCCGAGGGCGCATATATCCACAACCTTGATCCTTACTGGAAGGATTACCACAACAATTGGCGTCTGGATTTCAACCAGAAGCATCGCGGTGACGTCTATGCCACCCACGGCCTTGGCCCCGTATGTCAGCTGTTCGACATCCACCGCGGCGACAAGATGAACTATCTGGTGTCGATGGATACCAAGTCGGTCAACGGCCTGGCCACGGCCAAGGAGCAGATGGGCGCCACGGAGTTCGCCAACGGTGACCACACGCTGACCTTCATCAAAACCGAGAAGGGCAAGGTCATCCACCTGCAGCACAACGTCTACACGCCGCGTCCCTACAACCGCCTGTTCCAGGTGACGGGTACGAAGGGCTTTGCCAACAAATACCCCATCGAGGGCTTTGCCTTCCATCCGGATGGCCTTGCCGAGTCGGGTGTCAAATACGACGACCTGAACGCCCACGACTTCGTGTCGGAGCAGATGCGCGAGGAACTGATGCAGGTCTACAAACATCCGATCACCGCCGAGATCGAGGCCAAAGCCCGCGAGGTGGGCGGCCACGGTGGTATGGACTTCATCATGGACTACCGTCTGATCTACTGTCTGCACAACGGCCTGCCGCTGGACCAGGATGTGTATGATGCCGCCGAGTGGTCGTGTATCGGCGATCTGACGGCCATGTCGTTGGAGCACAAGAGCGCTCCTGTGGCCGTGCCGGACTTCACGCGCGGCGACTGGAACAAGACCCGGGGTTATCACCACGCCATGGCGAAATAGTCAGGAATAAGGTTAGGAAGGAAATTCCTCGGAGGAGGCCCGTCATAGGGGTGGCCTCTTCCGGGAAATTTCTGAAGGACGACCGTTCCGCGCCGATGGCAAATGTTCGCCGGACTGAAGAAAACCAAATCTTCGGTCCGGTGCTTTTTTTTGAGGGGTGACAAAAAAGTTGTAAATTTGCCCTCAGAAAATTGAAAACAAGAATATGAAGATAGGAATCATCACGGCCATGACCTCCGAGCAGAGACAGCTGGCCGAACAACTGACCGACAAGACGCAACACTCCCTCCCGCCGTTCGACTACATCTGCGGCAAGAGCGGCGAGAACAGCGTGGTGCTCATGCAGTGCGGCATCGGTAAGGTCAACGCCGCCGCGGGAACCACGGAGCTGATCCGCAACTTCCACCCCGACTGCATCATCAGCACGGGCGTGGCCGGAGGTATCGACACCTCGGTGCGGATTATGGATGTGGTGGTGGGTGCTCAGACGGTCTACCACGACGTGTGGTGCGGTGACGGCAACGAATACGGCCAGGTGCAGGGCCTTCCCGCCCGTTTCGAGGGCGATGCCCGCCTCTATGCCGCTGCCGTGGGGCTTGAGGTCGACACCCCGATCCACGGAGGTCTGATCTGTACGGGCGACCGCTTCATCACGGACCGTGAGTCGCTGAACTGGATCAAGGAGCGTTTCCCCCGGGGACTGGCCGTCGATATGGAGTCGGCCTCGATTGCGCAGGTGTGCCACCTGTTCGAGGTCCCGTTCCTGAGCTTCCGCATCATCAGCGACAGCCCCGCTCAGAGCGACGAGAACGCCACACAGTACCGTGATTTCTGGGGCGAGATGGCCGATCGGTCGTTCCGCGTCACCGAGACCTTTTTACAAGTATTACCTCATAAACTCTAAAGAATACCATGAAAAAGATACCGAGTTTTACGGTCGATCACATCAAACTGCTGCGCGGCATCTACGTCTCGCGCCAGGATCGTGTGGGCGATCAGATCGTGACCACGTTCGACGTGCGCATGAAAGAGCCTAACCGCGAGCCGGCTCTGAGCCCCGAGGCCATCCACACGATGGAGCATCTGGCCGCCACTTTCCTGCGTAACCACCCCGTGTGGGCCGATCGCATCATCTATTGGGGCCCGATGGGGTGTCTGACGGGCAACTACCTGATCGTGAAGGGCGATCTTACCTCGCGTGAGATCCTGCCCCTGATGATCGAGACCTTCTCGTTCATTGCCGGCTACGAGGGTGAAGTCCCCGGAGCCACGGCCCGCGATTGCGGTAATTGTCTGATGATGAACCTGCCGATGGCCCGCTGGGAGGCTGCCAAGTACCTCCACGAGGTGCTGGAGCAGATCTCCGATGCCAATTTGGTCTATCCGGCCTAACCTTCACCGGACGTAGGACATACGAAAGAGGGGGTATCAAAATCCTCTTCCTTTAAGAAAATCACCCCTGTCACAGTGCTCTGCGACAGGGGTGATTTCTGTATGTTCTCTCGTAGTGATGTGCCTTGTTTTTTTGCTGATATTGAGGCTTGTGTTGAACCCGAAACTCCGTGCGCCCGGCCTTCTGAACGTTGCGGGGGGCGTTCTTCCCGCCTGATCTTCGGTCTATTTGTCCGTCTGTAAATCTGTCCCCGTCCGTTTGGCTGTCCTTGCCTGTCAGACTTGACCTCGGGAGGTCGTTAGGGGCGTGACACCCCGGATGCCTTGTGCAATCAGCGCGTTACCAGCTCCGTGAAGTCGAAGGCGCGGACATCGACCAGGCCCTTGTCGGTGATCTTCAACTCGGTGATCACGGGCAGGGCCATGAAGGCCATCGTGATGAATGGCGATTTCATTCCGCAACCCAACTCACGGACCACCTCTCCCAGATGGCGGTATTGGCGGGAGATCTCCTCGGCCGGGAGGTCCGACATCAGACCCGCAATCGGCAGGGGCAGGATCTCGGTCTTTCCCCGATGCCATACGCCCACTCCGCCGCGGGTGCGGATCAGGGCATTGGCCAGAGCGACGATCTCGGAGTCGGAAGCTCCCGTGACGATGAGGTTGTGGCTGTCGTGGGCGATGGTCGCACCCATGGCGCCGCTCTTCAGATCGAATCCGCGGATGAAACCTACCTGAGGACGCCCGTTGCCGTAGCGGTTCAGCACCATGATCTTCTGCACGTTGCCTTGGGTGATTTCTTCGGGAGACATCTCCTCGCACGAGGTGTAGAGCTCGCCGTCGTGGGCCACCATCACCTTCACGCTCCGGCCCTTGATGTCAACGCTCAGTTCCTCCTCCGTGATGGGTGCGGCCTCGAATCGGTTGGGATGGACCACGGGATCCAAATCCAGGGTCAGCTCCCGGTCGAGCAGCCCCTCCTCGCGGTTGTAGACCACATGCCCCTCGATGAGGGTGGCTTCGATGTTGAAATCCGAGAGGTTGTCCACGGCAATGAACGTCGCGGGATCATCCTCGCGCAGCAGTCCCGAACCGATAGCGTAGTGCTCCACGGGCGTGATGGCCGCCGCATGCAGCAGATCCCAGATCGGAATCCCGCGTCGGAGTCCGCGACGGACGAGAGTGTCGATGTGGCCGTCGATCAGATCGTCGGGATGTTTGTCGTCGGAGCAGAGCATCACCATCGCGGGGGTTTCACCGATGATGGGACACAGAGCCTCGAAGTTGCGGGCGGCACTGCCCTCGCGTACGATCACCTTCATGCCGCAGACGATGCGTTCGCGGGCCTCCTCCAGGGTGGAGCATTCGTGGTCGGTGGAGATCCCTGCGGCGGCATACCGGCGCAGATCCTCGCCTGTGAGTCCCGGGGCATGGCCGTCGATGGGCTTGTGTGCCTTGCGGGCGGCGCGGAGCTTGAGGTGTACCTCCCGGTCATTGAATACTACACCGGGATAGTTCATCATCTCGGCCAGGAATCCCAGGTCGTCGCGGAGGATCAGACTGCGGGTCTGCTCGGCGTCGATCACCGCACCGGAGGTTTCGAGGTGCGACGAAGGCACGCAGGAGGGGAGTCCGAATCGGAAATTGAAGCGCGATTTGCGCCCGTCGGCGATCATGAAGTCGATGCCCTCCACGCCGAGGACATTGGCGATCTCGTGGGGGTCGCAGACGGCGTTGGCGACCCCGTGGGTGACGGCTACGCGGGCGAAGTTGCGGGGGATCATCATCGAGCTTTCGATGTGGATGTGGGCGTCGGTCAGAGCCGGCAGCAGAAAGGGAGCGTCGGCAGGGAGGGAGTCCAGAGGTTCGATCCTCAGGATGCGTCCCTGTGCGAGGATGATTCGTCCTGCGCGGCAGCGGCGTTGTTCGATGTCGACGATATGACCCGAGATGGATGACGGTGTGTGGTTGAGGAATTGATTCATGGTGTTTGAGCTAAAGTGGCCCCGGAGTCCGTGACGTTGCGGGCGGGAAGGGCCGTTACCGGAGAGGAAAGGTAGTGCCAAAAATCGAAATATCCAAATCCCGGGGATATTCGTTGTCGTTGGGAATGATTGATCCGCGTTTCCCATACGGATGTCCTGTGATGCAGGTATCTTCATCGGGAAACGCGGATCGGAAATCAATAGACCCACTTGAAATCCTTGACGGATAGCTTGTTGGTCGAACAACCGTTCAAGAAGTCTCCGTAACGGCTCGTGGAACACGAAATGACCACTGTGTAGTTGCCCTGAGGAGGAGCCTGGGTCTTTTGGTAGAAGTGGAGTGGGATTTCGAGGGCCGAATATTCGCCTGTGTAGAGATAGGCGACTCCGTAGGCGATCAATCCGTCAATTTGCTCGGGGGTTAAACCTTCGCGGGTCGAGGGATCCCATACTCCGGTCGGAGATGACATTCCCGAACTCGTTTGGTGACGGGCCGCCCAATCGACAATGCATACCAGGATAACCGCCTCGTCGGGAGCTCCGACTGCCAAGGGATCTTTGCCATCCTTTTTGTGACGGGTCTTGTTGATATTGCCGATCGAGGCTTTGCAGTCGACCATGAGTGCTGTGGGACGTGCTCCGCAGTAGTCGAATTTTTGACCGAAGCCGACCGTGCCGCTGGTCGTCGAAAAATCAAAGGTGCCGCTGAAGAGATTGCCCGGAGTGAGGAAGCCCACCCACGGTGCTGTGCCTGCCTTCATGAGGGTATAGGGTTCGGTGTAAGAGCAAAGTCCTGAGGCCATCGAATTGTTGCCGCTGCCCCAAAATACGGCGGCTTTGTTGTCGGAGGTGTAGCACGACAGTTTCGGATCGGAAAGGGTCGGGATAAGGGCACCGTTTGCCATTGTACCGAACGATCCCGAGGCGATGATCTTCTCTCCGACGGTTGCCTGCCAGTCGTATGAGGCTTCGGCAAAGATTCCGGTGTCGGTGTCGGGACGAGAGGTGTTGCCCTCTTCTGTCCAGCGGGGACTGATTTCAAATTCCCGATCCGAAATTCGGGTTGCGGTTTGCCAGGTGTTTCGGGTCGAGCGTTTGTAGTGAAGTGATGCTCCGGAGGGGAGATTCTCAGTCAGCACCCGTGCGCTGTTGGTCCAAAGGTCGATCTGGGTGAGAGAGGCCTGGATGGCTTTTGTTTCCCAAAGGGTGATGTCGCGGGTTGCAAAGGCCAGTTCTCCGGCTTTGAGCGTGACCGAGGCCCGGAGAGGAAGAAGGGCACGATGGTGCTCGGTGGAGATTTCAGCCCGGAGGTTGAGATAGTCACCTGCGGGGATATTGAAGTAGGCCTTGGCTTCTGCTGCCGTGGGCCGGTTCTCGGGCAGGTAACTTAACGTGATCTCCGAAGAGGCTTCTTCGCTGCTCAAACGGCCATTGTCGGTCGTAAGGTCGATGTCGAATGAACGGGCCGCGATCGGGGTGTTATCGACCTTCAGGGTGATCTGCTCGACACGTTCTCCGGCAATCTCCGGTACGGAAGTGGTGAATTTGAGGGCCAGGATCGAACTCAGCCGAACGAAATCCAGGGTGAGTGGCTTTCCATCGGGACCGTTGCCGACCGGTTTGTCAGACAATACGTTTTTCGACAACAGGGGATCGTACTGATTGTTGAATTTGTTGCCATCCTGGGTGCGCGCCGCTCCGAAGGGAATGGAGGTGGGCATGAGAGAGGTGTGCGGCGAGATGGCCCGGTAATTCCAGGTCGAGGCATTGTCGGTTATTTTACCCTCGAAACGATGGCTTGCCGGATTGTAGACGAACTGCAGGGCTTGGTCGTTGGCCAAGAGGGTGATTGCATCGTCGGGATCCCATTGGCCGGAGAAGCGGCCGAGGGTTTCGTCGACTTCGATCGAAGCGCGGGTTTGGGGTAATTCGCCCCGGAAAGATATGGAAACCGTACTTGGAAAGGATTGTGACGGAGTGATCCCTTCATCGGAAGAGCAGGAAACGAAGGCAAGAATGGCAGTCAGTATGCCGGTGTTTCTGATGGAATGGAGCATGTGTTTGGCGTTTGAAATATGAATGGTTCGTACAGAGAGGCTTGAGGTGAGGACTACTCGCCATCGTTTGAGACCCAGGAGTCGGAGTTGTAATCCAACGGGCGGGCGTCTCCGCCCGGGAAAGACTGGTCACTGACGGCGAATCCCGCTTCTACCGAAATGTCGATTATTGTGATTTCGGGATGGATGTAGGGTGGAAATTGTGCAGAGGATGTTTTCTGTGTTTTCATGTTTGAATTTTATTTTGAGTTTGTTGTTTGTTTGCGGATGAATTTCCCGTCCGCAGGATCCGGCGTATGGTCGCCTCGGGATCTGTGCAAATGTAGAAAAGTGAAAAATGTACTCAAAAGAAATTCAATGGACGGCGATTTTTTCCGAATGGAAAGAATGGGGAAACGGATAAACAGAATAATCGGCCCAATGGCGGCTTTTGTGGAATAATTGGGGCTTTTGGTGGGAGAAATTTACTTGTTTGAGCGTATTTTTTGTCCGAAAATTCTTTGGTCCTCAACCGCTCCGGTTCTTCAACAGAAATCAATAGGCATGTCATCATATTGGATCATGCTGTATAACCCGTGTGATGAGGGTAAATAAAAAAAGCCTTGAAAGATTTAACTTTCAAGGCTTTTGCTGATTTCTTTAGTACCCCCTCAGGGGCTCGAACCCTGGACCCCAACATTAAGAGTGTCG
>JAHHQK010000088.1 GCA_020026435.1 Alistipes sp. | reverse complement strand
GAGCAGCTGATTTGTAATCAGCTGGTCGGGGGTTCGAATCCCTCCATCGGCTCGGAAAAGCCGACGCGAGGATGAGCTGAAAAGACCCTGCCGATGGCAGCAGTCGAAAAAGAGGATGACGGTCGACTTGTTTGATGCGACAAACCTTTTGAGACTGGGAGTTTCGAGAGAGACGAGGTGTTTTCGCGACGAAGAGCGTCGGTGGAGCGAAGCCTCCCCGAAAGGGCAAGACGAGCGGCGCGGCGCGCAGGTGAAGTCAAGCCCGGATAAAACAGGAAGAAGCCGAGTAAAAAGGCTGTTCCGCACGGGAGAGGAGCAAGACAAGGGAAGTTACCAGAGTGGCCAAATGGGGCAGACTGTAAATCTGCTGGCGTACGCCTTCGGTGGTTCGAATCCATCACTTCCCACAAAAAAAGAGAGCCGGTTGGAGTTGCAGACCCGGCGCCGTCGCAAGGCGGTGTGAGGGAGGGGATACTCTGATACGGTTTGTTTTTGCGGAAGTAGCTCAGTTGATAGAGCATCAGCCTTCCAAGCTGAGGGTCGCGAGTTTGAGCCTCGTCTTCCGCTCCAGTACGCAGCAGCGTGTGATACGAACGCCTCCGATCGGTGATGATGGAGAGTTTGTGTCGCTCGCTTGTTCTGCGAAATGAATTTTAAAACTTTGGGACAATTTTTAACAATACTTTAAATACTTAATACTATGGCAAAAGAAAAATTCGACCGGTCGAAACCGCACGTAAACATCGGTACCATCGGTCACGTTGACCACGGTAAGACCACCCTTACCGCTGCTATCACGACTGTTTTGGCTAAGAACGGTCTGTCGGAACTCCGTTCGTTCGACTCGATCGACAACGCCCCCGAGGAGAAAGAGCGTGGTATCACGATCAACACCTCGCACGTTGAGTACCAGACGGCCAACCGCCACTACGCTCACGTAGACTGCCCGGGCCACGCCGACTATGTGAAGAACATGGTTACGGGTGCAGCTCAGATGGACGGTGCCATCCTGGTCGTTGCCGCTACGGACGGTCCGATGCCCCAGACCAACGAGCACGTGCTGCTCGCCCGTCAGGTGAACGTACCGCGCATCGTTGTTTTCCTGAACAAGTGCGACATGGTGGACGATCCCGAGATGCTCGACCTGGTCGAGATGGAGGTTCGCGACCTGCTTTCCAAGTATGAGTACGATGGCGACAACGCTCCCATCATCCGTGGTTCCGCACTCGGCGGCCTGAACGGCGAGCCGAAGTGGGAGGAGAAGATCATGGAGCTGATGGCTGCCGTTGACGATTATATCCCCGTTCCCCCGCGTGAGAACGAGAAGCCGTTCCTGATGCCTGTCGAGGACGTGTTCTCGATCACCGGCCGTGGAACCGTTGTAACGGGCCGTATCGAGACCGGTGTGATCCATGTAGGTGATCCCGTTGAGATCGTAGGTCTCGAGGAGAAGACCCTCACGTCGACCTGTACGGGTGTCGAGATGTTCCGCAAGCTGCTCGACGAGGGCGAGGCCGGCGACAACGTAGGTCTGCTGCTCCGCGGTATCGACAAGAAGGAGGTTAAGCGCGGTATGGTTGTTGCCAAGCCGGGTTCGATCACTCCGCACACCGAGTTCGAGGCCGAGGTCTACATCCTGAAGAAAGAGGAGGGTGGCCGTCACACGCCGTTCCACAACAACTACCGTCCCCAGTTCTACCTGCGTACGATGGACGTAACGGGTGAGGTTCACCTGCCCGCAGGCGTCGACATGGTTATGCCGGGCGACCACGTGACCATCACCGTGAAGCTGATCTACCCCGTTGCTATCAACGAAGGTCTGCGTTTCGCAATCCGCGAGGGTGGCCGTACGGTAGGTGCAGGTCAGATCCTGAAGATCGTGAAGTAGTTCAAGGCGCACAAGGCCGTCGGAAGCTTGCTTGCGAAGGCCGAACGTCAACCACTGTCGCCAGCGATTTTTAGGCGACAAAAACAATAGACAGAAAGCAGTACGGACTGCTGTACGCTTTCTGTCACTTAGGAGCATAGTTCAAGGGTAGAATAGCGGTCTCCAAAACCGTTGATGGGAGT
>JAHHQK010000087.1 GCA_020026435.1 Alistipes sp. | reverse complement strand
CCCTCGATGACGTTGGTTTTGCGGATGTTGTCCAGCAGCGAGGTCTTACCGTGGTCGACGTGACCCATGACCGTCACGATCGGCGGACGCGGAACGAGATCTTCCTCCACGTCGACCTCGTCGGCGATGGCCTCCTGGATGTCGGCGGCCACGAACTCGATCTTGTAACCGAACTCTTCGGCCACAACCACCAGGGCCTCGGCGTCGAGACGCTGGTTGATCGAAACCATCAGACCCAGGTTCATGCACGCGGTGATGACCTCCGTGGGGGTGACGTTCATCATGGTCGCCAGCTCGCTGACGGTCACGAACTCCGTCACCTTGAGGATCGAACGCTCCTGCTCCTCGCGAGCTACCTCCTCGTTCATGCGCTCGGCCACGGCCTCGCGTTTGTCCTTACGGTACTTCGCGCTCTTGTTCTTGGCACCCTTGGCCGTCAGACGGGCCAGCGTGTCCTTGATCTGCTTCGATACCTCCTCGTCGCTCACCTCGGGGCGGACGACCGGTTTCTGGGGCTTGGCCTTCTTCTTGTTGCGGCGACCCTCGCCCGGTTTGGGCTGGTTCTGATTCTGGGCGGGGTTGTTCGAGCGGTTGTTATTGTTGTTATGGTTGCCGCCCTGACCGTTGTTCGATCCGGACTTGCCGCCGTTCTCCTTGCCGTTTTTCGATGCGCTCTTCGAGACATCGACCTTCTCCTTCTGCAGGCGTTTGCGCTTGCGGCGGCCACCGGGTACGAATCCCGATACGTCCATCGTACCGAGTACCTGGGGTCCTTGCAGCGTGATGCTCTCCGGACGGAAAATGTTGTCCTTCGGCTCTTTCTGCTCGTTGGCTTCCGGCTGAGCCTCGGGTTTGACCGTTGTTGTTTCGGGGGTCTTGGTATGTTCCTTCACGGATTTCTGCACAGGCTTCATGTCTTGTTCCTCTTTATTCTTCTGAACGGGTGTATTGTTGTGGTTTTGAGCCTCTTTGGTCTCTTTCACCTGTTCGTGAGGCTTCGTTTCGTTGTGGTGGCCGACCTCGGCGGGCTGTTCTGGAGCCGTGGGGATTTCGGCCTTGGGGGCCGGGGTCTCCTGTTCTTTGCGGGCCTCGGGGTGGGGCTGTTCTGTTGCCGGCTTCTCCTCGGTCTTCGCCGCCGAATGTTTCGGTTTGGGCGAAAGATCAATCTTGCCGAGAATCGTGGCCTGCTGGATCTCGTCTTTTACACTGATCACATTACTTTTGATGACCACCTCTTTTTCCTTCTCTTCCTCGCGCTCCTGCTTTTCAGCTTCTTCGAGGGTGACGGTGGTCGGTTTCATGGAGATTCGTTCGCGAACCGACTCGCGGGCATGGCCTGCCGCGCGGTTGGCTCCGAACTCCTTCTCAAGAACGGCATAGGTGGCGTGGTCGATGATCGTGTTTGGCGACCCGTCACTCTTGATGCCCTTCTTTTGCAAGAAGTCCGTGATGGAATTTAATCCCACGTTGAACTCCTTGGCAACCTGAATGAGCCTTAATCTTCTTTCGTTACCCATATTTTGTTTTTTTCTCTTTTTTGCGGTTGTTTATTCGAACTCGGCCTTCAGGATCTCAACGATCTTCTGAGCCTGCTCCTGCTCCAGGTCGGCGCGTGTAGCCACCTCCTCGACGGGAACCTCAAGCACGCTCTTGGCCGTGTCGAATCCGGCACCCTTGAGTGCCTCGATCATCCAACCCTCGATCTCGTCGGCGAACTCCGTCAGAGCCACGTCCTCTTCCTCCACCTCGCGGTAGACGTCGATGTCGTAGCCCGTGAGCATCTTCGACAGACGGATGTTCAGACCGCCCTTACCGATAGCCAGGGGCACCTGGTCGGGTTTGAGGTAGACTGAAGCGGTCATCTTCTCCTCGTCGATGGTGATCGAGGAGATCTTGGCGGGATTGAGTGCGCGCTGGATCAGGAGCTGGGGGTTGGCCGTGTAGTTCACCACGTCGATGTTTTCGTTACGCAACTCCTTGACGATCGAGTAGATACGTGCGCCCTTGATACCCACGCAGGCGCCTACCGGGTCGATGCGCTCGTCGTAGGATTCAACAGCCACCTTGGCACGCTCGCCGGGGATGCGGACAATCTTCTTGATGGTGATCAGTCCGTCGAAGATCTCGGGGACCTCCTGTTCGAACAGACGCTCGAGGAACTGGCTGGCCGTACGCGAGAGGATGATGCGGGGCTGGTTGTTGTTCATCTCGACGGTCTTGACGATGGCCTTGATCGTGTCGCCCTTGCGGTAGAAGTCGTTGGGGATCTGCTCGG
>JAHHQK010000086.1 GCA_020026435.1 Alistipes sp. | reverse complement strand
CAAAACTACAATCAAACCCTAGGCTATGCAATGTGTATTTCTTCGGATGCTTACTCTCCGGTTATATGGTAAAGATATATTTATTGTCTCTATTCACGCCGTTGAGTTCGTCATAAGAGAAGAAGGTATCACGACAGGTGCGATTATAGTAGCTGTGTGTCTGATTGACAAGGTCTTCGACCGGAACTTTGTCCCGTGATTTGGCAGAGCGGCATTCGTCCAACTCGGTTCCGTTGTGAAGACACTACTGGCAGCTGGTAGTGTAAACTGTGTTAAGTTATTTTTCGGAGCCGTTTTGGAATTTTGGGAGATCTGTCGGACGACGAATCGGTTTCCGGAGGGGCCTTCTAAAATTCGGGCGGACACTCCAGACGGATCATCTGCCCCGAGATGGGATGGCGGAATTCCACCGATTCGGCGTGCAGCATCAGCCGTCGGGCGGGGTGGCCGTAAAGCTCGTCGCCGACAATCGGGCAGTGCAACCCTTGGGGATGAGCCATGTGGACTCGCAGCTGATGTGTGCGTCCCGTGATGGGGTAGAGGGCCATGCGCGTGAAACCGCCCTCCTCGGAGAGGGTCTCGAATCGCGTGACGGCCGGTTTCCCGTGTTGATTGTCAACGATCTGCCGCGGACGATCCATCGGATCGGGGGTGAGGGGCAGGGTGATGATCCCCTCGTGGCGGGCGGGGTGACCGTCGAGCAGGGCGATGTAGCGTTTGCGGATCTCGCGACGCTTGAACTGCTCTTGCAGGGCACGGTGTACCTGTCGGGTCTTGGTGATGATCAGAAGACCCGATGTCGCCATGTCGAGCCGGTGTACGATCATCGGCCCTTTGGCTTCGGGGTAACGCCTCATCATGACCTCCTCGACCGACTCCACACCGGCCTGCTTGCCCCTCACGGAGAGCATCCCCGCGGGTTTGTTGACCACGACGATCCACTCGTCCTCGTATAGAGTCGTTAATTCCCCCAGGAAATTCATCATCTTGACCCGCATCGGATTCTCCTCGACCTCCAGCCCGCGGAGCATGAAGTTCAGGATCGGCTCGCACTTTCCCTTGCACGAAGGGTAGAAGTGCCCGTGATGGCGGATTTCGGTCTTCGGGGAGTTGCCCCACCAGAATTCGGCCATCGCGAGCGGATGAAGTCCGTTCTTGTAGGCATATTGCAATAATTTGGGCGCGGCACATTCTCCGGCTCCTGCCGGCGGGGTCTTGTGGACGGTTTGGGCGAAGAGAACACTCAGATTGGTGCGTTCGCCACGGGCATTCTCCACCTCAAACCGCTCGAAGAGCTGCTGCTGGAGACGTGCCGACCGATTCCTGCGCTCCTCCTTCATGCGGACGATCTCCTGCTCAAAGCCTGTGGCCCGTGCGCGGAGATCCGCCAGCAGGGTCTTCCAGTGGCGTTCCCGACGCTTGTACTCGGCCTTCCGGTGCTGGCTTTCGCGGATCATCCGTTCCTCCTCCTCGGGCGGGATTCCTCCTGCCCGCCGCCGTTCGTCGCGCTGCGACTTGGCCGTGCGGAGATCCTCCTTGAGCGCCGACAACTCCTCCGTGGCGGCTTGCTCTGCGGATTCCACCGCCTGATTGGCTGAACGATAGTCCTCGCTGTGCTCCATCTGGCCGATCTTGAGGTTGATCTGCGAGATGAGGGCCTCTTCCCGGCGGAAAAATCCCTCGGGACGCAGCATGTCGTAAACCGCAGGTACAAAATAGGGTAGATCGTTCCTTCCGTCGAGTGTTCCCGAGTAGGCGGCCAGATAGCCGATCCGGCCATCGGGTGTGCGGACGACCAGCACGCCGAACATCTTGCCGTTCTGCAATTCGTCGTGCCACTCCGTCCGGCTGCTCAGATAGGTGCGCACCTCCTCGGAGGCCTGCACACAGAGCGGGTGGGGGGTGTAGCAGAACGGATAGGTGAATCGTTCGGGCAGTGCAGTGTCCGATATGGGACTATGGAAGAAGTGGAGTGTCATGACTGCAAAGGTACGATGAAAAAACGAGTAAATATGTTCATTCCGCCCGACGACGGCGAAATTTACCAGTTATTTTTTTCTTAAAAAGGGTAAAATTCATACCTCGAAACTCGATAATCTGCAAAATCGAAAAGTTTTCGGCAATATTATTTGCTTGTTCGCGTAAATGATATTCCTTTAAGATATCATTTCATTGAAGACGAAGATGAATCCGTACTGCGCCCAATCAACAGCCTCTTGTGTGGCTGCGGTAAACAAGGACACCGAGCCAGAAGTTGGCACCCTCGCTCTTGGATATGTACATACCTAAAAAGTTCTTTCCGTCCCTCGCATGTAAGGGCCAGTACATTATAGATGGCTCGT
>JAHHQK010000085.1 GCA_020026435.1 Alistipes sp. | reverse complement strand
TTACGATGCAATTATAATCAAATCTATCTTCATCTGTGCCAAATCCCGTATAAATCTGCGATAACGCCCGATATTGAAGAGCGTTTGGGGCATCTGCAATGCAGGCAGTCCCATGCACACCGTCTTGATGTTCTGCTCGCGGCAGACGGTCGTAATCGCATCGGGCACACTGCGGTGGGAGACCTGCACGACCTGTCCTCCGAGTTCCGTGACCAACTTGAAATGGTTGAGCAGGTGACGTTGTGCAGAGAGTTTGATCTTGTCGGAAGCCTCGGCAGGGGTCTGCACATAAAGAGCGACAAAAGAAGTGTTGTAACGCGAAGCAAGACGAAAGGCACGACGGATCACACGGCGCGGGGTGACGGCATTACTGCTTACACAAGCCAAAATTTTCTCGCTGTGGATACTCACCGTGGGCAACACCTCCGTTTCGACCTTGCGCTCGATGCGGAAGGCGACCTCCTTCAACGCCAGTTCGCGCAACTGGAGGATGTTCTCGGTCTTGAAGAAGTTATCCATCGCCACTCCGATCTTTTCGGGGCGGTAGATCTTTCCCGCTTTCAGTCGTGAGATAAGTTCCTCGGCCGTAAGGTCGATATTAACCACTTCGTCGGCCTCCTGCAACACGCGGTCGGGCACACGCTCCTTCACCTCGATGCCCGAAATGCCCATGATGTCATCCTTGAGGCTCTCAAAGTGCTGGATGTTGATGGCCGACACCACGTTGATTCCCGCATCGAGCAACTCCATGACATCCTCCCAGCGTTTGCGGTTACGACATCCTTCCACATTGGTGTGTGCCAACTCATCGACAAACACCACCTGCGGATGACGGCGGAGAATTGCCTCGACATCCATCTCTTCGAGCTCCTTGCCCTTGTAGAAGATCTTCTTGCGTGGCAGGATGGGAAGTCCCTCCAGAAGGGCTTCCGTACCGCTACGGCCGTGCGTCTCGACATAGCCGATCAGCACATCGACCTCGTCGTCGAGCATCTCGTGCGCCTCCTGCAACATGCGGTAGGTCTTGCCCACGCCGGCAATCATACCGATGTAGATCTTGAACTTACCGCGCTGCGAGCGCTTGATCATCTCCAGGAATCGCTGGGCGTTGTTGTTAGTTTCCATCGTTTTTTAGTGTGCAGCCTCGTCCAAGGCTACGTTAAGTTTCAAGACATTGATCTTCGCGGGGCCGAAAATGCCGAGGAACGGGCGTTCGGTGTGTTGCTCGACAAGTTTGAGCACCTCGTCGGAGGACATCTCCCGTGCACGGGCAACACGCTCGACCTGCACGGCGACACATTCGGGTGTCAGATGCGGATCAAGACCCGATCCCGATGCGGTGACCATGGCGGCGGGAATCTCTTCGCGCGTAAGGTAGGGATGATGCTCAAGGAACGCTTCAATTCGCGTCTCTACTTCATTCAAATACTGCTCGTTGGTCGCACCTTTATTCGATGCACCCGAAGCATCTGCCGTGTAATCGACTGCCGACGGGCGACCCCAAAAGTAACGGTCGGAAGTAAATTTCTGACCCACATTCGCCGCGCCGACCACCTCGCCGTTCTGCATCACAAGTTCTGCATTTCCGTTTTTACCGCGACCGAACATCTGGGCAAACGCCCAAAGCACGGCCACATAACAAACACCCAATACCAACACGAAGGCAAAGGTAATACGTATGGATTTCAATAAAGTTTTCATGGTTTCAAAAGATTTTAAAAGAACAATCCAATCAAAAGGTCAATAAGTTTGATGCCGACAAAGGGAGCGATCAAACCGCCGACACCGTAGATCAGCAAGTTACGACGCAGTAGGGCACTCGCACCGATCGGCTTGTAACTGACACCACGCAATGCCAACGGAATCAGGATCGGGATGATGATCGCATTGAAAATAATCGCTGACAGAATGGCACTCTCCGGGCTGTTCAATCCCATGATATTCAACGGAGCAAGTTGCGGAATCGTTGCCATGAACAGCGCGGGAATGATGGCAAAATATTTCGCCACATCGTTGGCAATCGAGAAGGTCGTAAGCGTACCGCGTGTCATCAGAAGTTGCTTGCCGATTTCGAAAATCTCGATCAGTTTGGTGGGGTCGTTGTCCAGATCGACCATGTTGCCCGCCTCCTTGGCAGCCTACGTACCGCTGTTCATGGCCACGCCGACATCGGCCTGCGCCAATGCGGGGGCATCGTTCGTACCGTCACCCATCATCGCCACCAATTTACCTGCGGCCTGCTCCTCACGGATGTAGAGCATCTTGTCCTCGGGTTTGGCCTCGGCAATAAAATCATCCACACCGGCTTTCTCGGCAATATATTTGGCCGTCAGCGGATTATCACCCGTCACCATCACGGTCTTCACACCCATCTTGCGCAGACGGGCAAAACGCTCCTCGATACCGGGTTTGATGATGTCCTGCAATTCGATGACACCTGCCACCTTCGAATCGACACTTACGACCAGCGGCGTACCTCCGTTACTCGTGATGCGGGTAATGATCTCCTCGGTACGTGCGGGAAATTCGTTGCC
>JAHHQK010000084.1 GCA_020026435.1 Alistipes sp. | reverse complement strand
GGAGCGAATGACCGGCGTAAGGCACTCTATATTGCTCCAAGGGAAGACTGCACCACGAATCGACGCAACCCAATCCGAATTGTTCGCTGTCGATTGTCAAACAAACCTCCTTGACCGGAACAATCTCTGCCGAATGGGCCTGTTGTTTCTCCAGACCCTCGTCCAGCGACTCCTGCGTATAGTGCAGGGCTGAGATGAAGAGGGGAGTTGTACCCTCGAATCTCAATCCGCGGCTCGACTTGTCGGTCTGCGACCAGTGGCGCACGTCGCTCTTCGATCCGGTCTCCTGGGGACGGGTGTAGGGGTAGAACTGCTCGTCGACCGTTTGGCGGTAGATGCCCAGCAGACTGCTCGATTTGCGGTCCACGTAGTTTTCCCACGGTCCGCGTCCGTAGTATTCGATGCGCTCGTATCCGCGCGGCATTTCCATGCGCATACCGAAACGCATCAGATAGGGGGCTTTCTGATCACCCGCCTGCATCGACTGTGTGACGAGGATCTCTCCGGAGTTGTTGATTCGGTATTCGAGCGAAAGATGACCACCAACCTGCTCCAATTCATATGAGGCCTCGATCACGGCCACACCTTGCTCGATGCGGTGATTCAGTTCGAGGAGTCGCAGTCCCGGGTTCTTCCATACGCGCATCTTCTTCTGCAACTTTGCTCCGAAGTCGTTGTCGGTGGGGGCTCTCCAGAAATTGGGGCGAAGTGTGGATCCTTCGGCTAAAAGACGACGACCTTCGACCTCATAGCGGGAGATCAGGCCTGTCGTGCGATCTATGTCGACACGCAACGAGGGGCTTTCGATGATCAAATGCTGGCGATAATCGTCGTTGATCGAGACCGCACCATTGAGGGTATAGCGGTCGATCATGCGGGGAGCGATGCTCAGGATGGTTTCGGCTTTTGAACGTATCGGGAATTGCTGATAGGCGATGCAATGATTCGGTGCGAGCAACTGATCCCGATTCTTGAGTCGGTACTCGATGTTGAGCAGCAATTCACCCTCAGAGGGTAATTGTGCGGCATCGATCGGCAGATCGAATTGTTGGTGTTGGCGGGGATGGATCTCGGTTGAGGGGATGATGCCGCTGTTGATGGGCTCTCCCTCGCAGAGCAACGTCCAGCGGATGTAGCAATTGTCGATCGTGCGGAATAAATTCTCATTGAAGGCCTTCAGAGTCTTCAGATCCGGGGATATCTCCGACCAGATCGGCTGGTGCCAGTAGCGCACTTCGTGCATGTGGGGATTCAGCGTGCGATCGGGTGATACGAGACCGTTGTTGCAGAAATTCTGCGACGAGGGATCATACGGATTCCAGTCTCCTCCGTAGGCCATGATCTCCACACCGTTGCGGCCGGTCTTGCGCAGCGACTGGTCGACGAAATCCCAGATGAAACCGCCCTGGTAGACGGGGTATTTGCGGATCATGAGCCAATATTCACCGAAACCGCCCATCGAGTTACCCATGGCGTGGGCATATTCGCACTGGATCAGCGGTTCTTGGGGGTTGTTCTCCAGGTAGCGTTTGCATTGGTCGTAGCTCCAGTACATCGGACACATGATATCGGTGTGGGGTGTGCCCTCGAACGGGGTCGAACGCTCGTAGTGGATCGGCCGCGAGGGGTCGTAGTTCTTGATCCAGCGGTAGCAGGCACCCATGTTGCCACCGTCGCCGGCCTCGTTGCCCAGCGACCAGATGATCACCGAGGGGTGGTTGTAATTGGCTTTGACATTGCGTTCGTTGCGCTCCAGATGGGCTTTCTCGAAACTGGGATCTTTGGCCAGCGAACGTTCGTCATAGCCCATGCCGTGGCTCTCGATGTTGGCTTCGGCCACAACGTAGAGTCCGTAGCGGTCGCACAATTCATACCAGTAGGGATCGTCGGGGTAGTGGCAGGTTCTGACGGCGTTGATGTTGTTCTCCTTCATGATGCGTATGTCCTGCAGCATTCGCTCCCGGGAAACCACATAACCTCCGTCGGGATCCATCTCGTGGCGGTTTACGCCCTTGATCAGGATGGGACGGCCGTTGACCAGCAATTGGGCCTTCTCGATCTTCACCTCGCGGAAGCCCGTGTGGAGGGGAATATATTCCAGCAACTTACCGTTAGCGGCTTTGAGTTTTACCTCCACATCGTAAAGCGTCGGAGTCTCGGCCGACCAAAGGTCCACACGTCCGGCATCGAGCCGAAGATCGAGCTCTCCACCTCTGATTTTCGATGCGGCCGAGGCGATCGTCTTGCCCGTCGGATCCTTCAAAGTGACCTCTGCGGTACATCCTCGTGCAGCCTTCGCCAAGAGCAGTTTCGCGCGAAGTTCTCCGCGGGTGTACTCCTCCGAAAGACGGGTCGAGAGCCTGACATCCTCGATGTGGCTTTTTTCGCGGGCAAAGAGATAACTCTCACGTGCGAATCCCGACAGACGGAAAAAATCCTGACATTCGAGATATGTTCCGTCCGACCAGCGGAATACCTGCATGGCAAATACGTTTTTCCCCGGCTTGAGAAAACGGGTGATGTCGAATTCGGCGGCCATCTTTGAATCCTCGCTGTAACCGA
>JAHHQK010000083.1 GCA_020026435.1 Alistipes sp. | reverse complement strand
ACCGATAAGTTTTTACTGAGAAATAATGCGTGACACAGTTTATTTTACACTACCTGGCTTGGCACAATATTGCGTTGGGCTTTGTGTTGGGTACGGCCATGGGATTCCTGTTGCGTTATATCCACGCCCGGAAACAGAACAAATAACTCGGAAAATCCTTCCTAAAGCGCATCTTCTTACGCTAAAAAAGACTTGGGACATAAATAAAAAAACGCGAATGATTCCTATCACTCGCGGTTTTATTTTCTCCAGGATCTTTTTACAAATCCTTATATTGCACACATTCGATTCCGATCCGTTGGAGCAATTCCAACCCCTCGTTCAGCCGATACTCCTCGCAGTAGACCACACGCTTGATTCCGGCCTGGATGATCAGCTTTGAACACTCCAGACAGGGAGCCGTCGTCACATAGAGGGTCGAACCGTCGCAGTTGTTGGCCGACTTGGCCACTTTGGTGATGGCGTTGGCCTCGGCGTGGAGGACATAGGGCTTGGTGTGGCCGTCGAGATCCTCGCAGACATTCTCAAAACCCGAGGGCGTGCCGTTGTAGCCGTCCGAGATGATCATCTTGTCTTTGACGATCAGCGCACCGACCTGCCGGCGTACGCAGTAGGAGTTCTCGGCCCAAATGCGAGCCATCCGCAGATAGCGTTTGTCTAATTGACACTGCTTTTCTTCCTGATAACCCATATAGAATTGATCGCTGAAATTCGGAAATCCCGACTCCGAAGAGTTGACATTCCCATCAAATTTTCGTGTTTGAGAGCCGATAAAACCTCCCGAAGGGGCCTGCCGGCTTTCATATTCTGCACTGTAAATAAGTTGTAAATAATGAGCGGAGGGTCTGTCGCCCTAAGGTCGCACCCCTCCGCTCATCATCATTTGTACGGACTACAAGCCTCTGCCGTGGCAGTTCTTGTATTTCTTGCCCGAACCGCAGGGGCAGGGGTCGTTTCTTCCGATTTTTTTTTCGGCGTGGATCGGCATCGGTTTCTGAGCCTCCTCGCGTCCGGCCTGTGCGGCGGCCTGCATGCGCGAAGCCTGCAACTTGTTGACGTCGACTTTGCTGCGACGCTGCTGCTCCTCCTCGCGGCGTTTCACGTCGTCGGCATCCTGCTGACGGACGGGAATGTAGGCCTTGTTCAGAATGGCCAGCACCTCGCGGTTCACCTTGATCAGCATCTTCGAGAAGAGGCCGAACGATTCAAATTTATAGATCAACAGTGGGTCTTTCTGCTCATAAGTGGCGTTCTGTACGCTCTGACGCAGGTCATCCATCTCTCTGAGATGCTCTCTCCAGGCGTCGTCGATCGTGGTGAACATCACCACCTTCGAGAATACCTTGTAGATCTCGGCACCGTCCGTCTCCTTGCATCGGCGGAGGTTCACCGGGATGTTGTAGCCCAGGTGACCGTCGGTGATCGGGAAGTAGATGCTCGAATCCAGCTGGTCGGCCTTGTCCTCATAGATACGTTCCATGACGGGGCGGACCAGGTCGGCAACGGCCTTGGCGTGACGGGCATAGCTGTCCTTGAGATCTTTGACGATCATGTCGGACAACTCCTCGGGCTTGGCGGCCTTGTACTGCTCCTCGTTGAACGAAGGCTCGATAGCCACCTCGCGGATCAGCTCGAAGCGGAAATCCTCGAACTCGATGCCGTTGTTGTTCTCCACGAAGTTATCGGCGAAATCATACATGATGTTGTTCAGGTCAATCTCGATTCTCTCGCCGTAGAGTGCGTGGCGGCGACGGGTGTAGATCACCTCGCGCTGCGAGTTCATCACGTCGTCGTATTCCAGCAGACGCTTACGGATACCGAAGTTGTTCTCCTCGACCTTCTTCTGGGCGCGCTCGATGGCCTTGGTCATCATCTTGGCCTGGATGACCTCTCCCTCCTGAAGACCCATGCGGTCCATCATGGCGGCGATGCGGCCCGAACCGAACAGACGCATCAGATCATCCTCCAGCGACACGAAGAACTGAGACGATCCGGGGTCACCCTGACGTCCTGCACGACCTCTCAACTGACGGTCCACACGACGGCTCTCGTGACGCTCCGTACCGATGATGGCCAAACCTCCGGCGGCTTTCACCTCGGGCGTCAGCTTGATATCGGTACCACGACCGGCCATGTTGGTGGCGATGGTCACCTGGCCCGAACGTCCGGCCTCGGCCACAACCTGGGCCTCCAGCTGGTGCTGCTTGGCGTTCAGTACGTTATGCTTGATACCGCGCAGTTTGAGCATACGGCTCAACAGCTCCGAGATTTCGACTGACGTCGTACCGACCAATACCGGACGGCCCTCGCCGACCAGACGGACGATCTCCTCGATCACGGCATTGTATTTCTCACGTTTGGTCTTGTAGATCAGATCCTCACGGTCATCGCGCAATACGGGACGGTTGGTCGGAATGGCCACCACGTCGAGTTTGTAGATGCTCCAGAACTCCGATGCCTCGGTCTCGGCCGTACCGGTCATACCGCCCAGCTTGTGGTACATACGGAAGTAGTTTTGAAGGGTGATCGTGGCGAAGGTCTGCGTTGCGGCCTCGACCTTGACGTGCTCCTTGGCCTCGATGGCCTGGTGCAGTCCGTCCGAATAACGGCGGCCCTCCAGGATACGGCCTGTCTGCTCGTCGACGATCTTCACCTTGTTGTCCATCACCACATACTCGATGTCCTTCTCGAACATGGCG
>JAHHQK010000082.1 GCA_020026435.1 Alistipes sp. | reverse complement strand
AAATAGAGCGAAGATTCCGTGGGGTTAATTTTATAAAGTTGGAAAATATTTTTATCTTTGTACTATTATAACATCATTCAACTATGACCAACAACAAATATTGTGTAATCATGGCAGGCGGTATCGGCTCGCGCTTTTGGCCCAAAAGCCGCCAATCCATGCCCAAACAATTTCTCGATATCCTGGGAACGGGCAAGTCGT
Source organism: Alistipes sp. (assembly GCA_020026435.1). GTDB lineage: Bacteria > Bacteroidota > Bacteroidia > Bacteroidales > Rikenellaceae > Alistipes. Next base: position 2,552 of record JAHHQK010000082.1, on the reverse strand, counting down.
TCATCCGCCATACGTTCGAGCGATTCGAGAAGATCGTTCCGGCCGAGAATTTCCTGGTGGTGACCAACGTCAAATACAAGGACCTCGTCCTGAAACACATCCCCGAACTCAAGGAGGAGCAGATCCTCTGCGAGCCCATCGGCCGCAACACGGCCCCCTGCATCGCCTATGCGGCCTACACCCTCCAGAAGAAGAATCCCGATGCCGAGATGATCGTCACCCCGTCGGATCACCTGATCCTCAACGAGGAGGACTTCCGCGCAATCATCGCCCAGTGCATCGACTTCGCCTCGGAGCACAACGCCCTGATGACCGTCGGCATCAAACCCACACGCCCCGAAACGGGCTACGGCTACATCCAGGTCTCGGACCGCGAGCCGATCAGCAAGGTGAAGTGCTTCACCGAAAAACCCAACCTGGAACTGGCCCAGACCTTCCTGCGTTGCGGCGAATTCTTCTGGAACTCGGGAATCTTCATCTGGAAGGTCTCGACCATCATCGAGGCATTCCAGAAATACCTGCCCGAACACCACATGCTCTTCAGCGGAGTGCAGAAGGCCCTCGGCACGGACGCCGAGCGCAATGTCGTGGAGCTGGCCTTCTCGGAGTGCCACGCCATCTCGATCGACTACGGCATCATGGAAAAGGCCGACAACGTCTATGTGCGCTGCGGCGAATTCGGCTGGAGCGACGTGGGCACCTGGGGCTCGGTCTACCAGCACTCGCGCAAGGACCGCTATGCCAATGCCGCTCCCGAGGAGGGTTGCTACCTCTACGACACGCGCAACAGCATCATCTCGATCCCCAAGGAGAAGGTGGCCGTCGTGAGCGGACTGAAGGACTACATCGTGGTCGACACCGACGACGTGCTGATGATCTGCCCCCGCTCCGAGGAACAGAACATCAAGAAGTACATCGACGAGGTGAAATTCCACAAGGGCGACAAGCACATCTAACCCCCCGCCCGCAAACCGATACTCTCCCCAAAAACCCGCCCCGGCCGGATCACCACGGCAGGCAGGGTTTTTGGGGATCATTTATAACATGGGCTCCGATGCCCCGCATCCCGGCGCCTTAACCCACGAAAAACCATGTCACAGCTCTATTCCATCTTCCAGCAACACCCCCACGTCTCGACCGACACGCGCAACATACTCCCCGACTCGATCTTCTTTGCACTGAAGGGCGCACGTTTCGACGGCAACCTCTTCGCCCGCCAGGCTCTGGACAAGGGCGCGGCCTATGCCGTGGTCGACAACCCCGCGGTGGCCGACCACGAGCGCATCATCCTGGTCGACGACACTCTGAAGGCCCTCCAGGCCCTCGCGGCTGAACACCGCCGCGCACTCGGCATCCCGATCCTCGCCATCTCAGGCAGCAACGGCAAAACCACCACCAAGGAGCTGATCAACCGCGTACTTTCCACCCGCTTCACGACCTACGCCACCCACGGCAACCTCAACAATCACATCGGCGTGCCGCTCACCCTTCTGGCCATGGATTCCACGACCCAGTTCGGCATCGTCGAGATGGGGGCCAGCTCCTGCGGGGAGATCGCCCTCCTGTGCCAGATCGCAGACCCCGACTACGGCATCCTGACCAATGTCGGACGCGCCCACCTGGGCGGCTTCGGCGGTCCGGAGGGTGTGCGTCGCGGCAAGGGCGAGATGTATGACTACCTGGCCGCCAACAGCGGCACGGCCTTCATCCGCGAGGAGGACGAGGTTCTCTGCTCGATGGCCACGGCCCGACCCGTCCTCCAGGTGGAATACTACCCCACCTCGTCGGCCGAGGGCATCGACCACCACCTCGAAGGGGACTACAACCGCTACAACATCGCCGCCGCCGCCGCAATCGGCCACTACTTCGTAATCGAAGACGAGGAGATCCGCCGCGCCATCTCGTCCTACATTCCCGACAACCACCGCTCCCAGCGGGTCGACACCGCACGCAACACCCTCATCGTGGACTGCTACAACGCCAACCCGTCGAGCATGAGGGCCTCGATCTCGAACTTCCTCGAAGAGGAGCTTCCTTCCCGCGAAAACCGCCTCTTCATCCTGGGCGACATGCTCGAACTGGGCGACTGGTCCGAGGAGGAGCACCGGAGCGTCATCCGCCTGGCCGCCCAAGACCCCGAGGCCGACATCCTGCTGGTGGGACCCGAATTCCGAAAGGCCTACGAACAGCTCACGCCCCGCCCCGAGCGGATCACCCTGTTCTCCTCGCGCGAGGAGCTGGTGGAGGCCCTGCGCCTGCACCGCATCTCCAACTCGCTGATTCTGATCAAGGGATCGAACGGCATCGGCCTTCAACATACGATCGAATATCTGTAAACCGGTCGGGAGGATTACGGATTATATGCACCGATCCCCCAACCGACGCCTATAAATAACCGACCCACCCAAGCGGGAACAACCGATCCGGTCTGTCCCCGCTTTTTTCGTACCCGTCCGATCCCCACCCCTTGCCAAACTCTCCCCAAAGCCCTCCATTCCTCCCCCTGCCACCCAACCGACACCCGCCACCACTCTCTACATACCATACCCGCC
>JAHHQK010000081.1 GCA_020026435.1 Alistipes sp. | reverse complement strand
GTCTGGCCGAGGAGGGACAATATGCCTATGTCGCCACGGTCGAAGCGTTGGAACAGGCGGGTCTGGATCACGAATATCTGGCCTCGCACGAGGTGGGTATCCTCTACGGAAACGACAGCAGTGCCGCCGCAGTGGTCGAGGGAATCGACAAGATCCGCGAGGCAGGCGATACGGCGATGGTCGGTTCGGGAAATATCTTCCAGTCGATGAATTCGACGGTGACGATGAACCTCTCGACCATCTTTAACTTAAAGGGTATAAATCTTACGGTATCAGGTGCTTGCGCAAGCAGTTCGCACGCCATAGGTATTGCCGCGCTGATGATCCGTAACGGATTGCAGGATTGTGTGATTTGTGGAGGTTGCGAGGAGGTGAATGTCTATTCGGTGGCTAATTTCGATGCCCTGTCGGCATTCTCCCAGCGAGAGGACGAGCCTTGGGAGGCATCGCGTCCGTTCGATGTGTCGCGTGACGGACTGGTGCCGAGCGGTGGTGCGGCCACGCTCATTGTCGAGAGTTACGAGTCGGCCGTAAAACGCGGTGCGACGATCCTTGCCGAGATCAAGGGTTACGGATTCTCCTCGAACGGCGATCATATTTCAGTGCCGAATGTCGAGGGACCGAGCCGTTCGTTGCAACGTGCTTTGGACGATGCGGGCGTAACGCCCTCTCGGATCGGCTATGTCAATGCCCATGCCACTTCAACACCGCTCGGTGACAAGAACGAGGCGCAGGCAATTGATGCCGTATTCGGTGCGAGCAAGCCCTATGTCACTTCGACCAAATCGCAGACGGGTCACGAGATGTGGATGGCGGGTGCCAGCGAGGTGATCTATTCCATTTTGATGATGCAGAACGGATTCATCGCCCCGAATCTCAACTACCGGCAGGGTGACGAATACTCTTCGGTATTGAACATTCCTTCGAAGCGTGTGGATTGCGATTTCGATATGTTCCTTTCAAATTCGTTCGGATTCGGAGGTACGAACTCTTCGCTTGTAATCAGTAAATTTAAAGAATAGAAATATGTCAGAACAGGAAATCATTGAAAAATTGACAGCGGTACTGGCCGAGGAATTTGAGATCGAGGCCGATGAGATCACGCCCGAATCATCGCTGAAGGAGACCTTCGGTCTGGACAGCCTCGATTTGGTGGATGTCGTCGTGCTGATCCACGATAATTTCGGCATCAAGTTGCAGGGTCCCGATTTCGCGGGGGTGAAAACCTTCGGCGATTTTTCGAATCTGATCATCCGCAAACTTCATGAGTCGAAAGCCTGATACATGGAACGGTAAGTCGCGGGGCGGCTATACGGGTTATGCGATTTTCATCTTCCTGATCCGTAAGGTCGGCCTGAGGGCGGCTTACATCCTTTTGGGCTTCGTCTCGTTTTATTTTATCCCTTTTGCACCCCGTGCCACAAAGGCCGTCTGGCAGTTTTATCGCCGGAGGATCGGTTGCGGGCGGATGGAGAGTCTCTTTCGATTGTGGCGGCATTACTACGTGTTCGGACAGACGATCATTGATCGCGTGGCGGTCGAGAACGGTATGGGTTCCAAGTTCAAATACGAATTTGAGAACTACGACCAGACCAAGCAGATGTTCCGCGAGGGACGTTGCCTTGTCATGATCGGTGCGCATTTCGGTGCTCCCGCGGTGGGTGCCGACTATATGGGAGAATATGCCCGGCGTATGCACATGGTGATGCTCGATGCCGAACACCGCAGGATCAAAGAGGCTTTGAACCGCTTCGGACAAACCCTCCATTTGAATATTATACCCGTCGGAGAAGATCCTCTGGCGAGTATTTTTGACATTAAGGCGGCTTTGGATCGGGGCGATTGCGTCAGTTTCATGGGCGACCGTTTTTTGAGTGGTTCGCGTACATTCGAGGCTGACTTTTTGGGCGCACGGGCGCGGTTCCCGCAAGGACCGTTTCTGATCGCCGAGAAGATGCAGGTACCGGTCATCTTCTATTTCGCCACGCGCGAAGGACACCGCACGTATCGTTTCCGATTCGTAAATATCGACCCCGTAAGCGGAGGCCGTTGGGACGGACAACGATGTTTCAAGCAGTTTGTCCCCGAATTGGAGCGCGAAGTAAAGCGCAGTCCGTCGCAGTGGTTTAACTTTTATAATTTTTGGAACTTATGAAACTTCCCGAATCGCTTAATAAGGTCTATTCCGAGGAACAATTCTCCACGCGGGAAGCGCAACATCGTGCGCAGGAAATAGCATGGGGTCCCATCGTTTTTCAGGTGTCGCGCCTGATGATCAAGTTCGGTATTTTCGAGTTGCTGTCGCGTAGTGACGAGGGCATGACGCCGGACGAGATTGCTTGTGAAACCCACTTGAGCCACTATGCGGTGCAGGTGCTTCTGGAGTCGTCATTGACGGCGCAGACCGTGCTTGCGAAGGGCGATCGTTTTCTGTTGGCCAAGACGGGGTGGTTCTTGTTGAACGACCCGATGTCGAAAGCCAATATCAACTTCAACCATGACGTGAATTATCTCGGCTTGTTCGATCTGGAACAGGCACTTAAAGAGGGGCGTCCTGCGGGTTTGAAACGTATGGGCGATTGGCCGACGATCTACGAAGGACTCTCGGAATTGGAACCCGAAGTGCAGAAAAGTTGGTTCGGATTCGATCATTTCTACTCGGATAATTCGTTCCGCGAGGCACTCGAAATCGTTTTCCGCCGTCATCCGCGCCATCTGCTGGATGTGGGCGGGAATACGGGTCGTTGGGCACGGGAATGTGTCGCTTACGATCCCGAAGTGCGGGTGACCGTCATGGATCTTCCGCAGCAGTTGGAGATGATGCGTCGTGCATCGGAGGGAGTGAAGGGTGCAGACCGA
>JAHHQK010000080.1 GCA_020026435.1 Alistipes sp. | reverse complement strand
CGGTGGGGGTTTTTGAGGATGGAGGGGGACGTCAAAAAGGCACTCCGATCCGACATTTTGGCGAACGGTGGCAGTTTGTGTGTGTCAATTTGTGACATTTTTGTGACACGGTGTCCGATTCGGGGTTGTGGCAAGCGTTTTGATGGAGAGGAGGATTGAAAATTGAAACTAAAAAACCTTAACAATATGAATATCAACACACTTACCGTAAAAGCACAGGAAGCCTTGCAGGCATCGCTTCTCTTGGCGCAGGAGCGGGGACAGCAGTCTGTCGAGCCGCTTCATCTGTTGAGCGTCTTGATACGCGAAGACGATTCGCTCGCGACATTTCTGTTGGGGCGTGTCGGAGTCGATGTCCGGCATCTGAGGGGCGAGGTGGACGAGGCCGTGGCCCGTCTGCCGAAGGTCGAGGGCGGCCAGCCGTTCTTCTCGCAGGATCTCTCGAAGGTGATCCAGCGCGGCGTGGACTTCACGCGTAAATTCAACGACAAATATGCCTCGGTGGAGCATCTGCTCCTGGGACTGATTGCGGAGCGGGGCCGTGCGGCCGATCTGCTCAAGCAACACGGAGCCTCGGAGCGCGAGCTGCTTGAAGCGGTGCGCACCTTCCGCCGGGGATCGACCGTCGATTCGCCCACGGCCGAGAAGGAGTTCGATGCCCTGGGCAAGTACGCCATAAACCTCAACGAGCAGGCCCGTTCGGGCAAACTCGACCCCGTGATCGGCCGTGACGAAGAGATCCGCCGCGTGTTGCAGATCCTCTCGCGCCGTACGAAGAACAACCCGATCCTGGTCGGTGAGGCCGGAGTCGGAAAGACGGCCATTGCCGAGGGTATTGCCCACCGTATCGTCGACGGGGATGTGCCCGAAAATCTGAAATCGAAGGTGATCTATTCGCTGGATATGGGTGCACTGATTGCCGGTGCAAAGTATCAGGGCGAATTCGAGGAGCGACTCAAGGCCGTGGTGCAGGAGGTCGTGGCGAGCGACGGAGAGATCCTGCTCTTCATCGATGAGATCCATACGCTGGTCGGTGCCGGAAAATCGTCGGGTGCGATGGATGCCGCCAACATCCTTAAACCGGCTTTGGCACGTGGAGAGTTGCGTACGATCGGAGCCACCACTCTGGATGAATTCCAGAAGTATTTCGAGCAGGACAAGGCCCTGGAGCGTCGTTTCCAGAAGGTCATGGTCGACGAGCCGACCCGTGAGGATGCCGTCTCGATCCTCCGCGGACTGAAGGAACGCTATGAGAACCACCACCAGGTGCGTATTCGTGATGAGGCGATCGTGGCGGCCGTGGATCTTTCGACACGTTACATCACCTCGCGTTTCCTGCCCGACAAGGCCATCGACTTGGTTGATGAGGCTGCGGCCCACCTGCGCCTGGAGATGAATTCCGTGCCGGAGGAGATCGATGACCTGGACCGTAAGGTGCGCCAGCTGGAGATCGAACGCGAGGCCATCCGCCGTGAGAAGGACGAGGAGCGCATCGAGGCCCTCACCCGCGAGATCGAGGATCTGAAGGCCCGTGATGCCGCCATGAGGGCCAAGTGGCAGGGGCAGCGCGATCTGCTGAAAAAGATTCAGGAGAACAAGGACCGCATCGAGCAGCTCAAGGTTGAGGCTCACGAGGCCGAACGCCAGGGCGACTACGGCCGTGTGGCCGAGATCCGCTACGGCAAGATCCGCGAGGCCGAGCATCAGATCGAGGAATTCAACGAGGAGTATCGGCGTGCCTCGTCCGGAGGGTCGATGATCAAGGAAGAGGTCGACGCCCAGGATATTGCCGAGGTGGTGTCGCGTTGGACGGGCATTCCCGTGACGCGTATGCTGGCTTCCGAGCGTGAGAAGCTCCTCCACATGGAGGAGGAACTCCACAAGAGGGTTGTGGGCCAGGAGGCGGCCATCGAGGCCATTTCCAATGCCGTTCGCCGTTCGCGTGCGGGTCTGAACGACCCCCGCAAGCCGATCGGATCGTTCATCTTCCTGGGAACGACCGGTGTGGGCAAGACGGAGCTGGCGAAGGCGCTGGCTGAGTTCCTGTTCAACGACGACAGCATGATGACGCGTATCGACATGAGTGAGTACCAGGAGCGTCACTCCGTGTCGCGGCTGGTGGGTGCGCCTCCGGGATACGTCGGATACGAGGAGGGCGGCCAGCTCACCGAGGCGGTACGCCGCAAGCCCTATTCGGTGGTGCTGCTCGATGAGATCGAGAAGGCGCATCCCGATGTGTTCAACATCCTGTTGCAGGTGCTCGACGACGGTCGTCTGACCGACAACAAGGGACGTACGGTCGATTTCCGCAATACGATCATCATCATGACCTCGAACATGGGCGCGCACCTCATCCAGGAGCGTTTTGCCGATGCCGACGAGAACGGTGTGAGCGAGGAGGAGGTCGAGAAGACCCGCCGCGAGGTGATCGAACTGCTCAAGCAGCAGCTCAAGCCCGAGTTCCTGAACCGTATCGATGAGATCGTGATGTTCGAGCCGCTGAAACGCCGCGAGATCGAGCGCATCGTCGATATCCAGATGGCGATTATGAAGCGTATGTTGAAGGAGAACGGCATCGAGCTGGAGTACACCGACCGCGCCCGCGAATGGGTGGCTTCGGCGGGTTTCGATCCGCTCTACGGTGCGCGTCCCGTAAAACGTACCATCCAGCGGACCATCGTCAACGAGCTTTCGCGACGGATTCTTGCGGGAGATGTCGAGCGCGAGCGTCCGATACGCATCGATGTGAAGGATGATCACCTGACGTTCGAGAATTAGAAACAGCGTAATTTTTTCGAGAAAGTTTAAAGTCTGAAGTTTGATGGACACCGTCCGGCCGTGGGGTCGGACGGTGTTTTTTTTATGCAGGTGTGGGGCGGCGGTTGAGGGGGGCGGAGTGGCGGAGTGGCGGAGTGGGTGCGGGTAGGT
>JAHHQK010000008.1 GCA_020026435.1 Alistipes sp. | reverse complement strand
GACCGATAAGTTTTTACTGAGAAATAATGCGTGACACAGTTTATTTTACACTACCCCCATTGACGCATTTATTATACGACAAGACTCTATTCGTTTATCTGCAAATTCTTTGCATAATAAAGATTGTTGATATATTTTATTTTCCATACCTTATTCTCTTATTATCATTTGTATCACTTTGTGCTTGGTATTTTCCAAGATTTAATTAACTATTTCAGAACCATTTATATTATCAAAAAAATGCAGATATCGGATTTCCAGACTCAGACTCTATCACGCTGTTAAGATAACTTGCATCTTTAGTTTTATCAGATTTCTCGTAATTATATTCAAAAAAATGTTTAATCGTTGTATTATCAGATTGAACACCTTTCTTATTGTTGCCATCTTCATACACTTGATAATTGATCATTCCCTTAGATATAACAGGGGATTCTCCGGGCATTATAATAATTCGAAAGTCATCACATAATGTAAGTATAAATTTATATTCACTAATACGAGGCTCTGGCGTCTTTAATGTGAACTCAACTTGGCTCCCAAATTTTAGAAAGGGTTTAATTATAATTTCTCTTAGTTTTCTTAATGTTTGAAGACACCGTTTAACTTCATGACCGTACTTTGCCACATCATAACTATCATGACTTGATGGATTAAGTATAAACTTACGATGTTCATCCAACTCATTAAAAATGGATATATCAATTACACCGCTTTCTGCGGCATAGTCTTTACAGTTCATTATCAATCCATTAAGATCTAAATGTGCAAAATCACCAGTCAGTTGCTTTTTCTTGGGCAGGAAATCTTTACAAAAAGCTTCGGCTTCTTTTCTTAAGAAATTACCAGCAATCTCGTATTCATGCTGTTTAATATAATGTTCGGCTTGCCCAAGGTAATCCTCGCTATTTCTAATATATGGAGTCTTATCATAATCCATGTATATTTCTTTATAGACCCACGCATCTTGATTCTTTTTTGTTTTATGCTTAAAATACTCAAAGAACATTTTGTCGTGAGTAAACAGATATATCTTATACTTATCAGATATTTTCAATAGGAAATCTACAACTTTTGCTCGGTTGCTCATATCAAGACTAATGAGCATATCGTCAAGAGCAAGGAAACGACCATCCGCAGGCTTCTCTATATTCAGCAGTGCAAAACGAACAGCCAATGCTATTGCTGTTAATTTTGCTTCGTTAAAATATGTATGTGGCTTAACAATCTTTCGTAGATTGCCATCAGGCATCTTCTCGGAAATCTCTAAGCCAATAAAAGGTTCATTTAATTTTTTATATGATGATTTGCGTTCTTTTATTTCCCCATTCTCTTTAACTAACTCTATAATATTGTCATACTTTAACCAATACTCATTAGTGTCATCTTCGGGTTTATCAAAATTCGAATCGTATCGCAATCTTATAACCAACTCATTATCATCTTCATCCTTAAAAGACTCATTATATCGATCGGAGGCATAAATGTTAATGTCTTCAACGACCTTCTTGACTGCTTTGTTAAAATATTCAATAGTAGAAATATAATCAGGGTGTATATGTCGTCCCTTCTTGATAATTGATGCTGTTATTTCATCATACATTTCGCCAATATGAAGTCCTGTATTGTCATCTTTACAGAATGGCAAAATATCTTTTATAAATACAGGGAATAGATTTATTCTCTGAGAATTTCTAAAATTGAAAAAATGGAATAAGAATTGATGATTAACAAAACACCCGTTAATCTGTGCAGGCAATGGGTGTTTACCACCTAATAATGTAAATTGATAACCTTCTTTATCAATATTATATATAAACGGATGTCTCCCATCAAAATCTATCCATATTTTGGAATCTGCATCCAAATTATTTAGATTTTTTAAATGCTGTTCACTAGCGGGGTCAAAGTATTTTTTACCAGCATCAGGTTTTAATGGTGCCTGGAACATACAATGTAAAGCATAGTAGATGGAAGATTTTCCACTACCATTCTCACCATACATCAAAAGGTTCTTTCCTTCTAGTTGTAATTCAAAATCATTTGGAAAGGCCTTAAAACCACATATATGTATTCTATTTATTGCTGGCATATTATCCTTCAATTATAAGTTTGAGTATTTCGGGGCTTCTTAATGTAAATAAATCTAATCTGTTTCGAATAGAATTATCCGTTTTCTTGATATTCATAAATACATCAAGTATCATATCTGCTTTTTCTTTATCTGAGGATAGGTGTGTGATCGGCTTTATGAGTTCCAACGCTGAATCAATTATATTGATTTCTTGTTCTTTCATATGCTCTCCAAAGTATAATTCATACACACAACCATCAATAATTTTTTCAAAAAACAGTGCAATTGTTTCGTTTGAAACTAATTCTGATAAGTTTTCTTTTGTAGAACTTGCCATCATTACATAATCAACAATTGTTGCAATTAATTCCTGAACATTGATTGCTGGTACTGCAATAGGAATCTGCTGCAAAGGCTCCTTGTCTATTTGAAAATTCGCTCCCTGCATTTTTCCCTTATATTTTAGCCAATACTTTATTAGTGCTGAATTCAATAATCCTGTTAGATACTTTTGGTTTACTCTATTTGTTCTAATAATTAAGTAAGCTCTAGAAACAAAACTGTCAAAATTTACATAAGAAAAAGCAGGACGATTTACACACTTTCTTAATGCTAAGATTTTTTCTCCTTCAAAACTTTCTTTTTTTCTAGCACGATGCAGCCCATAAGGTTTATTTACAGATGTAATAACTTTAGAAAATTGATCTAAATGCTTTTGTATGTTAGGATAAAGGGAGATACTATCATTTGCAGAAGAATCTGTATATATTATCCATTCAGAATTCTCTTTGCATACTGAATATCTGTTTATCAGTTTTGATGTATAATATGGCTTTACAAGACTCTTTTCATTTTTATTAAAACTTAGACTATCATATTCTTGTTGGCTTAATACAAAAATACCATCTCCGATTTGTTTCTTATTGTTTAAAAGTTGTTGAGCCTTTTTATTTACATAATCTTGCAAAACATCAATACCAGAAGATATCTCCTTAAGTCCATCTTGATCATTCAAGAGAATGTGTTTTGTATTGCTTATTAATTGTAATATTTGGTTATTCTCTGTAGATGCAAATGTTAATAGCTGATTTGAGAAATACTCTCTATTAATTAATGGCATAAAGAATACGTTGCTATCATCATGTATTTTCTCTAATAAATTAATCGCAGCCTGTTTATTGGCATGTTTTTGTTGTACTTTTCGATAATCAAAAGAATAATTGTCAGTAATGCAGTCTTTCTGAAAGAGCATAATCATTGTTTGTATACTTGCACTGTCAAAAATCATAGCATCAAAGAAATCTATTAATTGTATGATTCTGGCATCTGATACAATCTTATTGCGTAAAATACTTGCTCCGTCGTTGGTAACCCAATTATTTGTGGCAATATAACATAAACACGCATTAGACTTTAATAAGTCAATCCCTTTACAAGCGAAAATATACCAAAGGTCCATTTTACCTTGATAATATGCACTGTTTCTTAACCCATTAAATGCGTTTTTATCTGTTGCTTCTTTAATATATGGCGGATTTCCTATTATTATATCAAAACCAGTAAACTTACCATTCTCATCAAGCAATTGAGGGAATTCAAAACGCCATTCGAAAGCATCAACATATAATTTGTTTGTCTGAATATCTTCTTGTTCTTTCTCAAGGAGATTCAGTTTTTCTTTCAGCTTCTTCAACTCAGCCTTTTCCGCCTTTGTACGCTCTCCAAATAAGGTCGGGCCTTCAAGCATTATAACTTTTCCTCTTAACTTTGCAAGTCTTTCCTTAAACTGTTTGCTCAGTTCTGTCTTGAAGGCACACTTTATATCCTCAATAGTCTTGCGGAAAAGTTCCTTGGTTTGATGATTTGATGTATTGGTATAGTCACTTACCAACTCTTTATATTTGGCAAGTGTCATTTTCTCATCTTCTTTTTTGCTCTTGTTGTACTCTACAAAGACATTCTCAATAGGGGCGTCAATAGGATAGCGACTCAATAATGAGTTGCCACAAGTAATTTTATAATCCAAGTTTGGTAGAGGTTGTGGCTTGTCGGCATCGACAACCAATGCTAACCAGAAACGTAAACGAGCTATATCGACAGCACCTTGCTCGATATCGACACCGAAGATGTTGTTTTGGATAATATCACGTTTGGTTTGAGTAGAATCGAAGTTCCCGTGGGGCTCTGCATGTGAATGTAAGTGATGTATAGCATGATACAACACATAAAGAATACCCATAGGGAATGCACCCGAGCCAATGGCTGGATCGCATACCTTAACCTCTTTAAGCAGTTGAATAAAGCGTGCAGCAATGCTTTTGCTTTGGAGTATAGGACTCACCACACCTTCATTTATAAGTTGTTCAATAGCTTCTGCATATTGTTCTGATGGATCGTGTGTTTTGAGGTATTGAATCACACTCTGTCGGCACATATACTGAACAATCTCTTTGGGAGTATAGAAGGCTCCCTTATCTTTGTTGTCCTCCAAAAGATTCTCGAAAATATGTCCCAACATTTCAGGATCAATACCAACCTCGCTATCATCAGGGTCGTTCTCGTCAATGGTGAAGTTGTATTGAGAGAAGAAATCCATTAAATCCTTGAAGTAGGAATATGGGAAATCTATATCTAATTCGTCAATTCTGTCCTTATCAAACAAACCACCATTTAAGTATGGAATCTTGATATTTTCACCAAGTTTACCATCGGCTATATCTCCATTTCGCTTTTCATTCAATGTTTTGAAGAACAGCAGTTCCAAAACATCACTTAACAAACGATTATTGTTGGCATAATTATCTACAAGTTTACTAAGGTAGTTTTTATCTCCACCTTCCCATTTAGCATTTGAAGCAGGTATACCCATCCAGCCTTTCTTTTGCAAGAATTGCAAGAACACCAAACGACCTAACAGTTTCTTTACATAATCACGGTGTTGCTTCGTATCAGAAAGCGTATCAACAAATTTCTTATATTGTGCTTTATACCCATTAAAGAACTCTTTATTGAGGCGTTCAACAGAGAATGCATCGGTAACATCTGTTAAATAAATGGATCCATAGTTTTTCTTATTAGCCAACTCGATAAGTCGGCTTGCTGCTGTGGTACAAGGCTCATTCTTGCCTAACAAGAATGTATATCGTTTAGGAGCTGTTTCCTTCTTTACTAATTCTCCGCTTTCATTGAAATAGGTCTGCTTGGCAATAAATGTCAAGCGATAGTCATCTTGGTTTTGCGAATAATAGAAAACCAAAGCTCCATGAATCAAGCCTTGATCTACATACTTAGCAGCAATATCGCGTAAACTTTTACGGTTGCGTGATATTTGCACATTGTCGGTAACTTCAAAACGGAATATAGCCAATGAACGTCCGTCATCTAAACGGATGTTTCCTACATGACCACCATCTTTGACGTGTGAATCTGCAATCTTGGCAACACTTGTGAATACTTCAACTTTTGGGAAGATCTTCTCTAGCAAATCTTTCCAAATGTCAAAATCAAATTTTGCAGATAGTATATTTTTCAAATATGCTTGATTCATAATAATACTTTGTTACATGTTAAAACTCTCTGAAATAATAATCTCAGGCATAAAATCTTTCGACACTTTAAGCACATCTACTTGTTTATCAACATTCCCACTTTGAACATGCTCCAATGGATATGCTGATATAATCATTATCAATTGTTCTAGCAAAACTACTGGCTTGACTGGAGTTTTCTTTGTTGCTGTTTTTAGTTTATTTATATCTCGTTGCAACTGCTGGAATTTGCCCGTTGTAATAGCTCGTTTTGCTTTGCTAATCAACTCAAGTTCTTGCTCGGTAATGTTGGGAATGCTGACAAAGCCATCAAGATAGGCAATGGCCTTCTTCTCATTAGGTCCTTGTGCCGGATTAACCTTCTGCTTTGTTGCTTTAGTCTCTTCCTCTTGTGTAGCAAAAGCATCAAGTGCTGTTTTTACTTGCTCGTGGTGCATATCGTGAAGCGGTACTGACTTTTCGTCAATACGGGCTTCAAACTCTTTTACTGCTTCTAAGAATGTAAGTTCCTCGATGCTGCCGTCATCTCGCACAAATGTGAAAGCATCACGCCGCTTATTGCGAATAAACACAATGGTACTACCCGGTATAAATTTACTCTTGCGACCTGTGCGTGCTCTCAAAGGTAGTTTGCTGATTCGTTTAATCAAATCAGGGTCATCTTGTTTTAATTGTCGGAGCCACATCAGGTAGCGTAATTTCTCATCACGCTCCTCATCTACATCCTTATCAAACAAACCGAAGCTCTCAGGATTCTCATCAGTAGAATATATCTGACTGTCTTCGCCCAATGCTGCATGGAAAGCAAAGAGTTTCATTTTCGCCTTCTTCTCCAACTCAATGTCATCATTAACTTTTGATGTAGGGAAGAAATTGAAAATATATACCTCTTTGGCAGTGCTACCGATACGATTCACACGACCGATACGCTGCATAAGCCTTGTAGAGTTCCAAGGTGTGTCATAGTTTACGATAACATTGGCACGATGGAGGTTTACACCTTCGGCAAGTACCTCGGTAGAGATAACGATGTTATAATCGTTTTTCTTATCCCCCTTGTAGTTTGCATCGAAGTTCTCCTTTAAGAGCGGCATTTGTGTATCTCTATTGTCGCTCTGTACAGTCATAATCTTATCAAAACCATGATTTTTTAGAGCGTCATAGAGATATTTGGTGGTCTCTTTTGATTCTGAGAATATGACTAATTTCCCTTCATGGTTAATGGTTTTATCCAATAACGTATCTTTAAGATATTGAATAAATATATCCAACTTAGGATCTGCATTAACAGCATCCCACATAGAAACCAACTCTTTCAATATCGCATTATCAGCCTTTATACCATCTTCAAAACCATCTTCAAAGTCATCTGGCGTACAAACTTCTATTGTAGGGTCGGTGTATTTTGCTTCCTCGATCAACTTTATCAACTCGTCTTCTTTCCCTTCGCTAAGTAGCTCATTGACTTTCAAATTGGGGGCAATGTATATAGTGCCATTGGCAAACATGTCAAGCATCACCTTGTTGGCCTCATAATATCGACGCAATGATTGCTTGAAAGCATAGAAACTGCTATCTATTCGCTTGACAAGCAGTGTCTTCATAATGCCTGCCAATTGTATAGAAATCATATCAGCCTTTTTATACTTGCTCTTCTTAGCAGACTTTAAATATTTTATCGCCTGGTATCTGTAATATTTAAGTCCGTTTATCTTGTCACTAAGATACATTATAGTCTTATCGTACAAAGTCTCCAACTCTGTATCCAATTGATAATATATCTTGCGAGGAGATTTTACATCAGGGAAATGAATGTTCTGCTCCTCCAAATCTTTGCGATATGCATCGTTCTCCATTAAGTCTGTACGAGTTCGGCGTACAGTTAATGGTTCCACAACCTTGATACGAATTCTCTCATAGATTGCCTTAACTTCGTCAGCGATAAGAGTTAAGTCCTTTTGTTTTTTCAGTTTATTATATCTATCAATATGTTCACGGAAGAAACGCTGCAAATTACCTTCTTCCAAGGTACTATCTTTTGAGTCTTGGAAAAGATATACAAGATTGGCAATATCCTCTGGTCTATTGTTAAGTGGCGTAGCAGACACAAGTATAACCTTTTTATCATGCAAGCTACCATCATATCGCTTGGTTTTGGTCTTACACAACTTCTGCAATTCATTATACATTGATGCTGTATCACTTCTGAACTTATGTGCCTCATCAACTATAATTAGGTCATATAGTTCGGGATTCTTAACTTTATGGAGGCTTCCGTTAGTTATGATTTTGAAATTATCTAATTTGAATTCCGTAAGAGTCTCTTCCCAGTTATCCTTCATTGCAGGAGGAACTATTACCAATATATGAGAGCGATGTGTAGGAAATCCGTTAGAGAAAAAGAATTTCTTTGCTATAAGAGCAGACACAACGGTCTTACCTAATCCGACAACATCGGAAAGGAAAAATCCATTGTGTTTCATCATCTTGGCATATCCGTCATTAACTGCATCTATTTGGTAGGATAATTTTTTATATCCCGTAGGCAAATCGGATACAGAGTTAGGGTCAAAGTCAATACTCTTTCCAAAGTACTCTAATAAGAATTTTAGATAAACCTCGTAAGGGGTAAAGTTTGGATTAAGATACGAATCGTTCTTAATCTTATCTATATGAGTTATGTCTATCTCCACAGACTCTTCCCATAGTCTTTCAAATGTTTCGGTTGCAAACTGTATGTCGTCATCATAGCGTAATTCAACATTGAACTCGAAATTCTTTTCAAGTCCAGCCTCAGTTAAATTGCTAGAACCTGTGATAACAGAACCATAACCATGGGGATGGTAAACTTCCTCACGGAAAATATAAATCTTAGCATGGATATTTTGTTTAGGATGGATGCGCATAGTTATTCTACCAGTTACAATATCTTCTATGAACTGATACATACCATCCTCAACCTCTTTGTCGTATTTCGCTTCCTGAATATTACGCTTCATATCGTTAAAAAACTCCTCCTGAGACTGCTTTGCATTAGGATTGAAAAGTAGACCCTGCTGATTTGCTCGATAAGTGAGTTTGTCCACATTGATACCAACCAAAATGCGAATCTTGGGAGTTTGTTGTATAAACTTCCTGATACGGAAATATCCTGATGCTCGGAAATATCCGACAAGAGCATCAAAGAAATGCACTTTTTTATATTTGAATACTCCTTCTATTTTTTCAAGAAGAGTATTTTCTTTTTCATTTGTGAAAAAGTTTGTTCCCATAGTTATTGTTTCGTAATAACGATTAGTTCTCTGGTATCAACATCTAACACTTTTGCAATATTCACTAGCATCTCCAAAGAGGGTTGCATCTTGTTGGAGCACCATTTGGAAACAGTTGAGGGGTCTTTGCCTAACTGCTCGGCAAGCCATTTGCCGGTTTTCTTTTGTTCAACCAATACTACTTTTAGTCTATTTAAATCTTTCATCATTTATACATTTTATTGGCGTATACCGCAAATTTAGTGATAATATGCGAAACTGCGACTTTCATTAGCCGCTTTTTTATCGTATAAATTGTAATTTTTATAATTTAAGAATGAGCATTCGAATAGTTTATATGATTATTGGGAGTATAAAACTTGTGTATAGAGCGAATGTATTTGCAACGAAAAAACATCATATCCACCCGACTTTGGAGGGTTGGATACCGATAGGTAGTTTTGGGACGCCGAAAACATTTCGGGTGCCCCAAAACACAACTTGCTATGTTCGCTTGAACATAAATTTCCAGTGCCTGGAAATACGGCATAGTATTTACTTTTTAGCTCAATAATTAGCCTGTTTGAATGATGTTGGTCATATGGTCTGTTATGACCAACAAATAATGGTTGGTTGGTCTGCTGGTTAGTTGGTCTGCTGCAACCAATAGACCAACCGATAATGTGACCATATGACCAACCAATATCTTTTATAGAGTTTATATCGCTTCAAAATGCAATCTAATGACACTTGACGACACGTTATGTCAGGTTTGAAGAACGTATTATTTTTTGTTTTTACTTAGCGTTCAGAGTCGAATGTTTAATGTAAAAATGAAATAGTTATGGAGATTATTAGCATTGAGAAAAAGACCTTTGAGGAGCTTGTGTCGCGCCTCGGGCAGTTTGTTAAGCGAATGGACAATATCAATCGCCAGCGTAATGGCAGACGTATGAGCGAATGGATGGACAATCAAGATGTCTGTCAGGCATTGAAGATTAGCCCTCGCACTTTGCAAACACTTAGGGATAGTGGGCGACTGCCACACTCTAAGATAAACAACCGCATATACTATCGCTCCGAAGATGTCGAGCGACTTATTGCAAATGATGTTTAACCTATAAACCATAAGCCTATGAGTAACGAAGTTATCACGCACAAGCACGAGTGGGTACGAGGTCTATTTTCAGAACTTGACCGCATTGCCAAAGATGCCGCAATGATGGCAGATGAGAATCAACCGCTATTGGGTGGCGAACACTATTTGACTGATAGGGAATTATCTGAACGCTTGAAGATCAGTCGCCGCACTTTGCAGGACTATCGTAACAATGGCATTTTGCCGTACCTCCAACTGGGAGGAAAAATCCTTTATCGGGAAAGCGATATTGAACGAGTATTGCAAAGTTGCTATCGAGGTAAGTTTTAATTTTATACACGATAGGGTGTAAAGCATATCTTAAAACAATAAAATTATACCCGATAAGGTGTAAAATGAAAAACTTTCATTATATTTGCACCCGATAGGGTATAATTTATTACATATATGGAGCAGACAACACTTTCAAAATATGTAAAGGCAATGCGTAAGCAGTACAATCTTACGCAGGTGGAACTTTCCGAAAAGTCGGGGGTGGGCTTGCGTCTTGTTCGTGAATTGGAGCAGGGCAAGCAGACTTTACGCCTTGATAAGGTGAATCAGATATTGAATCTTTTTGGCTGCGAAGTGGGTGTCGTGCCAATGAATAAAACCGATGAGCGATGAAACAGGCTGTTGTATTTTTGCGAGGCGTAAAAGCCGGCATCTTGACAGAAGATGAGAACGGCTATACATTTGAGTATGATACCGATTATTTAGCATCAGCCAATGCCGAGGCTGTGAGCCTTACTTTGCCGTTGAGCGATAAGCCTTATCGTGATAAGGTGCTGTTCCCATTTTTCGATGGTTTGATTCCCGAAGGTTGGCTTTTGGATATTGCCGAGAAGAATTGGAAAATTGATGCTCGCGACCGTATGTCGTTGCTCGTTGCGTGTTGCAAGGATTGTATCGGTGCAGTAGGAGTTGAACCCATAATCAATGAGGAGGAATAGCGTATGGCAAAGTGTCTATATTGTTACAAAGAGTTGAACGAGGGTGAGAAGGATTTTCACAAGACTTGTTCAAAGAAGATGTTCGGCACGCCGAGTGTTCCCGAATTGCCATATACACGCGAGAACCTGACCGACCTTGCCAAACAGGTAATCCGCAGCCAAACGACATTAACGGGTGTTCAGGCAAAGTTGTCGTTGGATATTAACAAGGGTGGCAGAAACGAGACCGATCGTTTCACTATTGTTGGATTGTGGGGACGATATATATTGAAACCTCAGACCGACCGTTTTGCACATCTGCCCGAGTTGGAGGATTTGACAATGCACCTTGCAGGGCTTGCAAAAATGCAAGTTGTACCGCATAGCCTTATCCGTTTTGCCGATGGTGAGTTGTGCTATATAACCCGCCGTATCGACCGAACAGCCACAGGTGATAAACTTCCAATGGAGGATATGTGCCAGCTTACGGAGCGACTTACCGAACATAAGTACAAAGGCTCGTATGAGCAGATTGCCAAGGCGATACAGCGATTTTCTGCTGTACCAAAGTTGGATATGGTAAACTATTGGGAGCAGGTTGTTTTCTCGTGGATAACGGGCAATGCCGATATGCACCTGAAAAACTTTTCGCTATACAGCAAGGAGCAGGGGAAATATGTGCTTACGCCTGCATACGATATGCTCTCCACCGCACTGGTTATGCCAGAAGATACCGAGGAGTTGGCACTAACCCTCAACGGCAAGAAGCGCAAAATTAAAAAGGCAGATTTCGTAACCTCAATGCACGCATCGGGGTTGGAGGAGAAGGTTATCAATAACATCTTTGCCAAATTCACAAAGGTCAAAGATAAGTGGTTTGCGTTTATCGACCTATCGTTTTTGCCAGACGAAATGAAAGAGTCATTCAAGGTTATCATTTCCGAAAAGTTGAAACTGTTAGCATAACAGTGCAACACTAAATTTATGCAGAGTTGGGAGCGAGCTGCCTTTGTCCCCAACTCTGTTTTTTATAATAATGGCGGCTTTATTCAATTCTCACAATTGTTACTCTGTTTATATTTGACCTTGATTTATGCGTCGTAGGTCGCTTCGCTTGCTTCGTCCCAAACACATTCTCAACTCGGACGGTGATACCGGAGAGTTTTTTTCGGGTGAAAAATTATCGAAGATAATTTTTTGCTCGAAAACCCGCGGGCTTGAACTCGCAGGTATTACCCTCCGAGTTAACTTTATGATGGGGCGAAAGCAAGTGAAACGTACCGCAGACCTCTATCCTAAATTCACTATTGCACTCTTTACATTCATCATATCCTTCAATATCGAGCTGTCAAGCACTTTTGCATAGTGTTGCGTCATCTTGATATTAGAGTGCCCGAGCATCTTTGCGACATTCTCTATACTTACACCGTTAGCCAAGCACACAGACGTGGCGTAGCTATGTCTTGCCACATGTGTGCTAAGGTGCTTCTGGATTCCGCAGACATCGGCTATCTCTTTCAGGTAGCTGTTCATATTCTGATTGCAAGGAACAGGAAGCAACACCCCTCGTTTGACGCAAATCGGGTGGTTCTCGTACTTTTTGAGAATTGCCAACGGGATATCCAACAGCGGGATATTGCACATATTATTTGTCTTTTGGCGTGTCTTGCGAATCCAATAGTGTCCGTTGTTGTCTTGCACGATATGCTCGGCGGCGAGTTGCTGAACATCTATAAATGCCAATCCCGTAAAGGCGGCGAAGATAAATACATCACGCACCAATGCAAGGCGGGGCAGCGCAAACTCCTTTTGGTATATTGTCATCAGTTCGTCCATCGTCAGGAACTCTCGCACAACCTCTTTCTCGTGAAACTTGATACCCGCAAAAGGATTCTTTTCTATCCATTCGTTGGCAAGTGCAAGGTTGATAATCTTCTTCAAGCACTTCATATAGCGGATAACGGTATTCTGCTGACAATTCTTCTCGGTCTTCAAATAGAACTCAAATGCTCGCACAAGTTCGCCATTTACCTCGGTGATAGGCAAATCCTCTTTGTCGTATTTCAGTTTGATAAGTTCGGCAAGATAGCGGGTGCAACTTTCGTAGCGTCTTACGGTGATTAGGGCAAAATCTTTACCCACCAACGCTCGACATTGCTCGTTGTGTTCGCGCATAGTACCGATGATGGTGCGTACTTGCTCCACCTTTTTGTCCACTCCAAAGAACCTTTCCTGCAATATTCGGGCAGTGATAAGTTCCCCATTCTCTTCAAGTTGCGTGTAAATTCGGTGGAGTTTGATGCGACTCTCCTCGATGTAATTGTTGAGCTCGGTTGATTTGCGGCTTTTGCCCCTCGCACACTCCTTTGCTTGATTCCACGATACTGGCTCAATGCTTTTGCGAATGTTTGTTTCTACTCTTGCGCCATTGACTGTGATACGCATACATACTGAAGCCTCACCGTTCTTCAGCAGCTTGGTTTTCTTGATAAAGAAAAGCACATTAAATGAATCTCGTCTCATTTTCTCCTACTTTTAAGTTAAACTTTTATTTGGCAAAAGTAAGAATTCGAACCCGTTTTAATGCCATGCAAAATGTTGTGAATCAGCGAAAAACACTCTTTCAAGGTGGAGATGTTTGGAACACCCGTTTGCTCCACCTCCTGCTCCACCAAAGGCGGTCGTGAACCGCACTTTTTTGCGTTTTTGGGGAAAATAAAAAATCCCGATTTCGCTTGGAAATCAGGATTTTACTATCTTTTGCTTTTCTTCAAAGTGGTACCACCAGGAATCGAACCGGGGACACAAGGATTTTCAGTCCTTTGCTCTACCAACTGAGCTATGGCACCATCCGTAGAGTTTAAAACTCTCTTGCAACTAATTTCGAAATCCGATCTTTTCGCTGTCATCCGACCTTTTCAGTTCGGGTTACACCGTCTTTTTGCAAAGAGCGATACCCATTTCGGTTTCATTGCGTGTGCAAAGGTAAGCAAATTTCTTAAACTTGCAAAAGTTTCTCCGAAAATTTACAATTTTTCTGCCCTTATACCATCATGCAGCTGCGGCCAAAGCCATTTTGCGCCCCCTGATTGCCCCTTGTTCCCGGGCGGTTCGCAACACTCCGGAGCCATTCGGCCAAGGGGCTGTCCACGTCCCGTGGTCGATTCGGGCTGCAGGGCAAGCCCGGATGGTGCGGGTTCTGGCGTTCCGCAACCGATTTTCCGTTGCCTGGAACCTGAATGGCGGCTATTGGCTTGCGGATGCCGGGGATGGTGCGGCTTGTTGGAGAGCACATGCCGCTTATTCCAATATTTTCTGCAGCATCACCTCGTCGTGGTAGCCGTCGGGCCGCCATAGCCAGTCGCGTTTGACCCCGATCGGGGTGAATCCGGCGTTGCGGAACAGGCGCAGGCTCGCTTCGTTGTCGGCCCCGACGTTGCACCACAGCTGATGCGCGTGCAGTGTATCGTGGGCATAGCGGCAGAGGGTTTCCACGGCATCGGATGCGTAACCGCGTCCCCGATCGTCGGGTTCGTAGATGAGGATGCCGATACCTCCCCGGCGGTGGAGCGGGTCGTATTCGAACAGATCGATCGCTCCGACCGCTTTGGGGTGCAGCAGCGTCTCGATGATCAGCCGCAGCTGCCCGCCGCAGAGCACTCCGGCCGGGTCCTGCATCCGTTCGGCGAAGCGCTCCAGCTGATGGCGCGAGAACGGCTCCGTCGTTCCGCTGACGGGCCAGATGGCGCAGTCGTTCTCCCACGCATACATCAGGTCGACGTCGCCCGGCTCCACGGCCCGCAGGCGGATGGTGCGGCCCTCGATGTTCATTACAATCCGATGATCTTGTTTCGGATAAGCATGGCTACACCCCAGGCATTGGCGTTCTCGGTCATCTTCGACACGCGGAATTTGGTGTCCTTGTAGACCAGGTTGAGCGAATATTTGTTCGTTGCCGATTTGAGCGGCAGCATGATGTAGTCGCCCGCCGCCGCGAGGTTGCCGCCGACGATGACCGTCTCGGGGTTGAACGTGTTGATCAGGAAGGCCACGGCCTTGCCGACCTTCTCGCCCGCCTCCTCGATCAATTCGATCGAGAGGTTGTCGTCGTTCTTCGCCGCCGTGATGATGTCGTCGATGTGGATGGTCTTCTGCTGGTCGTATTTCTCCTTGAGGATGGTATTCACGCCGTTTTGGATCAGATGGCACATCCGCTCCTCGATGGCGATACCCGACACCTCGGTTTCGAGACAGCCCTTTTTGCCGCACGAGCAGATGATCTCGTTGTCGAAGAAGGGAATGTGGCCGAACTCGCCTGCAAAGCCGCTTTTGCCGTAGTAGAGCTGCCCGTCGACCACGATGCCGATGGCCACGCCGCGACCCATGTGGAGGTAGAGCACGTTGCTCTCGTCCTTCGATTTGCCGCAGGTGTATTCGGCATAGCAGCGGGCGCGGGTGTCGTTCTCCAGCAGTACGCGGATGCCGACGCGCTCTTCGAGCATGTCGCGCAGCGACTGCTCGCTCGAGGTGAAGTATTTGTAACTGCGGCCCGTGTCGGGGTTCACGCGTCCCGTCATGCAGACGCCCAGTCCGAGGATCTTACTCCTGTCGATGCCGCATGTGGCGATGAAGTTCTCGATGCTCGAGCAGATGCGCTCGATGCACTGCGGACGGTCGAGCAGCTCGAACGTGAAGTCGTTCTCCTCCTTGATGATGTTGTTCTGCAGGTCGGTGATCAGAAAGCGCATGTTGTCGCGGCCGACGTTCACACCGGCGAAATAGATCGCCGAGTTGGCCAGGCCGAAGATGTTGGGGCGTCGTCCGCCCGGGGTCTCCACCTTGCCCAGGTCCGTCACGATGTTCTCGTCGACCAGTTCCTGCACCAGTTTGGTGATTGTGGGGACACTGATATGAAGCTCTTTGGTGAGCTCCGAAAGCGTGCATTCTCCGTTGACGGCCATGTGCGCGATGATGTTGCGCTTGATGATGCTGTTTTTGTGCGTAATGCCCTTCAGGGCGTCGTCTTCGTGCTTGTTGAAAAATTCAGTGAGTGATGTCATCCTTCCCGGCTCATTTTTAACTAACTCTGCAAATATATATACTATCTTTAATAAATGCAATAAGTTTTTAATAAAATTTAATAAATTTTCTTTCCGGGCGAAGGGTAAAAAATTAACGCCTTGTAAATCAAGGCGTTAATTTTTAAGTAAATCGGCTTGTTTTACAGCGTCGATTTCGATTCCACGGTTGCGCCGGCGTCCACCTTGCGGATGAGTCCCTGCAGCACGCTGCCGGGGCCGAGTTCGGTGAATTCCGTCACGCCGTCGGCCAGCATGTTGCGCACGATGTAGGTCCAGCGCACGGGGGCCGTCAGCTGGGCGATGAGGTTGGCCTTGATGGCGGCGGGATCGGTATAGGGCTTGGCGTCGACGTTCTGGTAGACGGGGCAGACGGGCGTCTGGAACGGTGCTTCGGCGATGGCTTTCTCGAGTTCCTGCTTGGCGGGCTCCATCAGGGGCGAGTGGAACGCTCCGCCCACGGGCAGACGCAGTGCACGGCGGGCTCCGGCGGCCTTGGCTTTCTCACAGGCGGCATCTACGGCCTCCACGGCTCCCGAGATCACCAGCTGCCCCGGGCAGTTGTAGTTGGCGGCGACGACCACGCCGTCGATCGATGCGCAGATCTCCTCCACGACCTTGTCCTCCAGGCCGAGGATGGCGGCCATCGTTCCGGGCTGGGCCTCGCAGGCGGCCTGCATGGCCAGGGCACGCTTCGAAACGAGCTTCAGGCCGTCCTCGAACGAGAGGGCTCCGGCAACCACGAGGGCCGAGAATTCGCCCAGGGAGTGCCCGGCGGCTGCATCGGGCTTCACGCCCAGCGCCTTGGCCATGATGACCGAGTGGAGGAATACGGCGGGCTGGGTGACGCGGGTCTGCTTCAGCTCTTCGTCCGTACCGGCGAACATGATGTCGGTGATGCGGAATCCGAGGATCTCGTTGGCTTTTTCAAAGAGTTCCTTTGCGGCCGGAACGTTGTCGTAGAGGTCCTTGCCCATTCCGACGGCCTGGGCGCCCTGGCCCGGGAATACGTATGCGTGCTTCATAATTTTGCGAATTTTATGTTTGCGGGGGCAAAGATACGAATTTATTTCCTAAATTTGCACCGCAATGGTTCACAAAGGGTCTGGCGAGGCCCTGTGTGATTAAATGGGAATGCCGTGAAAATCGGCAGCAGTTCCCGCTGCTGTAAGTTCCGAGAGATGCCGCAACATGCTTGAGCCACTGGTCCGCGAGGGCCGGGAAGGCGTTGCGGCAGGGACGAGCCAGAAGACCTGCCTTGCAGCTTCCCGACGAGGAAGAGTCTTTTTTTCGGGGTGTCTCCGCGGTGAACGGAGCATCGCAGGTCTTGGTATTTCGTGGCTGAAATACGGGTATGGGCGTGAAAAAAGGTTCGATTCCGGGAGGTTCCCGGGGCGGATTTTTTTGTTTTACGAACATACTTAAATCAAACGAAAGATGAAAAAACTCTTGCTTTTTGTGTTTGTGGCCTTCGCTTTGGCCGCCTGCTCGGATGAGGACGGCGATTCCCGCGTCCCTGCGACAGCCGTTGTGCTCGATTGTACGGAAAAAGATCTGACCGTGGGCGAAACCCTGCAGCTCACCGCAACGCCGACTCCGGCGAATACGACCGACAAGGTGGTCTGGTCTTCGGATGCGAAGGAGTTTGCGACGGTCTCCGAATCGGGCCTTGTGACGGGTGTGGCAGTCGGAGTCGCCAAAATCTCGGCTACATACGGTTCTATATCGGCAACCTGTACCGTGCATGTGGGAGCCGCCGCCCCGGAATTTGAGGTGATCTCGTTCGAGGACGCCGAGGGGATGAAGGCGCTGGATGGTACACCGGTTGCTCTGACCGAGATTGAGGTGGTTGGAGGTGATGCTGCCAGCAAGCATTCTCCGGTTTTTTGGGCCCAGCCTTTTGCGGCCCTGTATGGCGATCCTGACGGTGCGATGGGACTGACTTTCGATGCCCGCTCTTCTCCTCCTTGGACGAGAATGTGTGGTTCGGATCCTATTATTGCGACTGCACGGCATGGGGTACGCAGATGGATACTTGGGGAGGCTTTGTGCTGTCGCGTATCTGCAATACGACGGCGACCTCGTTTGATTACAAAAATCAGTTTGCGGCTTATACGGCTTCGGGAGCCAATTCAACCCCGACGTTTGCTTTAGCCTACTCGAATGGGATGATGGGTGGTCAGTATGGCGACCCTACCATAGAATTTGCGATAACTCCGCGGCAGGTCGATCACCTCTACATGGCAACCGCGACGATGGTGGCAACCTATTATAAATACGTTCCGACGGCTGCGGCTGACCGGACCTGCGGATTCCGGATCATCGGCTCGCTCGAAGATAAGGAAGTAGGCAGTGTGAGTGTCGAAATGGTGGTTAACGGCGTTCCGGTGAGTGATTGGGTGAAGGTTGACCTTTCGTCGTTGGGTAAGGTTGATCGGCTTGTTTTCAAACCCGAAGGAGTTAATCCGGCCACGGATAGAGATCCGGTTTATTTCTGTCTTGACGAAATTGCCCTGATTCCCGAGAAATAATTTAGAGATTAGTTTCCGGAGAGAGACCCGCAGAACTTCGTTGTTTTGCGGGTCTTTCGTATCCGGGAGGGCTGTGCGTGTCGGAGATCCGGGACGGGAGGCCGTGTCGGGAGAGCTGGGACGGGAGGCCGTGTCGGGTGAGTCGGGATGGGGGCCGGGACAAAGGTCCGCCTGCAGGCGGTTTATTCGTCCCGGAATTCCATGCGGCAGGGTAGTACCACCGATTCGGGAGCCGGGCGGGAGGAGCCGGGCGATTGGCTTTCGCGGATTTGCCGCAGCAGGATGCGCACGGCATGAGCGCTGATCTCCTCGACGGGGAAGCGGGCAATGCTCATCCGGGGGGCGGCCAGCCGGAAAAGAGGCTCTTCGTGCATGCAGGCGAGGCCCGGGCGCCCGTTGCTGATGTCGATGCCCCGGTCGTGGAAATAGCGCAGGGCTTCGGTGGCGAGGATGTGTGTGGTGAAGAAAAATCCGTCGGTGTCGGGAACCGTGGCGAAGATGCGGTCGAGGATCTCGCAGACGTGCTGCCGGTAGCCGGCATAGGCCACTTCTCCATAGAGGCGGGGATCGGCCGAAAGTCCCGCTTCGGCCAGTGCCCGGAGATAGCCCCTGTGCCGCAGTTCCATTGTCGGGAGGTGGGGGAAGGTCGTGATGATGGCTATTTTGCGCGATCCCCGGGCGGCAAGGTGGCGGACCAGCGAGTGGCTGTCCGCCTCGTTGTCGATCGCCACACAGCCGACGTCTGTTTTTGCCAGACTGCGGTCGAAGAGCACGACCGGGCAGCCGCTCTCCGCAAGGCGGTTGATCTCGCACCCCGCGGTATCGGCCGGGGCGATGAGGATGCCGTCGACCTTTTTCGACCGGAACAGCCGTATCAGGGCATTTTCCCGCTCGGTTTCGGAGTTCGAACTGGCGATCATCAGCGAGTAGCCTTCCTGCTCGGCTTCCGCCTCGATCCGGTCGGCGATGTGGGCGAAGAAGGTGTCCGAAATCGAGGGGAGGATCAGCCCGATGGTTTTCGATACGCCCGTGTTGAGGCTTCGGGCCAGCAGGTTCGGTTCGTATGCCATAGATCGGGCGCAGGCGAGCACTCGGCTCTGTGTCTCCGCGCTGATTCCTTTTTTGTCTCCCTGACCCGAGAGGACCCACGAAACGGTCGTCTTCGAGAGGTTGAGCCGGTTGGCGATGTCTTTGAGTGATGCTCCCATGATTTCTCCGTATAAGCAATACTTTACAAAGATAAAATTTTTCCGGCATTCGGCAAATAATCCGGGTGTAAAATGACATCGGAGTTCTCAGCCGGGGCAGCAGCAAAAGACTCCCGCAGGGCAGGCCCTGCGGGAGTCTTCGTGTCGGGAGTGCGACCCTATTTCGAGATCAGGTTTTCGCGCTCGATGTCCTTGAAATAGCGGTAGGTGGCTACGCGCAGTTCCTCGGCGGCCGGGTCGTCGCAGACCAGGATGCCGTTGGGGTGCACCTGAAGTGCCGAGATGGTCCACTGGTGGTTGTAGGAACCTTCGACGCCGTGGCGCACTGCGCGGGCTTTCTTGTGGCCCGTGGCGAGGATCAGCACCTTCTTGGCCGACAGCACCGTGCCCACGCCGACCGTCAGTGCGGTTTTCGGCACGAGCGAGATGTCGCCGCCGAAGAACCGGGCGTTGACCTGGATCGTGTCCTGGGTCAGGGTCTTGAGCCGCGTGCGGGAGTTGAGCGACGAGAACGGTTCGTTGAAGGCGATGTGTCCGTCTTCGCCCACGCCGCCCATGAAGAGGTCGATGCCCCCGGCCTCGACGATGCGCGCCTCATAGTCGGCGCACTCCTTGGCCAGGTCCTCGGCGTTGCCGTCGAGAATGTTGACGTTCTCCGGCTTGATGTCGATGTGCTTGAAGAAATTGTTCCACATGAACGAGTGGTAGCTTTCGGGGTGCTCCTCGGGCAGACCCACATATTCGTCCATGTTGAACGTGATGACGTTCTTGAACGATACTTCGCCCGTCTTGTGGCGGCGGATCAATTCCTTGTAGGTCTCCAGCGGGGTCGAGCCGGTCGGCAGGCCCAGCACGAAGGGCGACGAGGTGTACTGCTCCTTGTTCTTGATTTGGGCGATGATGTAATTGGCGGCCCACTGGGCTACCTGCTGGGGGGTATTCTCAATGATTAAACGCATGGGATAGTGTGTTTTGTTTTTTATGTTTGGGGCGTTGCGCAGATGCCGCTAAAACATCTTCACAAAGACCTCGATAGCCTGATATTCGGCCATGCCGAGCTGGTCGTAGAGCTTCGCGGTGTTCTGCGTGCGCTCCTCGGCCCGCTGCCAGAACTCGCGGGGATCGCTGCCCGGGAAGGGCATGATGTCCTTCTGCGAGAGGTGGCGGTAGATGGCGTGGCGTTTCATGATCAGCTCGTCGGGCGACAGGGGCACGGCCATGTCCACCATGCCCAGATCCCACTCCATCCAGGCGCCGCGGTAGAGCCACAGGTGGCACTCCTTCATCCACTCGTCGTCCTTCACGACTTCGAGGGCGCCGAGCACGGCCTCCATGCAGGTGCGGTGCGTGCCGTGGGGATCGGCCAGGTCGCCGGCGGCGTAGATCTGATGGGGCTTGATCTCGCGCAGCAGCTTGACGATGATTTCGATGTCCTTCTCCGAGAGCAGGCCCTTCTTGATGCCGCCCGTTTCGTAGAACGGCAGGTTGAGGAAGTGGGCGTTGGTGTCGGGATTCAGCCCGAACGAGCGCACGGCGGCACGCGCCTCGGCACGGCGGATGGAGCCTTTCAGATTGAGCAGCGGGCGCGGCTCGGGTTCGCCTTTCTTCTTGCCGGCGATGACCTTCTCTACTTCGGCGTAATGGTCGCCATAGCCCAGCTCGCGGGCCGTGTCGATGTTTTGCAGTACCACGTCGTCGTGCACGGCCACGTTGCCCGAGGTTTCGTAAGCCACATGCACGTCGTGTCCCTGCTGCACGAGGCGGATGAACGTGCCGCCCATCGAGATCACGTCGTCGTCGGGATGTGGCGAGAAGATGATCACCCGCTTGGGGAAGGGCGACGACGCTACGGGACGCGTCGAGTCGTCGGCGTCGGGTTTGCCGCCCGGCCAGCCCGTGATGGTGTGCTGGAGGTCGTTGAAGACGTCGATGTTGATCTGGTCGTAGGCGCGGCCCTGTTCGAGCAGTTCGCCCAGCGAGTTTTCGATATAATCCTTATAGGTGAGCTTCAGGATGGGTTTCTGCACCACGCCGCAGAGCCATACCACGGCCTTGCGGACAAACTTGGGCGTCCATTCGCAGGGACCCACCATCCACGGCGTCTGCTCGCGGGTGAGCAGCTGCGCGGCATTCTCGTCGATCACCACCTCGATATTCTGGTGTGCCTGCAGGTAGGAGGCGGGAACCTGATCGGTAATCTGCCCCTCGACTACCCGCTGCACGATGCGGGCCTTCTCCTCGCCCCAGGCCATCAGGATGATGCGGTCGGCGCGCATGATCGTGTCGATGCCCATCGTGATGGCCATCTTGGGCGTGTTCTCCAGACCGAAGAAGGCGCCCGACTGGATTTTGCGGGTGTTGTAGGTCAGCTGCACCAGCCGCGTGCGCGAACGGGAGTAGGAGCCCGGCTCGTTGAAGCCGATCTGGCCGTCCTCGCCGACGCCGATGATCATTAGGTCGATGTGGCTCACGGCGTGGTCGTACGAAACGCAGTACTCCGAGATACGCTCTTCGGGAACCATGCCGTCGGGGATGTGCACATTCTCGGGCAGGATGTCGATGTGGTTGAGAAACTCTTCGTGGATGCGGTAGTTGCGGCTCTGCTGTTCGGTCGACCGGATCGGGAAGAATTCGTCGAGGCTGTAGACGGCGACGTTCCGGAAGCTGATCTCTCCCTGCTCGTGGCGTTTGACCAGTTCCCGGTAGAGACCCAGCGGCGTGCGGCCCGTCGTGAGGCCCAGCACGAAGGGCTGCGCCTCCTCGTAAACCTCGTTCGAACAGTGGATTTCGTTGTACGTGCGGATCGCCTTGACGATGTTGTCGGCGACATACCGTACACCTTCGTACTCGTTTTCGTAGACCTTGGTGCGGATCTTCTCGTAACGATGGATGATGTCACGCGGAGCCGATTCGGAAATCAGACCGCCATCTTTGGGTAGTGAATACTTGTTGTTCATTGTTTGATGGTATTTAGTATTTTTCGCTGTTTTAACCTTGTTGTCGGTCGATGTCGTGGCGTTTGCAACTCCTCGGGAGGGGCTTGTCGCGGCCGGCCTGTTTGTCCGTCGTAATTACCGGTCCATGCGGCCGGTCTATTGTTCGAAGGTCACCTCTCCGAAAAACTCGGGGCGGTGGAAATCGGGCCTCTCCGCGCGGATCGGCTGCCACGAGAGGAAGTGGGGGTGCGAGAGCTTGTCGCCGCATTTGTAGAGATTCATGCGGGCTTCGAGGCCGCTCCAGTCGGTCAGCGCATGCCGGAAAAGCGCCTGCGGGGGGATGGCCAGCGTGAGCGACCAGCGGTTGTCGCCCTCGCGCTCGGCAAAAGGCTCGCCGGGGAGCGTCGTGTAGCGTTTCACACCCGCCAGAGTTTCGGGCGAGGCGTGTTCGGCCTCGGTCCGGGATTTGTGGGCCCCGAGGAGCATCCGTCCGATGCAGGTGGTTTCGAAGTTGTAGTACATCCCTTCGTCGAGCGCGATGAAGAACTCGGCGCACGAGTCGGTCCACACCTGTCCGTTGTCCTCCGTGACCAGTGCCGCCGTGTAGCGTTCGGCAACGTCGAAGCGCAGCATCAGCCAGTCGCCCGTATGGAACATCCGGAAGCCAACTTCCGGGGTATAGGGAAATTCCGCGGGCCAGTTGCAGCAAGCCACCGCCTGGGGCTCGATTCCGGCGAATGCCTTGTCCACGGCGGCCCGGTCGTCGGGCGCGATACCTGCTATCTTGCGAATCTTCATTGTTTATTTGTATTTGGCGACGGTCTCCCGTACGGTTTCACACATCTTGTCGTATTGTTCTTCCATGCTCTGCAGCAGTTTGTACTGGGCGTGGGTGCGCACGAGGTTGTGCTCGGGGTATTTCGTTTTGTAATAGGTGTCCCCGTCGATGTAGTCCATCAGAAAGCGCAGCACCTGCTCGAAGGTGATGTAGCGGGCCGAGAATGCCAGGTGGTCGAGTTCGGCCCGGGTGAGCTCTCCGGCCCGCTGCGACAGGTAGCCTTCGGTATAGGCGCGGAACATTTCGAGGGACATGCTCACGCGCGAAAGGTCGCGGTCGTCCTCATCGCCCGTGTTGGTGTAGGAGCGGATGGCGTCACCGAAGTCGTTGAGCGACGTGGAGTTCATCACCGTGTCGAGGTCGATGGCGCACAGCACCTCGCCCTGCTTGTCGAAGAGTATATTGTTGATTTTCGTGTCGTTGTGGGTTACGCGCGTGGGGATCGTGCCGTCCTCGACCTTCGACCAGAAGGCGAGCATCTCGTCGCGGCGCGATTCGATCCAGCCGATCTCCTCCGCAAGGTCTTTCACACGGCCTGCGGCGTCGCCTCGCAGTGCTTCGTCCCACTGGGCGAAGCGGTGGCGGATGTTGTGGAATCCCTTGATCGTCTCGGCCAGCGGCTCGGTGAAGTCGGCCAGCTGGGACTGGAACTTGCCGATGCCCTCGCCGCCCTTGCGGGCCAGTTCCGGGGAGTCGGCCTTGTTGTAGGCGATCGTGTCGCTGATGAAAACCGAAACGGTCCAATATTCGCCCTGCGGGTCCACGTGATAGAGTTTCCCGTCGCGGGTCGCAACGATGCTCATCGCCTCGCGTTCGGGATCGCCTCCGGCGGCTGCAACGCGGCGGCGGATGTGGTCCGTCACTTTGCGGATGTTCTCCATCATGGCCGGAATGTCGGGAAAGATGTTCTTGTTTTTGCGCTGGAGGATGTAGTCCGGAGCGTCTCCCGCCGTGCGGACGATGAACGTATCGTTGATGAATCCCTCGCCCAGCGAGTCGATTGCCGTGATAGCGCCCTCCAACGCGAATTGCGACGCTATTTCCTGTAATTCAGCCTTCATGTGATGATGTTGTTCCGGTTGTTGGTTGTCAAAGGTTAAGTTCCACCTCCAAAGTTACTGGAAAAAACGCAGAAATGCAACCGGATATTGCGAAAAAGCCCGCCTTTCTTGCAGAAGGGCGGGCTTGCTGAGATCTTCGGACGGGTTATTCGAGCGGGTCGATCACCGTGAATGTCACCTCATAGAGGGTGGGTCTGGACTGTCCCTGGTAGTTGCCGTTGGCGACAACGAACGTCGCCGTGTAGCTCCCCGGCTCGGTGTAGGTGTACGAGTAGTTTTGCAGGTTGTCGGTCACACCCTTGATGTTCAGACCCGTGTCGGGCGAAATCGTGTTGAGCGCGACGGGCTGCATGAAGGCCCACTGGTCGATCTCGGGAAAAGTGCCCGCTTTGAAGCCCTGGAAGACGATGCTTGCCGTGTTGTTCGCCCCTGGCTGGCCCTGGAATTTCAGGTTGCCGTTGCCCGAAACATTATGGATGTAGGGGTTGTCGGCGTGCTGCGAGGCCAGCGAGAAGGGGACGAATTTCATGTCCGGGTAGTTGTAGACCTGTGTGGCGTAGCCCTTGAACTTGACCTTGATCTTCGGATTGATCCGGTAGGTGCGCATCGGGCTTTTGGGATCCGGGTAGAAAAGGTGCATGCCCCACGAAAAACTGTCGGCGAACCGGGTGATGTCGTAGGTGAAGGTTTCGAATTTGTTCGCGTTGTTCGGCGTGAACTCCAGTTTGGTCCAGTCGGCACAGTCGTTCGCCGCAATGGCTTCGATCGTGAGTCGGTCGGTGGCGGCGTCGCTGCCGTTCAGCCCCGCAAATTTGTTGCCCGCAAACAGGTCGAGGTTGTTCTGCGAGCCGTACTGTTGGCTGATCTCGATTTCCAGTTCGCACGATTCGATGTCGGCGATGTCGACCTTCGTGCGGTCGCGGTACTTGTATTCGTGTCCCGCGTCGCCCGTCCAAACGGTGATGAAGTCGGCGTTGCCGCCGAAGTTGAAGACCACCGGATCGCCCGTGCGGTAGGTGTTCGTCGGCGCCAGCCGCACCGAGAACTCCAGCGGCTCGTAGATCTCTTCGTGCTCGCACGAGACCGTCGCTGTCGCAAGAGCCAGCGTTGCCGCGAGGTATGTGATTTGTTTCGTATTCATCGTGTGCTTTGCAATTATGCGTTTTACCATAGGGGGTTCTGTCTGAGCGCGTGGTTTACGGCCAGCTCCTTGTTCGGGATCGGGAGATAGATGTGGCGTTCGGTCACGTTGGCATAGTTCGCCGATGCATAGTTCGTATAGCTGACGTTGCGGTACCTGTTGTCCGTCGGCTGGTTGGTCCCGGCATTATGCATCTTCTCGACGAACGTGCCCCAGCGGATCAGGTCCCACTTGCGAAGCCCCTCGAAGGCCAGTTCGCGTCCGCGCTCGTTGCGCACCAGGTCGCGGAACGAGCGCGAGTCGCCCAGTTGGCTCTCGTCGGTCTTGATGCCCGCGCGGTTACGGATTTGGCGGATGGCCTCCTTGGCCTGGTCGTCCGGCGCCCCGGCGTATTCGTTGATCGCTTCGGCGTACATCAGCAGCACGTCGGCATAGCGAAGGATCGGGAAGTTGATCGTCGTGTAGAGGCTCTTGGCCGACATCTGTTTCTCGTAGACCGTCTCCCGGCGCCATTTGCCGGCGTTGCGGATGGCACACATCACCGTCGGGTCGTAAACCAGATCGGCGGGATCGAACGCGTTTTCGATCGTCCGGTCCAGACCCTCGATGTCGGGCATGGCGAAATTGTTTTTGTAGACCCACGGCGTCTTGAACATGCTCTGCGTCTGTTGCAAGTAGCGCGTCACGGTCTCGCCCGCCTTGTTCTTGTACGAGATTTTCTGGTTTTTCATTCCGCGGTAGTTGTAGCCCGGCAGGTTCCACGTCAGCCGTTTGTCGATGACCGTGGTGCTGGCCGCCTCATCTGCTGTGCGGTCGTTCTCCCAGTAGAGTTGCCAGAGGGTGTAGGAACCGTTGTAGTAGCCATAGGAGTAGTTGCAGGCCCACTCCGAGTAGTTGGTCTTTCCCGACTGCGAACGCAGGCCGATCAGGTCGCCGATGCGGCCGTTCGTCCAGTTGGTCGCGCTGGTGCGGTCGCCGAGGAATTCGGCCTCCCACATCGATTCGTGGAACTGCGTGTCGTACTGGTCGCTGATCATGTTGGTGAAGACCTCCTCATAGCTCTCGTTCAGGTTGTGCTTGTGCGAGGCGATCACCTCGTTGGCCCAGTAGGCGGCGCGGCGGTACAGCTCCTTTTTGTCCAGTCCGTCGATCTGCTTGACGCTCTCGCCGGCCATGAAGAGACAGATGCGGGCCAGGATGCCTTGGGCGACGGTCTGGCTGACGCGCGAGGGGGTGTTGTCGATGGATGCGTAGAGGTCGGGAATAGCGGCTTCGATCTCGTCGGCGCACCATTTGAGCACCTGCTCCTGCGGCGTTGCGGCCATCTGCACGTCGTTGGAGTTGGGTGAGGTGGTCGCCTTGACGCGCAGGGGTACGTCGCCCCACGCCTGGGCCAGCAGGAAGTGGTAGTAGGCGCGCAGGAAGCGTGCCTCGGCGATGTAGAGCCCGATGTCTACCGAAAGTTTTTCGGGAGCGATCTTCGTCTTTTCGACAGCCTCGATGTAGCGGTTGGCGTTCTTGATGCCTTCGTAGAGCTTCAGCCAGACGTCGTAGATCGACGCCGTGCCGGCACTGTGGTTGTAACGGTCGGGGCGCGATTCGCTGTTGTTGTAGTTGTTGAAATAGCAGAGGTCGTCGGCATTGGCGATCTGCAGCGCGTAGTAGTTGCCGTAGATCGCTTCGCTGTTGAGCACGCCGTAGATGCCCGCCAGACCGTAGATCAGCTTTTGCTCGCTGTTGTAATAGCCGTTGTCGGAAATGATTTGCGGGTCGGTGTCGAGGAAACTGCAGGCCGGAAGAGCCGCGGTGAGCAGCGCCAGCGTTCCCAGTTTCAATATGCTTTTGATTTTCATGGCGTAATGTGTTGCGTTTAAACCGTTAGAATGTGAGGTTTACGCCGGCTGTGAAGCCGAATGCGCGGGGATATGCCGACCAGTCGAAACCGGGCGTCAACACCGAGTTGCGGGTCGACACCTCGGGGTCGGGACCGCTGTAACCCGTCAGGGTCCAGATGTTATCGGCCGATACGTAGATGCGCATTTGGCTGATACCCGCCTTGCGCAGCGAGCGGCTCGGCAGCGTGTAGCCCAGCGAGACGTTCTTCAGCCGCAGGAACGAGCCGTCCTCGATGACGCGAGACGAGTACTCCTCGCGTCCGACGGCGTTTACGCGTGGAATGTTCGACGTGGGATTTTCCGGCGACCAGCGGTTGGCGTAGGAGGCCAGCTGGTTGGTTTGGCTTCTCCAGCCCGACTCGAAGACCAGTCGGTTGGCGTTCAATACGTCGTTGCCGTAGCTCCACGCGAAGAAGATGTTCAGATCGAAATTCTTCCAGTTGAAATTGTTGCCGAAGCCGCCCGTGTTGAGGGGCTGTCCGCAGCCGATGATCGTGCGGTCGTAGTCGTCGATGACCCCGTCGCCGTTCATGTCGCGGTATTTCATGTCGCCCGGCTGCATCGTGTTGCCCTTGAACGAGGGAACGCCGCTGGCAAGGTTGCCTTTGTCGTCGAAATCCCCGGCCTTGTAGGTCCCGTCATAGATGAAGCCGTACATCATACCCGTGGGCTTGCCCACCTGGGAGATGTAGGGGAACTGCGAGTTGAAGCGTGTCTCCCACGATACGGAACTCTGGAGTGTATTCTGTCCGTCGACCAGTCCGAGGATCCGGTTGCGGTTGAAGGCGATGTTGAACGATGTGGACCACTGGAACTGCCGGGTCTTGATGTTCACCGTTTCGAGCGTCAGCTCGAAGCCGCGGTTGCGGATCTTGCCGATGTTGAGCATCCCCTGCTCAAAGCCCGACGAGGCAGGCAGCAGCGCGTAGAGCAACAGGTCGCGCGTCACCTTGTCGTACCAGTCGGCCGTCACCTTGATGCGGTCCTCGAAGAACCC
Organism: Alistipes sp.; assembly: GCA_020026435.1. Lineage (GTDB taxonomy): Bacteria > Bacteroidota > Bacteroidia > Bacteroidales > Rikenellaceae > Alistipes. The sequence goes on along the minus strand of JAHHQK010000008.1, from coordinate 33,698 downwards.
GAGGTCGAGACCTGCGTTCCACTGCTCGGTGGTCTCCCATTTGAGCCGATCGTTGGCCATGTTCGAGACGTAGTAACCCGGCACGCGCTTGCCGTCGAATACATAGTCGAGCGAGCTGCCCGAACCCGGGTTGACGGTGATCTGCGAGTAGAAGTCGTAGGGGGTCTGCGTGCGGTTGTTGCCCGTGAGCCCCCACGAGAGACGCAACTTGCCGTTGTTCATCCAGCTGCTCTTCTTCAGCAGATTTTCGCGGTTGAAGTTCCACGAGAGACCGGCCGAGGGGAAGTAGCCCCAGCGGTTGTCGGAGGGGAATTTCGACGAGCCGTCGGCGCGGAACGAGAAGGTGAAGTAGTATTTGTAGCGGAAATTGTAGTTGGCGCGCAGGAAGGCCGACATCATCCGCCAGTCGTAGTAGTTGCTCGGTACTTTCTGGTAGTTGCCCGTGTGGATGCCTGCGATGCCCAGCTCTTCGGAGGTGATTTGTGTCGACGAAATACCGTCGTAGGTGTTTCTCTGCCCCTGGAAAGAGAGTCCGGCCATCAGGGCGAGGTTGTGACTGCGCCCGATGCGCTTTTTGTAGTTGAGTGTATTTTCGTTCGACCAGCTTGTCTGGTCGGTCCAGTAGATGGCTCCGTTGACACCCTTGCCGCTGGGTGAGCCGGCATAGCCGGTGTAGGTCTCGCTGCCGTTGAACTCTTCGCGGCGGCGCTTGTTCAGGACGTAGCCGCCCGTGGTCTTGAACGTCAGGGCAGGGGTGATTTTCCACGTGAGCGCCAGGTTGGCGTTGAGGTAGTCCACCAGCGTCTTGCGGTATTCGTTTCTGGCGGTCTTCACCGGGTTGAATCGGTAGTCGTTCGATCCGTCTACGGCCTCGTCGAGCATCGAGTCGAGAATGTCCTGCCCGGGAGGCGTTACGGGACGGTAGCCCCAGACCGAAAACATCAGCCAGCCCGACGACGAAGAGGTGGTCTGCGCCGTGGTGGGGGTCACGCCGTTGGTCGCCGTGCGCGAATAGTTGGCGTTGGCATTCAGCGAGAGTTTTTTCGAGATGGGCAGCGTGAAGTTGGCCTTGCCCTGGTAGCGCTGGAAGTTCGAGCGGATGATGATACCGTCCTGGTCGAGCGCCGAGAAGCTGACGTTGTAGCGCAGGCCCTCCCTGTTGCCTCCCGAGAGCGAGAGGTTGTAGTTCTGCTGGAAAGCCGTGCGGTAGAGTTGATCCTGCCAGTCGATGCCCGGGATGTGGCGGTAGTCGTCGAGTGTCAGCCCTCCGCTGAAATAGCTCTTGTTCATCGCATCCTCACTGATCTGCTCGCCCTGAAGCCGGACGAATTCGTAGGAATTCATCAGCTCGGCCTTGTTGGCGATCTTGTTCAGGGAGAACGAGGCGCTGAAGTTCACCGTGGGTTTGCCCTCATTGCCGCGTTTGGTGTTGATCACGATGACGCCGTTGGCTCCGCGCGCACCGTAGATGGCGGTCGCCGATGCGTCTTTCAGTACGTCGATCGATTCGATGTCGGCGGGGTTGATCGATGCGGCGAACGACCCTTCGGACGGGAATCCGTCGATGATGTAGAGCGGGGCATTGCTCTGCGTGAGCGAGTTGTTTCCGCGGATGGTGATATTGGCTTCGGCGCCCAGAGCTCCGTCGCCCGTGGTGACGACCACGCCGGCGATACGCCCGCCCAGTGCCTGGTCGAAATTGGTGACGTTGGCTTTCATCATCGTTCCCAGATCGGCCTTGGCCACCGATCCGGTGAGGTCGCGGCGCGTAGTGGTTCCGTAGCCGATGTTAACGATCTCCACAGCGCCGATCTGTGAAGCTTCCTCGGTCATCTTGACGTTGATCGCCGTGCGTTTGCCGACATACTCTTCGACAGTCGTGTATCCCAAATAGGAGAAAACCAGCGTCTGCTCCTCCCGGGCCCTGATCGAGTAGTTGCCGTTGGCGCCTGTGGCCGTTCCCGACTGCGTCCCTTTGATCAGAATGGTTACGCCCACCAGCGGGGCTCCGTTGGTATCAACCACGCGCCCGTCGACGGTGTTCTGCGCAAAGGCGTCCCCTCCCCGAAGTAGCGATAGGGTCACCAGCGCTGCCGCGGCCATCCGTTTAAGTGTTTTTTTCATAAATAAATCAGGTTGTAGGTAAAAAGGTTATTTCTTCTTGAGCCTGAACTCCACGGGTTGTCCGTGGCGGCAGGTTATCTTCAGCAGGGTTTCGGTGTCGCGGGAAACGGCCTCCACGCCGGGATAGGGCGTGGCAAGTTCCCATGCGCCGTTCAAAAGTACTTCTTTTTCAATGGGCTGGCTCTCCTGGCGTGTGGTGTAGGTCTTCTCCGTGAGGCCGAGGTCGGGTGTGCAGACACTCATCACGACCTGTCCGTCAGTATCGGTGCGCTCCATGACGATTGACTCTCGGGTTGCCCTGTGCACAAGTCCCTCTCCCGTGTACTCCCCGAAGCAGACGTAGCCCGTGATGCCCGTGGCGAGGTCCTTCACGACGTGGGCCGTGTTGTCGCGACGCAGCACCTCGCAGGCGTCTTTCCTGATCAGACGCGTGATCTCCTTGTTCGTGGGCTGGATGTGGACCGCATATTCGTATCCGGCCTGTTTGGGGGCATGTCCGTGGTCGATCCAGGCCGTTGCGAAGTTGCCCGTCTGGGGTTTGCGGGTTTTGTCGTTGGGCGAGGTCTGCTCCTTCTTGGTGACGTGCACCGCTGCGGCATTCTTCACTACGTAGAAGTTGCCCTTCGTGTCGGAGAGCACCAGCCGCTCGCCGCCCTTGGAGAGATTGAGCGGGAATGCGTCGTAGATGTCGCCGTCGACTTCGAGCTGCTCGGCCGGACTGTCCATCCGAAGTTGGAAAAGCGTAGTTTCGGTGGGGTATGTCCGGTTGTCGTTGTCGATGCCGCTGCCGAGGAAGACCATCCGGTTGTCGAAGCAGAAGACGGATTTGTACGCCGTGGCTCCGGGGGTGAAGTTCTTGCGCTCCTTTTCGACGAAATGCAGGGCCAGTATGCCGTTGCGGCCTTCGAGCGACGAGACTCCCGAAAAACGCTCGGGGTTGCGCTCCATGAGCGTTCCCGGCAGCGGGCTTTCCAGTTCGGGGTAGGGCAGGTGGATGGTTGTGGCGCCCGGCACCCGGTTCCAGTCCCAGCCGTCCTGTACGAATCCGCTTGCGGCGGCTGAGACGGGATGCCCCGAGCCGATGATCGGAGCCGATCCGTAACTCTGGTAGCGTCCGTAACGGTTGTCGCGGGTGTAGATTTCTGATCCCCAGACATCCGTGTTGTAGGCTTTGAGCGTCACCATCCAGTCGTCGCGGCGGTGGATGCCCGCGGCTCCGTAGTTATAGACGAAGAAGCCAGAGGGTGTGGGGCCGGCCGAAATCCCCTCTTTTTTGAAAAGGCTGTTCAACTCCCGGTCCGTACCTTTCAGACGCAGGTAGGCGCCCGCCAGTTCGGGATCTGCGCCCTTGCCGCTGCCCGTCAGGTCACCCAGCGCCGCGAGGTAGCCGAAGGCATTGACGTCGGCATCGGGGATGCGGCCGTTCTTGCCGAAGGGGTGGCGGCCGGCGAGACCGAGCCCCCAGTCGCGCAGGTTGGTGTAGGAGGCCATGGTCATCAGTGCCAGTTTGAAGTTGCGGCGCGCCTGCTCCGAAAGGATGAAGTCGGTCCCGCGCGTGGCCTTGCACCAGTAGCCGATCATGGCGAACGCTCCGGTCGAGTAGGCGGGGTAGAAACCGCCGTGGTGGAAGGTCGTGCCGTCGGGTTTGATGCCGCCGATGGTTCCCGGCGTGAAGTCGAGACTCCCCGAGAGCCAGGCGCCGAGGCTCTTCATGGCACGGTATTGTTCGGCTTCGGTGGGCAGCATCAACGCGCTGATGAGCTTGGGCATAAGCAGCGTGTGCCACGAGTCGAGCAGTTCGTCGCGGCCATAGACGTAGGGTTTGCGGGTCTCGGCCAGGCCGCTCCAATAGGCCAGTACCTTGGCGTATGCGTCGTTCTTGCCGCGTGCGGCGATTTTGTCGCGCATGAGCCACATGGCATCGTAGATCTTGCGCACGTTGTAGCCGTAGTGGTGGTTCGTTCCGTTGCCGTGGCCGAAGGCGAAGCCCTGGTCGATGGCGTGGTCCATCACGAGGAAGAAATCGTCGTCGTATTTCGAATCCTGATTGATATGGCTGTTCAGCGCGAAGGCGTTGAGCATGTTTTCGATGTCGTCCAGGCGCAGTTCGCCTTTCGGGCGGTTGCACTCGTCGTTCGAGAGCAGCGGGGCACCGATGATCCCGCCGTCTTCGGTGCGGCGGATCGCGGCCTTTTCGAATGTCTTCCGGGCGCGCGGGATGATCGTGCCGTTGATGTAGTTGCTACTCGACATGTTGGCCGCGACGATGCTTTCGATGCGAGATTTCACGGCGTCGAGCTGGGCCTTTTCTGCGGGTGTGATGTCGTGCAGCGGCTCTTCGTATGCGTATTGCTCCCACTCCCAGAGACGCGCCCAATGCCACAGCGTGCGCTTGAGGTTGCAGTTGTTGTCGGGAATCTGCTTGTCGGGGGTGATCTGATCGTGGAGTTTGACCTCGGAGAAGGTCAGACGGTCAAGAAACACCTCTCCGCTTTCGACCCCGGCGGGCGTGGAGATGATGAGCCGCGCAATCTGTTGCGAGGCATGGTCGCCCGGCATGTCGTTGTACTTGATCCAGCAGGCGCGCCAGCCCGTGAAATCCATGTGAAAATCGAACCGGTAGGGAACTTCGCCGGTGGGAGTCTCGAACGAGAAGTGCATGTTGGCGTCTGCAGCCTTGGGGTTGTAGATCCAGAGCATGATGCCTGCGCCCTTGACCCGGAACGAGCGCATCAATTCTCCGAAATCATTGAAGCGGAGTGTCGACGGGGCGCTCCACGACCAGCGCAGCGAACGGGTCCCGTCCTTGTAGTGGAGGCTGCTCAATTCGGCCGAACTGTTTTCGCCGCAGGCGAAGGCCTTGGGAATTTCCGTTTCGAAACTGATTTTGGCATCGATCGCCGCTGCGGCCGGCTGACTCCAAAGCGTGATAAATAGTAGCCAAATTGCTGGTTTACCGTGTTTTAATATATTTTTCATGGATTTATATTTAGTCAAAAATAAACAAAGAAATTGGATAACCAAAATATTGGAGGAGGAAAATATAAAAATTTTATATTCGTCGAAAAAGGTTTTTAAAATATATTGAATGTTCAAAAAAAATATTACCTTTGTCTGAAAAGTCGATTTGGTTTACCAAAAATCATGTTAATCACCTAATTTATGAAGATCTTATTTAAATATGTGACGGCCGCACTTCTCCTGACAGGAGTTGCCGCCTGTTCACAACTTTCGAAGCGCGCTTCGATCATTGACGAAAACATCGCCGTCGCCGAAAAGCAGATCGGCATGCTGGCCGACTCGAGCGAGACCGGCGGTGTGATCCGCATTCCCTCGACCTGGAAGAACGGGCGGATCGACTACGTGCCCATCGACGACTGGGTGAGCGGATTTTTCGCCGGGACGCTGTGGTACATGTACGAACTGACGGGCGACGAGGCATGGGCTGTGCGGGCACAGAAACATACCGAGATCCTCGACTCGGTGCAGTATCTGCAATGGCATCACGACGTGGGCTTCATGATCTACGACAGCTACGGCAACGGATTGCGGTTGAAAAACATCCCCGGTTACAAGGAGGTGGTTGTCCGGACGGCCAAGTCGCTTGCGACGCGTTTCCGCCCGGTGCCGGGGATCATCCAGTCGTGGGATGCCGACAGGGGCTGGCAGGGCGAGCGCGGCTGGCAATGCCCGGTGATCATCGACAACATGATGAATCTCGAACTGATGTTCAAGGCTACGGAGTTTTCGGGTGACAGTACTTAATTATAATATAGCGGTGGAGCATGCGGACCGTACGATGAAGGAGCACTTCCGCGGTGATTACAGCTGTTATCACGTTGTGGACTACGATCTGACGACGGGCGAGGTGCGCGGGCGCTGTACGGCGCAGGGTTATGCCGACGACTCGGCATGGGCGCGCGGACAGGCGTGGGCCGTCTACGGCTATACGACCTGCTTCCGTTACACGGGCGACAAACGCTATCTCGACCATGCGCAGCGTGTGGCCGACTTTATGCTGGGGGATGAAAACATGCCCGCCGATCTGGTGCCCTATTGGGACTACGATGCGCCGAACATCCCGAATGAACCCCGCGACGTTTCGACGGCGGCCATCATCGCTTCGGCATTCTACGAAATGTACACCTATACGGCGGACGAACTGTACAAGCAGAAGGCCGACCGCATCGTCGAGTCGCTCTCGTCTCCGGCCTACCGCGCTCCGGTGGGCGGTAACGGCGGGTTTTTGCTGATGCATTCCGTGGGCAGCATTCCGCACGGCAGCAATATCGACGTGCCGCTGAACTATGCCGACTACTATTTCCTTGAGGCGCTGATCCGCAAGAGCCGTGTGGAGGCAGGTGAACCTCTGTTTTAAAGCGGATGTCCATGTATAAATTGTTGCTTTTTGCCGCTGTGTCGGTGTGGGGGGCGGCTGCACAGGCGCAGTCGGTGCGGGAGGTTGCCGATGCCCGGATTCTTTCGTTCGAGGAGTCTGCGGCGCCTTTCACGGCCTCGGACGGTTCGTTGCTGTTCGTTTCGGGAGACCATTACAAGCACGGCGAGCACGCGCTCCGCTGGCAATGGTCGCGGGAGGGGGCCCGGGTGCGTATCGAATCCCCGATAGGCTACCTGTCGGAAAATCCCGATCCCAGGGAGACTTCCGTTTCGACCTTCGTGTTCTGGATCTATGTTCCGAAGGCGCTCGACGGAAACCTGCGTTTCGAGTTCCGCAAGGAAGGGCGCACCTGTGCGTGGTTCGACTACGGACTGGAGTTCACCGGTTGGCGTGGAGCATGGGTGGCTTTCGATCGCGACATGCAGGGCAGGCCCGAGGAGGGGATGGACGAGTTGGTGGTCACGGCAGAGGGTGTCGGACGTGGTGAGTTGTATTTCGACCATCTGATTCTCTCTTCGTTTCAGGACGTGCGGCATCATACGGCCGATTTCCAGGCACCGTTCATCAATGCTGCGACCACGAACCATTGGCTCGTTCTGTTGCAATCGTGGCGCAACCCGATGCCGGCGGTTTCGGCCTCGATCGGAGAGGCCGGCAGGCGCGACATGGCGACCGTCGAGGCACGCCTGCGTGAACTGCTCCTCGAAGGCAGGAAGCCTATGGCGATGCAGCACCTGCGCAAACGCTTCGAGGCATACGGCATTGCGGAAAATTCCGACGGAACGCTCCGAGGCAAGCCTATCTGGTTTGTGCGCTATGCCGAGACCTACATCAATCTGGGGCATCCCGATGTCGGCAAACTCTTTAACGAAAACGATCAGACGCTGCGCAAATACAATGACTTCATGTTCCAGGTCGCCGTGGCTTACGATGCTGCAGCAGATGCCGCCGATCGGGCGGAGCTGGAACGGATGTATCTGCTGCTGACGCGACATATTCTGGATCAGGGATTTGCCGCAGGAAGTGCGCAGGGGACCCTGCACCACCTGGGGTACAGCATGCGCAACTTTTATACGGCTCCCGTGGTGATGCGCGACGTGCTGCGCCGTGCCGGGCTGGAACATGAGGTGCAGCAGGCGATGGAGTGGTTTTCGGGCGTGGGCGAGGTGAAGCTCCCGCCGGCGGAGCCGGGCATGGATATCGATGCGTTCAACACCTCGCTGATCGGCCGTCTGGCGAGCATCGTGATGCTTCCGGATACCCCGGTGAAGGAGGCCTGGCTGGAGGCGTTCTCCCGCTGGGTCGACAACGGATATAAGGTCACCGAAGGGACCGGGCCCTGCTTCAAGAGCGACGGCACGGTTTTTCACCACCGGCACCACTATCCGGCCTATGCCGTGGACGGATTCAGCGGCGGAGCCGTGAACGCCGTGTGGCTGTTGTCGAAGACGCGGTTTGCCGTGAGCGCCGAGAGCCATGCCGTTCTGAAACGCGCGCTGCTCGAAATGCGCTTCTACTGCAATTTGAGATCTTTTCCGCTGGCCCTTTCGGGGCGTCACCCCGATGGCCGCGGGGAGTTGGTTCCGTGGCATTATGCCCGGCTGGCCGTTGCGGGTACGCCCGACGGACGTGGGGAAATTGATCCGGAACTGGCTGCCGCCTACCTGCGTCTGGCCGGGGATACGGATGCCTACACGCGGTTGTTCACCGAAAAGGGTTTTGTTCCCGAACCTTCGCCCGAGGGGAACCGCGTCTACGGCTACAATGCTTCGGTCTCGCATCGGCGTGCCGACTGGCTGGTGACCGTCGCGGGGCACAGCCGCTATCTTTGGTCGGCGGAAATCTACCAGGGAGCCAACCACTACGGCCGCTATCTGACGCACGGCAGCATGCAGCTGCAAGCAGCTGGAGATCCCGTGAGTGCCTTCGGCAGCGGGTTCCGTCAGGAGGGCTGGGACTGGCGACATATTCCCGGGACAACGGCTCTCGAAATCCCGATGGAGCGGCTGAAGGCCGACATCCGGAATGTCGACACCTGTTCGGGCTACGAGGAGATGCTTCTCTCCGACGAGGCTTTCGCAGGAGGTGTCGGGCACAAGGGCCGCGACGGCGTGTTCGCGATGAAGCTCCACGAGCACGACAAATACAACGGTTCGCTGCGGGCGCGCAAGTCGTGGTTTTTCTTCGATAACCGCATCGTCTGTATGGGTTCCGACATCGAAAACAAGGCCGAGGGCGGTGTACATACGACGCTGTTCCAGAATTTTCTGGAGGACGGATCCGATGCGCTTGTCGTGAACGGCGAGAAGGTGACGCAGTTCCCCTACCGGGCCGAACTTGCAGGGGGGGCTGTCCTGCGCGACAACCTGCACAACGTCTGGTTTGTACCCGAGGGGAAGGTTTGTGTGACGAAGCGGTTGCAGCACTCGCTCGACGAGGAGACCGATGCCCCGACGCAGAATAATTTCGCAACGGCATGGATCGATCACGGCAGCGGGCACGTCAGCGGCGGCGGGTATGAATACATGCTGGCCGTGCACGCGTCGGATGAAGAGGCGGCCCGCTATGCGCAGGAACTTCCCTACGAGGTGCTGCGTCGCGACTCCTCGGCGCATATCCTGCGCGATCGGTTGTCGGGTACGGTGGGCTACGCGCTCTTCGCTCCCGGTAGGGTGGGCGAAGGGCTGCTGGAGCGGGTTTCGCTGCCCTCGCTGGTGATGATCGGCGGTGATGACGACGGGCTGACGGTAAGCGCTGCGGATCCCGACCTGCGTTTCTATGAAGGGCCGAGCGACGAGGTATTCGGCGCCGACGGTATGCGCACCGAACGGAGCGTCTACTCCCGCAGGTGGATCGACAATCCCTCGGGAGAGTCGCGGCTGGAGGTCGTGATCCGCGGCCGATGGCAGCCCGAGGGCGATACGCCGGGATGCCGGATTGCCGTTGACGGGGCGAATACCTCGCTGACCTTCGTGTGTCGCGAAGGTGCGACGCGCGAAGTGAATCTGATTGAAATGAAATAAGATACGATGTTGAAAATTAAAATGGCAATTCCGTTCGCGGGCTTCGCTCTGACAGCCTGCGGACAGTCGGAGGCTCAGCGCCCCAACGTGATCTATGTCTTCCCGGATCAGTACCGCAACTCTTCGTTCGGGTTTTGGAGCGATGCCGAATTTGCTTCGAAAGTGGGGTGGAAAGGCGATCCGGTCCTCACGCCCAACCTCGACCGTTTTGCTCGCGAAGCCGCGGTGCTGACCGAGGCGGTGAGCAATTTCCCCGTGAGCAGTCCCCATCGGGGCATGTTGCTTTCGGGCATGTATCCCGAGCGGAACGGCGTGGTGCTGAACTGTATGTCGGAGCGTCCGGAAAGTTCGCTGCGCGAAGATGCCGTGTGTATCGGCGACGTCTTCGCGGCGGCGGGCTACGACTGTGCCTATATCGGCAAGCTGCATGCCGACTTCCCGACAAAGAACAATCCCCAGCGTCCGGGAACCTACGTCAGTGACGCCGTTCCCGAGTGGGACGCCTACACACCGCCCGAACGCCGCCACGGATTCAACTACTGGTACTCCTATGGCACGTACGACGTACACAAGCATCCTCATTACTGGGACACCGACGGCAACCGTCACGATGTAGACGAGTGGTCGCCGCGTCACGAAGTGTCGAAAGCCATCGACTATATCGAGAACAGGGGCGGTGTGCGCGATCCGCACAAACCGTTCCTGATGATGATCGGTATGAATCCACCGCATTCACCCTATGCGTCGACCGACGACTGTGACCTGGAGGGGTATGAACTCTACAGGGACAAGTCGCTGACCGAACTGCTCGTGCGCGACAACGCCGATACGACGATGGCCAAGGCCGCTGCCGTGCGTTACTATTTTGCCAACGTGAGCGGAATCGACCGCGAGTTCGGGCGCCTGCTCGCTGCCTTGGACGAGGCAGGGCTTGCGGAGAACACGATTGTGGTCTTTGCGTCGGATCATGGCGAGACGATGACCAGCCATTCGATCGGCGATCCCAAGAATTCGATCTGGCGCGAGTCGCTGAACATTCCCTTCCTGGTACGCTATCCGGGGCGGGTCCCGCACCATGTGGACGACCTGCTGCTCGCCACGCCCGATATCATGCCGACCCTGCTGGGGCTGGCGGGCCTCGGGGAACGGATTCCCGCGAGCGTCGAGGGACGCGATTACTCGGCCGTGCTGCGGCAGGATGCCGTGCAGCCCGTGCGGCCGCGCGCGGCTCTTTACATGCGCAACCTCGACGGCAGACGTGATGCCGACGGACTGGTACGCGGCTTCTTTGCCCAGGCACGCGGGGTGAAGACTGCAACGCATACGATGGAACTGCGCATCGGCCGCAACGGGGCGCTCGAACACGTGCTGATGTTCGACGATGCGGCCGATCCCTATCAGTTGCACAACCTGTCGCCGGAGGAGCATCCCGCGCTGTTCGCTGCGCTGTGCCGCGAATTGGCGGTATTGCTGCGCGACAACGACGACGTGTGGTTCCGCGAGGGCATATTGTCCGATGTGGTCCCCTATGATACGAATAATTAACAATCAATCGGATATGAATAAATTGTTTTTGTGGATTGCAGTGGCCGCGGCCGTTGTGCTGCAATCGTGTGAGAACGCCGACGGCATCCGCGACGAGATCGGAAGCCTGCACGACCGGGTGACTGCGCTGGAGTCGAAGATCGGCGGCGTGAACACCTCCATCGTGGCGCTCCACAAGTTGATGGACGAGTCGACGGTCATCGTCGGGGTTCAGCCCGACGCAAAGGGCTATGAGATCGAGTTGAGCGACGGAACCCGACTGCCCGTTATCCTCGGTGAGAAGATCGAGGCGCTGGTTCCCGTCATGGGTATTGACGCCGAGGGCTACTGGACCGTGAGTCTCGACGGCGGAGCTACTTCCGAGCGGCTGAAGGTCGGAGGAGAGTATGTTTCGGCATGGCCTGTTTCGGGCGGAGACCATAGTCCCGGCGCCGAGGGCATCACTCCGCAGCTGCAGGTTTCGGCCGACGGAAAATGGCTTGTGAGTCTCGACGGCGGAGGAACCTATGCGCCGCTGCTGCAGGATGGACAGCCTGTCAATGCCTTGGGGGACAAGGTTGTTGTCGGTTACAGCTCGGCTTTTAGAACGGTGATTTACGATGCCGGGACGGGCCAGCTCTCCGTTGAACTGCTCGGCGGCAAAAAACTCACGCTCCCCGTCTTCGACGATTTCGGACTGACGCTGACGGCCTCTGAAAACGAGACTTTCCGTCTCGGAGAGACCCGGGCCTTCGAGGTCGTGCAGAACAATGTCGCCGAGGCGGTTATCGATGCGCCTGCAGGCTGGAAGGTCGTGCTTGGTGAGACGACGCTGACGGTCGAGGCCCCTGCGATGTTCGACGCCGCTTCGCAGCAGGCGACGGTCTCGGTGACGGTGTACTCCGACCGTAAATACCGGAAACTCGTCACGCTGAACGTGACGCTGCTCGATGAACAGATCGATGCCAATGCAGCCCTGGCGTGGCGGAATTTTCAGGACGGAACTGCCGATAACGTTCTGCTCGATTATTCGTATGCAGGTTACAGGCATGGCGAGGAGGCTCCGGCCGACGTCTGGGGGCTGGGCTACAAGGTTTACAATGTCGTCGATTACGGAGCCGATCCCACGGGTGCCACCTCTTCGCGCCGAGCGTTGACGGCGCTGCTCAAGGAATTGAAACTCTCCGGGCAGAGCGATGCGGGGGCCAACCTCGCAAATGCCAATGCCCGGGCGGTGATCTATTTCCCCGAGGGACGTTTCATTCTCCACAACGACGACGACAACGTGGTGGACGCAACCTCCGCCAATCAGAAATACACCGACTCGAAAGGGAACAATCGCAGCGAGGAGATTTTCATTCGCGGCGGTCATTTCGTGCTCAAGGGTGCGGGTCGCGGCAAGACGACGCTCGTCATGGACTCGCCCAATCTGCCGAACAACTCGGAGCAGATGTGGTCATCGCCCATGATGATCAATATCAAACACAATTCGGGGCTTTCGGTCCTCACGACGGTGACGGGCGATGCCGCACGCGGTACATTCTCGGTGGAGGTGGCTTCGGCGGCCGGCATCAGGAGGGGTGATTGGGTGTGTCTCTCGCTTTCGAACAACGATCCGATGCTGGTGGCGCAGGAACTGGCGCCCCACCGGGTTGAGGGGAACATGACCGATATTAAGACCATTAAGGTCGAGGACTATCACCAGGTAGCTTCCGTAAGCGGCAACCGCGTGACTTTTGTTGAACCGATCATGCATGCTGTGGAGGCCAAATGGGGCTGGAAAATCTGCAAATATCCCCATTACGAACATGTAGGTGTCGAGGATCTCACTTTCGAGGGTCGCTCGAAGGAGCACTTCGGCCACCACGCATCGTGGGAGGACGACGGAGCCTACAAGCCGCTCAACATGATGCGTCTGACCGATTCGTGGATTCGCCGCGTCGATTTCAGGAGTGTCAGCGAGGCGCTGTCGATTGTGTCGAGTGCCAACTGCTCGGCCTACGACATCGAGATCAGCGGCAACCGCGGACACTCGGGAGTGCGTTCGCAGTCCTCGTCGCGCATTTTCATCGGCAAAGTCTGCGACCGCAGTCGCGGGCAGGCTGTCTCGCCGCCCTATACGAGCTCGGGGTATTTCGAAAATGCCGGGCAGTACCATGCCTCGGGTGTATCGAACACCTCGCTGGGGGCCGTGCTGTGGAACAACACGTGGGGGGATGACGCTTTCTTCGAGTCGCACTCCAGACAGCCGCGCGCTACGCTCGTCGATCGCTGCACGGGCGGATTCGTGCAGTGGCGTTTCGGCGGCGACGAAACCAACGTGCCCAACCACCTGGGCGATTTGACGATCTGGAACCTGAACGCCACGCGTGCGGTGCACGATTTTGGGGCCGAACCCTTCAAGTGGTGGATCTCCTCGGACAAGTGGTGGAAGACCATGCCGCCGATCATCGTCGGATTCCACGGTGCGACGGTCTCTTTCGACGAGAGTGCCGAACAGGTGAAATACCTCGAAAGCAACGGCACGGCCGTCGAGCCGCTATCGCTCTACGAAGCACAGTTGCGCAAGCGTTTAGGTTATGTTCCGGCATGGCTCAATTCATTGAAATAGAATAAAAAACAAACATATTATGAAAAAGTATCTGATCCTGATCTTCGTTGCACTGGCTGCGGTTTTCCAGTCGTGCGACAACAACGACGACCTGTGGGATGCGATTGACGATCTGAAGAGCCGTGTACAGGCTCTCGAAACGCAGGTAGACGCGCTGAACGGCAACATCGAGGCGTTGCAGAAACTTTACGGCGGAGCCACGATCTCCAAGGTCGAGAATGCCGGCGGCAAGTACGTCGTCACGCTGACCAATGGCGAGACCATCGAACTGGTGCAGGGTAGCGAGGCTACGGCTGTGGTTCCGATTGTCTCGATCAACGACAAGGGCGAGTGGCAGGTTTCGACCGATAACGGTGCCACGTTCACTTCGCTCGGAGTGAAGGCCGTGGCCGAAGACGGTATGACACCTCACTTCCGTATCGATGAAACCACCGGCTACTGGCAGGTGAGCTACGACGGCGGCAGTTCCTTCGAAGATGTGAAGGACACCAAGGGCCAGCCCGTCAAGGCCATCGGTTCGGGCACGGTGACCGACAAGTTCTTCGAGGAGGTGAAGGTCGACGGCGACGATCTCTATATCCGGTTGCTCGGCGGCGAGGAACTGCGCATTCCGATTTTGAGCGATTTCTTTTGCCGGATCATCACACCGGCTGAAGGCGTACAGACTTTCGACGCCGGGGCTACCAGACGTTTCGTGGTGGAGATCCGAGGTGTCGCGCAGGTGAAACTGTCGGCTCCCGAGGGCTGGGCGGCACGGCTGACCGAGGCCGTGGAGGAGCGGGCCGAGCTGATCGTGACGGCTCCCGCGGCTGCGGCTGCGACCCGCGCCACGGCCGATACGTCGAAGGACGTGGCGATCGAGGCCTTTTCGGCCGGCGGGCTTTCGACGGTGGCCAAAATCCAGGTCGAGAGCACCGGAGCGGCTCCTGCAGCTCCGACGGTTACGGTGACCGGCTCTGAGACGGTCGACCCCACACCTTCGGCGATGACCTTCGATATTGCGACCTCGGCTAATGCCGACGGGAGGAAATACCTGTGCCTCAAGTCGACGGAGCCGGCTCCCGATGCCGCCAAGGTCCTTGCCGAAGGCACGGCCGGTGCGGGTACAAGCGTGACGGTCGAGAACCTCGAGGCCAATACAGCCTATACGATCTATGTGGTTGCCTATTCCGGCGATCTGACGAGCGAAGTGGCCAGTGCCGGAAACACGACGGCGGCAGATGTGATCGATCAGAACGATTACTATGAGAGTGGAGTGGAGATCGATGGTGTTCGTTATGACCAGAATTCCGAAGGTGCGCAGTTATTGGAGGTTGCTGCTGACGCTACGGACGATGTTGATCTGCCTATTGTCCAAGGCGGTATTTATTTCATTGACGACAAGAGTGATACTTATGCGGTTGGGACAGCCAATTCACAGGGAGTATCCAAAAATCTGGTGGTCATTGGTCGTTATGCCGACACCAAAGTCGAGATGAAAATGGACAAATATTGGGCCTTGCGGAATCCTTCGGGATTGCTTGCTTTCAAAAATTTGAAAATCAATATGGTCGGAATCGGGAATTATGCATTCAATGCAACGAGCCATGGAGGTGATGTCGGAGGTATGGGTACGCTGGTTTTCGAGGATTGCGAAATAGCCTTCGATAAAACCTTCTTGACCATGTACAATGCGGCTACGACGGCAAGTGTAGGCAATATTGTGTTCCGCAATTGCAAACTGCGCTTCGAGGGTACGGCAAAATCCTGTGTGTTTATTACTACTCAAAAGGTTGATGCCGGGTTGAGTGGATTCAAGAGATTGGTATTCGAGAATAATATCATTTATTCGACTATGGCCGGGACTTCTTCTTCGCCGACGGCTTTTTCTTTCCTGACGCAGGATAATGCTGCAACTAATTCGCTTGCAGGCTCGCTGTCGAATCTTGCCATTATATTTAAAAACAATACGCTGGTAGATATTATCAGTTTCGGGTCATCTACCGGATCCGGCTATTTCTATGTGGAAAAAATAGGGTCTGTTGATTTTTCCAAGAATTTGCTTTACAGTAACCGGACTGATAAATATGTGGCTGTCATGCGTGTTCAGTATGACTATAATGCGAATGGTCCGTGGCCTTCGATCAATTTGAATCGTACGGAAAATAAGGTTTACGGAACTTCGGGATGGAAACTCTATTATGATGGTTCGGGGGCATTTACTCCAGGTGGATCGAATACCTATCCCAAGTTGCAGGAAAGTCCGCTTACGACTTGTGATGTGGCTAACGGCAAGTTTGTTGTGGCAGACAGCCATGCTGGTTATGGTTCGATGCTTGAATAGCGAAATTCTGATACAGATGAAGGCGGCCCTTTCGGGCCGCCTTCATTGTTTGGTGTACATGAGGATGTCTCAGCCGATCCAGCTGGTCAGCAGCTTCATGCCGCCGTCGGGCGTGAAGGTGAGCGAACGGACCGAAGCCGGAATCAGGACCGTTTCGCCCTGATGCACCGGAACCGATGCTCCGCTGTCGTCGGTGAGCGTGCCGCGGCCCTCGATGCAGATCGCCACGACGAACGAGTCGAGCGTCGAGAGATCGAGCGTCTCGGGGCGCGTCAGATCGTAGAGCGACGTGGTGAAATAGGGGCACGACACCAGCTCTACGCGCGTGTCCTGTGCCGCCTCGTAATGCGTCCGGTAGTCGGGCAGCACGGTGTAGTCGATGGCTCCCTTGGCCTGCTCGGTGTGCAGTTCGCGGGTGTTGCCGTTGGCATCGCGGCGGTTGAAATCGTAGATGCGGTAGGTGATGTTCGAGGTCTGCTGGATCTCGGCGATGAACGACCCCGCACCGATCGAGTGCACACGTCCCGCGGGCAGGAAGAACACGTCGCCCGGTGCGACCTTGTAGTCGGCCAGGATGTCCGTAATGGTGTTGTCTCCGACGCTGGCCTCGTATTCGGCCGGTGTCACCTGCTTCGAGAAGCCCGAATGCAGGTGTGCATCCTTGTCCGCCGACACTACGTACCACATTTCGGTCTTGCCCTTGGATTTGTGGCGTTCCCACGCCAGTTCATCGTTCGGGTGCACCTGGATCGAGAGGTCCTGCCGGGCGTCGATGAACTTGATCAACAGCGGGAACTCCTCGCCGAAGCGTTCGAGGTTGGCCTTGCCCAGCAGCGCTGCGCCGTGGCGGGAGATCAGTTCGGGGAGTGTCGTTCCGGCTTCGGGACCTTCGGCGACGACGGACTCGTTGTCCTTGACGCCCGACAACTCCCAGCTTTCGCCGATGTTGTGTTGTTCGGTGGCGATTCCCTTGTAAGGGGCGATCTTCTCGCCGCCCCAGATCAGGGATTTCAGAATCGGTTGAAATTTATACATGGTCGATTGTGTTTTATGCGTTCTGTGCGTCGAGCTGGCTCAGGGCGAAAGCGTATGCGCCGACCGAAATGGCCTGGCTTGCGCCGAGTTTCGAAATCGTGACTCCGATGCGCTTCTGCGGATCGTAGGCCACGTAGCGGTCCGTGCCGTAGACTTTCAGAGGCCGCTGTGCGCCCTTGGCAAATTCGCGGAACTCCGTCTCGTCGTCCAGGTCGTAAACCTTCATCTGCACGCGGTTCAGTTCGTCGCCGGCCATCGTGTGCATCTTGCCGCGCAGCTCGTTCAAAAGGGCGGGCATGATGTATTTGCGGGCTGCTGTGATGCCGCCGCCGATGACGATCAGTCCGTCCACCAGCGTCACGGCCGTAGCCATGGCGTCGCCGGCGATCTCGCCCATTTCGGCAAAAGCCTTCTTCGCGGCCTCCCGGTCGCCTTCGCGCGTGCCGTCGGCGATTTCGCAGATCTCCTTCGGTTCGAGGCCGTGGTTCGGGTTGCCGGTCAGTTCGCCGTAGACCCGTTTCACGGCGCGGATCGATGCTCCGTCCTCGACGATGATTTCGGGCATCTTCTTGTGACGCAGGCAGAACGTCTCGACGCACGAGTTGTCGCCGCGGTTCAGCCGGTTGTCGACCACAAGGCCCACGCCGAGTCCCGTGCCGAAGGTGTAGCCGACGAGGTTTTTGTATTTCTTCGGGCTTCCCAGCGCTTCGAGCCGGGCGTTGACCTCGGGCAGAGCACCTCCCAGCGCCTCGCCATAGGCAAACAGGTCGCCGTCGTTGTTGATGTATACCGGGATGCCGAATTTCGCTTCGAGGAACGGCCCCAGCGCCACGCCTTCGCGGAACGAGGGGAAGTTGGGCAGATAGCCGCCGATGATGCCGTTCGGATAGTCGGCCGGGCCGGGGAATGCGAAGCTGATGGCTACGGGTTTTTCGGGCAGACGGCCGATGACGGCCTGGAAGCCTTCGACGATCGTTGCGAGGCATTTGTCGAGGTTCTCCGCATGCGACGGGAGGGTGATCGGCTCCACGATGAATTTGTTGGCCTGCATGGCGCCGAAAACAAGGTTCGTGCCGCCGGCGTCGAGGGTGATGACCACCCGGTTGTCATGGCTGTACATATTGCGTAGTTTTGTTTGAATTGTCGGTGTAACTGCAGGCAAAGGTAGTAAAAATTCGAACGGGAGCAAATCCGAATTGCGGGAAAAAGGCCCGCGACCGCTGCCGCTTTCGGCTCCCTGGTCCCGATCCGTTGTTTTCGGGGGCGGGTTTGCGCACGACGGAACCCCTCCTGCCGCACTCGCTTTTGCACATCCTGCCCCCTTTTTTTCGCCCAGAAGGGGAGTGTTGTTTCTTTTTATTGCGTTTTTAGATGTATTTTGCTATATTTGTTGCAAAAAAGAAAATTTAATCGATCCAAACGTAAAAAAGCATCCGATGAACTTCAAACGTCTGCTCCCTCTGCTGGTCGTTCCGCTGCTGCTGACGGCCTGCCCGTCGGGCGCCCGTCGGGCGAAAGACGCCCCCGATCCGAGTAGCCTGCCGCGCGAAATCCGCTCGGGCGAACAGGGCCCGTTCCACGTGCAGGGCATTGCCGTCGATCTCGAGCGCCGCTACATCTATTTCTCCTTCACGACCAAGTTGCTGAAGATGGACTTCGCAGGCAACCTGATAGGCAGCGTGGACGGTCTGACGGGCCATCTGGGCTGTCTGACGATGAATCCTGCCGACGGTCGCGTGTACGGTTCGCTGGAATACAAGGACGATGCGATTGGCAAGGGCATCCGCAAGGTGCTCGACGCGGGGGCGGAGACGCCCGAAGCGGGTGCGGATCGGACGGGATTTTACGTCGCCATTTTCGATGTGGACCGCATCACGCGTCCGGACATGGATGCCGAGAAGGATCGTGTGATGACCACGGTCCATATCAAGGAGGCCGTCGACGACTATTTCGCAACGGTGGAGAACGGCGGACGGACAGTCAGGCATCGGTTCGGCTGTTCGGGCATCGACGGCGTGACCTTTGCGCCCCGGTTCGGAGCGCAGGAAGGAGGCGATTATCTCTATGTGGCCTATGGCATTTACGGCGACACCCTGCGCACGGACAACGATTACCAGGTGCTGCTCGCCTACGACACGAAGGACTGGAGGCGTTTCGAACGGCCGCTCGCCCAGGGGAGTCTGCATAAGAGCGGCCCGGAGGCGCCCGACCACAAGTATTTCGTCCGCACGGGCAATACCACGTGGGGGATCCAGAACCTGGCCTATGACCCTGCGTCGGGCAACTGCTATGCCGCGGTCTACAAGGGCCGCAAGTCGCAATTCCCGAACTGGTCGCTCTTTGTGATCGATGGCGGCAAGCCTGCCCGCAGGGAGCTGTTGGAGGGTTTCGATCGGCCTGTTGAGGGCGAGGTGCTCTCGCTGGTCTCCGCCGGGAAATCGGACGGCGGCATCTGCGGCTGGGATTTCAAATGGGGAGCCACGGGACTGTGTCCGCTCGGCGGCGGCTATTTCTACATTTCGCAG
Source organism: Alistipes sp. (assembly GCA_020026435.1). Classification (GTDB taxonomy): domain Bacteria; phylum Bacteroidota; class Bacteroidia; order Bacteroidales; family Rikenellaceae; genus Alistipes. The sequence continues at coordinate 14,134 of JAHHQK010000008.1, read as the reverse complement.
AATGCCCGTTCGAAGCAGACCGAACAGCAGAGCAGCACCGTTCGGCTCTATCGGTGGACCGGCGATGCGGATGCTCCCTTCCGGCCGGTTGAATAGCACCCTTGCCGATTGTACCATGCGCCCGGACGCTCCTGCGAGTGCCCGGGCGTCTTTGTGTCGGCTGCATCGGGAGCCTTGGACGGATGCTGCGGGGCGTTGTCGGACTACCCCCGGCTCCCCATGCTGTCGACCGACGGGTTGGTCATCACCACATCCTGCTCCAGCTGCCGTTTGGAGAGCGTTCCGTCCTCGGCCGCTTGCGGGATCGGGCCTCCGTCGTTGAGGATGTCGTCGGGGGTGACTTGCGTTACGGTGGTTTTCGGCATCGGTTCCGAATGCCGGACGGCGGTCTTTCCCGCCCCTGTTTTGTCGGTCTGTTTCATGGCTTCCTTTTTGGCGGGAAACCTTGCAAAAGCCATACCGTTTCCGGTGATGGCTGGAGGTCTTACGGCTCCGGGTTTTCGAAATCGAACCGCAGCTGCACGCACTCCGGGCAGGCCTCCGGCGAGTTGCCGACCGTGAGTCCGATCAGCCGGATCCTGTGCCCGTGGAAATCCGTCGCGGCCAGCAACTCTTCCGACACGCGGCGGAGGGTCTCGGCCGAATCGACGGGCGTGAATAGGGTTTTCGAGCGGGTTATCTGCCGGAAGTTCTCGAACTTGAGCTTCAGGACCACGGTCTTGCCCCGAAATTCATGATGCATCACCCGGTTCCAGACTTCTTCGCGCACGGCCGACAGCTCGAGCCGCAGCTGTTCCCGGTCGTCCGTGTCTTCGGCAAAGGTCGTCTCCGCGCCGAGCGACTTGCGGATCCGGTTCGGTGTGACCTCCCGCTCGTCGATGCCCCGGGCATAGCCGTAATAGCTGTGCCCGGCCTTCCCGAACTGCTGCACGAGCGCCGTTTCGTTCCAGAGCCGCAGGTCGGCTCCCGTGCGGATGCCGAGGCGGTGCATCTTTTTGGCCGTTACTTCGCCGATGCCGAAAAAGCGTTCGACGGGCAGCCCGGCCACGAACTCTTCGATCCGCTCCGGCGGGATCGTGAACAGCCCGTCGGGCTTCCGATAGTCGGAGGCGATCTTTGCCAGCATCTTGTTGACCGAGATTCCGGCCGAGGCCGTCAGTCCGGTTTCGGCGAGGATGCGGGCCTTGATTTCGCGGGCGATCAGCGTTGCCGAACGGACGTGGCTCACGTCGAGAAACGCTTCGTCGAGCGAGAGGGGCTCCACGAGTTCGGTGTATTCGCCGAAGATGGCGCGGATCTGTCGGGAGACGGACTTGTAGACCTCGAACCGCGCCGGGACGAAGATCAGCCCCGGACACAGCCGCTTCGCCAACACGGACGAGAGCGCCGAATGAACCCCATAGGGGCGGGCTTCGTAGCTTGCCGTGGCGACGACTCCGCGCGGTCCGTCGTATCCGACGGCGATCGGACGGCCCCGGTATTCGGGGTGGTCGCGCTGCTCTACGGATGCGTAAAAGGCATCCATGTCGATATGGATAATCTTGCGTTGGGACATCGGGCGTTCGTCGGACGGGTGCAAAGATAATGCAAATTATTTCTTTTTGCCGGCCGCGGCCGGACTTTCGGTCCGGGCCGATTCGAAAGGCGGCCGGGCTTCCGGCCGGGCTTCCGGTCGGGCTTCCGGTCGGGCTTCCGGTCGGGGCGCCGGACCGTCTTGCCGGTTGAAAATCTCTTTCAGGATTGGGGGAATGCCGGCGGATTGCGTATCTTTGTCCCTGTTTATAGATCCTTATGAAAAATGGCAGACGATTATTTAGGCCGAAAAATGGAAGAGTATCTGGCCCGTTCGGCATCCGGCCAGGCCAGTCGCAGGCCGCTGGTGACATTGAGCCGCCTGTTGCTGAAAAACCGCAGCCATCGCGGTTACGATCCCCGCTTCATCGTGCGCGACGACCAGCTTCGCCGCATTATCGGAGTTAACACCCGCATTCCCTCGGCGCGGAATCAGCAGGTCCTGCGCTTCCGGCCCGTCCTGGCGGACGAAGCACCCGCGGTCTTGGCTGAAATCCGCCTCGGGGGAGCTTTGCCCGAGCTCCATTTGCCGCTCCCGGGAACCGAACCGAATGCGTTCATCATCGTCTGCTCAACGGTCCCGGAAGATCGTTATGTCTCCATCGATTTGGGGATCTCGGCCCAGAGCATGCTGCTTCAGGCGGCCGAAATCGGGCTGAACGGCATCTGTATCGGTGCGTTTGACAAAGAGCGGATCCGGCAGAAATTCCATCTGGAGCTCGACCCGCTGCTGATCTTGGCCTTCGGCAAGGGCATTGAGAAAATCGAATTGGTGGAGATTTCCGAAAACGACGACCACCGTTATTTCCGCAAGGACGGCATCCACCATGTCCCCAAAGTCCGTGTCGAGGATCTGATTATCGGGTAACCCTCCCTCTCCCTCCTCCTCCCTCCCTCAAAAAGGGGCTTTCCCTTTTTGAGGGCCGTGCAATTAATCCAACGCTCTGATTTCACCCGCATCGCCGGCGTAGCAGGGCATCGTCTTGCCGATTCCGGCATTGATGTAGGTCGGGTCGCACATCACGTAGCGTTTGCCCCGAAAGTTGAAGGCATCGCCCGGGACATCTCCCCTGAAATTCACGGCACACGTGATGTGTGCCACGCCCTTGCTCCTTGAGGTGGCGGCAAAGCTGACCGACACGACATCGAGTCCCGTGAGTTCGCGCACCAACCACGAAAAGACGCCCACACGGTCCTTGCAGTTGTTCTGTTCGTAGAAGAACGACTCTTCGATGAAGAGTTGCTTCTGACGGCCGAACATCTCGTCGTCGGTGGCGTATTTGAATCCGTTCTGAACCAGGTTGAGCAGATAGCCCACCTGTTGGGTCTCGTTCATGCCGCTGATTTTGCGTCTGAGGGTCGAGAGTACCTGTGTCGCGAGTTGCGGTGATACGGTCTGACGATAGTAGACCTTGCCGTCGATAACGGGATAGTTCAGCTGGAGAGCGATGTTGCCTATCGGCAGCTCTGCCACGAACGGCTCCCCCAAAATGGCACTCCAACGCTTCACCTCCATGCGCTGACGGAGCCCGACATCCATACCTCCGTCCATGGCCAGACTCAGCTGACGGTCGGCGTAGGAGAAATTGTTGTCGTAGGTGCGGTAGGATGAGCCGAGGTTGTGGCCGTAGCTGTAAATGTAGAACTTGCTGTTGTCCAGCACCAGATAGGGCACGGCATAGACCTGCTCCTTGAAGGGCAGCAGCAACACCAAACGCTCCTCGTTGGCAGCCACCTGTGCCTTGAATTTGAGCTGCGAGAGCAGGAAGGCCTGCAGGGCGATGCGCTCGTTGTTCTGACGGTCGGTGTAGGCCTGTTCGCTTAACTTCTTGATCAGTTGATAGTAACCCCATCCGTTGAGGTGGTGGGCATCGGCATAGGCGGAGAGGTAGCGTACACAATCGTCGCTGTGGCTGCTCCATACGCCCCAGACGGCACTGAATCCCTTCTCGTCGCTCGATGTCAGACGGGGTGTCATCTCCTCCGACCAGGGGATGGTGAGGGAATCGCCAAAGAATTCGAGCGCGAGGGTGCGCCCCTTGTAGACCGGTGTCACGGGACGAGTGGCGGGCGGGGTGCTTTGGTCGGCAATCTCGCGGATCTCATCGGGTGTGGTGGTCGGCTCGGGCAGCGGTCGGGGTGAGGGTTGCTGCGGGGGCAGGGTCTGCGGCTCGGGCGGAATTACCGGCAGGGGAGCTGCATCGGCACTCTTGCGGTCGTAATGCTTCCACTGCTGTTTGAGATAGGCGGCAAAGTCGGCATTGGCCTTGGCTTTGAAGTCCTGATACTCCTTTTGGCGCTGCTCCTTGAATTGGTCATATTTCTTGCGCCACTGGCCGTAGTCCTGCGCCGGAGAGGGGGCAGCCACCAGTAGCAGGAGCAGCAGAATGATGTGGTTTTTCATGGTCTTCCGAAAATAAAGAGGAGCGGCACGCACCCCATGTTTTTCTGGGGGAGGCGATGCCACTCCGTGTTGGTGTCGAAAATTTATTTCTTATTGGCACATTTGCTCATCTCCTCGTCAAAGACCTTCTTGAACTGCTCCTTGTCAAATTCCAGAAGCAGACGCTTGTCTTGCGCGAGGACTTCGGAAATCTTCTCTTCGAGCTTCTCCTTCGACATCTGGAGACAGGTGTGGCAGCGATAGTCGCCGTTGGCCAGACGGAACACCTTGATTCCGGCAATCTCCACGCCGTTCAACTGCTGGTCGATGACCGTGCGGGTCAGCTCCTTGTAGAGGGCTTCGTTGTCGTTCTGTTCGTGCACGGCTGCATTCTGACCGTAGTTCTCAATGACCGATTTCACCTCGTTCTGCACCAGAGCGGCAAGCTCCTGACGCGTGTTTTGCATGGCGATTTTCTTGGCCAGCGATATGTCGCGGCTGGTGCCCACTTGCGTGGCGCGCCAGAATTTGGCGTCGGTGTTGTATTGTGGCTCGCTGAGCGGAAGGGCGATCTCTGTCTCCCCCTCGGAGAGAGGGGCCTTCATGACCTTCTTGCTCGACGAGCAGCTTGAGAGAGAAAATACACACAGCAGACTTGCTGCCATCAAAAGGATTCTTTTCATAGTTTTACGGATGTTTTTTAGATGGGTTGCTATTCCAGGATATGGTAGGGTAGCGCGAAGCGTACCTCCTCGCTTTTTTGCGTGTTGGGGTTGTAGACCGTGAGTAGGCCGCGCATCAGCGGCGAGCGTCTCCTGCCGATGGTGAAGTCGCCCTCGGCGGTGAAGTAAAGACGGTGTGTGCCCTTGCCCTTGAACGATGCGTCGAGACCCTTCTCGATTCGGGCGTCGATGCCTGCCGCCTCAAGGCTCAGGGCGCGGACCTCAAACGGAGTGTCGTATTTGACGCGGAGGTCGATCCACCCTCCGATTTTCTTCAACTGTTTCTCGGCGGCAGGGGCTTCGGCTTCTTCTTCGGGAGCAACCGTGTCCACGGCATCATGCGTTGCGGCGGTGTCGGGCTTTTCGGCTGCGGCCTTTTCATTTTCGAAAGCCTGCCCGGCGGCGGCATCTTCGTCCATCCGGGTGCGGATAACGATTTCGCCGAACGGAATGACCGCTATCTTGTTTTCGCGTACATCGAACGAGAATGCGTGCCTGACAGCCTGGGGGCCGAAGCGGTAAATCAATCGTATGGAGTTTTCGTCACCGTCCAGACACTGCTCGTAGTTGTAGGTCACGCTGTACATCTTCTCCGCGACGGGCTTTATAACGATGTCCGTGGCAAATTCCGACTGTATGACGGGCTGTTTCGAGGTGAGCACCCTGCGTCCGTTGATCGCGAAGTAGAAGAGATGCTCGCCCAACGAATTTTCGTAGGGAACTACCTCTATCGCCGAATAGAGTCCGAGATAATTGCGGCGGAGAGCCACGGCCTCGTCGTGGCGGCGCGAGTCGAAGAAGTAGTTGACAAGGGGATTGAGGTCCGACAGTGCGCGGTCGATCTCCTCGATGTAAGCGAAGCGGTCGAAGTTGGCCTTCAATTCCAGATACTTGTCATACTGCTCCTTGTCCTGGCGCAGGAACTCGTTGATCAACTGATTCCGGCGTGCTGTCGGGAAGGGGTACTTCACATGACAGACATAGAACATCTCCTTGGAGCGTTTGTTCATGCGGTGTTCCCAGTAGATTTCGGCATCCGAGAGGGAGATGTCCGTGATGAAGGGCAGCTTGGCGGCCACGGTTTTCACCTCCGATTCATATTCGCGGAAGAAGTTGCTCGTTCCGTTGTACTCCTCGTTCTTGTCCGACAATTGCTCCGAGGAGCAGATGTTGACGCTCACGGCATTGACAATAGCCTGTCGAATGTCCGTAAAACATTGCTCACGGGCGGCATCGAGGGTCTTGTCCTGTGCCGAGACGATGATTTGCTCGGGCTGGGCTATGCCTGTCCATGCAGGAGATTTTTTCGAGCTGCGTTCGAGAATCTTTTCCTGTGCGGGGAGCGTCTGCATCGCCGCGAGGAGGGCGCAGCACAGTACAATCGTTTTTTTCATGTCTTTATTGTTTGGCGTTCGTCACGAAATAGCTTGCTCCGAGCAGCACAATCACCAATATTCCGTTGAGGATGATGAGCAGGCTCTCTCCGGCGCCGAGCACTCCGAGCAGGATGTTGAGTCCGAGGAACAACACGAAGAAGACCCAGCCCAGAGTGTGGAGCAGCATCGAGGTGCGGGGGTATTCGGCCCACGAGATGCCCATACCCAGCACCAGGCTGAGCGTGCAGAGCAGACCTGTGCAGGCGATTAGGGGAGTCGATGCTCCGGCGGCGTGAAATCCGTAGCTGATGAGCGCACCGGAAAGAATCGAAAGAATGATGGTAAAAATATTGGCTTTCATGGTTAAAATTCAAATTTAGGTTTTGGGGGAGGACAGCTCGCAGGGTGTATGCTCAAATCCTTGACCTCGGCGGCACGTTGCCACTGCTCCATGCCCGATTTCCAGATGTAGGTTTCGGGGGTGATTCGTCGCTCGCGGATTTCGTAGATGAACTCCTTGAGGGAGAACGGTCCCGCCGGCTGCCCCTCCTTCCAGACGTAGATGTAGCGCAGACCGTCGGGGATGCGGAGTGTATCCTGCTCCTGTGGAGCTGGTTGCGGGCCGGGGTTGTTTCCTTGCGTAGCGACGGGCGCAGGCATGAAGTTGGAGGCCATGACCTGTTGCATCAATCCCGCCATCGTGAGACCCATGGTCCATTCCATGACTCGCTCCCAATCAAAGTCCGATGCATCCATCATAAGGCTGACTCGTTTTGAAAATCGTTTGTTCTCTGTTTTTCTCTTGGTTTCCGGTTCCTGCCGGGATTCACCCCCCCCCTGCCTTTGGAGGAGTTTCTCCACAGGGAAAGCGGGCATCGTCCGCGGTCGGAATCGGCCGATTGTCCGTGTTGTTCATCGTGGGGGGAGGAGTTTTCCGCCCCTCCCCATTGATGGACTACATGTTAATCGGGGGCGGAACCGTGCCGAACTCGTTGCTCAACTCGGGGAGCGACGCTGCGGCGGCCCATGCGGCCATGCCCTGTTTCCACACGTAGGTGGCAGGGCCGACCTGACGGTTGAGAATCATCTGGCGGAGCTGCTCCGAGGTGAAGGGTCCTGTCTGCGCTCCGTTTTCCGCCACAAAGTACAGTGTTTGCGGCATCTGGGGAGGTGGGGGAGGAGTGGCCGGGCCGCACGGAGGGGTCGGAATCCCCTGTGCGGCAGGCGATGCGACGGGCTGCCCCATGTTGTTCGGCTGGGCCTGTCCTGCGGGCATGCCCATCGAAGTCTGCTGCTTCTGGATGTCCTGCATCATGTTGCCCATCATATTGGCCATGTTGTTGCCCACGACGCCGCCCATCATTACGCCTGTCATCATGCCGGCCGGATTCATGCCTGCGTTGCTGCCGTCACCACCCAGATAACCGAGACTTTCGGCTGCCGTGCGTGCCACCTCGCCCTGGATGTTTATCTGGTGGGCGCGGATGTGTGCCTCCTGCTGTCCGAGCAGCTGTCCCTCACGGGCGATGCGGAGCATCTCCTCGTTGTGCTCGGCGGCGATGCGCTGCTTGTCGCGGATGTTGCGCATTTCGGCCTCGCTGGCTACGGCCGTCTGTGCCATCAGCTCCTTGTAGCCCATCGACGAGGTGTCGAGCATGATATCCGAGATGTCGATGCGGCGCACATCGATGGCAAAATCCGCTTTCAGCTGCTCCTTGAGCTTCTCCTCGACATATTCGCTGATCTGGTCGAGGTAACCCTCGATTTCGACCAGCGAGATGTTGTTCTCCTTGGTGGCTTTGGTGATGTAGGACTTGGCGTGACGGCGCAGGGCGTCGCGAATCTGCAACGAGAGGTCGTTCATGTCGTATTGCGCCATCTGATACTTGGCGATGAAGGCCTTGTAGTCGGCGATACTGAAGGTTAGCGACCCCTTGACCGATGCCGGCACAAACAGGGGGCGTTCGTTGGTCTCGATGGAGGTCAGCTGATTCACGGCCACGTGGCGGGCTTCCGAGAGGGTGACGTTCTCGATGAAGAACGGCAGGCGCAGAGTGCCCGAACGGTTGATGAAGAACACCTCGGCCTGAAAGGGCGACTGTCCCCCGAATGCCGCACCCACAATGGTGGTGAGCACCGGGAAGTTGGCCGTCTTGAGTACTTCGTCGTGGAAGCCCTCGATGAAATCCATTCCGCCCTCCTTTTCGTAGACGAATACGGCCACCTCGCCCTCTTTCACGCGGAGACGGCTGCCGTAACGTATGGCGTTCATTTTGCGGGAAGGCATACCCGCAGGTGTCCATTTCCAGATTAGATAGTCGGATTGGTCGCAACGGATGACATCCATGATGCCACCCTCTTTTTTACTTCCGAAGAGTCCCATATAATCAATCTGTTAGTAGTTTTTCGAGTTTCTTGTATTCTGATTTGTAGCGCAGCTGGCAACTCTCCACAAAGCGGCGAGCCTCCTGCACCTTGTTGTTTTGCCGGTAGTATTCTACAATTTGGCGGGCGCAGTCGTAGTCGCCGATGCGCTTCATGCAGAACTCCCTGAAGAAATCCTCCGCAGCAACGGCTTCCCCGGCTTCGAGAATCTTTTTGAGGAGCATGGTGCGCGGCGCTGCATCGTAATCGTCGTCGAGTCCCGATGTGCGGAACTTCTCGACGGCGTCTTGCCAACCCTGAATGGCCGTTTCCGCATCGTATTCCCGGGCCGCGTTGCGAATGGAGTGCAGAACAGTCGACGAAGCGGCGAGAACACAGGCTGCGATGATAATCCAGTAGAGCGTGTGGCGGCGCGAGATGTTGCGGCGCGAGGTCTCGATGTCCGCGATTTGTGCCGTAATCTCCTCCAGCAGACGCGCCACCTCGCGGTTCTTGCCGAAGTCGCGGTCGGCGCTGCGGGCCAGCAGTTCAAAGTCGTTCTTCATCTTCGCAAATTGGCGGTCGGAGTAGGTGTTGCCCAACCGTCCCGCCAACCTCAGAATGATGACCACAAGGGTCCACACCGCGAAGATGATACTCAATATCCACAAGAGTCCCGCCTGGCTGACGACCGCCATGATGACGAGCAGCAACGTGAGGATCGGCAGCACGAAAATCGAGAGCCGGTTCATGCTCTTGAGGAACGAGGGGCGCGGAAGCCCCTTCATCTCGTGGAGCAGGTGTTCGAGACGGTTGATGGAGTCCGAAGCGTTATGGTTTTCATCTTCCAGCACGTATCCGCACACGGGGCAGACACGCGACAACAGCGGAAGTTCTTCTTTACATTTGGGGCATTTCATGGCTTGTGGGTTTTATTGCAATTTGCCGAAAAGCCAACTCTGCAGCGAGTTGGTCGTAGAGTCCATCTGTGCCGAAGCCCTCTCCGATGCGCTTTTTTGCGAGGCTTCGAGCTGCTTCTTGCGCATCATCATCTCGTCGTCGTGCATCTTCTGCGCCATCTCGCGCTGCATCTCCATCTGCTCGAGACGGGCTGCCATCTCGGCCTGCTCCCTGGCATCGAGGGTCGCCTTGATGGTGTCGACCATCTTGCAGGCCTCGTCGAAGCGGCTGCTCATCGGGTCTACATAACCCAACTCCTCCAGAGCTCCCTCGTAGTCCTTCAAGACCATCTTGCTCTTGGCCGTCTGAAGCGATACGGTGGCGTACTTGTCGAGCATCTGGACGTAGGTGGCCGTCATCTTCTCCGCAATCATCGGATACTCCTCCACCGATTCGGGAATGGTGCCCAAAACGCCCAAAGCCTTCTCATACTCGCCGCGGTCGGCCAGCGATTGCGCCTTGGAGCAGAGAACGGGAACACGTGTCGCGTAGTAATCGACAATCTTCTCGCGTGCCTCGGTCATGAAACGGCGCAGGGCAGGCGTGCGGGGATTGATGTGGTTGATGGCACTGATGTAGGCGCGGTCGTTGGTGCGTCCTATGCCGCGTACACTGACCGCGGTCTGATTGACGATGACCTGCTCGGCAATGCCTACCACATAGAACGTCAATTCCAAATCGACGATGTATTGTGCAGGTACCGAGGCCGTGATCTGTTTGTCGGCAACCGTGGTGTTGACCGTCAGCACGAAATCATTCGACCTTGAGCCGAAATTGTTCTGCGTGGCCATTTGTAGCAGTTTGTTGTTCATCGAGTTGAGCGCGCCCTGCGGCAGGGCTACTTCCTCACACAGGTAGGGGGTGATGCAAATCTTACTTTCGGGGGCTTGGGCCGTTGCCGTAAGGACCGTTGTGAGAAGCACGAGGGCTCCGAAAAGTTTCTTCAGCATGATTTTAAGGATATTTTTGAAAAATCGGTGCAGAGGCCAATCTGATTGGCCTCCGCACTCCGGTTTTTCAGTGAGTTTTACTTACCTCCGAGGATCAGGATGGCGTGCCCCAACCCTTTGGAGATGAGCTTGGATTCCAAATTATATTTCTCCTTGAGCATTCTTTTGATTTTATTGGCCCAACGGCGTGCGTCCAGATCGCGTCCGCGCTCATCCACCAACGGAATGCGTACCTGGGTGAAGTTGAGCTTGTTCTGCGATGCATCGAGCGTGTACTTGTTGTTGGCGGTGGTTTCGGCTACCACATCCTCGATGAGGAAGCCCAGCTCCTCGCCGTCGAAATCACTCTCGAAGTCGTAACCGGCATCGTCCCAGCAGCGGCAGGTCAGACGCACCTCGCGACCGTTCTGCGACATGTCGTCGAAGAAGGCCATGAGCTGGTTGTTGAACGGCTCGATGTTGGCACCCACATTCTCGGCCAGATAGACCGGCAGGTCGAGCATCGAAGCAAATATCGCAGGACAGGTCCCCGAACTTGCGGCAATCTGCTTTCCGGTGTAGGCGTCCTTGCCCTGGAGGTTGAAGCTCACCGACACCCGCGGCCCCATGTGGTTTTCCGACCAGGTCATCTGCATCCAGATGTCGGCCTTGGCCACACGGTTGAGCTGCTCCATGGGGGTCTCTGCCAACTCCGATCCCGTGTCTTTCGACGTGAGGACCATCATGTCGGTTTCCTCCTCCCTGATACTCTTGAGTGCAGCTTCGAGGTCGCTGAGCGGATAGCCGCGCTCGGCCATCAATTCACCGATTTTGCTGATGACCAGCAGCAGGTTGGGGTCGCTCTGGAGTGCACGGGCATAGTCGGGCACACGCTCCGTCTGTCCCTGGTTGTCCACCTCGGTGTAGTAACCCTGCTGGATGCACCACACATCGCTCGGTACAACCATGATGGAGGGTTTCTTGCCCACGGCAACCTCGGTCAGGCGTTTGATGATACCCTCGTCCTCGAGCCGCTTTCTCAGGTCGGAGTACTGGACGGTGACATACACCCCCACCTTGTACTCCTTGCCCACCTTCATGACCGTGCCGGCCTTGCCTGCGCTGGTTACCGCAGCGTAACGGGCATATTCACCGTTGTCGGCAAAGAACTTCTCGAAGAAGGCGGCATACTGCTGCTCGACCATGGGCGAAGCCACCAGCGGAGCCAGAGCCTTGGTGCGTTTTGTGGGGTCGCTGTTGGCGGCCGCACCGCGGAAAATCAGACCGTGAATGGCATTCTTGGTGGCCTGTCTTTGGGCGATGTCTACTTTTTTGGAGTAGCTCCATACCAACACCAATGCCGTGTTTTCCGAGCCTACGGCCTCGTTCTGAATGTCGTAACGCCAAGCTGCTGTCTGTTCGTTGGCTTTTTCAATTTTGCGCTGCTGTGCCGCAGCGAATGCCACGGGAAGCACCATCAGTGCAAGAATCAAAAAAAGTTTTTTCATGCTTTATTATTTTTTTGTTTTCATGCGGAGCAACTGACCCTCATAGTACGCATTCTTGTCCTTGCCGGTGAGAATCGTCATGTCGTTTTCCGATGTGGAGACATTACCGCCCTTCAAGGTACTGAAGGTGTTGTCCCAAACGTGTTTCTTGTCCACGACCAGCTCGCCCTTCTTCTTGTAGTTGATGCGGGCGGTGCCGTTCTCGAGGGTGTCTATGCTCTTCTCCAAGACCTCGAATACCTCGCCGCCAGTCAGGCCGTCACGCGTACCGATGCGTGCACCGTAGACGCGCTGCATCTTGCCCTTCTTGTCCTCAATCTCGCGGATGTAGAGCGGGGTCTTGGTCTTGAACTGGTCGTATTTGCGCTCGAATTTTGCCAATACCTCATCGACAGCATCGACGGCTGCCAGACGAATCAGCTCCTCCTCGCTCTTGTCGGTGAAGATTCCTGCCTTGGTGCGTACCCATGCGCGCTCGTTGCCGATGAACTGGAGCGATGCCAGATTGCTGGCTTCATATTTCTCGCGGTCGAACTCGCCGGTTTCGTTCCACAGGCTGTAGAACTCGTTGGTCAGCTCCTCGTTCCAACGCAGACGGAACAGGTAGGAATCGACAGTCACATAGTAACCGGCACCGACCGACGCCTTGATACCCATCTTGGCGATTTTGAGGCCCATGGCGCTCTGACCCGACGAATCCAACTGGGCCGCGGCCTCGAGGGGCAGCAGACGGTCGTCGATGACTCCGTCCTTGGGTTTGTAGCTGAAACGGGTAACGACAACGAAGGTGTTGCCCAGCAACTCGTTGATGTCGCACTTTTCGCGCAAGAGCTTCTGTTGCTGTGCCAGCGAAGCGTTGGCGATGTCGATCTCTGCGGCCGAAGCCTCCAGCAATCCGCGCTCCTCAATCAGCGCCTCGCTGTACTGACCCTGCTCGTCGAAGAACCACTTGTCGACGCACTGCTTGGCAATACCCTGTTCAATGATGAACTTGTTGGCCATACGTGCGGCGTTGAGCTGAATGACGGTATCGACGGTCTGGCTCATCTCTGCCATGATCAGGCGCAGGATCTGAGTCATGTTCTCGTTGTAGAAATTCTGCTTGGGAGCGGGTCCGCCGCTCTTGGCAAGCTCGTTGTACTGGTCGGTAGTGGTGCAGGCCAGGTTGAAGGCAGCCTCGTCCTGTGCGGTGAGCTGGAGCTGGTCGGGGTCCATGATGCGCACCTTGAGGTTGTGGTTGTTATACTTGTTGTTCAACTCGGCATTGAGGAAAGCATCGCGCAGAATCTCTTTCTGGGGAACCGATGCGTCTTCCATCATCAGCATGCAGACCGAATTTCTCATGTACTTGTCCGTAACGACCTTCTTATCCAAATTCTGGGCTTGAACAAGATTCATGGTCATCAGTGTGGCCGATACGGCCAGTGCGCAATTGCGCAGGGGTTGTAGTTTCTTTAACATAATTTTAAGGGTTTAGATGTTTTTTAGACGTCTTTTTGATGGTTTCTTTTTTATGGGTTGACACAAATATATAAAATTCTCTCAATTCTGCACTATTTTTTCGCAATAAAATAGTTTAAAGCGTCGCGGGATCATATTTTGCGCGGCGTCCTGCCATGTCTGAAGATTCACTTGACTTCGGCTTGCATATAAAGTTCATAAATATTTATCAAACAAGGCTAAAGAATAGATAAAATCCGAACCGACCATACCTTTGGGCCGCCACCTTGCCTCTCATTCCAAACTCAAGACATGAGGAGCCGATACGATTCTGCCTGCCATTGAGTTTACTTGCAGAAATTAGGGTAGCGACAATAAAAACGCATGATGACCATCCTTGTGGAAATCAGCTCCCGGACAGACGAAATGCAGGGTCGACGGATGTTCACCCGGGTTTGTTGCACGGCCACCAAGCACCAGTTTACAAACTTTTACGTCGGCGTGGTGCCGTTCCAAATAATTCACGGATTGGGGATTACGGAACTTTGTGATGAAGACGGCAGCAGATCAGGGTGCAATGAAGGTTGTCTGAAATGCGCTATTTGCATGTAATTGACTGAGAATAAACCGGTCCCTTCTCGTTGCCCGTTATCTTCTATAACAAGGTAACGACCCGATAAATCGAATCGTTACCTTGTTTTTAATTCCGAGCGACGGGAGGGGCTTGGGGAGGTTGTCAGCTCCGGATTTTTCGGGGTTATCCGGCCGTTCGAAGCAATCCGTATCTGTCTGAACATGCTCCTTCTGTCGGAAGTAAATCTGCACCGGGACTCCCGTAATCAAAAGCCCCTCCTGTCAAGGAGGGGTTTGGGGAGGTTGT
>JAHHQK010000079.1 GCA_020026435.1 Alistipes sp. | reverse complement strand
TCCACCGTACCCAAAGGACGGTGACGGAACTCCTGCAGAAACTCAAGGAGATTATAGTCCGGTACAGGTCCGGAGAAAGGAGGCAATCATGATTGGCAAGATCAAGAAAGGGAAATCCTTCGGTGTTAAACAGAGCCAGTCAACCGGCTGCAGATCTTGTCGTTCTAAAGGGTTAGGGGCTGGGATGATAAAACAATCTGTTGTTCCCCTGCGACATTCTTCGGGAAGCATGTCGGGTTCTTTATCCTCATAACGGGTTCCGTCACCACTGTGGCAGGCGTCCAGCACGACACACAGAGTTCCGGACTTTCCGATTTTTTTGCGAAGATTTGTCAGCCATTCATTCAACTCGTCGTCTGTCAGATGGTTCTCTCCGTGATAGGTCTGGCTGTATTTTTTTTGAGCATCGTACGGAATAAATGCCTCGTCCCAACAGTCGTCTTCGTCTCCATTAAGATCCGAGATTCGCTGCCCATGACCGGAAAAATGAATGTATATCCAGTCATTCTGTGCGACATGTTTCGATAACCATTGGAAAGAGGAAACGATATTTTGCTTCGTGGCATCTTTGTTTTTCAGGACCTTGATATGCCGGGAAGCTGTGCCTGCTTCAGAAAGGAAGGAACAAACCAACTCTATATCATTGTCACCATGAATAGCATTCCATCCCGATCCCTGCGGATACGCCCCAATCCCCACAACCAGCGCCCATTTTGTTTGGGAGTATCCGGTTGATGTCAGGCATATTAGGAGTACAATGACGAGAAGTTTTTTCATAACAACAAATGTAAGCATTATATTGAGATTCTCAAATCCAAGTAAATAAATATGAAGGACAAACTTGAAATCTTGATTCTTATACTCTTTCGCATAAAGTTTTAATTGTGCAATATCTTCAATATAAAATTCTCGTGTCGAGCATCTTTATTCCGAAGTTGTCTAGTATGAATAAATCAATCTGGGCAAGTTTGGCAAAGAAAACGGTGCAGTGAGCTTGAAATGCGAGCAAGGTGAATTTCTTCGAAGAGGCGTTAGACATTATTATAGTATGCCACCTTAAGGAAACTATTAGGAAACAACAAGGGATGAATAGATAGCCTAAATTTTATGAATTCATATTCTGTAATTGTTGTCGAAAGAGATGCATCTAACCATACTGTCTTAATTATAGAAAATGTGTGGATAGAAGGCGTCTTAATCGAATCGGACAATGGCAATATAGGTGATCGAATTACCGTACGTGCTGTTTCC
Source organism: Alistipes sp. (assembly GCA_020026435.1). Lineage (GTDB taxonomy): Bacteria > Bacteroidota > Bacteroidia > Bacteroidales > Rikenellaceae > Alistipes. The sequence goes on along the minus strand of JAHHQK010000079.1, from coordinate 1,775 downwards.
ATAAGAGAAATCCCCGGATTCGATCCCCGCCGCCAGAACACGGCCGCCGATCCTCTGCCCGAGGAGGAACGCCTCATCTACGGCCGCAACCGCCAATAGGCTGACGTCATGCCCCGGATCATGACGGAATCGCCGACGTTGTTTGTCATCGGCCTGTCGCTGATCCCCGTTTTGGGTATTCTGCTGGGCTTGTCGGGGGATTTTCCCTGGTGGTTTTTTGCGGTTTACTACGGATTGTGGATCTAGTTGGTGGTGTCTATGGTGGTGCTTTACCGCCGTCTGCGGTTCCGGGAGTTGCTTTCGTGCAGTTTTGTGGAGGCAAGCCGACGGGTCGAGAGCTACAAACGCTGCTATATGTTGCGGGAGGTTGTCGGTGCGCCGTTTGCGGTCTTCCGCTCCTGGCGATGATCTACTATAATAAAGGGGGACAGGTGTGGGCCTCGGTACACGCCTGCTTCATCCTGGCAGGCGGACTGCCGGGTGGAATCTGGGGGGGGATGCGTCTGAGACGGGAGTATAAGGCGCTGAATGAGATTTGCCGCCAGATCCGCGAATTGCAGGAGGAGTAAACCTCATCCTGGGGAATGGCCCGAAATTCTAAGGGACGACCCCAAATCCTGAGGAGTGAACCCGGATTCTGAGGGGGGGGCGGAATTCCGCCCCCCCTCAGTCGTTGTAGATAGCGACCTTGATGACCCCGTCCTCGCGGTTTTCGAACAGACGGTAGGCCTCCCCGATCCTGTTCAGCGGGTATCGGTGGGTGATCAGCGGTGTGGTGTCGATCTTCCCCCGGGCAATCAGACGGAGGATCTCCTCGCAGTCGCAACCGTCCACACCGCCCGTTTTGAATGTCAGGTTCTTGCCGTACATGTCGGGCAGGGGAAGCACCTGCGCCCGGTCGTACATCGCCACCACCGTGACGATGGCATTGGGGCGGGCGCACTCCCACGCCATGCGGAACGTGGAGTCCGTTCCCGCCACCTCGATCACACGGTCGGCCCCTCCGTGGCTGCTGTGTCGGGCCACGGCCGCGGCGCATTCTTCGGGTCTGACGGCCACGACCGACGGATAGTGGCGGCGGATGAAGTTGAGACGCTCCTCGGACTTTTCGCAGACGATGATCCCGTGCGGCTGCTTGAGGCGGACGCACTCCAGGGTGCAGATTCCCGTGGGGCCCGCGCCGATGATCAGTACGGTGTCCTCGGTCGAGATCTCCGAGATGCGGGCGGCCCAGAATCCCGTGGCGAGGATGTCGCCCACGAACAGGGCCTGCTCGTCGCTCACCGTGTCGGGGATGTGCGTCAGCCCCTGGTCGGCATGGGGTATGCGCACATAGAGGGTCTGGCCGCCGTCGATGCGGCAACCCAGGGCCCACCCTCCGTCGGGATCCGTGCAGTTGTTGACATAGCCGTGGCGGCAGAAGAAACACTCGCCGCAGAACGTCTCAACGTTGACCGCCACACGGTCGCCGACCTTCAGCGTCCGTACTCCGCTCCCCGCCTCTTCGACGACGCCCACCATCTCGTGGCCCACGGTGATGCCGGGGATGGCCCGGGGGACGAAGCCGTGCTTGATGTGCAGGTCGCTGGTGCAGATGCTCCCCAGCGTGACGCGGATCAGGGCGTCGGTGGGTTTCTGAAGCGTGGGGCGCGGCTTTTCGATCAGCTCGAACCGCCCCTTTTCGATGTAAGTGTATGCCAACATGTCGTTCCTTGTTTTGGGTCGGGAAACAAAGGTACGAAATTTTTACTGACGATCTCCCGCCCGCCCCCTTC
>JAHHQK010000078.1 GCA_020026435.1 Alistipes sp. | reverse complement strand
CGACCACTCGCCCCCCAGACGAGTACTCTAACCGGACTGAGCTACATCCCGTATCGTTTCGGAGTGCAAATATAGTAACTTTTTTTATAAAACAAGATTTTTTGAAGTTTTTTTTCTATTTTTGTCTACATGAAACGTTTTTTAGTGCTTTTTCTGGCTTTTTCGACCCTTTTAGGGGTCGGATGCAGCGGTTCGGCGGGAAAATCGGAGGGTGAAATTTTTCAAAAAATTTTCACTCCGACCTACTCTTCGGGCTTCGAGATTCTGAAATTCGATCCTCTGACGGGTGATCCGACCGAAAAAAACGGGATGGCGGAAGCGGAAAATTCCGGTTCATCCTCCGTCGGGTCCTCCCGCGAAGGAGATGACGGGGAGGGGTCGACCCTGGTGACGATCCGCAATCCGTGGCAGGGCGCGAGCGGGGTGGAGCAACATCTGCTGATCCTGCGCGGACACGACAAAGCCCCCGAGGAATTCGAGGGCGAGGTGGTGCATGCTCCGATCCGGAAGGTGGTCTGTCTTTCGTCGACTCATGTGGCGATGTTCGATGCCCTGGGCGAGAGCGATCGCGTGGTGGGCGTGTCGGGGCTGAACTACATCTTCAATCCCTCGGTCCGCGAACGTGCCGCACGGGGCGAGGTGCACGACCTGGGGATGGATTCCAATCTGAATTTCGAACTGCTGGCCTCGCTGAAGCCCGATCTGGTGATGCTCTACGGGGTCACGGGCGAGAACAGTGTGGTGACGGGCAAGCTCCGCGAGTTGTCGATCCCCTATATATATATAGGTGACTATGTCGAGGAGTCGCCCCTGGGCAAGGCTGAGTGGATGGTGCTGACGGCCGAGTTGTGCGACCGCCGTGCCGAGGGCATCGAGCGGTTCGAGGCCGTGGCCGGGCGTTATGAGGACATCCGGCGGCAGATCCTCGAATCCCGGAGCGAGACGGAGCCGCGTCCTCTGGTGATGCTCAATACCCCGTGGCGCGACACCTGGTTCATGCCCTCGTCGCGCAGCTACATGGTGCGCCTCATTGAGGATGCGGGCGGCGAATACATCTACCCCAACGATTCCGACCGTTCGGTGCCCATCGACCTGGAGGAGGCCTATCTGATGGCCACGCGGGCCGATGTGTGGATCAATACGGGCAGCTGTACGACCCTCGACGAACTGAAGGCCGGAAACCCGAAATTCGCTCGGGTGAAATCTGTTGTGGAGGGCCGCGTGTGGAACAACAACCGCCGCGGTACGCCCGAGGGCGGATCCGATTTCTGGGAGTCGGGCATCGTCCGCCCCGATGTGATCCTGAGTGACCTCCACACCCTGCTGTATCGGACGGGTGACTCCACGGTCTTCTATCAACCTTTGGAATAATCCGGACATGAGACGCAATACGATGCTCTTTACGCTGCTCGGGGCGTTGCTCCTGGTGCTTTTCCTGGCGGATCTGGCGGTGGGTTCGGTGGCCGTGTCGATGGGCGATGTGTGGGCCTCGCTTACGGGCGGGGAGTGCGACCCCACGACCCGCAGCATCATCCTCAATATCCGCCTGCTGAAGGCCGTGACGGCCTTGGTGGCGGGGGCGGCCCTGGCGGCGGGCGGTCTGCAGATGCAGACCCTGTTCCGCAATCCGCTGGCCGGACCCTATGTCCTGGGCGTGAGCTCGGGTGCGGGGCTGGGTGTGGCCCTCTTTTTGCTGGGGGCGCCTCTGCTGGGTGTCGCGGGGCAGGGATTCCTGCAGTCGCTCGGCATTGCCGGGGCGGCGTGGTGCGGATCGGCTTTGGTCCTGGCGCTGGTGATGGCCGTCAGCAACCGCATCAAGGACATCATGGTCATCCTGATCCTGGGCATGATGCTTGGGTCGGGAATCAGCTCCGTGGTCGAGATCCTGCAATACCTGTCCAACGAAAACGCACTGAAATCGTTCGTTGTGTGGACGATGGGGTCGCTGGGTGACGTCACGAGCGGGCGTCTGATGATCATGATGCCCGTCGTTGTCGTCGGACTGCTCCTCTCGGTGCTCTCCATCAAGCCGCTCAACCTGCTGCTCATGGGTGAGAACTACGCCCGCACGATGGGCCTCGACATCCGCCGCACGCGGATGCTGCTCTTCGTCTCGACGATCTTCCTGGCCGGTACCGTCACGGCGTTCTGCGGTCCGGTGGGCTTCATCGGCCTGGCCGTGCCCCACCTGGCGCGGATGCTCCACCGCAGTGCCGACCACCGGGTGCTCATGCCCTCGTCGATGCTGCTCGGAGCCGCGATGCTCCTGGTCTGCGATCTTTTAGCCAAAACCCTGGCCTTCCCGATCAACACCGTCACCGCCCTGATGGGTATTCCGGTGGTGATCCTGGTGGTGGTCCGTAACCGAAATATCTTCTAAATGTCAATTCGTCTGAATAATCTCCGCCTGGCCTATGGCGAACGGGTGCTGCTCGATTCCGTGTCGACGGACTTTGCCCCCGGGCGGCTCACGGCCCTCATTGGCCGCAACGGCACGGGAAAAAGCACCCTGCTGCGTGCCATTGCGGGACTTAACGACCAGTTCACGGGGCAGATCATCCTGGCGGACCGTCCGCTGGAGGAGATGACTCCGCTGCAGCGCGCCACGACCGTCAGTTTCGTCACCACCGACAAGATCCGCATTGCCAACCTCCCTTGCGAGGATGCCGTGGCCCTGGGGCGTGCGCCCTATACCAACTGGATCGGGCGGATGCAGGAGGCCGACCGCGAGATTGTGGCCCGCTCGCTGGAGCTGGTCGGCATGAGTGACTTTGCCCGCAAGCCGATGAACACCCTCTCCGACGGCGAATGCCAGCGTGTGCTGATCGCCCGCGCCCTGGCCCAGGATACACCCATAATCCTGCTCGACGAGCCGACGGCCTTCCTCGACCTGCCGAACCGCTACATGCTGGCCTCGCTGCTCGGGCGGCTGGCCCACGACGAGCATAAGTGCATCCTCTTCTCGACCCACGACCTGGACATCGCCTTGGGGATCTGCGACGGGGTGGCGCTGATCGACACGCCCCGCCTGCACCACCTGCCCGCAGCCGAGATGGCCGCAAGTCCCCATATCGGGCGTCTGTTTTCGGCCGAAGGGGTGGCTTTCGACCCTAAAACGCGGAATATTCGACTCATACGGACGGAATAATCAAAAAAAAATCCGATATTTTTTGTTGGAATCACTTTTTTATTTACCTTTGCACCGCTAAACAACTCCGAAAAGGGATTGAATAGTGGTAGAGGCCCATTCGTCTATCGGTTAGGACGCAAGATTTTCATTCTT
>JAHHQK010000077.1 GCA_020026435.1 Alistipes sp. | reverse complement strand
TGTTAAAAAATCTATCTCCATTGTCCAAAATGGACTGCAAAGGTACGCATTTTTTTTGAATAACCATATATAAGAGCATCTTTTTTAGCCGTTTTTTGCGTTTTTTGCCTTCTTAAAATTCTTTTTGCTTATAGGATTTCAGAAAGCATAATACAAAATCTATAACGAAACTTAAAACAGATTATCCGACAACCACTTACAGCGGAAAAGCGGAACGGATTCTCCTCGGCGGCAAAATCGACGCTCCGGCGACGGGTTTCGGCTCTTTAACCCTCTATTATAATATATTAATAGGAATAACAAATATTTTCCGAAAAAAATTTTCAACTCTCTTTTTCACCCTCTTCTCCGCCTGTTTTCCCGCCCTTCCCACTCCATCACCCTTGCCTCCGACTACCCCTCCCCACACTCGGCCCATCTCCCGGCTTTCCACACCGGCTCCGCCCCGAAAGCCCGCCTTCCCCAACCCGAGTACCGCATCATTCCTTCATCTTCGGCCCTTCCCCGCCGGAAACATTCCACCCACACACAACGGCCTGCACCACCCCTTACCCCTCACTCTCTCCATCACTCACGCCCTCAAACACCCTTCGCCCCTTATCCGCCCCGCCATACCATCCTCGCCCCGCCTGCACCCGCACCTCAAGGCGGTTTTCGGGGAATAAATCGCCTTTTTTATAATAAGGAGAAAAAATACTGAAAGTTTTCGTTATTTTTGCAGGGAATTATGCAATAATCAGTTACCAAAATATATGGAATACAACTTCAAGAGTATCGAGGCCAAGTGGCAGGAGCGCTGGAAGGAGGACAAGACCTACCGTGTGGAGGTCGACCCCTCGCGCCCGAAGTTCTACGTTCTGGATATGTTTCCCTACCCCTCGGGAGCGGGACTTCACGTGGGACACCCGCTGGGCTACATCGCATCGGACATCTATTCGCGCTACAAGCGCCAGAAGGGCTTCAACGTCCTTCACCCGATGGGCTACGACGCCTTCGGCCTTCCTGCCGAGCAGTACGCCATCCAGACGGGTCAGCACCCGGCCGTGACGACCGAGCGCAACGTGGCCCGCTACCGCGAGCAGCTCGACAAGATCGGTTTCTCATTCGACTGGGACCGCGAGGTGCGCACGTGCGACCCCGCCTACTACAAGTGGACGCAGTGGGCTTTCCTCAAGATGTTCGCCCACTACTACGACAACCACGCCCGGAAGGCACGCCCCATCTCCGAACTGACGGCCCGCTTCGCCGAGTCGGGTACCGAGGGCGTTGACGCCGCCTGCACCGCCGAGATGCACTTCACGGCCGGGGAGTGGAACGCCTGGGACGAGGCCCGCCGCGAGCAGGTACTCCAGAACTACCGTCTGGCCTTCCGTGCCGACACGATGGTCAACTGGTGTCCGAAACTGGGCACGGTGCTGGCCAACGACGAGGTGCGCGACGGACTCTCGGTGCGCGGCGGCTTCCCCGTGGAGCAGAAGCGCATGAAGCAGTGGCTGCTGCGTGTCACGGCCTACGCCCAGCGTATGCTCGACGGTCTGGACCGGCTGCAGTGGAGCGACTCCCTGAAGGAAATCCAGCGCAACTGGATCGGCCGCTCGGAGGGTGCCCAGATCTTCTTCCCGATCAAGGATTCGGACCGCAAGCTGGAGATCTTCACCACGCGTCCCGACACGATCTACGGCGTTTCGTTCATGGTCATCGCCCCCGAGCACAAGTGGGTCAACGACCTGACGACCGACGCACAGCGCGCCGCCGTCGAGGAGTACATCCTCCAGGCCCGCAAGCGTTCGGAGCGTGAGCGCATGGCCGACACGCGCCGTGTGAGCGGAGTCAACACGGGCGCATTCGCCGTGAACCCCTTCACGGGCAAGGAGATTCCGATCTACGTTTCGGACTACGTCCTGGCCGGCTACGGCACGGGCGCCATCATGGCCGTTCCGGCCCACGACTCGCGCGACTACGCCTTCGCCAAGCACTTCGGACTGGAGATCATCCCCGTCATCGAGGGCGGCAACACCGAGGAGGGTTCCTACGACGCCAAGGAGGGCAAGATCATCAATTCGGACTTCCTGAACGGCATGGACGTCAAGGATTCGATCCAGCTCATGTTCCGCGAGGTCGAGAAACGCGGCCTGGGCAAGAAACTTGTCAATTACCGTCTGCGCGACGCCATCTTCTCGCGCCAGCGCTACTGGGGCGAACCCTTCCCCATCTACTATAAAGGCGACGTGGCCTACCCCTTAAGCGAGGACAAACTCCCGCTCGAATTGCCGCAGATCGCCAACTACGGTCCCACCGAGGAGGGCGAGCCGCCCCTGGCCCGCGCCGAGCAGTGGTCGACCGCCGAGGGTTATCCCTTCGAGTTGTCGACAATGCCCGGATTCGCCGGATCGTCGGCCTATTACCTGCGCTATATGGATCCCCACAACAACGAGGGTCTGGTCGGCCGCGAGGCCAACGAGTACTGGCGTTCGGTGGACCTCTACGTGGGCGGTATCGAACACGCCACGGGTCACCTCATGTACTCGCGATTCTGGAATATGTTCCTCTATGACCTGGGCTATGTCTGCGAGCAGGAGCCCTTCCGCAAGCTCGTCAACCAGGGCATGATCCAGGGCCGCTCGAACTTCGTCTACCGTGTGGTGGGCACCAACAGGTTCGTGTCGCTGGGTCTGAAGGATCAGTACGAGACGCAGGAAATCCACGTCGATGTGAACATCGTGAAGAACGACGTGCTCGACCTGGAAGCCTTCCGCCAGTGGATGCCCGACTTCAAGGACGCCGAATTCATCCTCGAGGACGGCAAATATATCTGTGGCTGGGCCATTGAGAAGATGTCCAAGTCGATGTTCAACGTGGTTAACCCCGACTATATCGTCGACAACTACGGAGCCGACACGCTGCGTATGTACGAGATGTTCCTCGGCCCGCTCGAGCAGTCGAAGCCCTGGGACACGAACGGCATCGACGGAGTACACAAGTTCCTGAAACGCCTGTGGCGTCTGTTCTTCGACCGCGAGGGTGCGCTGCGCATCACCGACGAGGAGCCGACGGCCGAGGAGCTGCGCACACTCCACAAGACCATCAAGAAGGTGACAGAGGATATCGAGAACTTCTCGTTCAACACCTCGGTGGCTGCCTTTATGATCTGCCTGAACGAGCTGGGCGAATGCTCGAAGCGTGCGGTTCTCGAACCGATCGTCAAACTCCTCGCCCCCTTCACGCCCCACATCTCCGAGGAGCTGTGGCACGCCTTGGGTCACGAGGATACGGTCTGCTCGTCGGAATACCCCACCTTCGAGGCCAAGTATCTCGAACTCCAGTCGCTCGTCTACCCGGTTTCGGTCAACGGCAAGATGCGCTTCAAGAAGGAGTATCCCGCCACGGCCACTCCCGCCGAGATCCAGGCCGATGTAGTGACCTTACCCGAGACCCAGCGCTGGATCGAGGGCAAGACCCCCAAGAAGATCATCGTCGTGCCGAAGAAGATCATCAACATTGTGATCTGATCCCACTTCAGGATAATCACCCCGCAGGCAGGCAACCTTCCGACAGGTTGCCTGCCTGCTTTTTTTATGCCTCCGCCCCGGCCGTCCCCTACAACAACCC
>JAHHQK010000076.1 GCA_020026435.1 Alistipes sp. | reverse complement strand
ACCAACAGTCCTTTCAGCCCTCACCCATCTACCTCGACCGAACACCTCCGCCCGCCAAATCCCCCACCCCAATCCTCGAAACACCCCCTAAAAGCCCCATTTTCCCAATAAAAATCAATTTTTTTTGCAAAAAGAGGTACTTTGTCTTGCATAATACCTAAAAGCATCATATATTTGCAGTACGAAAAAACCTTAAAAACGATTGTTTCACACCAAAACACCGCGAATAGTTATGCAAGAGACAATTACCGCCAATATAGGATCGATGGCATTTACGCTCGACAAGGACGCCTATAATTGCCTTCAGGTCTACTTCGCCGATATCGAACGCCGCCTTCCCCCCGAGGAGATCGAGACCCTCTCCGACCTGGAAGCCCGCATGGCCGAACTGCTCCGCGAGCAAGTTCCCTCCTCGATGCGCGTCATTTCGCTCAAGGAGGTGCACCACGCCATCGAAACGCTCGGCAAACCCGAATGCTTCGGCGAGGGCTGCACCCCGCCCCACCCGACTCCGGACCAGGCATCCCCGATGCGTCTGCGCCGCTCGATCACAGACCGTTCGATTGCGGGCATCTGCGCCGGAATCGCCAAGACGTTCAACATCGACGTGACGCTGGTGCGTCTGCTGACCCTCGCACTGATCCTCTGCGGAGGCCTCTCCTTCTGGATCTACCTCGTGCTTTGGATCGTCATCCCTTCGGAGGAGTACAATCAGCAATAGTCTCCCCCGATACAAAACCGAAAGACAAACAACTCATAAAAAATTCTTAAAATCATGGCACATCAACTCACTCGCACCTCCGACGGCATGATCGCAGGCGTCTGCGGCGGACTGGCCCGTTACTTCGACCTGGACGTATCGCTCGTACGCATCGCCACCCTCATCCTCTTCCTGGCAGGCACGCTCTCGCTGTGGATCTACATCATCCTTTGGCTCATCGTTCCTAAAAAATAAATCACCATGGCCGGAGACAACAACGTAAAGATACAGATGCGCAAGGGAATCTTGGAGTATTGCATCCTGGCCATACTCTCCCGCGAGGATTCCTATGCGCCGCAGATTCTCGCCGAGCTCAAGGCCGCCGAGATGATCGTGGTCGAGGGTACGCTCTACCCGCTGCTGACCCGCCAGAAAAACGCAGGACTGCTCTCCTACCGCTGGGAGGAATCCCCCCAGGGACCTCCGCGCAAGTACTACTCGCTCACGGACAAGGGCCGCGAATACCTCTCCTCGCTCGATGAAGCCTGGGACGAGATGGTCCGCCAGATCGAGATCATCCGCCACGGCGAAAAGTCCGACGAATAACCCCCACACCCCCTAAAAACGACTGTTATGAAACACGCATTTCTTTTCCTATTCCTGTGCTGCCTGCCCGCAAGCGGCATCTGCCAGCAACCGACCCCGGCACAACGTACCCTACCCCTGCCCCGGTTCAAAGCCATACGAGCCTCCCAGATGATCGATGTCAAGGTAGTGGATCGCACCCCGTCCGACCAACAGATCCGGATCGAGGCCGCATCCAATGTCATCGACCGGATCAAAGTCGAGGTGATAAACAACTGCCTCCACATCGGACTGGAAGGCGACCTCCACAAAAGAAAGGATCAGAACGTCTCAAACATGGTGGTCACGGTTCCCAGCGACGGCAAGATCGAACGTCTCCAGGCCACCTCGATGAGCAGCATCCGCTGCCTGCGCCCCCTGACCGCCCCCTCGGTGACCCTTTCGTCCACATCCTCGTCGCTGATCGAGGCCGCCGTCAAGAGCGAATACTGCACGCTCGACGCCGCCAGCATGGGAGCGATCAACGCCGCCGTGGAAGCCTCCAAGACCGACATCGACAACGCCAGCTCGGCCCGGATCAAGGCCCGGATCAAAGGCCGGGAATGTAAGATCGAAAGCAGTTCGATGTCCCACACCTCGTGTGAGGTGGATCTGAGCGAGAGCTGCGACGTGACGGTCAAGTCGATGTCCACGGTCAAGATCAGCGGCACGACCCCCGTATTCGAGGGTCAGGCCTCCTCGCAGGGCTCGATCCTCGGAGCGAATCTCGACACCATCGACGCCGAAGCCGAGGCCAAGTCGATGGGCCGCATCGAGATCAGCGCTACCCGCTCGCTCAAGGCCAAGGCCGAATCGATGAGCAACATACGCTATCGGGGTGACTGCACCAATGTGGATATCAGCACCTCCTCGCAGGGCAGCGTCAAGAAAATGTAAACCCACCCTTCCCCAAAAAAAAACGAATACGCCATGAACGAAATCAAAAAATGCAGTATTTCGGGCATTCAGTTCTCTTTCGACCCCGAGGCCTACGACCTGCTGAAGCAGTACCTCGAAACCCTCAAAACCACCTATAAGGACACCGAAGGCGGCGAGGAGATCGTCGCCGACATCGAGGCCCGAATCGCCGAGCTGCTCCTCTCGACCCAGGACAACGAACGCGTGGTGGCCTCCCCGCTGATCCGCAACATCATCGCCCAGTTAGGCTCCCCCGAGGACATCTCCGAGGAGGATCCCCAATCCCGCCAGGGCCACACCTCCTCGCCCGAACAACACTTCCCGCGCCGTCTGTACCGCGAGCTCAAGGGCGCAAAGCTGGGCGGAGTCTGTACCGGACTGGGCCACTACTTCGACATCGACCCCGTGTGGATCCGTCTGGGCATATTCCTGCCGCTGATCCTCATCATCTGGATCGACCATCTGCCGGCTCAGGTCTTCGGCAGCTTCGTACTGCTCTACCTGCTCCTGTGGTTCACCGTCCCGGCCGCCCGCAGTGCCCGCCAACGCCTCGAAATGGAGGGCCAGCCCATCACGGCCCGCTCCGTGGCTGAACAGGCCGCCGAGAACGGCTCCGACGCCGACAGCTCGGCCAAACCCATCGTGGCACAGACCGTGTCGCTGCTCGGACGCATCGTGCTGCTCGGACTCAAGATCCTCGTAGGACTCATCGTCATGGGACTCATCCTGCTATTCTGCGCCATGCTCATCACAATCTTCGCCGTGCTGATCAACGACGTCTCGATCCCCGGACTGCAGTTCGCCGACATCCCCACGACGCTGATCGTCCTCGCCATCCTGACCGTGACGCTGCCCTGCGCCCTGCTGCTCTACACCCTCATCCGGCTGATCATGAGCCGTAAACCCACACGTTCGGTTGTGCTCACGCTCATCCTTCTGTGGCTTGTCAACATCCTGGCCCTGGGCATCGGTTCGGCGAAATACCTCTCGGAGTGGCAACCGCCCCACAGCATCACCATCGAGGGCAACAGCCCCGAGGAGTCGCTCACCATCGAGGAACTCCAGTCCCAACTGGATGATCTGAACGGCGTCTCCTCCCCGGACAAGAGCCTCAAGATGACGATCCGCGATGGCGAACAACACACCACAATCAACGTCAGCAGCAAGAAATCCGCCAACGGGAAAAGCGCTGTCCTCAAAGTGAAAGCCGACAGGGACACCCTCCTCCGCAACTGATCGTTTCAACCCCCTTTCGTATGGCCGGCTCGGAAATCGTGTGATTTCCGGACCGGCCGTATGCTTTTCCACCCCTTCGACACTCTTCAGACCTTCAGCCCCTCCAACCTATTCAGACTTTCCACCCCGACACTCCCTCCAGGCCCCACAC
>JAHHQK010000075.1 GCA_020026435.1 Alistipes sp. | reverse complement strand
CATCGTCCGCCTCTGCAACACACTCCGGCCCCCTCGATTCCCTCAATCAACCACCTCTGCTACAACAGCCCTACACACAGTCTCCCCAAACGCCAACGCCCTCGCTGCCGCGACAATCCACCTGCCGGCTCCTCCCGCCTGCCACTCACCCACTCCTGCCGGCCATCGCCCTCCAGCCACCCTACGGCCGGCCACCACCCGCCTCTGCAACACACTCCGGCCCCCGCCAACGACCCTCCGCTCACCTGTCGTCCGCCGGCTACGGTCCCTCCAAATAACCAACAGTCCCCGCCGCCGGCCACCCTCCGTGACTCGTCTGCGACCACCGCCCGCCGACTGCCGCCAAACCTTCGCCCCGAAAAAGATTAGACCGGGAAAACGGAAAAAGATTAGACCCGAAAAACGGAAAAAGATTAGGCCGGAACCTCGAAAAGTTCCGGCCTAATCATCCATTCAATTCATTCGGTTATTCTACCAACCGGGGTTCTGATTCAGCGGCTTGTTGTTCTGCTCGTAAAGCGTGATCTGATCCTCGGGGATGGGATAGAGGTAGTCCTTCTCGGAGAAAGTCCTCATCTTAGCCTCCTCCTGGATGGGCATGATGTAACCCGCATTGCCCGAACGGTCCAAAGTAACACTCTTGAGGTGCTCCATGGTGATGGGCGACTCGGGATGCTTTTTATTATACCATGCGATGTACTTGTCCTTGTCCAACCATGCTCCGAGGTTCAGCTTCTTGTTGAGCTTCATGTCGGCATAGTTGAGCTTGCTCCAACGGCGCAGGTCGTTGAAACGGATACCCTCGTAAACCAACTCGGTGCGGCGCTCGCGGCGAATCTCCCAAATCAGCGAAGGAACATCCTGATCGCGCTCGGGGTCGTTAATCACCGTGCCGTTAACCGAAAAACCGTTGCCCGACAAGGTCAGATGAGGCATGCGGGTGCTCTCGCGGTCACGAATGGTGTTGATCGTCATATCGACATCGTCCTGGGTGAGGGTGTACTGGCCCAGTTCCTGCAACTCGGCAGCAGCCTCGATGTAGTTCATCATCACCTCATTGAGTTTCATCACGGGAGCGTCGGTGGTGTTGGTGCTGCTCGTACCGGCAGGCAGCGTCTTGATGTCCTCGTTCACGAAACGGTTCGCAAAGTAACCCGAAACGGCATAAGGTGCCTTCACGCCCTCAAGATAGAGGTCGTCGGTGTAGATGATCTGGGACAGACGGGGGTCACGGTTCGCAAACTCGGTCTCGAACCATTTCTCCTTCTCCTTGTCATAGAGCGTGTTGCCCGGCTGGTTGATGGGCAGTCCGTTCGACGAGAGATAAGACTCGATGAGCGAACGCGAAGGCGAGCTGTTCTCGTGCTCGGTGTTCTGGAAGCTCATCAAAGAGTGGGTCAACTCACCCTCGACATAAGAGCGGTACAGGATGATCTCCTTGTTGCCGGCCAGATCCAGCGAAGTCGTCAGCTCCTTGTAGTTGGGGTGCAGCGAGTAGTTCCTGGACTTGATGATCTTCTCGGCAGCATCCTTGGCCGCCTTCAGATACTCGGCAGCCTTCTGGGCGTCCTTCTCGCGGTATTTCTGCCACGTGCCTTCGAAGAGCATGGCCCGCGACATATAGGCCAGGACCACATCGTTGTTCACCGAGAGACCCGGCTCGCCGTCCTGTGCACGAACGTGCTCGCAAGCAAACTTGAAGTCCGCCAGCACACGATCCATCACCTCGCTACGCTTCATGCGCGGAGCATAGAGCTTCTCGTAATCGGTGCTCGAAAGCACGGTATCGTAATAAGGGACATCGCCGAACTTCGACACCAGCTTGCAGTACTCCAAGGCACGGAAAAAACGGCCGACACCCAACCAGTGGTTCTTGACCTCCTCTTCCATCGAGTTGGTCGTCACACGGTCGATGATGACGTTGATACGGCGCAGGGTGGTGAAATCCCAACCGCCGCCGGAAGCGGGGGCTACCTTGGTGAAGAACGTAGCCGCACGCTGCGCATTGTCGTCCACCCAGTCGGCGATATCGGTCTCTGCAAACCAGGTGGAACGCGACCAGCCGGTCTTGTAGCCGTCAAAATAGTGATCATAGAGTCCGATGGCTTCGGAACGCACGTTTTTCTCGTTGTTCCAAAAGTCCGGAGTATCCGTCACCGTATCCTGGGGCAAACGGGTCAGGTAATCTTCACACGAGCAGAGCATCAGTGACAGAGCCAGTGCAGTCAATATTTTTCTTTTCATACGTCGATTCAAGTTAAAAGTTTAGAATTGGAGTTGCAGACCGACAGAGATGGTTCTGGTGTAGGGATAGCTGCGACCGAACGACCATGTGGAGTCACCGCTGCCCTCCTTGAATGCCGTTGATTCGGGATCGACGGGAAGGTGCATGTCGTCAAACTCAAATACGTTCTCCGCGCTGAGGTAGATACGCGCACTCTGGAAGTGGATCTTCTTCATCCACTTTTCGGGCAGGGTGTAACCTACCGTGATGTTCTTGCAACGCAGGTAGGACATATCGCTCAGGAAACGGGTCTGCTTGAGGAAGTTCTTACCGTCGGAGTTCCAGCCGTTGTCGTCGGGACGGGGATAGAACGCATTCTGACGCTCGGGAGTCCAGTAGTCCATCTGGTGTGCGAAGGCGGCATCGCCGAAGCTCGAACCTCCGGCGGGGATGGCCACAGCTCCGTAGGCCCAGTAGTCGCGCTTGCCAACGCCCTGGAACAGGGTGCTGAAGTCGAAACCCTTGTAGTTGAAACCGATGCTGAAGCTGTACTCATAGTCGGGCAGCGTATTACCGATGACCTTCAAGTCGCCGTGGTCCTCCAGCGTCTTTTTCCCGTAGTTGATGACACCGTCGCCGTTCAGGTCGCGGTACTTCACGTCACCGGGGCCGAATGTGAAGGCTCCCGACTCGTAGAGTGCCTGCGAGGGAATGCCATCCTTGAGGGTATAGACCTTGTTGCCGAACTGATCGGTGCTTTCGTTGAAATCGTCGAAGTTGAACAGACGGTCGGTCTCATAACCCCAGATTTCGCCGATACGCTTTCCCTTGTAGTTTCCGTAGATGTCATTTATCGAGTTGTTGTACTTGGTGATTTCCTCCCTCACGTGGGAAATCGATGCGGTCAACGACAGACCCAAACCACACTCGAAACGCTTGTTGTAGTCCAAAGCCAGCTCCCAACCCTTACCGGTCAGTTCACCGTAGTTAATCTTGGGGACCTTGGCTCCGAAGGTATTGGGCAGGGTTTCGCCCATACAGTGCATATCGGAAGTCACACGTCGGTACCAGTCGAAGCTGACACCCAGCTCGTTGTTGAAGAAACGGGCGTCCAGACCGAGGTCGAGGGTCGTAACACGCTCCCAGGTCAGCGAGGGCGAGATGACCGAAGGTGCTCCTACATAAACCTGCTCCTTGCCGTTTACGACCCAACCCGACTCGTTGGAGGCCTTCATGGTCGAAAGGAAGGAGTTGGCCGCAACATCCTGGTTGCCGATGGTACCCCACGATGCGCGGAGCTTCAGGTCGGAGAGCGCGGGCTTCGACCAGTTCATGAACTTCTCCTCCGACATGCGCCAACCGGCCGAGAACGAGGGGAAGAGGGCGAACTTGTCCCCTTCGGGGAACTTCGAGGAACCGTCATAACGGGCGTTCACCTCGACGAGGTATTTGCCCATATAGTCGTAGTTGACACGCGCAAAGAAGCCGACGGCCGCAAAATCGTTGTGGTAGCTGTAGTCTCCGTTCGACGAGTACTGCTCACCCGTGGCGAGGATGATCTCGGGGAGTGTGGGGCTGATCAGCCCGCGGCGCTCCGAGTAGTGGCCCAGTCTTTCGCGGGCCTCGGCATCCATACCGGCCATCACCTTCAGGTTGTGCTTCCCGTTGAAGGTCTTGTTGTAGGTGGCGTATGCCTTGAAGATGTTCGACATGGTGTACTGGCTGGTCTGAACGACGCGG
>JAHHQK010000074.1 GCA_020026435.1 Alistipes sp. | reverse complement strand
TTAGAATTTTCTCCAAACCATCTTGTTTACCACACCGACGTAGCTCTGGATGAGCTTGACCATCTTGGTGGAGACATTCTCGTCAGTGTAGTTGGGTACGGGGGTGCCGTAGTCGCCCGCAAGGTTCAGCTCCACGGCGGTGTCCACGGCCTGCAGGAGCGACTTCTCGTCGATGCCCGCCAACACGAAGCCCGCCTTGTCCAGCGATTCGGGGCGCTCGGTCGAGGTGCGGATACATACGGCCGGGAAGGGGTGTCCGACGCTGGTGAAGAACGAGCTCTCCTCGGGCAGCGTGCCGCTGTCGCTCACTACAGCAAAGGCATTCATCTGAAGGCAGTTGTAATCGTGGAAGCCCAGAGGCTCGTGCCGAATGACGCGCGGGTCGAGCTGGAAGCCGCTCGCCTCGAGACGCTTTCTCGAACGGGGATGGCAGCTGTACAGGATCGGCATGTCGTACTTCGCGGCCATGGCGTTGATGGCGTTGAACAGCGAAGTGAAGTTCTTCTCCGTGTCGATGTTCTCCTCGCGGTGTGCCGACAGCAGGATATACTTGCCCTTCTCAAGACCCAGACGCGCGTGAATATCGCTGGCCTCAATCTCCTTGAGGTTCTCGTGCAGGACCTCAGCCATTGGCGAGCCCGACACATAGGTGCGCTCCTTCGGGAGTCCGCATTCTGCCAGATAGCGGCGTGCGTGCTCCGAATAGGCCACATTGACATCGGAGATGATGTCCACGATACGGCGGTTGGTCTCCTCCGGCAGACACTCGTCCTTGCAGCGGTTACCCGCCTCCATGTGGAAGATGGGAACGTGCAGTCGCTTGGCTCCGATGACCGACAGACAGCTGTTCGTGTCGCCCAGCACCAGTACGGCATCGGGTTGGGTGGCCACCATCAGTTTGTACGAAGCGTTGATGATGTTGCCCATCGTGGCCCCGAGGTCATCGCCCACGGCGTCCATATACACTTCGGGGTCCTTCAGCTTCAAATCCTTGAAGAAGACACCGTTGAGGTTATAGTCATAGTTCTGTCCCGTGTGTGCCAGAATCACATCGAAATACTTGCGGCACTTGTTGATGACGGCCGCCAGGCGAATAATCTCGGGACGTGTTCCGACGATAATCAGCAGTTTCAGCTTGCCGTTGTCGCAGAACTTTACATCACTGTAATCGGTTCTAATTTGCATCTGTATTGTTGTAAGAAAAAAGGGGACGGGAAGGCGCGGAGGGGTCTCCCCGTCCGTTTGTGTTAAGCTAAAATGTCTTCGGGCGCCGAAGGGGTGTAGGGGCCGTCCTTGACTTCGAGGATCACCGTTCCACTCTCCTCGACCTCCAGCGTGTGCCACTGTCCGCGGGGTATATGAATGGCATGGTTACCCTCCCGGGGCGAGAGGGTGAAGGAGGCGGTCACCTCGCGCGAATCGTTGTAGAACAGCACACGCATCCTGCCCCTTAAGACCGTCTGCGTCTCGCAGGTGAGGCGGTGGCGGTGTACGGGCATCTCGGTGCGGGGCTCCAGGGCGACTAACAGACGTTGTGCCGGAGCGTCGAGCGACTCGTGGAGATTAAGATGACTGCGCAGACGCGGCGAGGCCTTTGCCTCGGCGGTCAGCCGGTCGAACAGGGCCGTGTCCAGCAGCATGGTCTACTCCTTCTTTTTGACCTTCTCAAAGTAGGTATCGGGGCGGTTGGGGTCGAAGCGTTCGTTGGCCCACATCACCGTCACCAAATCCTCCGTATCGGAGAGGTTGATGATGTTGTGCGTATAGCCGGGCAGCATGTGCAAGGCCTCGATTTTCTGGCCCGATACCTCGAATTCGAGGACCTCGTCCGTGCCGATTTTGCGCATCTGAATCAGCCCGTGCCCCGACACCACGATGAAGAACTCCCACTTGGTGTTGTGCCAGTGTTCGCCCTTGGTGATGCCCGGCTTCGAGATGTTGACGCTCACCTGTCCGCACTTCTCGCTGCGCAGCAACTCCGTGAAGCTGCCACGGGCATCGACATTCATCTTCAGGGGGAAGACGGTCTTCTCCCGGGGCAGGTAGGACAGGTAGGTCGAGTAGAGTTTCTTGGCGAACGAGTTGTCGGCGATTTCGGGAATCAGAAGGGTCTCGGGCTGAGCACGGAAGGCCTCCAGCAGGTCGACAATCTCACCCAGGGTCACCTTGTGTGTCGTTGGCACGGCGCAGTAGCGACCGTCGGCTTTCAGGACGGTATTCAGCCCCTCGAATTCGCAGTGGTGTTCGTCACCCGTGAGGGCGGCAATCATCTCGTCGACCAAATCGTCGATATAGAGCAGTTCGAGTTCCGTGGAGCGGTCGTTGACCTGTATGGGCAAATCGTTGGCGATGTTGTTGCAGAAGGTCGCCACTGCCGAGTTGTAGTTCGGGCGGCACCACTTGCCGAAGAGGTTGGGAAAGCGGTAGACCAGGACCTTGGCACCCGTCTCCTTGCCGTACTCGAAGAACAGCTCCTCGCCGGCGAGCTTCGATTTGCCGTAATCCGATTCGCCGTAGCGGCCGATAAGTGTTGCCTGTATCGAGCTGGAAAGCATCACGGGGCAGGTGTTGTGGTGCTTCTTCAAGGTGTCGAGTAGCGTGGAGGCGAAGCCGAAGTTACCCTTCATGAACTCGCTCTGGTCCTTGGGACGGTTCACGCCCGCCAGATTGAAGACAAAGTCGGCCTCACGGCAGTAGCATTCCAGCTCCTCGGCGGTGGAGTCGATGTCGTATTCGAAGACCTCCAGCTCTCCGGTCACCTTGTACCAGCGTGCCTTACCCTCGGCAATGTTGTGCAGTTGGGCGACAAGGTTCCGACCGACAAAGCCTTTGGCTCCGGTTACTAAAATTTTCATGCTATGTGTTTGTTTATCTTTACTCGGACTTGGGGAGCGTCAGAACGACGGCTCAAACGGATCGAAGAGTGGGATGTCCGAGAGGAAAAAGATGTCGTGGTTTTCGTTTTGTGTCCGAAATGACAAGGAATTATTACGCGTATGGCGGGGGATTACTCGCTGCGGATGTCCCGGGCCTTGGCGCGGGGCAGCATCCCCAGATCCTCCTTGATGAAGCGCAGGCGCATGAGCTGCTCCTTCATGCCCTCGACGTCCAGACGGCGCGTGTTGTGCGAGTGGTAGTCCTCGATGGTCGAGACCTTCTCATCGCCCTCGGTGAAGAACTTGTCGTAGTTCAGGTCGCGTGTGTCGCAGGGGATGCGGTAGTAGTCGCCCATATCGACGGCCTTGGCCATCTCCTCGCGCGTAACCAGCGTCTCGTAGAGTTTCTCGCCGTGGCGCGTGCCGATGACTTTCACCTCGGTCTCTCCGTATTTGGGGTCCACCTTGGCGTAGATCTCCTTCAAGGCCTCGGCCAGGGTCGCGAGGGTCGCGGCAGGGGCTTTCTGGACGAACAGGTCGCCGTTATGGCCGTGGGTGAAGGCATAGACCACCAGATCGACGGCATCGTCCAGGGTCATCATGAAACGGGTCATGTTGGGGTCGGTGATGGTGATGGGCTTGCCCTCGATCATCTGCTCCACCCACAGGGGAATCACCGAACCGCGGCTGGCCATCACGTTGCCATAGCGCGTGCAGCAGATGGTCGTTGCGGCACCCTCGCCCAGCTCACGTCCCTTGGCGATGGCCACCTTCTCCATCAGTGCCTTCGAGATACCCATGGCGTTGATGGGGTAGGCCGCCTTGTCGGTCGAGAGGACCACGACATTCTTCACGCCGTGCTCAATGGCCGACTCCAGCACGTTGCCCGTACCGATGACATTGGTGCGACAGGCCTCCATGGGGAAGAACTCGCACGAGGGCACCTGCTTCAGAGCTGCCGCTGCGAAGACGTAGTCCACGCCGCGCATGGCGATATCCACCGACGACTTGTCGCGCACGTTGCCGATATAGAACTTCACCTTGGGGTTCTGCAAGGCATGACGCATATCGTCCTGCTTCTTCTCGTCGCGCGAAAAGATGCGAATCTCCTTGATATCCGAATCCAAAAATCTTCTGAGTACGGCATTTCCGAAACTTCCCGTACCGCCTGTGATCAACAGGACTTTGTCTTTAAATACTGACATGGTAT
>JAHHQK010000073.1 GCA_020026435.1 Alistipes sp. | reverse complement strand
CAGGACCCCAACATTAAAAGTGTTGTGCTCTACCTGCTGAGCTACGGATTCTCCGATTGTCAAACGAAAACGCCTTGCGGCGTTGTTCTCTTGTTTTGACGGTGCAAATATAAGGCAAATATTTTTATCTCCAAAATAATTTTGAAAAAATCTTAATAAAATCCTGCTTTTTTCTCTTCGGATCCGGCCTCGCAGTCCCGGTTTTAAGGCCCGGAGTGTCGATAACCGTTTGATTTATAAAAATTAGGAGCCGGTCTGCTCTTGGCCCGATGGGCGGAGGTGGAAAAACGGAAAAATAATGACCTTTTCTTGGTAATTTCCCGCGGATGGGATCCGTTCGGAGGATTCCTTCCGTCCGAACGTGGCCGACAAAGGAACAAATCATATCCTGCCTGTCGGACAGAAGGACTGTATTTTTTCCGGGGAAGGGTAGGGGGAGATGTATGTTTTGGGACAAAGTGATTGAAATTAAAAAATAAAGTAGTATTTTTGAAAGTCGAAAACGAATATTAATTACTTATTTTAATTTATATAGCAAATGAAAGCCTTGATTATCGGCGCCGGAGGCGTCGGCACAGTCGTGACTCAGAAAATTGCCGCCAATCCCGTTTTCACGGACGTCATGTTGGCGAGCCGTACCAAATCGAAATGCGATGCCGTGGCTGCAGCCATCGGCGGCAACCGTGTGAAAACCGCGCAGGTCGATGCCGATTCGGTGCCCGAGTTGTGTGAGTTGTTCCGTGCGTTCCAGCCCGATATTGTGGTCAATGTGGCTCTTCCCTACCAGGATCTCACGATCATGGACGCCTGTCTGGAGTGCGGTTGCAACTACCTCGATACGGCCAACTACGAGCCCAAGGACGAGGCTCACTTCGAGTATTCGTGGCAGTGGGCTTACCAGGAGCGTTTCAAGGCCGCCGGTCTGACGGCTATCCTGGGTTGTGGTTTCGACCCGGGTGTGACGGCCATCTTCACGGCCTATGCCGCCAAGCACCACTTCGACGAGATCCACTACCTGGACATTGTCGACTGTAATGCCGGTAACCACGGCATGGCCTTCGCCACCAACTTCAACCCCGAGATCAACATCCGTGAGGTGACCCAGAAGGGCCGTTACTACGAGAACGGCAAGTGGGTTGTGACCGAGCCCCACGAGATTCACCGTCCGCTGAACTATCCCGAGATCGGTGAGCGCGAGTCGTATGTGATCTACCACGAGGAGCTGGAGTCGCTGGTCAAGAACTATCCTTCGATCAAGCGTGCCCGCTTCTGGATGACCTTCGGCCAGGAGTATCTGACCCACCTGCGCGTGATTCAGAACATCGGTATGGCGCGTATCGACCCGATCATCTACAACGGTGTGGAGATCGTGCCGATCCAGTTCCTGAAGGCCGTTCTGCCCGATCCCAAGTCGCTGGGAGCCAACTACCACGGTCAGACTTCGATCGGTTGCCGCATCCGCGGTGTGAAGGACGGCAAGGAGCGCACGTATTATATCTACAACAACTGCGACCATGAGACGGCCTTCCACGAGACCGGAACCCAGGCCGTGAGCTTCACGACGGGTGTTCCCGCCGCTTTGGGTGCTTCGATGTGGGCCAAGGGCCTGTGGAGAGGTGCCGGCGTGTTCAACGTCGAGGAGTTCGATCCCGATCCCTTCTTGAAGGAGCTGGGCGAGCAGGGGCTGCCCTGGCACGAGTTGTTCGATGTCGACATCGAGGTCAACGACTAACCGACCACCCGAATACGAAATCCGTGCGGATGTTCCCCTCGTGGGAGCATCCGCTTTTTTTGTGTATCGGAGTAGCCTGCTGGCTGACAGATCGGGGGGCTGGGGTGATGCCGATGGTGGGGGAGAATCCCCTCGGACTTAAGAAACGGCTCGGAAAGAGGGTGATTGCTTGGAGATATGAGGTTTTTGTCTCGGACATCCGGAAAATCTTCAAATTATATTCCTAACTTTGTCCGAATCATATTGTGTACTATGCTTGAATTCCGACTGAAAGTTTTTAATAGCGTGGCCAAGCACCTCAGCTTCACGAAGGCCGCCCAGGAGCTTTTCATCTCCCAACCCGCCATCAGCAAACACATCCGCGAGCTGGAGGCCCAGTATAAGACCCGTCTTTTCGAGCGCCTCGGCAACCGCATCTCGCTCACGGCGTCGGGACAGCTCCTGCTGGAGCATTCCGAACGGATTCTCAACGAGTTCTCCCGCCTGGAGTACGACATGAGCCTGCTCCGCGGCGAGTATGGCGGCACGCTGTGCCTGGGGGCGAGTACCACTATCTCGCAGTACCTGCTGCCGCCCCTGCTGGCCCGCTTTGTGGAGAAATTCCCCGACGTGTCGCTCACGCTGGTCAACGGCAACTCGGAGGAGATCGAACGCGCCCTGGAGGAACACCGCATCGACCTGGGACTGGTCGAGGGTAACATCCGCCGTCCGCACCTCAAGTACACCCGATTCATGAAGGACGAGCTGGTGCCCGTCGTCCGTCCCGATTCGCCGTGGGCCTCCCGTGACGAGATCACGATCGACGAGCTGAGGACCATTCCCCTGGTGATGCGCGAACGCGGTTCGGGTACGCTCGATGTCCTGTCGTCCGAGTTGCTGCGCCTCAATGTGCGGATGTCGGATCTGAACATACTGATGTACCTGGGCAGCACCGAGAGCATCAAGCTCTTCATCAAGAACAGCCGGGCCATGGGCTTCGTGTCGGTGCGCTCGATTGCCGAGGAGCTCTACCGCGGGGAACTGAAGGTGGTCGATGTTGCGGGCATGGAGATGAACCGCGAATTTGACTTCGTGCAGCTCCACGGCGAGGATGCCGGACTGAGCAAACTGTTCATGGATTTCGCCTTCAGATATAACGAAAGGTTATGATCCATAAAAAAATGCGATGAAATAATCTCATCCCGAACCTCTATCTTTGCCGCAGCAAACACAAGCAGTTTTTTATCACTTCAAAAATTCAAAGTTGGTATGGTTCAGGGATTACAACTCAAATCGACGGGTGCCAAAGTCTATGTGGGTGCTTTGGTGGTTCTTACCCTTATGCTCCTGGCGGATTATCTCCCGGGCGGGGATTCGCTCGCGGTACTGATCACGCCGCCCGTGGCCCTGTTCGCGGGTCTGGCCTACGCCCTGGTCTTCGGGGAAGCGTTTCCGGCGTTCAACAAGAAGGCGTCGAAATATCTGTTGCAATACTCGGTTGTAGGATTGGGCTTCGGCATGAACCTCCACACGTCGCTGGCATCGGGACGTGAGGGTATGCAGTTCACCGTGTTGTCGGTTGTCGGCACGCTCATCGTGGGTATGCTTATCGGCTATAAATTATTGAAATGCGATCGGAATATCTCCTATCTGATCAGTTCCGGCACGGCCATCTGCGGCGGAAGTGCCATCGCGGCCGTCGCTCCCGTGATCAAGGCCAAGGACAGCGAGATCTCGGTGGCTTTGGCCACGATCTTCATACTCAATGCCCTGGCCCTCTTCATCTTTCCCGTTGTCGGGCATTGCCTGGGCCTGGATCAGCATCAGTTCGGCACTTGGGCGGCCATTGCCATCCACGACACCAGCTCGGTGGTGGGTGCGGGTGCGGCCTATGGCGAGGAGGCGCTCCGGGTGGCCACGACCGTCAAGCTGACCCGCGCCCTGTGGATCATCCCCATGGCGCTGATTTCGGCGGTGCTTTTCAAGGGCGACGGCCGCAAGGTCTCGATTCCGTGGTTCATCCTTTTCTTTGTGGGGGCTTTGGTGGCGAATACCTACCTGCTCGACAGCGTGCCCGCCGTGGGTGACGCGATCGCAGGATTTGCCCGCAAGATGCTCATCCTGACGATGTTCTTTATCGGCGGCTCGCTCTCGCGCGATGTCATCCGCCGTGTGGGCTTCCGACCCATGCTCCAGGGCGTGCTCCTCTGGGTGGTGGTCTCGGTCACAACGCTGATCTACATCCTTTGGTAATCCTCCGTCTTCCAAATCCTCTGCCCCGAAACGTCATCCCGTTTTGGGGATTTTTTTTGAGAGTAGGGGAGTTCGCGCGGCCCCGATGACCGATGTCCCGAACGTGATTTTTCTGAATGTCATGCCTGTTTTCAGTCCGTTGCCGCTTTTGCTGTTTTTCCCGGCCTTTCTGCTCCTCCCGCTCTCGGTGCATTGTCCGTTCTTTGGAAAATCGGTCTGTTGCCTTTCGGTTTCCCTGCTGTTCCCTCATCCTCTGACTGCTGCCTTTTTCCGCATTCTTCAGCCTGAGTCTCTGCAATCTACCGATCCGCTCCTTCTCTTATGCTCCCCTCTCAAAATCCAGACCCCTTCCCCCGCAGCCCTTGCTTTCTGTCGGCTCGTGATGCCGCGAACCGCTGTGCCCCCCCCCGGTCTTCCTCTATCC
>JAHHQK010000072.1 GCA_020026435.1 Alistipes sp. | reverse complement strand
GACCCACAGCTTAGAAGGCTGTTGCTCTATCCAACTGAGCTACGGAACCGACACACAACCTTTACTTATGGTTTGCGGGGCAAAGGTATGAAAAAAATTTCATTTTTCAACCCCTTCCTCCCAAAATAAGACTTAAAATACCGATTTTTAGGGATTTTATTTGGGCCGTCGGAAAATTTTGCCTATATTTGCGGGCTTTTAAAGCCCAAAATGGGTCGAGCGTTTTATTAACTTTTTCAAAAAATTTTATAGCAAATGGCTGTTAAAATTCGTTTGGCACGTCACGGTAAGAAAGGCTATGCCTTCTACCACATCGTTGCCGCAGATAGCAGAGCGCCACGTGATGGTAAATTCATCGAGAAGTTGGGTACCTACAACCCCAACACGAATCCTGCTACGATTGACCTGAACTTCGAGAAAGCTCTGGGTTGGTTACTCAAAGGCGCACAACCCACGGACACTGCCCGTGCCATCCTTTCCTACAAGGGTGTCATGATGAAGAAGCACCTGCTGGGTGGCGTTGCCAAGGGCGCATTCACCGAGACTGAGGCTGAGGCTCGTTTCAACAAGTGGATGGAGGCCAAGAACGGTAAGATCGAGGCTAAGACCAACAAGATCGCTACCGATGCCAAGTCGGCCGAGAAG
The DNA here is from genome assembly GCA_020026435.1 of Alistipes sp. GTDB lineage: Bacteria > Bacteroidota > Bacteroidia > Bacteroidales > Rikenellaceae > Alistipes. The sequence continues at coordinate 4,103 of JAHHQK010000072.1, read as the reverse complement.
GCTCGCCTGGCTGCCGAGGCCAAGATCAACGAGGAGCGCGCAAAGGCTCTGGCCGAGAAGAAGGCTGAGGCCGAGGCTGCTGCAAAAGCTGCCGAGGAGGCTGCCAACGCTGAGGCTGAGGCTGCTGCCGAGACTGAGGCTCCCGCTGCTGAATAAGGCTTTAGGTCCGTTAGATAAACGGCAGATTCCCCGTAGGGAATTTGCCGTTTTTTTGTAACTTTACCCCCGAATAAGGCTCCCTTTGAGAGCGTCGCCCCGCAGAGGCCGCCTCTCAATGAGCCGCAAATACACGATTATGAATACTTTTGTCGGCAGAATCAACAAACTATTCGGCACGGAAGGCGGGCTGATGCTCTCGCTCTACGGGGACTTTCCCAAGGATTTCGACCCGGCCACCACACCCCTGTTCGTTGCGATCAACTCGCTGGACGTACCCCTGTGGTGCGACCGCTTCGAGCGTCGCGGCGTAAGTTCGGCAGTGGTGAACTTCGCCGATTTCGACACCGAACGCCGCGCCGAAGAACTCATCGGACGCGAATTCTTCATCGACTCGGAGGACGAGACGGGCGATGACGACGAGTTCTATATGGAGGATCTCATCGGCTTCACCATCCAGGGCACCGAATGCGACACCGAGGGCACACACTCGCCCTTCGAGGCTACCCTCACGGATTTCTACGACAACGAGATCAACCCCCTCTTCGAGCTGGAGGTCCGCAACCGCCGCGTGCTGATCCCCGCCACCGAGGAGTTCATCGCCGGAATCGACTTCGAGCACCGGACCATGAAGCTGGTCCTCCCGGCGGGTCTGCTCGATCTGGAGTAACATTTTCACAGACACACTATATTGTATCACCAACACAAATCTTAAAAATCAGATTGACCATGAAAAAGTATTTTGTATTGCTGGCAACAGCCCTGCTGTTCGCAAGCTGCACGGGTAACTCCGCCAAGAAAGCTACCGCAGCTCAGGAAGCCGATAACACCAAGACTCGAACCGAACAGACGGCCGCACAGCCCGTCGCCGGAGTCTATGAGGGTACGATTCCCGCCGCCGACGCTCCGGGTATCGCCACCACGCTGGAGCTCAAGGCCGACAAGACCTTCACGCTGAGCGAGAAGGTCATCGACCGTGACGCCGCCGAGTTCACCGAGGGCAACTACCTCGTGGAGGGAGATCTCCTGACCCTGACCGCCCAGGACGGCGCAACGACCAAATACCTCCTTAAGGACAATACGCTCCAGCGTCTCGACGCCGAGGGCAAGCCTCTGGAGGGTGAGACCGCCGCTTTCTACAACCTGACGCGCCGCGCCGAGTAAGAAGCCCGGTCGGGGATGTCATCCGCGGATGACGCCCCCCAGATCACGATCCGCGGGGAGGGAGACTTCATCAGGGTTCCTTTCCCGCGAATTTTACACCCCACATCCGCCAATATGGCGGCGAAGCGGCCCGTCGGGAGCGCCGCCCCACACTTCTGCGCCCCCACAAACCGCATCCCAATTCCGCAAATACGATTAAAGATTGAACCAATAGAATCATGTCACGCATTGTTATCGGACTTTCGGGAGGTGTCGACTCTTCGGTTGCCGCCTACCTCCTCAAACAGCAGGGTCACGAGGTGATCGGCCTTTTCATGATCAACTGGCACGACACGACCGGCACCCTCGAAGGCGACTGCCCCTGGCACGACGACCGGGTCTTCACCGAGCTGGTGGCCAAGAAGCTGGATATTCCGCTCCACGTGGTCGACCTCTCGGACGAATACCGCAAAAGGGTTGTCGACTATATGTTCCGCGAATATGAGGCCGGACGTACACCCAACCCCGATGTACTGTGCAACCGCGAGATCAAATTCGACGTCTTCATGCGCGAGGCCATGAAGCTCGGGGCGGACTATGTCGCCACGGGCCACTACTGCCGCCGCGAGGTGACTCACGACACCTCGGGCCGGGAGATCTATCACCTGCTGGCCGGATCGGATCCCAACAAGGATCAGAGCTATTTCCTGTGCCAGTTGTCGCAGGAGCAGCTCAGCCGCGCCCTCTTCCCGATCGGCCACCTCATCAAGCCCGAGGTCAGACGCATCGCCCAGGAACAGGGTCTGGCCACAGCCAAGCGTAAGGATTCGCAGGGCATCTGCTTTGTGGGCAAGGTCGATCTTCCGGTCTTCCTCCAGCAAAAGCTGGCTGCGGTCAAGGGTAACATCCATGAGATTCTGCCCTCGTGGCCCAAATTCTCGCACCGCGAGCCTTATGTCGACACCCCTACCCCCACCGATGAACAGTTGGCCGCTTGGGCCGAGCCGTGGCACTACACGGTGCGCGACGGCAAGAAGATCGGCACGCACAACGGCGCCCACTTCTACACCATCGGCCAGCGCAAGGGGCTGGGCATCGGCGGCCGCAAGGAGTCGCTGTTCATCATCGCCACCGACGTCCACGAAAACGTGATCTACGTGGGCGAGGGCGACTCCCACCCGGGACTGTGGCGCCGGGCGCTCCACATCCTCCCCGGAGAGATCCACTGGGTCGATCCCACGCAAAGGATGCAGGTGGGCGAAAGCCGCCGCTTCAGCGTGCGCATACGCTACCGACAGCCGCTCCAGGGAGCAGTGCTTCATGTCCGCGAACAGGGGGCCTACATCGTCTTCGACGAGCCTCAGCGGGGCATCACCGCGGGTCAGTTTGCCGCCTGGTACGACGGAGAGGAGCTGGTCGGCTCGGGCACCATCCTCGAATAATCCCTTCGGGGGGGGAATGCCCCGAAATCCAGGGAAACGCCCGCCGTTCAAAAGGACGGGAAATATAAAAAACAACCGGAACACCTCCTGCTCCTGCCGAAGCGGATGGTGTTCCGGTTTTTTCGATCTTATCCCGCTCAAAAGAACCACGCCGTGGGCAGCAGGAAGAGATAGGGAGCCGTACAAAAGGCCAAGACCCGAGCCACACGCCGCCGTGTGACATCGTCCAGTCCCCCGCGGCGGAGCGTCAGTCTCAGATTCACGGCGTAGATCAACGCGGCCGACACCCCGACCGACACCAACACCCACGCTAACCCTGCAAGGCTCGAGAACGGGTTGTACATCACAGCCGTGAGAACATGAAGGTTCCACCATTCCCCTCCGACCAGCTGGGCCGAGACCATGAGCAATGCCCCCCACAAAATCGGCCACAAAACCCGCCAGCCACATCCCGAAGATCACCCTTCGGGCCACCCCCGGAGCATCCTCCACACCGTAGTGCCTCAGACTAAGGCGCACCACTCCGTAGTCAATCAAAAGGTTGAGCACCAGGCTCACGCCCCACATCGGAGGCCACACCCACAGCAGCATCCACAAGGGGAAAATCACATTGTAGAAACGATCTCTCTTCATTTTTCTCGTTATTTTATCAGTTGCCCCTACACACGGAACGCCCCGCAACATTTCTCGACACACAATCCGACACTCGGACGGCTCTCCTCTCCGGAGCCACCACACAATCCCCTCTCTCCGGACATGCCCCCCGCCACAAAAAGAATTTCGCTGCCTGGGGGTGTCCCCCGGACAGCGAAACCCTCGATTGCGGATTAATCCAGCGCGTCGACCTCCACCGTGGCGGGCTTTCCGCAGCATTTACCGCGGGGCATATCCACCTCCAGACGGCGGCCGTTCACCTCCACCGTGATCGTTTTCAGATCGGGATTCATCCCGGCATCAGTCACCGTCACCCGGGATTTGTCTCCCACGTGCTCAATCAACACGGCCGCGGGAGCCGATACCGACATCGTGATCCCCTTGGCCACGAGCCGTTCCCCCTCATCGTAGAACACGGCCTCTACCACATCGCCGCGCCTCGAACGCACGGCCTGCACGCGGCTATCGTTACGCAGAACCTCAACGGGCGGGAACTTTAAAGGCTCGCCCTCGCCCAGATAAACCACATATCCGTAGCGGTCGTCCACGGGAGCCTGCCCGTGGTCGATCCACAGACGCAGGGTCGGCAGATGATGCGGCAAATCCGCCTTCGACGACTTGTTCATGGGGTTGTACTTCGCCCAATCGGCCTCGCGGTTCTCGCACTTCACATGCAGCGTCTGACCATATTGGGGCAGCAGGGCATAG
>JAHHQK010000071.1 GCA_020026435.1 Alistipes sp. | reverse complement strand
GCGTTTCTAATTCTGGTCAGAAAGTCCGCAATAGGATCAGTCATAACGAATAGAAATTAAAAATTAAAAAATTTGGTTAATTAAGTTGGGGCTTGAATCGTTCGTGCAGGTTTTCGCGACTCTTCCGGCGCATCCGCAGCCTGCGGCCACACCTCCCGGTCCTCCCGGCGCGAATCCCCTCTTTGGAGGGGCTTTGCGACAAGGTCCCGAAGTCATCGGAACGCTCCGGACATATTTCCCGGATCCCACACGCTCAGCTTTCAAACAACCCTTGTTTTCATTTCATTGAGGCCCAGGGAATTACCCCTCTCCTCCTATCTTTTCGACACTCCGCCCGCATACGCACGCGAGGGCCTAAAGCGCGCAAATATACGCATTATTTCCCAAACAGCCAAGTTATCGCCTGATTTTTAGCGATTTTAGCCCTGCCTCCGGAATGCAGACAATGTTAGCACCCAATGTTGCTAACATATATCCGCACAAAATCCCCATCGGCCAAACCTTCCGGCATCCGCCCTGCCGCTCACGCGGCCACGGCATCAACCGTCCGTTCCCTGGTCCGGGAAATTTGTAACCAAGTGCTCGCCCCCTCGTTACGTCCCACATATCGGGAAGTTACCGCTTGCGGCGGCACTTTCCCCGACACTGTGACGTATCTACACGGGTTGAACACCCCTATCTGCCCCGTTTCTTTCCGAGAGTCCGAGACTCTCCACAGGCTCCACACCTTCCGGAAAACGGAACATTTCTTGAGAATCGCAGGTTCTGCGGGTTTCAGACGGCCATACGCCGCCCTACCCCGCACCTGCGGCTTGCTACCAGCTGGCCTTCGTAACGCCCGGGATCAGCCCCTTCGAGGCCATTTCGCGGAACTGGATACGGCTGATGCCGAACAGGCGAATGTATCCCTTGGGACGCCCCGTGATCTTGCAGCGATTGTGCTGGCGAATGGGATTCGAATTGCGGGGCAGCTTCGCAAGCGCCTGCCATGCCTCTTCGTGATCCATCTCACCGCTCTTCACCTTGGCAGCGATCTCCTCGCGCTTGTGAGCATAGCGGTTTGCGAGTTTCGCACGCTTCACCTCGCGGGCCTTCATCGATTCTTTTGCCATAGCTTATTGATTCTTTTTAGCGTTTTTGAAAGGAAGACCGAACTCGCGGAGCAGGGCATAAGCCTCCTCGTCGGTTTTGGCCGTCGTAACGAAGGTGATCTCCATACCGAAGATCTTGGTGATCTTGTCGATGTCGATCTCCGGGAAGATGATCTGCTCGGTGATACCCAGCGTGTAGTTGCCCTGACCGTCGAACTTCTCGTTGATACCCTTGAAATCCCGGATTCGGGGAAGGGCAACAGCGATCAGACGCTCCAGGAACTCGTACATCTTCGCATCGCGCAGCGTCACGCGCACGCCGATGGGCATGCCCTTACGCAGCTTGAAGTTCGAAATGTCCTTGCGCGAACGGGTCTGAACAGCCTTCTGACCGGTAATCTGCGTCAGTTCGGCTTCGGCGATGTCGATGAGTTTCTTATCGGCTACAGCCTGGCCCATACCCTGGTTGATTACGATCTTCGTGAGCTTCGGACACTGCATAATGCTCGTGTAACCGAACTCCTTCATAAGGGCAGGTTTGATCTGCTCCTTATACTGTGTCTTGAGTGTAGGTACGTATGCCATTATTTGATCTCCTCCCCTGACTTTTTAGCGAAACGAACTAATTTACCTTTTGCATCGGTCTTGCGGCCGACCTTGGTGGGTTTGCCCGACTTGGGGTCGATGAGCATGAGGTTCGAAATGTGAATCGGCGCCTCTTTCTCGACGATGCCTCCCTGGGGGTTCTGCGCATTGGGCTTCGTTGCCTTCTTGCAGAGGTTCACACCTTCGACGATGGCCCGCAGCTTCGAAACCTCGACCTTCAGGACTTTTCCCGTCTGGCCTTTGCTGTCACCGGCGATAACCTGAACCTGATCCCCTTTCTTAATATGTAATTTTGACATATCCGAAATAGTTTTTATGATTACAATACTTCGGGTGCGAGGGAGATAATCTTCATATACTGGTCGCGCAGCTCGCGAGCTACGGGGCCGAATATACGAGTACCGCGCATTTCACCCTGGTTGTTAAGCAGCACCACGGCGTTGTCGTCGAAACGAATGTACGAACCGTTGGCACGTCTGATTTCCTTCGTGGTTCTCACGACTACAGCTTTCGACACGGCACCCTTCTTGACATCGCCCGAGGGAGTCGCGCTCTTGACAGCCACGACGATCTTATCGCCGATGGATGCGTAGCGACGCTTCGTGCCGCCGAGCACCCGGATGCAGAGGACCTCCTTCGCACCGCTGTTATCAGCTACAATGAGTCTACTTTCCTGTTGTATCATAACTACTTAGCTCTTTCAATAATTTGTACTAATCTCCAACGCTTCGTTTTGCTCAGCGGGCGGGTTTCCATGATGCGTACGGTATCGCCCTCCTTGCAGGACTCGTCGAGCGACTCTGCCACGAACTTGGTCGTCTTGTTCACGAACTTACCGTAGATAGGATGCTTCACCTTACGTGCTACTGCAACCACAATGGTTTTCTCCATCTTGTTGCTGACAACCACACCGATACGCTCTTTTCTAAGATTTCTTTCCATAGTTGTTCTCGTTATTTAGCGTTTTTTTGACGCAGAACGGTCAGCATGCGAGCTATATCTCTGCGGTTCTTCTTAATGATCGACGGGTTCTCGACGGGGGACACCGCGTGCTGCACCTTCAGCTTTGCGAGCTGGGCCTTTTCGGTCTCGATGCGCTCCTGCAGGTCCTTAGTCGAAATATCCTTGATTTCTGCACTTTTCATGTTCTGTGTCCCTTAAATTGTGGTTTCGACGTAGTCACGTCTTACGATAAACTTGGTGGTGATGGGCAGCTTCTGGGCACCCAGGCGCAGCGCTTCCTGCGCAACCGCCAGGGGCACACCCTCTGCCTCGAAGAGAATGCGTCCGGGCGTAACAGGCGCCACGAAGCCTTCGGGATTACCCTTACCCTTACCCATACGCACCTCGGCGGGCTTCTTCGTGATGGGTTTATCGGGGAAGATGCGGATCCACAGCTGACCCTCACGCTTCATGTAACGCGTAATGGCCTGACGTGCCGCCTCTATCTGACGACCCGTGATCCAGGTCGATTCAAGTGCCTTGATTGCGAACGATCCGTATGCAAGCTGGTTACCTCTCTGAGCGAGCCCCTTCATACGGCCTTTCTGCATTCTTCTAAATTTGGTCTTTTTCGGCTGTAACATGTTAGTTCTGCTTTAAAAAGGTCCTACTTACTGATTGTTGTTGCGACGGTCTCCGCCCCGGCGTCCGCCGCGACGGTCTCCACCGCGACGCTCGCCACGCTCACCGCGCTCACCCGAAGGAGCCTGCGCCGAAGCACCGGCGATTTCGAACAGGTCGCGCTTGCCGTAGACGATGCCCTGGCAGATCCACACCTTCACGCCCAGAATACCCACTTTCGTGAGGGCCTCCGTGAGGCAGTAGTCGATGTCTGCGCGGAACGTGTGCAGCGGAATGCGTCCCTCCTTGATGGTCTCCGTGCGGGCCATCTCGGCGCCGCCGACACGACCGGCAACCTGGATCTTGATACCCTCGGCTCCCATGCGCATGGTCGAAGCCACGGCCGTCTTCACGGCACGGCGGAACGATACGCGGCCCTCCAGCTGGCGGGCGATGTTCTGTCCGACGATGACAGCGTCCACCTCGGGACGTTTCACCTCGAAGATGTTGATCTGAATCTCCTTGCCGGTGAGCTTCTTCAGCTCCTCCTTCAGTTTGTCGACCTCCTGGCCGCCCTTGCCGATGATGATGCCCGGACGAGCGGTCGAAATCGTAACCGTCACCAGTTTGAGCGTACGCTCGATGATGATCTTCGAGATCGACGCCTTCGCCAGACGGACATTCAGATACTTGCGGATCTTGGCGTCCTCGACGAGTTTGTCGGAGAAATCCTTGCCTCCGAACCAGTTGGAATCCCAACCCCGGATGATACCAAGACGATTTGCTATCGGATTAACTTTCTGTCCCATCTGATTACTTGTTTTCTACGGTTACCATTTTGTCAACTACGATCGTTACGTGGTTCGAACGCTTGCGGATCCGGTGAGCGCGACCCTGGGGCGCTGCCTGAATACGCTTCAGCATGCGACCGCCGTCGACGAATACCTCTTTCACGCAGAGTTTCACATCCTCCAGACGCTCGGCCTCGTTCTTGGCCTCCCAGTTGGCGATCGCCGACTTGAGGAGCTTCTCCATACGGATCGACGCCTCCTTCTTCGAGTAACGAAGGATGCCCAGAGCCTTGTTGATCTCCACGCCGCGGATGATGTCGGCCACCAGGCGCATCTTGCGGGGAGAGGTCGGGCAATCACGCATAATGGCGATAGCCTTCTGCTTCTTTTCAGCCTTTAACTGTGCGGCTTTATTTGCTTTTCTTGCACCCATTTTCTACCTATTTTTTCTTGTTACCTGCGTGACCGCGGAAGTTGCGGGTGGGAGCAAACTCGCCGAGTTTGTGTCCTACCATGTTCTCTGTTACGTACACCGGAATGAATTTGTTTCCGTTGTGGACAGCTACCGTCTGACCTACGAAGTCAGGCGAGATCATACTTGCTCGCGACCATGTCTTGATTACCGACTTTTTGTTTCCTTCCGCCTGTGCGATGATCTTCGCTTCGAGCTTGGGGTCGATAAACGGTCCTTTTTTTAATGAACGGCTCATTATGTACTCTTATTTAA
>JAHHQK010000070.1 GCA_020026435.1 Alistipes sp. | reverse complement strand
GATTTGTGGGGGAGGAGGAAATGTTGTGCGCGGACGGGCGGCGAGACCGGGATACCGTGCGTGAGCGGGGGGGGCGGTCGGAGGCGGTCTACAAACGGGGTGCTGCGACCGTCGGGGAGAGGTCGGTCGCAGAAGGGGCGGTAAGGCTATTTGATGATGATGATATTGACCAGCTGGACGCCTGCCCGGCGGTTGATCTCGTCGCGCAGGGCATCCCTTTGGTAGAAGAATTCCGTGCGCAGGACACTCGACTGGAGCTGGATGTAAAGCACATGATTTACCAGCCGGAGACTTGAAGTCATCCCGGCGGCAGCCTCGCCCACGATCTCCCGCCAGATCTGCGGCAGGCGTCCCTCGGCCACCTTGGCGGCTATGTAGGGGCGTTTGAAGAACTCGTCGAGCAGGTCGCCCATCAATACGGCTTGGGTGCGTCTCATGGCTTGGTGGCTTAGAAGGGTTCGTCGTATTCCTCCCCGGCCGATGCAAACAGATCGCCCGTTGTGGTGGGGGGAGAGGTGATTTCGCAGGGTGAGGGCGTCAGTGAGGCGGCCGGTTCTTCGGCGGAGAGGTGGTTTGCCCGGGGTGCATCCCCGGATGCCACAGCAGAGGCGTCCTTTGCGGGTGAAGTCTCCCTGGGAAGGCTGCTGATGCCCTCTGCGGGAGCGTTTCCCGTGATGTTGCCCTCCGTCGTGAGGTCCTCTGCGGCGGTGGTTTCGGAGGTATTGCCGCCCGTAACGGTGTGGCAGCTGCCGATGGTGCCGTCACCCACGGTGAACAGGGCGTATTCGTCGCCCGATCGGTCGAGGATCGATCTCAGGCGCGTGGTGTTGCAGTCGGTGATGAAGATCTGACCGAAGGCATCGCCGCGCACCAGGTGGATCAGCTGCTCGACGCGCGAGATGTCCAGCTTGTCGAACAGATCGTCCAGCAGCAGGATCGGCCGTTCGTGTCGTTTCTCCGAGATGATGGCGTATTGGGCCAGTTTCAGCGCAATGAGGAACGATTTCTGCTGGCCCTGCGATCCGTATTTGCGCAAGGGGTAGCCGCCGATGCGCAGCGTGAGGTCGTCGCGGTGGATGCCCGAGGTGGTGAATTCGTTGATCATGTCCTTCTGACGTGCGGCAGCCAGAATCTCCCCGAAGGGGCGGTCGTTGAGCTCCGACTTGTAGACCAGCTCCACCTGCTCGCGGTCGTTGGAGAGCGTGCGGTAGAAGGAGGCGACCAGCGGACGCAGACGCTCCGTGAGGCGGCTGCGGCGGTCGTGGATCAAGGTGCCGTAGTCGATCAGCTGCATGTCGTATATCGAGAGCATCATGGGATCGGGGTGCATCTTGAGCAGGCGGTTGCGCTCCGTGAGGATGGCGTTGTAGCGCATCATGGCGTTGAGATACGTGCGGTCCAGCTGCGAGAGGAAGGCGTTGAGGTAGCGGCGGCGTTCTTCGGCCGTGTCGGAGATCAGGGCCGTGTCGGCCGGGGAGACGATGACGGCGGGGATCAGTCCCACGTGGTCCGACAGACGGTCGTACTCCTTGCCGTTGCGTTTGAGAATCTTGCCCCCGCGCCGCGAATAGGAGCAGGAGACGTTTTCGTTTTTGTCCTCGTCGGAGCGGTATTGTCCGTCGATCATGAAGAACTCCTCGCCGTGGCGGATGCTCTGTCCGTCGGTCATCTGCAACGACGACTTGCACATCGAGAGGTAGTACACCGCGTCGATGATGTTGGTCTTGCCCGCGCCGTTGCCTCCGACCAGGCAGTTGATCCCCGGGCAGAGTGCAAGCTCCTCATGAGCAATGTTTTTGAAGTTCAGAATCGATAAATTTTTCAAGCGCATGATACAAAGGTATAAAAAATCCGGAGACTGTATTGCACATTCTGAATAGTTTTGTATCTTTGCAAACTATCATACTGAAATATAAACTAAAAAACATAACTTTCTATGGCAAACAAGCAAGTCGCCGAGCAGGAGGCTCTGGGCGAAGCAATGAGCAAAACCGAACTCTTTTTCGAGAACAACGGTCGTAAACTTTCGTATATTTTCGTGGGATTGCTGCTGGTGGCAGCCGTGATCTACGGTTACCGCGCGCTGATCATGCAGCCCCGCGCCGAGCGTGCCGCCGAGATGATCGCAGGTGCCCAGCACCGCTTCGAGGCCCAGACGCCCGACTACGCTCTGGCTCTGAACGGCGACGCCGAGGCTCCCGGCTTCCTGGAGGTGATCGACCAGTACGGTTCGACGCCTGCGGGTAATCTGGCCAAGCACTATGCCGGTATCTGCTACCTGCACATGGGCGATCTGGAGAATGCCGCCAAGTATCTGGCTCAGTTCTCGACCGTTGACGGTGTTCCCGGTGCGATGGTCAATGCCCAGAACTACGGTTTGCAGGGTGATGTGGCTGTCGAGCAGGGCAACTACTCGAAGGCCGTAGGTCTCTACGAGAAGGCCGTGGCCGCCGCCGACAACAACCTCACCGCTCCGATGTATCTGCGCAAGGCAGGTCTGGCCGAGCTGGCTCAGGGCAACAAGGCCGCCGCACAGAAGTTTTTCGAGCAGATCCTCGCCGACTACCCCGCGTCGATGGATGCCCGCGAGGCCGAGAAACTGATCGGTAGCGCAAAATAATCCCGCTGAAGATGATCACCAAGAAACACAATCTGTCGGAGTTGACCTCCCCTCTGCCTTCGGCCGAGGAGATGCGCTTCGGTATCGTGGTGGCCGAGTGGAATCGCGAGGTCACGGAAGCGTTGCTGGAGGGTGCTGTGCGTACGTTGCGCAGTGCGGGATGCCCCGATATGAACATCCAGATCAAGTACGTCCCCGGCACGTTCGAGATTCCTCTCGCAACGCAGTTCTTCGCCGAGTACACCGACGTCGATGCCGTGATCGCTCTGGGATGTGTCATCCAGGGTGATACGCGCCACTTCGACTTCATCTGCCAGGGTGTGACGCAGGGAATCTCCCAGCTGCAGTTGCATTGGAATATGCCCATTGCGTTCGGCGTGCTGACGGTCAACGATATGCAGCAGGCTTTGGACCGCTGCGGAGGCCGTCACGGCAACAAGGGTGACGAGGCTGCCGCCGCCGCCATCCAGATGGTCAAGATGCAGATCGACATGGAGGCAGCATCGCCCGACCACGAGCCGGATCGTCGCAACATCAATTAGCCGATGACGCCAGGTCCGAACGGAGAGTCATCCACCCGCTGAGGCAGTCCTCTGCCGAGACGGTGGAAGTCGCCCCAGTCGGTAAATCTTATAGAAAATACCGTTCCGGGATTCCGGGGCGGTATTTTTTTGTCTTTGGCGGGGTGGCGGGATGTTTTGTCGACGGGATGGATTGGGTGTGTCAAAAGCCCTCTTTACAAGAAGATCACCCCTGCCACAAATATCTGCGGCAGGGGTGATCTTGTGTATTTCCTTCCTTGAGACAGGGCTTCTGGTCATTGACAGAAGTCGGGAAAGGCTATTTTTCGAGCTTCACGCTGACCTTCTTGAGTTTGCCGCCCAGGGGCGGAGCCAGCTTGGCCACCTCGCAGGAGATGTGGCGGATCTGGGGAAAGGCCTCGTAGAGGGCCTCGATGATGTTCATCGCCACACGCTCGATGGTGCGTTGAGTGCGCATCATCTGGCGGGAGGTGATCTCGTAGACCGTCAGATAATTCACGGCCTTTTCGACGCAGTCCTCTTCGGCGACGACACCCAGTTCGGTGATGATTTCCAGGTTGACCGTGAAACGGTTGCCGACCTGCTGTTCCATCGCATAGCAGCCGTGGTAGGCTCGAAACTCCATGCGATCCAGTTTGATACGATATTCCATATCTTTCGGGGCTTTGATGAGAGAGAAAACACCCCTCGGGCGCAGGCCGCGGGGGGTGTTCTTATGAGATGAATTACTCGGCGATGACCAGGTAGTAGTTCTTCTTGCCGCGCTGTACGAGGATGTACTTTCCGGCGATCAGATCCTCCTCGGTGACTGCACGCATCGGGTCGGTGACCTTCTCCTTGTTGATCGACACACCGCCGCCCTGTACCATCTTGCGGCACTCGCCCTTCGAGGGGAAGATCTGGGTCTGCGAGGCACAGAACTCCACGAATGCCTCGCCCAGGTCGCCGCGCGAGATGTGGAACTGGGGCACACCCTCGAATACCTGGAGCAGGGTCTGCTCGTCGAGGTGATGCAGGGCCTCCGACGTGGCACCGCCGAAGAGGATGTTCGAAGCCTCGACGGCCTTCTCGTACTCCTCCCTGGAGTGGATCGTGATGGTGATCTCCTGGGCCAGACGCTTCTGCAGAAGACGCAGATGGGGTGCAGCCTTGTGCTCCTCGATGAGTTGTTCGATGGTCTGACGGTCGAGCAGCGTGAAGATCTTGATGTAACGCTCGGCGTCATCGTCGCTGACGTTGAGCCAGAACTGGTAGAACTTGTAGGGCGACGTGTAGCGCGGGTCGAGCCATACGTTTCCGCTCTCCGTCTTGCCGAACTTCGTGCCGTCGGCCTTGGTGATCAGCGGGCAGGTGATGGCGTAGGCCTCCTTGCCGAGCTTGCGGCGAATCAGCTCCGTACCGGTGGTGATGTTACCCCACTGGTCGGCACCTCCGAGTTGCACCTTGCAGTTCATCGTCTGGTAGAGGTGCATGAAGTCGTAGCCCTGGAGCAGCTGGTAGGAGAACTCGGTGAATGACATGCCGTCGCCCTCGCCGTTGAAACGCTTCTTGACCGAATCCTTGGCCATCATGTAGTTGACGGTGATCAGCTTGCCGATGTTGCGGATGAAGTCCAGAAACGAGAATTCCTTCATCCAGTCGTAGTTGTTGACCAGAACGGCGGCGTTGGGGGCATCGGATTCGAAGTCGAGCAGCTTGGCCAGCTGGTTCTTGATGGCCTCCTGGTTGTGACGCAGGGTCTGCTCGTCGAGCAGGTTACGCTCCTGCGACTTGCCCGAGGGGTCGCCGATCATGCCGGTGGCACCGCCGATCAACGCTACAGGACGGTGGCCGCACAGCTGGAAGTGCTTGAGGATCATTACGCTGACCAGGTGACCGATGTGGAGCGAGTCGGCCGTGGGGTCGATACCCACATAGGCGGTGGTCATTTCCTTTTCGAGTTGTTCCTTTGCGCCGGGCATGATCGTGTGGATCATGCCGCGCCATTCGAGTTCTTCGATGAAATTCT
>JAHHQK010000007.1 GCA_020026435.1 Alistipes sp. | reverse complement strand
ATAAAGCAAATATAATATTTTATTCTTTGCTGACACAGTTTAATTTACATCCTCATTTTGGACAGTGTCACGAGTATATGTAACGCTTTTATTCCTTTGTTTATCAGATTTTCCACATCGTCTTTTTTGACAAAATTATTCTTCAGTACATCTGGATGCTCAACAGCTGTCTTTAATTGTTCCACTCCTTTTTCCAGGTGGTAATTGCCGGTTATGGACAACACACCCTGATAATAGGAAAATATGGCCTTGTCATCGGGATATATCCTCTTCCCTTCTTCCAAAAGTTCCCATGCCTTTTTGTATTGTCCGAACCGGGGCAAAACATCCAATGCCTACACTCTTCTCCAATATAGTGTTTCATGCTCCTGTTTCAACTTCCTGTATCCGGCCAGACATCGCCCCAAATAATGATCCGCTTCTTTCCACCGACCGAGTTTCTTCATTAAATTCCCCATCACACCCAAAGCATTCGGGTCGGACGCTTCATCCATAAGGGCATTCTTATAATAGCTGCATAATTTATCGACAGATTCTTTTTCGTCTCTTTGAATGGCAGTCCACAAGAAGGCGGAAATGTATGAACCAGAAACGGGAAGAGACTGGTTATAACGATTTTTATTGCTTTCACTTATGTTTGAAAAAATATCCCGGAGAGAAGCATCCGCTTGTTCGATGATATTATAGATGCTGTCTATATTGTAATATTTGTCATACAGACCTGTCAGAGCGTCCATTATACCGGCCGGAATTATGGACATGTGGTCCGCCCTGACGGTTTTCAGCTTTACGTCATAATGTTTTTCACGAAAGGACTCGTATAATTCCCGGCCAAAATATTTTCTTGCCTCCGTATCATCCATTGCTGTGATTATACGGATACTCGGGACATTTGTCTTGTAATCAACCTCAAAACGAGGAACTTGTTCCATTACTTCGGGTGAAAACAGAATATAAGACTTTATATAATCATTTCCTGAGTCAATATTGACGACTTGAATGAATGCTGCTCTATTTTCATTATGTTTTGTGCACTTAAAACATTACAAAAAATAAAACAAAATGATAATATAACTATCATATCTGCCCGCAAGTTTATCTGACATTACACGCTCGATTACAACATCTGTAAAAGTATCAACACCATAAAGATAAGCCTCTTATTCTTTGAAATAAAGAATAAGAGGCTTTGTTTTTCCGAACAGCGGCAGCTCTATTCCAACGACACGGGAATACAGATATCCACCACCCACTTTCCTGCGGGATGGGTCTCGGAACGGTCGATATAGATCTCGAAGGGCAGGCCGCAGCATGAACAGCCGTGCTCCTCCAGCAACACGAACATATTTTTCCAGGCCGCCTCAAAATCCTTCCACTCCAGCTCGAAGCGTCCGACGGCATACCGCCCCCCGGGAAGAAGGGCGGCACTGACCTCCCCGTCCGTCTTCAGCGGTCCGTTCACCACCAGACAGGCATCCGAGATGCGGTTCTCCACGTCGGTCACCTCCGGATTGTCGTGGAATATGGTGGCCAGGCGGCTCTCCGCCGTCACCAGCCCTCGGGGATAGGCCCAGCGCATGAGTTTGTCGAACGACTCCTGCAAGTTGTCATACGCACCGTAATGGCGGCAATAGACCACATGAGTGGCCTCCAGATGCTTGATTTCAAAGTTACAATCCATGGTTTTATCTCCTGTTTTTAAAGTTTTACGGGAGCAAAAGTAGCGGGAATAGCTCCGCTGCGATGGATTGATACTGCACTCCGATGGACGATTCTTGCTATCCGACTCACTCGTCTTGCGGCGATAGGCCTCGGCCGTCATGCCGAAATGCTTCTTGAAGTTGCGGCAGAAGACATTCACAGAATTGAACCCGTAGTCGAAGGCTATCTCCGTAACGGGTCTGCGCGGATCGTTCCTCAGCTGTATGGCCGCAAGCTCCAGCCGCCGCCTCAGGACATAGCGCGACGGGGACTCTCCCATCACCGCCGTAAAGACGCGCTGGAAGTGAAACACCGACAGGTGGGTCTGCGCGGCCAGCGTTTGCAGATCCAACCGGGTGTCGATATGGGCATTGATATAGTCGATGACGGCATTGACCGAACGGGTGTATTTGTCTGAATCCAGCATCATGGTTCTTTGGGAATCGGGTATTTGCGGGGTTTCGGAATCGGGTAAGAGACAGAGACGGGGCAGTTACGCCTCCAGGCTGCTGATTTCGCGCTGGAGTTCGTCCAAAAAGCGGGCGGCGTGCGCTCCGTCCATCTGCGTGTGGTGGAACTGGAAGGAGACCGTAAGCAGGGTCTTGAACCAATGGCGGCGGTAACGGCCCCAGATCATGAACGGATTGTTGAAGATCCCGCTATACATCCCCACCGCACCGTCGATCCCATAGCGGGCCAGGGCCGATGTGCCGATGACCATCCGGTCCTCAAGGTCGTGGTTCGTGCAGCTGGCGGCCACCTGATGCGTAAGGCGCAGATAATCGGCATTGAACCTGTGCAGATCCTCCGAAAAGGGGATGTCGCACGAGCATACTTCACCGCGGCAGTTCTCCACGATCGTATTTACGGCCAGGGCGTCGTACTGCATCAGCTTGTGGCCCACGGGCAACAGGTAAAACTCCTTGATGCGCGAGGCGGCCCGCCCCACACACCAGCACATCAGCATATTGAATTTCAGCCCCCGACGGTGGCTCACACGGCACAGACGCCCCACATCCATCGTCTTGAGGAAGGTAACCATCGGCATCGGGGCATCCATCCACAGCCCGAAGGCCGCAGCTCGCGAGGTCTCTTCCGGATTTACTTCTTTCATTGGTTTTCTATTTTGAATAATCATTTTACAAAGGGGGCTTTCTCACCGTGTCGCGGTTTGTGCGACAGGCACATGGCCAAACAGCGGTCTGCTGCAAGATTCCCGGCCCAAAGTCCCGACGACAAAAGTCCATAGGCTCTTCCGCAGCACCAGCAACTCCGCAAAAGCACGGAACAAATCCACAAGACAAAGCCCCCGTGCAGCCGATTTCTGCAAAATATCCCAGGAAGCCGATTCCTGCGGCAATGTCACGGGCGCAAATTTCCGCGCAACCATTACGGGTAGCAATGTCACAGACGGCCGATTCCCGCAGCCATATCACGAAGCCAATCCAGCCACAAGGCCGCGCAACAAGGCCACAAAAGAGCCTCCGCCAGAGGATCTTGTGCTGGCCGGTTCACGGGGTAAGACCTGGGAGGCAGTGCGTCCCCCCTCCTACCCGTGTCCCCTCATAAAAACAACCAAGGCGGCCGGACGGATCCGGTCGCCTTTATGGGGTTGTGTGAAAGCCTCGCTACTCCCACTCGATCGTGGCAGGCGGTTTCGAGGAGATGTCATACACTACGCGGTTCACGCCGCGGACCTTATTGATGATCTCGTTCGACAGGTCGGCCAGGAACTCATAAGGCAGGTGTACCCAGTCGGCCGTCATGCCGTCCGTCGAGCTTACGGCACGCAGTGCGACACATCGCTCGTAGGTGCGCTCGTCGCCCATCACGCCGACACTCTTCACCGGCAGCAGGATGGCTCCAGCCTGCCATACCTGATCGTAAAGACCCGCCTTGCGCAGCGAGTCGATATAAATCTTGTCGACATTCTGCAGGATCTCGACCTTCTCGGGCGTGATCTCGCCCAGGATACGGATCGCGAGACCCGGTCCGGGGAAGGGATGACGGCCGATCAGCAGCTCGGAGATACCCAACGAACGACCCACGCGACGCACCTCGTCCTTAAAGAGCAGACGCAGCGGCTCGACGATCTTGAGGTTCATCTCCTTGGGCAAACCACCCACATTGTGGTGTGACTTGATCGTCACCGAAGGACCGTTGACGGCACTCGACTCGATGACATCGGGATAGATCGTACCCTGCCCCAGCCACTTGACATTCTCGATGCGCTTGGCCTCCTCGTTGAACACCTCCACGAAGTCGCGGCCGATGATCTTGCGCTTCTGCTCGGGATCGCTCACGCCCTTCAGGTCGCCCAGGAACTTCTCCCCGGCACGGACACCCTTGACGTTGAGTCCCATATCCTTATACGAGGCCAGCACCTCCTCGAACTCGTTCTTGCGCAGCAGGCCCGAGTCCACGAAGATACAATAGAGGTTCTCGCCGATGGCACGGTGCAGCAGCACGGCCGCAACCGTCGAATCCACACCGCCCGACAGACCCAGCACCACACGGTCGTTGCCCAGTTTCTCCTTCAGCTCGCGGATCGTCGACTCGGCGAAATGCTCCGAGGTCCACGACTGCGAACATCCGCAGATCGAGGTGATGAAGTTCTTGAGCAGCTGTTTTCCGTCGGTCGAATGGTAAACCTCGGGGTGGAACTGGATGCCCCACGTCTGCTCGCCCTCGATATGGAAGGCAGCCACACGCACATCCTCCGTACCGGCAATCAGACGGTAATTTTCGGGCACACGCGTGATGGTATCGCCGTGCGACATCCACACCTGCGTCGTCCGGGGCAGATCCTGCAACAGGGGATCCTGCTCATCGCCCACCGTCAGCATGGCACGGCCGTACTCACGGCTGGGAGCAGGTTCCACCTCACCGCCATAGGCCGAAGCCAGCAGCTGGGCACCGTAGCAGATACCCAACAGAGGCAGGTGTCCCTTGATGGCCGACAAATCGGGCGACGGAGCACCCTCATCGCGTACCGAACAAGGGCTTCCCGAGAGGATCACTCCCTTCACGGAGTCGTCCAGGGCGGGAATCTTGTTGAACGGATGGATCTCACAGTAGACATTCAACTCGCGCACGCGCCGTGCGATGAGCTGGGTGTACTGCGATCCGAAATCCAGGATAATTATTTTCTCCATAAATCAGATTATCTGTTCTTTATATAATTTGGTCTTTGGGAAGCAACCCGTCCTCACCGGGGAGGGCAGGTTGAAAGCAACGCGAGGGATTACTGACGCTCGCTGCTGTAGTTCGGGGCCTCGCTCGTGATCGTCACATCGTGGGGATGGCTCTCCATCATACCCGACGAGGTGATGCGGATGAAGCGTGCGGTCTGCAGTGCGGCAATATCCTTTGCACCGCAATAGAACATTCCGGCACGTACGCCGCCGACCAACTGGAAGACCGTCTCGTTGAGCGTACCCTTGAACGGCACACGGGCCACGATACCCTCGGGAACGAGCTTGCTGAAGTTGGCCTTGCCGCCCTTCTGGAAGTAGCGGTCGGCCGAACCGGCCTTCATGGCGTCGATCGAACCCATACCGCGGTAGGATTTGAACTTACGTCCGTTAAAGATGATCGTGTCGCCCGGAGCCTCCTCCGTACCGGCGAACATCGAACCGATCATCACGCAATCACCGCCTGCGGCCAAAGCCTTGACCAGGTCACCAGAATAGCGCAGACCTCCGTCGGCAATGACCGGAATACCCGAACCCTTCAGCTCCTTGGCCACCTCATAGATAGCCGTCAGCTGGGGAACACCCACACCGGCAATCACACGCGTCGTGCAGATCGAACCCGGACCGATACCCACCTTCACGGCATCGACACCATTGTCAGCCAGGTAACGGGCAGCCTCGGCAGTAGCCACATTGCCGGCCACAACATCCAGGTTGGGGAAGAGTTCCTTGATCTCGTGGAGTTTGCGGGCGATGGCGGCCGAATGTCCGTGAGCCGAATCCAGAACGATGGCATCGACACCCTCGGCAGCCAAAGCCTTGACACGGTCCAGGGCATCGGGCGTGATACCCACACCGGCAGCTACTCTCAGGCGGCCCTTCTCGTCCTTGCAGGCATTGGGATGATCCTGGATCTTGGTCAGGTCCTTATAGGTGATCAGGCCCACCAGACGGCCCTCTTCGTCGACAACGGGGAGTTTCTCGATCTTGCTGTTAAGCAGCACCTCCTTGGCATTGGCCAGCTCGGTGCTGTGGGTCGTGACCAGACGGTCGCCGGGAGTCATCACCTCGGCGATCTTGCGCGACATATCGCTCTGGAAGCGCAGGTCGCGGTTAGTGACGATACCGATCAGCTTGCGCGTCTCGTCCACAACGGGAATACCGCCGATCTTATACTCTTTCATCATCGCCAGCGCATCGCCCACCGTGCTCTCCTCGGAGATCGTCACCGGATCGTAGATCATGCCGTTCTCGGCACGCTTCACCTGGCGAACCTGGGCAGCCTGCTCCTCGATCGACATATTCTTGTGGATCACACCGATGCCTCCTTCGCGAGCCAGGGCTATAGCCAGAGGCGCTTCGGTAACGGTGTCCATGGCAGCGGACACAATGGGGATGTTAAGACTGATATTACGCGAGAAACGGGTTTTGAGATCAACCTCTCGCGGCAACACTTCCGAATAGGCGGGCACAAGCAGCACATCGTCGAAGGTGAGACCTTCGGGCTGGACCCTTTCATTGATAAAAGACATAATGAACGTGGATTTTTGTTGCCCACAAAGATAAGCATTTTTTCCATAAACAAAAAAAACAGGGTCTTTTAGCTCCAAAAACTTATCAACATTTTTTCATCATTCCACCCCTCCTTCCCGCCCCCGCATCCTCCGAAAAACAAAATCGGAACCACCGCTGCGATTTTTCAACAAAAAATCCCTACCTTTAGCTCCATGAAAACTCTCCCCAAAGCCGTATTCAACTGGAGCGGAGGCAAGGACTCGGCCCATGCCCTGTGGCGGGCGATCCGGAGCGGGCAATACGACATCGTGGCCCTGCTGACGACCGTCAACCGCTCAACCCGTCTGTCGACCATGCACGACATCCCCCTAAGCCTGCTCCAACGCCAGGCCGACTCGATCGGCATCCCGCTCCACATCGTGGAGCTGACGCCCAAAGGCAACATGGAGGACTACGCCCGCGAAATGGGCCGCGCCGTGGAGCATTTCCGGCAGGAGGGCGTCACGCACTTCATCTTCGGCGACATCTTCCTCCACGACGTGCGCCGCTACCGCGAGGAGCAGCTCCGTCCGCTGGGCATCGAGGTAGTCGAGCCGCTGTGGGATGCCACCTCCGGGGAGGTGATCGAAGCGTTCCTGCAAAGCGGGCTGAAGTGCATGGTGGTGACCGCCCCCGACGAGGGGTTGGGCCGCGAGGCCATCGGCCGCATCATCGACCGCGCCTTCATCCGCTCGCTGCCCCCGACGATGGACCCCAACGGCGAAAACGGCGAATACCATACCTTTTGTTATGACGGCCCGATCTTCTCACATCCCGTGGCGTTCGAGACCGCGGGTGTGTATCACGAATTTTTCGATGTCGGTCTCGACGACGGCACCCATCGCCGTTACGGCTACTGGTTCACGGATCTCAGGCCGGCAGATGACCAGCCCCCCGACACCACCAGGCCCCGAATCCCCCAAACAGGGGCAAGCAAAAGCACTGATAACGAATGAGGTTGTGCATCAACAACAAACACACAAAATCCCCCCTGTTACAGATAACTGCAACAGGGGGGATTTCCTTTGAAAGAGGTTTTTACCCTCTTCCTTCTTAAAGAATGCGTCCCCACTCAAATCGGGAAAGGCATCAATATGCCACTTGCCCCCACATCGGACATTCCGCCTCAACATGGAAATACTCACGTCAAGCACAAGCCCCCTCCAGGCAATCGGCTGAGGGCATCTCCTCCGGGGAGGGGTCTCCCGTCCTCAGACAGACTCAGACGGCTATCCCACGTGGCGCAACTGCTGATCGCGACGCCACAGCTGATAGCTGTTGACGAAGTTCTGCCAGACGATATAGGCCGTCGGGGCGATCGACGAGATGGGGTCGAGGAACGCTTGGGCCATCCACACGGCCAGCACCGTATTCTTCTGTCCCAACGACTGACCGCCCGCAGCAGGATCGCCGTAGCGGTGGCCGAGCATACGTCCCGCCTTGAACTGCGCCAGGCAGATGACCAGGGCCACCACCGCCAGCAGGATCTCGGTCCAGGGCGACACGTTGCTGAGGTCCAACATAAAGGAGGTGGTACGGCCGATAATCACGATCAGCGACAGTAACCAGATATAAAACGACATCTGACCGTGGTTGCCGATCCATTCCGCCGTCCCGGGGATGACTACGCGGCAGATCTGGGCCGTGGCGAAAGGCATGATCAGCAGTGGGGCGATGCGGGCCAGGATCTGGAGGAAGGTGCAGGTGCCGTTACCCGTGAAGGCCAGCATCACGGGGGCGAACAGTGCCACCATCATGTTGCACAACAGGCTGTAAGTGGCCATCGAGGGAACACTCGCCCCCAGCATACCCGCAATAACGACGGCCGCCATTGCCACGGGAGCCAGCACACAGATCATGCCGCCCTGGGCCAACAGCGGATCGACCGTCCACAACAGGGCATAGATCGCCACCGAGGCCGCCATCTGCAAGAGCAGCAGCCACAGATGCATCATCGAGAGGTGCATCTGTTCCACCTTCACGCGACAGAACGTAATGAAAAGCATCAGGAAAATCAGGGTCGGGGTCACCATATTCCCCGTCCAGGCCTCAAATGCCGCCACGGGACGGCACAACAGGGCACCGACCACCATCGACAGCGGCATGGCGATCGTCCTCATATTGCGTCGAAAAAACTCAGCTCCACGCATAGATTCCAATCTTATGTAAAGATCTTTCCTTTAAGACAACAACTCCTTGACCTTGGCCGAAATGGCACGTCCCTCGGCTCTTCCGGCCAGGGATTTCGAGGCAATGCCCATCACCTTGCCCATCTCCTTCATCGACGTGGCACCCGTCCGGGCGATGATCTTCCCGATCTCGGCCGTCAGCTCCTCGTCCGACAACTGGGCCGGCAGAAACTCCTTGAACACGGCCACCTGGGCCAGTTCCTCATCGGCCAGATCCTGACGGTTCTGTTCGGCGAAGATCGCAGCCGAATCCGTACCCTGCTTGGCCAGTTTGCCCAGGATCTTCAGCACCTCCTCGTCCGGGAGTTCGTCGATGCCGTGGACTGCCGTCTTGGCTTCAATGATGTACTTTTTGGCATTGCGCAATGCGCTCAGACGCACGGCATCCTTAGCCTTCATGGCCTCCATGATGCCCTTTGAAATACTCTTTTCTAATGACATGACTCTATATATAAATATATTAACGATTTCCGACTTTACGGCTCCGGTCGAAGAAACGCAGCAGATCCCGCATCAGACGGTCGCGCCCCTCCTCCGAAGAGATCGTCTCGAAGGGGAATCCCATGACGAACACCCCTCCCCCGTCGGTCGAGACCACGGCGGCGGCTTTTCCTCCGTCGGCATAGCGCATCGCCACCGTGGAGTGTTCACCGCAGGGGATGAAGGCCTCGGGGGACTCCACCCCGTAGTCCTCGCTCGTGGGCTGCTCGCGGAAGCGGTATTCACCGCGCGAGAAGACGGCCAGGGGAGTCGTAATGCGCACGCGGCCGCGGGGGACGGCCTTCATGCAGTCGAAGCTCAGGTGCAGGACCTCTTCGCCAAAGCGGCGGTCCGCCTCCGTTGCATCCAGTCCCTTCCACAAATCCGAACCGATGTAGCTGCCCGACACCAGGAGCGATCCACCCCCGCCCACAAACTGGCGCAAGGCCCGCTGCATGGGTTGGGTGAAGGCCCGGAACTCCACGCCGCGCACACCGCGCGCCACCCGGATCGAGCGTTGCTTGCCCAGGATCAGATCCACCACATCGTAGCGGTCGGGACGCACCTCGCCCCGCTCCACGCTTTTGGCCGAAGAGGAGCAGAACGAATACCCGGCCCGGGCGATCGAGCGGCCGTGGAGGTAGGGGTAATCGAACGTATTGCCGCCGATGACATCGGTCTCGGCATCACTGCGGCATGCTCCCAGGGCCTTTGTGTCATTCTCGCATCGGGCCATCTTCAGATCGTGGATATACTGACTGCCCACAAACGATATGTCCCGGCGGTCGGGCACACCTCCATCGAACGTATGATAGAAGCCCGCCAGCGTATCGCACCTCTCATTGTGGGGAGCGCTTACGCGGTCGAAGCCGTTGATGATCAGCACGCGGCCCCGCTCCTGCGACACACGGCACACGGCCAGCGTCTCGCTCGGGAAGCTCTCGCCACCCTCGTTGACGGCCGCCACGCGGTAGCTGTACACCTCGTCGGGCTCCTGCTCCACGACGCAGGTCGGCTCCCCGACATAGCGTCCGTTGTCAAAGCCACCCTCACCGCGGCGCGTATAGAGTACATAGCCCGTCGGCACGGCCGTCTGTTCCAGGGAGTCCAGCACGGGCGTCCAGCTGAGCCTTACGGTGCGTTCGCCGACAAATTCCGACGAGAAAGACTCCACCGGCAGGGGCTGCACCACATAGGGTGTGCCGTACTGCGAGCTGATGTAGCGCAGGATGCCCTTATAGACGGCACGGCTCACGAAGAACTTGAAGCGCGGGTCGCTGCCATAGCGCATATCGGCGAAATTTTGATGCGAGAGCAGCTCCAGCAACATGGTCGGGGCACTCGGCACACGGGCCTCGTAATAGGAGCGGTTCCACAGTCCGCGACGGTTCCACTCCGGCTCGAAGCCGCGGCGGATGTCGCCCACGATCTGCGTCATCACCATATCCGTGAGGTCGCGCGAGCGGAAACGGCTTGCCCCGCCCTCGAAGCAGCCCTCGTTCTGGCGCGTATAGAAGATACCCAGCGTGCCGACGATCTCGTCGCCGTCCCTGACTCCGGCGTCGGAGTGGAACGCAAAGGCCATATCGATCGGTATCCGCAGACCCACCGAGTCGGGCAGGCGTTCCGATCCGCCCATCAGGGCATTGACCCAGTGGGCACGCGACATATAATCCTCCTTGTAATCATCCATGTGGTCCTTTCCGGCATAGACCTTCTCGTCGAAGCCCGCCCACTGCAACCAGTAGCGCGCCCCCTCACAGAAACGCGGATAACCGCTCGTCTCCTCAAGGTACTCCGCCTTCGCGCCCTCTTGCTGCGAGGGATCGGTACGGCGCATGATGTTGCCGTAGCCGCCGCCGATCTTCACGGCATCGGCCGAGATGACCCGTCCCCCGCGCCGCGAGACATTCGAGAGGATCACCACATCCTGCTCGCCCTCCTCCAGGAGGAACTTGCCCAGGCAGATCCACGTGCCGCCGCCCATCGTCTGATTGACCTCGAAGCGGCTCTCACCGCCGGCATGGCGGACCGTATAGCACACATCGTCGCTGCTCTCGGGCAGGGACTCGTAGCTCACATAGACGGCATATTCGCCCCGCTCGGGGATTCCGGCACGCCACACGGCCGAGGCGGTCTCGCGTCCCGAAGTCGAGAGCGTGCGGCGGGCCGTACCCTCGCGGAAGGGATTCTCGCCCGTACGGTAGACCTCCCTCAGGTGGGCGAATCCGCGGCCGCCCTCCTGCCATGCACCCTCCTCGCGGTAGCCGCTGTAAGGGTCGTCGTTGTCGCACAGCACCTCGTGGAGTTGCACATCACGCTCGCGCGGCAGCAGAACGCAAGCCCCCGCCTGCTCCAGCATCGGCACCAGGTAGGGCAACACATAGCTCTGCGTATAGAGATCCTCGCACGTCTCCCACAGGCGTACGCGCTGCCAGCGCCAGCAGTTGCGCTTCTGGTCGAAATAGCGCCCGTGGCTCTGCCACAGGGCGATATGGCGGCCCAGAAGTCCCTGCGTCGGAGGGGCCACGGTCGAAAGGCGCGTCAGCAACGGACGCTCGGCCCGATTGGTGAAATGCACCGGGATATCCTTCTTGCGCTTATAGGTGCGCGTACGGTAGGCCAACGGGACCAGCGAGCTGATCTCGCAGCGGTCCGAAATCACCTCGATACGTGCCCGGGCATACTGCGGGGGCAGCATGGCGCGGATCGAGTCGTAGATGGCGCGGGTCGAGGCCTCGCGGAAAGGGTAATAGGACATCGTCCGCGAGGTATAGACCGTCACCAGCTTTTTCGACGCCTTGATGGCCGTCACCTGCACGGGGGCCTTCACCACCTCGCGTTCCACGATGCGCGTGAGCATCGCTCCCATCTCTTTGCGTGTACGGTAGCCGATCTCGGGTTTGGCCGCAAAGCCCACACCCCACCCGAGCAGCAGAATCAGTGTGTATAATAATTTGGTTTTCATCTTTTCTTGCTCAGCAGCAGCATTCCCGCCATGGTGAACGCCGCATTGTAAATCAACAGTTCAAATCCGATCTCGTAGCCCCACCGCTCGCGACTCCACTCCTGGAGCAGTCCGCTCATCACGGGCGCAATGACGGCCACCAGAGGCATCCACCCGTCGCGCACACGGCGGCGGCAGCAGAGCCCGAAGGCGAACATCCCGAGTAAGGGACCGTAGGTATAGGAGGCCACCTTATAGACCAGGTTGATGACGCTGTCGTCGGTCCAGTACTCGAACACCAGGATCAGCAGGGCCATACCCAGGGCCATAGCCACATGAACCCTTTGGCGCGTCCGCGTCAACGCCGTCTCGTCCCCGAGGCGTGTGGCCGAGAGAATATCGACCGTAAAGGAGGTCGTCAAGGCCGTTAAAGCCGACCCCGCGGCCGAGTAGGTACTCGACACAAGGCCCACGACAAACAGAATCCCCACCGCCACGGGCAGTCCTCCGTTGACGGCCACCAGCGAGAACACCTGGTCGCTCTTCTCGGGCAGGGTCAGTCCCGCGTGGTCCACATAGAGGTAGAGCAGGACGCCCAGGACGAGAAACAGCAGGATGACGAAGATCTGGCTTACGGCCGTGAGGATGATATTTTTCTGAGCGTCGTGCGACGAACGGCAGCTCATATTGCGCTGCATCATGTCCTGGTCGAGGCCCGTCATGGCGATGAGCATGACCACTCCCGCGGCGAACTTCTTCCAGAAATAGTAGGCCGACGAGGGATCGTCGAAGAAAAAGACGCGCGACATGGGCGAGGTACGCACCGCCGCGAGGGCCTCTCCCGGCGTAAGGTCCAGACCGCGGATGATGAAGCCGATCGAGAGCACGAGGCTCGCAATCAGACACGCCGTCTTGAGCATATCGGTCCAGATGAGAGACTTGACACCCCCCTGCCGTGTGTACAGCCACACGAAGGCCATCGTCACCAAGGCATTGATCCAGAACGGTATGCCGTAGCGGTCGAAAACCAGCAGCTGCATCACGGCCGAGACGACATAGACCCTCAGCGCCGCGCCCAGCATTTTCGAGATGAAGAAGAACCAGGCTCCCGTACGGTGGGAGCATACGCCGAAACGATCGTCGAGGTATTCGTAGAGCGAGACGACCTTCAGGCGATAGAAGGCCGGGATCAACACATAGGCCACCACAAACTGGCCGACGGTGAAGCCCAGCACCATCTGCATATAGGAGAATCCGTCCCGAAGGACCGACCCCGGCACCGAAATGAACGTCACGCCCGACATCGCCGCCCCGATCATGGCAAAGGCGGCCAAGTACCACGGCGTGCGGCGATTACCGGAAAAGAAGCCTGCATTGTCGGCCTTGCGTCCCGAGCGCCATGCCACGAAGAACAGCACCGAGATATAGGCCAAAGCAGTGATTATAACCAGGATGGGAGACATTGTATTTCTGATTTCGATCTACAAAGGTAAAAAAACGTCGGCGCAGAAACAAGCACAAAATGAGTTTTTCCGCTCCTCCGCCCGTCGAAGTCCGCCCTCTCCACCTGCCGGAGGCCCACCAATCGGATGCAGCCGCCCCACCCCGCGGTTTTCGGCGGACGAACGGTTTTCAGTGAGAGGGGATGATTTTCGATGAACGGGGCGGTTCCCGGCAGGAAGAAGCAGTTTTCGGTGGAGGGGCAGTTTTCTGCGGAGGGAGGCGGATTTCGGCGGGAGGGCGCGTCCGACATCCCCCTCCACCGGCCCGAAAAGCAAAGTTTTCGGGCCGAAAAGACGGATTTTCACGGGAAAATGTTATCTTTGCCAAGCTATCGCGGGCAAGAGTGCTCCGAAGAAAGAATGACAGAACAAACAACCCTTACAAACATTATGAAACTGAGATCCGTACTTTTCACCGCCGGCCTCCTCTTCACGGGAAGCGCCGTATTCGCCCAAAGCGGCGGAATTACCCCCGAAATCATGTCGAAACTCCAGGCCTCCTACGTGGGCAACGCCTCCGACAAGGCCCTGAGAAACGCCATCGGAAGCACCAACATCGCCACCCTGGCCATCAACCAGGAGAACCGCAAGGGCATGGATACCCACTTCACCTACAAGGTCGAATCGAAGGGTATCACCGACCAGAAATCCTCGGGCCGCTGCTGGCTCTTCACGGGTCTCAACGTCCTGCGCGCCCAGGCCATGAAGCAGCACAACCTCTCCCAGCTGGAGTTCTCGCAGTGCTACTCGTTCTTCTACGACCAGCTGGAGAAATCCAACCTCTTCCTCCAGGGCGTGATCGACACTCGCGAAAAACCCCTGGACGACAAGATGGTACAGTGGCTGTTCCAGCACCCCTTGAGTGACGGCGGTCAGTTCACCGGTGTATCCGACCTGATCGAGAAATACGGTGTCGTTCCCAAAGAGGTCATGCCCGAGACCTTCTCCTCGGAGAACACCCGCATGATCGCCAAACTCATCACCACGAAGCTCCGCGAGCAGGGTCTCCAACTGCGCGAGATGCCCAGGAAGACCAAGGCTTCGGATGTGGAGGCCAAGAAGGTCGAGATGCTCGGCGAGATCTACCGCATGCTGGTTTTGGCATTCGGAGAGCCGGTGCAGGAGTTCGAGTGGACGCGTGTCGACGCATCGGGCAAGGTGGTCGACCGCCGCACCTACACCCCGCAGTCGTTCTACAAGGAATACCTGGGCAACGACCTGAATGGCAACTATGTGATGCTGATGAACGACCCTTCGCGCGAGTACCACAAGCTCTACACCATTGATTTCGACCGCCACGTCTACGACGGCCACAACTGGACCTACATCAACCTCCCGATCGAGGAGATCAAGCAGATCGGCATCGAGTCGCTGAAGAACAACGTGATGATGTACTTCAGCTGCGACGTGAGCAAGTTCCTCGACAGCAAGCGCGGCCTGCTCGACATCAACAACTTCGACTACGGGTCGCTCATGGGCACTTCGTTCACGATGGACAAGAAGCAGCGTGTGGAGTCGTTCGACAGCGGTTCGAGCCACGCCATGACGATGATGGCCGTCGACCTGGACAAGGAGGGCAAGCCCACCAAGTGGATGGTCGAAAACAGCTGGGGCGTCGAAGCCGGATACAAGGGCCACCTGATCATGACCGACGAGTGGTTCAACGAGTATATGTTCCGTCTGGTGGTGGAGAAGAGATTCATCCCCGCCGAGACCCTCAAGATCCTGGAGCAGAAGCCCATCGCCTGCCCCGCATGGGATCCGATGTTCGCCGAGGAGGAGTAATCCGACAGGCAGGTAGACACCTCCAACGGGGAACGGTTCTTTTGGAAGAACCGTTCCCCGTTATTTTTTAAGGCGTGAAGAGAGCTCGGCTCGGAAAGGGCAGAGGGCAACAAATGGGATTTAGGGACTCCAACGTCGGCAGGCAAGGGCGGGGTATTAGGACGGCAAAAGGTGGTGCATCTGCATGGGAAGTCCAGAGAGACCTGCTGCAACCTGCCGCAACGTATCAAATATCTGCCGCCACCCACGGGATAGACAAACAACGCCGTCACAATGCGGCTCACGCGCTCAAAAAGAAGGCTATTGCACTCACGGAACGGCTCGTACGCCCGAAGATGGGACAGACGCTCGTCGTGCGACGACATCCGATTGCCGCTCCTGCTGATGTCCCGCCCCGACCGTCGGCGCGGTGTCATGATTCTCCACCAACGGTATCACACGCCCCATCACGACCACTTTCCCTGGCACCCTGCACGGTCATGGGTAGGGCGGCCGCAAAAAGGAGCATCAACATGGATTACGGGGCGGCCCATCGCGCAAAGCGTCAAAAGACAATCCCTATGCCACAACGACAAGACACCCATGATCGAGAGGATGTCCCAACATCTTGACAGAAGGAAATGCTCCTCTGTTTCCGCCCGCGTGTGTAGAGCAGAGGTTACAACGGTCCGAGGGCGTTGGAGGTAACTTTTAGGAGAGAGGGAGCATATCGCCCCCAAGTCAATAGCAACTCAGCATATACACCTCGGTGCCGACCATCCGCCCATTGACCTTGAGCCCCTCAATCACGACCCTTCTCCCCATTCGGGGAAGGGAAACTGCGGCAAGTGTCCATTGCGTAGGGCATAATCCGGGAACCGCTTCAAGAAAACCTCTACTCTCGGAAGCACAAAAAAAGAGGTGACCCCCAAACGGGATCACCTCTTTTTTCGTGCCGCTATCCAAGGTCGGAGGCCAACTGCCCCTCCTCAGACAGATTCACTTTCGGGTTCCGCTCATCAGCGGATAAGCCGCAGTGAGACTACTCCTCCTGAGCCTCCTCGTCACCGGTCTTGAACTCGGTGAATCCGGCCTTGACCAGAAGGTTGTACCATGCGAAGCACTTCTTGATGTCCGACACGTGTACACGCTCGCGGTCATACTCGGGAAGCACCTCAGCAAAGGCTGCCTGCAACTTCTCGGCGCACTCCTTGTGGGAGATGGCCTCTTTGCCCTCGTAGTGGGTGTAAATTTTGGTGAAGACCTCGGCCAGCGGAATGTCGTCGCCCTCGGTGAACATCGAGATCTCGGTCAGAGCACTCACCTTCGACGAGGCCGCAGCGTTCATACGACGACCGTCAACCAACGACTCGACAATCACTCCACGCATCGACTGCGCTACAAACTTATAAAGTCCGGGCTGGCCGGAGATGGCCAAAATTTCTCTTAATTCCATAATTTTCTTTTGATTTTTTATTTATTCCTGAGGCAGTGGCTCCGGATCGGGTTCCGGTTTCAACTCGCCATCCATTACCGTATAAGACTTCAGCTCGGTACCGCCCGCCACACCAAAGGGCGTGGTGGCAAACACCTGGAATTCCACCTTCGAGCCTGCTTTCTGAGCGGGAATCTTACCCTCGTAGCTCACCTTCTCCTTCTTGTCGTAGAACATACTTCCAGCCTCCTTGACAGGTTCTACCTTGCCGTCCTTGTCGGTCACACGGTAGAAGATCACCACATTCTGGATACCGTAGGCACACGTAGCCACGGCCTGGACCGTAACTTGCTGGGTCGACATGGGGATAGCCGGCGCAAAGGTCATGCTCTCCACCACGGGAGGCGTCGAATATTCGGGACCTATATCCGAGTTGCAGGCCGAGAACATCATCAGAGCCGCAATCGGGAAAAGAAGATTTTTTAAAAACCGTTTCATGGGTATGAGATTTATTATTTATCCAAATGAACATCCATCTGCGGGAAGGGGAAGCTCAGACCGCGCTTGGGGAACTCCTTGTAGATGCGCTCGTTGTAGTCGAAGAACACATCCCAGTAGTCCGAGGTCTTGGTCCAGGCTCTCACCGTGAGGTTCACCGAACTGTCGGCCAGCTCCGAAACCTTGACGATCGGGGCGGGATCCTGCATGATGCGCGGATCGGCGGCAAACATTTCGAGGATCGTCTGACGGGCCACATCCACATCGTCACCGTAGGAGATACCCACCGTCCAATCCACACGACGGCGGCGCGAGGAGGTGTAGTTGTCGATGATGGCCGTGGCGATCGAGTTGTTCGGCACGTAGATCTGGCGGTTGTCGACCGTGGTAAGGACCGTCGAGAAGAGCTTGATCTCGTGGACCGTACCCATCTGACCCTGTGCCGAGATGAAGTCGCCCACACGGTAGGGCTTCATCACGAGGATCATGATTCCTCCCGCAAAGTTTTGGGCCGTACCGCTCAACGCCATACCGATGGCCAGAGTTGCGGCCGAGAACAGGGCGATCAGCGAGGTGACATTCACGCCCAGGGTCTGAACGACGATCATCAGCAGGATGACCGTGAAGATCACCTTGACGGTGTTATTGACAAACGACCGGAGCGAAGCGTCGACCTGGCGGTGTTCCAGCACGATGTTGACCAGACGGATGATGCGGTGCAGCACCCAGCGGCCGATCATATAGACAACGACGGCAATCAGCAGTTTGATTGCGATCCAGATCAATTCTCCACACAGATCCGAAAATACCTTGTGGAAGTCGATATTCATCAGACGATGGATCGACTGCGCAAAATTGGCTTTCTGGACGCTATCGGGCAGCATCAGGGGTGCCGGAGTGTCATTCTGCGCGAAAAACGAGAAAAACAAGTATGATAAATTCATTATTATGTATGGTTTTCGGCAACAAAAATAACCAAATTTATTAACTTTGTAAGCAAATAACCTATAAATTCACAAAAAAAAAGAACCCGAAACGATGGCACGAGACAACGTAGAAATCATCCAGATCAACATATCGGGAACCGACAAGCCGGGAATGACTTCCTCGCTGACCGAGATCCTCGCCCGTTACGACGCCTTCATCCTCGATATTGGCCAGGCCAACATCCACCAGTCGCTCACACTGGGCATCCTCTTCATGACAACGCCCGAAAAATCGGGCAACATCATGAAGGAACTCCTGTTCAAAGCCTCCGAGCTGGAGGTGATGATCCGTTTTACACCCATCTCCGAAGACCAATATAATATGTGGGTCGGACGACAGGGCAAGAACCGCTACATCATCACCCTGCTGGGCCGCACCGTCACCGCACGCCACATCGCCGAGGTGACCCGCGTGGTGAGCGACCGGGGGCTCAACATCGACGCCATCAAACGACTCACGGGACGTATGCCCCTGTGCAAGGACGAGCGTTCGCCCAAGTCGTGCATCGAGCTTTCGGTGCGCGGATCGCTCACCGACGAGGAGCGCAGCAAGATGCAGGAGGCGTTCATGAACCTCTCGGATTCGGGACTCGACGTCTCGTTCCAGCTCGACGACATCTTCCGCCGCAGCCGCCGTCTGATCTGCTTCGACATGGACTCGACGCTCATCGAGACCGAGGTGATCGACGAACTGGCCGAGCGCGCGGGCGTGGGCGACCGTGTGCGTGAGATCACGGCCCGGGCCATGCGTGGCGAGATCGACTTCCGGCAGAGCTTCACCGAGCGGGTGGCCCTGCTCGAAGGACTCGACATCAACGTCATGGAGGACATCGCCCTCAACCTCCCCATCACCGAGGGCCTGGAGCGCATGATGACCGTTCTGAAACGGGTCGGCTACAAGACGGCCATCCTCTCGGGCGGATTCACCTATTTCGGCAACTACCTCAAGCAGCGTTACGGCTTCGACTACGTCTATGCCAACGAGCTGGAGGTGAAGGACGGACGACTCACAGGCCGCTATCTGGGCGAAGTGGTCGACGGACGCCGTAAGGCCGAGCTGCTGAGGTTGCTGTGTCAGTTCGAGAAGATCAACATCTCGCAGGCCGTGGCCGTGGGTGACGGGGCCAACGACCTGCCGATGCTCAACCTGGCGGGTCTGGGCATCGCCTTCCACGCCAAACCCAAGGTGAAGGCCACCGCACGGCAATCCATCTCGACGATCGGTCTGGACGGCATCCTCTACTTCCTGGGTTTGAAGGATTCGCGCATCGAGGCCTGAACCGGATCATGAGACACATACGGAACTGGTGCGGCCTGCTGCTTCTGTTGCTGGCGGGCTGCTACGACTCCTCGTTCGGTGAAGCGGACGGGGAGACGGCCCGTCCGGGTACGATTTCGATCGGGGCTTTCAAGGCGATGGTCCCCACCGAAGGGTGTGCCCTCGGGGAGGAGATGAGCATCAGCGGCACGGTCACCACCGACGACCACACGGGAAACTTCCGCCACCGGATCGCCATCGAATCCCGCACGGAGGCCCTCATGCTGCTGGCCGACGTGGAGCATCTCCACAACGATTTCCCCGAGGGGTGCGTGGTGACGCTCCACCTCAACGGCCTGCACGCGGGGTGGCACAACGGAGTGCTACAAGTAGGGACCACGCCCCAACCCGGCAGCGGATTCCCGACCGGGATGCTGCCCTCACCCGCCGCCCTGCGCCTCCACCTGCAACGCGGAACGGAGCATCTGCAACCGCTGCCGCCCGAGAGAATGGATCTCGGGGAGCTGGACCGCGGAGACTGCGGACGGCTGATCCGCATCGACGATGTGGCTTTGGCCGACACGCCCGCCGAAGAGGAACGTCCCCTATGGTCGGGCTATCACCGTTTCCGCGACCGCCGGGGAAACGAGATCCGCAGTTATGTGAGTCCCTACGCCACCTTCTCGCAGACGCCCGTTCCCGAGGGGCGTTGCTCCATCACGGGAATCCTCGAACAGACCCCCTCGGGATTCATCCTAAAGCCCCGATATGAACAGGATTGCACGGACAGCATATAACCTTGTGGCGACA
Organism: Alistipes sp.; assembly: GCA_020026435.1. GTDB lineage: Bacteria > Bacteroidota > Bacteroidia > Bacteroidales > Rikenellaceae > Alistipes. The sequence goes on along the minus strand of JAHHQK010000007.1, from coordinate 52,838 downwards.
GTCATCCTTCTGGTCCTCATCCACGGATGCACTCCCGCCACCGCCTTCGACTCCTCCACGGAAGGCCTTCCCCACGACGAATACGTCACGATCGCCCACCTGCGCTCGCTTGCCCGCGGGAGCAGCACCCTGCTCAGCGGGCCGATCTCGATCCGCGGACGGGTGATCAGCAGCGACCACTACGGGGAGTTCTTCCACGAGCTGTTCCTCGCCGACCGGAGCGGAGGAATCGCCCTCAACATCACGAGCGACCATTTGGCCGACCTCTACCCCTTCGGCCAAAGCCTCACCGTCCACTGCCATGGTCTCACCCTCTGCAACCATTCGGGGCAGTTGCGTCTGGGCACAGGCGACGACGACTGGGGCGCGGAGGAGATTCCCCATGAGGAACTGGACCACTACATCTCAAAGGATACCAACGAACCTCTGCCGCCCCAAGCCCAGATTTTGAGATTCGGGGAGGTACGCCCCCACCATATCGACACTTATGTGGAATTCCACGGGGTACGCTTTGCGGAAATCAGACCCTGGTGCGAGGCCGATGCTCCGGGGCATTACCGCAACACCACCCACAGGCTGGTGGACGGTCGGGGCGGGGAGTTTATGGTGTGGATGCCCTCGACCTGCGCCTACGCATCAAGCCTTGTTCCCGAAGGCTGCGGCACGATCCGCGGCATTGTCGAATACTTCGCGGGGAAATATCGGCTGAGAGTCGTCAACCACAATTTCCAATTCGAGCCTACGCCATCCGCTGCGAAATGACCGCGACAAAAGGAAGGGTTTGCAATTGAAAGAGGGGACAGGATCCCTCGTTGCCAACTCCAATACCTGCTCCAGCACTGTCGCAGTTGCCATTGCCAAAGTCAAAGGCCACCGTCATGTCCAATGTCGAATTACGCCTCATCACTACTTTAACCACACCGTCGGCTGTTTTGTCGTCAAACCCTGCGGTCGCATGACCGACAGATCGGTCCCCTCGCCATCTTACCCTCCACCTTACCTTGCCGCACCATATCCCCTATTTTCCTGCGGCTCTGTCGCTTTGTCATTCCCCTTCCGCGATCATGCCGTTCTGCGCCTGGGGCATTTTCAAGTTGTTTTGGGGGAGGCCCTCTTTGCAACCCGCTCCCGCACGGCACAAAAAAAAGACAAACCCCGACATGAGGTTTGTCCTTTTTTATGATAAGCGGGAAGCGATCCGCCGCCTTACTTCTGCAACGTATCCCAAAGCATATCCTTCAGGCGCGCGATATTCAGCCCCGTCACCGACGAGATAAACACCGTCGGGATGCCTTCGGGCAGATGATCCTTCATCTCCTCGATCAGCTCCTCGTCCAGCATATCGCACTTGGTGATGGCCAGCAGACGCTCCTTGTCGAGCAATTCGGGGTTATACTGCGTCAGCTCGCCGAGCAGAACCTCGTAGTCGGCCTTCACGTCGTCGCTGTCGGCCGGGATCATGAACAGCAGCACCGAGTTACGCTCGATGTGGCGCAGGAAGCGAGTACCGAGACCCTTACCCTCGTGTGCGCCCTCGATGATACCGGGGATGTCGGCCATGACAAACGACTTGTGGTCACGCACCTCGACGATACCCAGGTTCGGTTCAAGGGTCGTGAAGGCATAGTTGGCGATCTTGGGCTTGGCCGCCGACACGGCTGCCAGGAGGGTCGACTTTCCGGCATTGGGGAAGCCCACCAGCCCCACATCGGCCAGCACCTTCAGCTCCAGGATGAACGTACCCTCGTCACCCTCCTCACCGGGCTGGGCATAGCGCGGGGTTTGGTTCGTGGCGCTCTTGAAGTGCCAGTTACCCAGGCCGCCGCGACCGCCGTGCAGCAGCACCAGACGCTCGCCATGGGCCGTCACCTCGCCCACCATCTCGTAGTGTTCCTCTCCGTCCTCGTCGACAACCAGTCGCTTGGCTACCGTTCCCAGCGGCACGGGAATCACGATATCCTTGGCATCCTTGCCCGACGAACGGGCTCCCGATCCGCAGGCTCCGTCCTCGGCAAACTGGTGGCGCTGGTACTTCAGGTGGATCAGTGTCCAATACTGCTTCTCACCCACCAGCACAATGCTGCCGCCCTTGCCGCCGTCACCGCCGTCGGGACCGCCGAATGCCACAAATTTCTCTCTGCGGAAGTGTGCCGAGCCACTGCCTCCATGCCCCGAACGGGCAAATATCTTCACGTAATCTACGAAGTTCGATCCTGCCATAATACTCTGTTTATGGGTGCAAAGATAGAAAAAATTTTCCATACCAAAGCGTTTTGCCCGCTCCGGGGGTCGATTGATCGGGTAAAAATCGCCTCAAGGCGGGATTTTTCAAAAAAATAGTCGTATCTTTGCAAGGATTAATCCCCGGCCCGGTCAAAAGGCCGGAAAAACGGCCCGCCCCCCTCGGGGACACCCCGCGAACGGCCGTACGGACAGGACAACAAAACAAACAAGACATACAATTTATGGCAGACGAAAAAATCATCTTCTCGATGGTGGGCGTATCCAAGACGTTTACCAACCAGAAAAAGGTGCTGAACAACATCTACCTCTCGTTCTTTTACGGAGCGAAAATCGGTATCATCGGTTTGAACGGTGCCGGTAAGTCGACCCTGATGAAAATCATCGCGGGAATCGACAAGAACTACCAGGGCGAAGTGGTCTTCTCACCGGGCTACTCGGTGGGTTACCTGGAGCAGGAGCCCAAACTGGACGACTCGAAGACCGTCCGCGAAGTGGTCGAAGAGGGCTGTGCCTCGACGGTCGCCCTGCTCAAGGAATACGAAGAGATCAACATGAAGCTCTGCGAGCCGATATCGGACGACGAGATGGCCCGCATGATCGAGCGTCAGGGCGAGCTCTACGAACAGATCGACCATGTCAACGGTTGGGAGTTGGACAGCGTGCTGGAACGCGCAATGGATGCCCTGCGTTGTCCCGACGCCGACCAGAACGTCAAACATCTGTCGGGAGGAGAGCGCCGCCGTGTGGCTCTGTGCCGCCTGCTGTTGCAGCAGCCCGACGTCCTGCTGCTCGACGAGCCGACCAACCACCTCGACGCCGAGTCGATCGACTGGTTGGAGCAGCACCTCCAGCAGTACAAGGGTACGGTGATCGCCGTGACCCACGACCGTTACTTCCTGGACAACGTCGCAGGATGGATCCTCGAACTGGACCGCGGCGAGGGTATTCCCTGGAAGGGCAACTACTCGGGATGGCTCGAACAGAAAACCGCCCGCATGGCCATGGAGGAAAAGCAGGAGTCGAAACGCCGCAAGACCCTCGAACGCGAGTTGGAGTGGGTGCGCATGGCTCCCTCGGGCCGTCACGCCAAGCAGAAGGCCCGTCTGTCGGCCTACGACAAGATGATGAACGAGGACACCAAGCAGAAGGAGGAGAAGCTCGAAATCTTCATCCCCAACGGTCCCCGTCTGGGCGATGTAGTGATCGAGGCCCACGGTGTGAAGAAGGCCTTCGGCGACCGCGTGCTCTACGAGAACCTCGACTTCACGCTGCCCCCCGCCGGCATCGTCGGTGTGATCGGTGCCAACGGTACGGGTAAGACGACCCTCTTCCGCATGATCATGGGTCTGGAGCAGCCTACCGAGGGTTCGTTCCGCGTGGGCCCGACGGTGAAGCTGGCCTATGTCGACCAGCAGCACAAGTCGATCGACCCCGAAAAGAGCGTCTACGAGGTGGTGTCGGGCGGTTCGGAGCTGATGATGCTCGGCAACCGTCAGGTCAACGCCCGCGCCTATGTGGCCCGTTTCAACTTCTCGGGTGCCGACCAGGAGAAGAAGTGCGGTATGTTGTCGGGCGGTGAGCGCAACCGTCTGCACCTGGCCCTCGCACTCAAGGAGGAAGGCAACGTGCTGCTGCTTGACGAGCCGACCAACGACATCGACGTCAACACGTTGCGTGCCCTGGAGGAGGGGCTGGAGAACTTCGCAGGTTGTGCCGTGGTAATCTCCCACGACCGTTGGTTCCTGGATCGTATCGCCACCCACATCCTGGCATTCGAGGGCGACTCGAAAGTCACCTATTTCGAGGGTTCGTACAGCGAGTACGAGGCATGGAAGAAGGCTCAGGGAGGCGACACTCAGCCCCACAGAGTGAAATACAAAAAATTAATGGAGTAATTATACACAAAGGTTATGGCACAAAAACCCTCTATTCCGAAAGGTACACGCGACTTCTCTCCGTTGGAGATGATGCGCCGCCAATATATCTTCGACACCATCAGAAAGGTATTCCGCACCTACGGATTCGCTCCGCTGGAGACCCCTTCGATGGAAAATCTCTCGACCCTCTTAGGCAAATACGGCGACGAGGGCGACAAATTGCTGTTCAAGATCCTCAACTCGGGCGACTACGCCGCAAAGCTCTCGCCGGAGGAACTCACGCAGGCATCGAAGATCTGCGAGAAGGGTCTGCGTTACGACCTCACGGTGCCGTTTGCCCGCTACGTCGTCCAGCACAACAACGAGTTGACGTTCCCCTTCAAGCGTTATCAGATCCAGCCCGTATGGCGCGCCGATCGTCCGCAGAAGGGTCGTTACCGCGAGTTCTACCAGTGTGACGTCGATGTGATCGGCACCCACTCGCTGCTCTGCGAAGTGGAGCTGGTGGAGATCGTCGAGCGCGTGTTCCGTGCACTGGGTATCCGCGTACAGCTCAAGATGAACAACCGCAAGATCCTCTTCGGCATTGCCGAAGCGATCGGTCATGCCGACAAGATGATGGACATCACGGTGGCCATCGACAAACTGGACAAGATCGGTCTGGACAATGTCAAAGCCGAGCTTATGGAGCGCGGTTTGGACGAAGAGGCCATCGGCAAGTTGCAGCCCATCCTCGAAATGAGCGGTACGAACGACGAGAAGCTCTCCCTGTTGAGCAATCTGCTCGCCGCCTCCGAGACCGGCATGAAGGGTATCGAGGAGATGCGCACGATCTTCGGCTATGTCTCGGCATCGGGCATTGAGTTGGATGTGGAGCTGGATCTCTCGCTGGCCCGCGGTCTGAACTACTACACGGGAGCCATCTTCGAGGTCAAGGCCCTGGATTTCGCCATCGGCTCGATCTCGGGAGGCGGTCGCTACGACGATCTGACAGGTATCTTCGGTTTGAAGGGGCTGTCGGGTGTCGGCATCTCGTTCGGAGCCGACCGCATCTACGATGTGATGTGCGGTTTGGATCTCTTCCCCGAGGAGGTCAACTTCTCGACCCGCGTGATCTTCACCAACCTCGGCAAAAAGGAGGAGGCTGCGGCTCTGCCCGTACTGCGTCAGCTGCGCGACAAGGGTGTCCCCGCCGAGATTTATCCCGAGGCTGCCAAGATGAAAAAGCAGATGGAGTATGCCAACCGCCGTTCGATTCCCTTCGTGGTGATCATCGGTTCGCAGGAGTTGGAGGCCGGAGTTGCCACCATCAAGGATATGCGCTCGGGTGATCAGCAGCAGGTCGAGCTCTCCAAAATCGCCGATCTGCTCGCCGAGATAAAGTAATTCCATAGGCCAAGCACCTATATACAATAAGCCTCTCTATCGCGTTGTAGGGAGGCTTATTGTTTAAGATAGGGCTTTCAACAGGTACAACACAGACGCGGTAGACGGTGCGGAGTCCCAGTCCCAGTCCCAGTCCCAGCCCCAGCCTCGTCTTCCCCGTCTCAATGAACGAAGGCACAGCGTACCCGCATGAGATCCCCCGGAATCACACGGAACGTTTCCTATCCCGAATCACAGAGACAGGGATAAAAACCGCAGCAAAAAAAGCCGCAACAGAAACAGCAAACACAAAAAAACATTCAGTCATGCGATTGATACTCACACTTTTGGTCACCTTGCTCTTTTTGCCCCTTCGGGCGCAGGAGACCCAGGAAAAAGTCTTCATGAAGAATATGCAGAAGATTATGCAAGTGAGCCGTCTTCTGTCGAAGCTCTATGTCGAGGATGTGGAGATGACGCCCCTCACCGAGAGCGCCATCCGCGCCATGCTGGAGCAGCTCGACCCCCACTCGGCCTATCTCGATGCCGAGGAGATGAAGAGTGTCGAGGAGTCATTCAACGGCGAATTCAGCGGCATCGGCGTGGAGTTTGCCATTCTCCGCGACACGGTTCACGTGGTGAACACCATTCCCGGAGGTCCGGCCGCCGAGGTGGGAGTAAGGGCCAACGACCGCATCGTCCGCATCGACACCCTCGGGGCCGTGGGGCTCAAGCAGGGCGAAGTCCCGAAGTACCTGAGGGGCAAACGCGGCTCGAAGGTCGAGATCGCCATCCACCGTCCTGGCGTAAGCGAGGAGCTGCGGTTCTCGATTGTGCGCGACAAAATCCCCCTCAACACGGTCGATGCCGCCTACATGGCCACACCGGAAATCGGCTATATCAAGATCAACCGTTTCGGTCGCACCACCTTCGAGGAGTTTCGCTCATCGTTCGCGGAGCTGGGGCGTCCCCAAAGCCTCATCCTCGATCTGAGGGGCAACGGCGGCGGATTGCTGGACCAGGCCCTCAAGTTAGCCGGATTCTTCCTCCCGCGCGGGGCCGTGGTCCTCTCCACCGAGGGTCGCGCCATCCCGCCCATGACGTTCCGCACACCCGAAAACGGAGCCTTCACCGAGGGGCATGTGGCCGTGCTCATCGACGAGACTTCGGCCTCGGCCTCGGAGATCGTGGCGGGAGCCATCCAAGACTGGGACCGAGGGGTCGTAATCGGCCGTCCGAGTTTCGGCAAGGGACTGGTACAACGCCAGATAAGCCTGGGTGACGGTTCGGCTATCCGCCTTACCGTGGCCCGCTACCACACGCCCTCGGGCCGCGTCATCCAGCGTCCCTACAAGCAGGGCGAACGCCGCGAGTACTACATGGACCACCTGCGCCGCTACGACGACCGCGTGCGCGACTCGCTCGATGCCGACACCCCCGAATTCACCACGCTCAAGTACCGCCGCACGGTCCGCGGCGGAGGCGGCATCCACCCCGACCTGCTCATCCCCGCCGACACCGCGGGATTCAGTCCCTACTACGGACAGTTGATCCGCCGCGGGGTGATCAACGAATATGTGCTGGGGTATCTGGACCACCACCGCACCCACCTGAAGAGCCGCTACCCCACCCTGGCCGATTTCAAGGCGGGGTTCGAGCCTGATGCCGGGATGTATGAGGGGATAAAGGCCCTCGCCACACGATACAATATAGAATTTGACGAAGGGGAATTCTCCCACTCCGAAAAATTGGTCAAAATCAGAATCCGTTCGCTCCTTGCCGAAAGGCTTTTTGAGCGGGGCTCCTTTTACAAAATTGTAAACAATTCACATACAGGTGCATACACCCGCGCCGTAGATCTGCTTTCACACTGGGAGACGGAGGGCAATCCGATTTTGAAAGGAGAAAAATAATGTTCGGTTTGCTTGGAGATTCGCGTTTTTTTGTGTAAATTCGTATCACTTTCACATAAATAACAACCCGAACTACTTAATTGTTATGTTATCCCAGGCAACACCTCGTCATAGACAAGAGGAGTATGACGAGCAAATCATGACCAAAGCCGTCAAGGCCGGTCGGCGGACTTATTTTTTCGATGTCCGCGTCACCCGATCCGAGGATTATTATCTGACGATCACCGAGAGCCGTAAAATCACGGCACCCGACGGAACCTCCTCTTACAACCGTCACAAGATATTCCTCTACAAGGAGGATTTCACGAAATTTGCCGACGGCCTGAAGGATGTCGTCGATTTCATCCACCAGCACCGGCCCCGGACCGAGATCCCCTCCGAGCGAGACGCTTTCCCTAAGGAGGAGGCTTCCGTATCGAGAGTATGAGGCTCGCGGTCGGAAGCGAAATCTTGCAAACCGTGCTATTTGCAAGGATTTAAGATTTTTTTCATACCTTTGTCGGAAATATTCATCCGACGATTTACGGTTCAGTCAGACCGACTGTCTCCGCTTCGGACTCTCGAATGCGGAGATTATTTTTTAGGAGAGCACAGACCGTTTTGTCGTCCTTACGCTTTCAAACTGAAGAAATGAAATTATTCCAATCTCTGACCCTGGCCCTGAAAGGCTGCGCCATGGGTATGGCCGATGTGGTCCCCGGAGTCTCGGGTGGCACGATCGCCTTTATCTCGGGAATCTACGAAGAGTTGATCGACTCGATCCGCAAGGTCAACCCCGAGGCCGTAAGACTGTTGTTCACGGGTCGTTTCGGCGACTTCTGGCGTCACATCAACGGGGACTTCCTCCTGCCGCTCTTCATAGGTATCGGCACGGCGATCTTCACGCTGGCACGGCTGATGACCTATCTGCTGACCAACCACCCGATTCTGATCTGGGCGTTCTTCTTCGGACTGATCATCGCCTCGGCACTCATGGTGGCCCGCGAGATCGGCAAATGGGATGTGAAGAGCGTCACCTCCATGTTGCTGGGTATCGGCATCGCGTGGTGGATCACCATCGCCACTCCCGCCGAGACGCCCAACGACTGGTGGTTCATCATGCTGTCGGGTGCCATTGCCATCTGCGCCATGATCCTCCCCGGAATATCGGGTGCATTCATCCTGCTCCTGCTGGGCAAGTACCTGTTCGTTATCCAGGCCATCAGCGATCTGAATCTCTATGTAATCGTCATATTCGGCATCGGTGCATTGGGCGGAATCATCTCCTTCTCACACCTGCTGTCGTGGCTTCTGAAGCACTACCACGATCTGACGGTGGCACTGCTGATGGGTTTCATGCTGGGATCGCTCAACAAGGTGTGGCCCTGGAAAGAGGTGGTCGAGACCTATGTCGACAGCCACGGAAAGGTCATGCCGCTGATCGAGGCCAACATCTCGCCCGCCCACTACGAAACACTCGTCGGCGGGGAAGCCCACCTGTGGCAGGCTGCGGGGCTCTGTCTCGTGGGATTCTTCACGATCTACGGCATCGAACTTGCAGCCCGTTTCCTCGTAAAGAACAAAGAGCAATAGAATCATGCGCAGTTTCGGACTGATCGGCCGCCCGGTCCGCCACTCGGCATCGGCCGAATACTTCAACCGCAAATTCCGCGAGGAGGGACTCTACGACCACGAATACACGCTCTACGAGCTGGAGGGAATCGAGGATCTGCCCCGGCTTCTGGAGGAGCATCCCTCGTTGTGCGGGCTCAACGTCACGATCCCCTACAAATGTGAGGTGATCCCCTATCTCGACTCCCTCTCCTACGATGCAGAGGTGATCGGGGCGGTGAACTGTATCCGCCGTCATGCCGACGGCCGTCTGGTGGGGCACAACACCGACATCATCGGACTGAGGGCCACGCTCAACGACCTTCTGGAGGGGACGCAACCCGAGCAGGCGTTGATCCTGGGCACGGGAGGGGCATCCCAGGCCGTGCAGTATGCCCTCGCCGAGCGGGAGATCCCCTTCGGGATCGTATCCCGTGACGCCTGCCGCGGCAACTACACCTACGACAATCTGCCGTGCGAGGTCGTGGAGCAGTCGAAGCTGGTGATCAACGCCACCCCCGTGGGGACTTTTCCCGATGTGGAGGAGGCACCCCGCATCCCCTATGCCTTCCTCACGCCCGAGCATTATGTGCTGGATCTGGTCTACAACCCCGAGGTGACACAATTCCTCGACTTCGCCATGCAGCGCGGGGCTCATGTGCGCAACGGGCGCGTGATGCTCGAAGCCCAGGCCGAAGCCTCGTGGCGGATCTGGAACGAATAATCCGCAAGTGGTGGGAAGAACAGCCAAGTGACGGGAAGGTCTTCCTCGCGATTCTTAAGTTTTCAAGCAGGCGCCCCCAAGGGTCGGCCTGCTTGTTTCGTTTATAGGCTGCGGAAATATTGATCTTTTCGCTTTTTTCCAGACCAAGCGGGCGTACGGGGCACAAATAAGTGAGAAAGAGCAGATGTTCGAGAGGACAAGACGGAGAGACAGAAAAACGGCAACAAGGAGGTGAAAAGAAATGATGCGACAGAGCGGTCCACAACGGCCTCAACAAGAAATCTCCGCCGGAAGATCCCTGATTCAGAGCTTCCCGACGGAGATTTTTCATTTCATGCCCTGTCCACATCCCGGGACAAGACTGTAAGCTAACGGTTATTCAATAATTTACGGGCATTCTCCTCGTCCTCTTCCCGAACCACAAGTTGTGCGGGAGCAATACCGGTCGGAATCGTCGTCGACATGAATTCGTTGCGGATCGTCGACTCGATACCTGCACTTTCAAGCATCGATTTGCTGATCTCAGCTTCCATAATACTGTTGTACTCCGCAATTACAACACCTCTCTCGTCTTTCATGGCTAATAAGGTTTTTCGGTGTTTAAAGATATGTATTTTCCACGTAAAATGCAAGTTCCCTGCCGATTTTTCCACCCCGCGGGATAAAATTTCACGAGTAAGGGGTAAACGGCCAGTTCTCTCATCTCCGAAGCCCCGCGTACTTCCGCCCTCGCCACTCCACGACATCACCCCACATTTTCGCCCCACAGACCGCTCCCTGATCCGTAGCCACCGAAAGCGGCCCCTCACGAACATCCCGGCCTAAGTCTCCGCCCCCCCGTGCCTTCTGTTGACCGCAGCCACCTCCGGGATACCTCGCGCGGAATCGCAACAGGCCCTCCATAAATTTTGGACGCGAGGCCACAAAACGTACTGCAATAATTAGAAAAAAGATGTATCTTTGTTCCTAAAATTTTGACACAATGCCCCAATTCGTACACCTTCACGTTCACACCCAATACTCCATCCTCGACGGCGCTTCGGCCATCAAGCCCCTTGTCAAGCGGGCCAAAGCCCTCGGCATGACCGCCTTGGCCATCACCGACCACGGCAATATGTACGGTGTCAAGAACTTCCACGATACGGCAACCTCCGAAGGCATCAAGCCGATCCTGGGTTGCGAAGTCTATGTCGTAAAGAACCGATTCGAGAAAGACAAGGACGAAAAAGCCGGAGACCACCTCATCCTCCTGGCCAAAAACCTCGAAGGATACCACAACCTCTGCAAGATCGTCTCCTACTCCTTCACCGAGGGCTTCTACTACAAACCGCGTATCGACAAACAGTTGCTGAAGGATTACCACGAGGGACTGATCTGCTGCTCGGCCTGTCTGGGCGGCGAGATCCCCCAGGCCATCATGCACGACAACATACCCCATGCCGAAGAGGCCGTGCAGTGGTTCAAGTCGGTGTTCGGCGAGGACTACTACCTCGAAATGCAGCTCCACCCGTCGGGTGACCCCGTACGCGACGCCAACGTCTACGACAATCAGGTGCGGGTGAACAAGGTGATCCTCGAACTGGCCGCCAAATACGGCGTGAAATACATCTGCTCGAACGACGTACACTTCATCCTCGCCGAGGACGCCCCGGCTCACGACCACCTGATCTGTCTGAACACGGGCAAGGATCTCGACGACCCGAAGCGTATGCGCTATACCTTCCAGGAGTACCTCAAATCGCCCGACGAGATGGCCGAGCTTTTCGCCGACCACCCCGAGGCCTTGGCCACAACCCTCGAAATCGCCGACAAGGTCGAGGAATACAAGCTCACCCACGCCCCTCTGATGCCCAACTTCCCGCCTCCGGCCGACTTCGTGATCGCCCCCGAGCCGCTCAAGGAGTCGTTCCGCAAGAAACTCGAGGATGAGGATCTGCTCGCCAGGATCGACGCCTGCAAGACGGTCGAGGAGCTGGAACATCTGGTCGAGGGCGACAAGACCCTGACCGACAAGCTGATGGTGGCCAAGCAGTTCTGCTACCTGAAGGATCTGACCTACAAGGGCGCACACCTGCGCTACGGAGAGGAGCTGGGCGAAAAGGTCGAGCAGAGACTGAAATACGAGCTGGAGACCATCGAATGGATGGGATTCCCGGGTTACTTCCTCATCGTGTGGGACTACATCCGCGCCGCCCGCGACATGGGGGTGTCGGTAGGTCCGGGACGTGGTTCGGCCGCCGGTTCGGCCGTGGCCTACTGTCTGAAGATCACCAACATCGACCCGCTAAAATATGACCTTCTGTTCGAGCGATTCCTCAACCCGGAGCGTATCTCGCTGCCCGATGTCGATGTGGATTTCGATGAGGACGGACGTGCCGACGTGCTGCGCTACTGCGTCGAGAAATACGGTCAGAAACGTGTGGCCCAGATCGTTACATTCGGGACGATGGCCCCGAAGATGGCCATCAAGGATGTGGCCCGTGTCGAGAAACTGCCCCTGGCCGAGAGCGACCGTCTCTCGAAGCTGGTGCCCGACAAGGTGACCCCCGACAAGAAACACGGCGAGACCCCGTTCGACTTCGTCTACAAGGAGTCGCCCGAGCTGGCCGCCGAACGCGAATCATCGAACCCGCTGATCCGCAACACACTGAAATATGCCGAGAAACTCGAAGGCTCGATCCGTCAGACAGGTGTCCACGCCTGCGGTGTGATCATCGGACAGGACGACCTGGAGAAGTTCGCCCCGATGGCCATCGCCAAGGATGCCGATCTGAATGTGGTGGAGTTCGAGGGCAAGGAGGTCGAGAGCGTCGGTCTGATCAAGATGGACTTCCTGGGTCTGCGTACCCTCTCGATCATCAAGGACGCCCTGGACAACATCAAGAAGGTCCACGGCGTGGACTGCAAGATCGACGAGATCCCGCTGGACGACGCCAAGACCTACGGAGTCTTTGCCCGAGGCGAGACGACGGGGCTGTTCCAGTTCGAGTCCCCAGGCATGAAAAAACACCTGAAGAACCTCAAACCCAACCGTTTCGAGGATCTCATCGCCATGAATGCCCTCTACCGTCCGGGCCCCATGGAGTATATCCCCAACTTCATCGCCCGCAAGCAGGGCACCGAGCCGGTGACCTACGAGATCGCCGACATGGAGGAGTATCTGAGCGACACGTACGGCATCACGGTCTACCAGGAGCAGGTGATGTTGCTCTCGCAGAAACTCGCCGGATTCACCGGCGGCGAGGCCGACACCCTGCGTAAGGCCATGGGTAAGAAGAAACGCGACGTGCTGGACAAGATGAAGCCCAAGTTCATCGCCGGATGTAAGGAGCGCGGACACGACGAGAAGATCTGCGACAAGATCTGGGGCGACTGGGAGGCCTTTGCATCCTACGCCTTCAACAAATCGCACTCGACCTGCTACGCCTATGTGGCCTATCAGACCGGATACCTCAAGGCACACTACCCGTCGGAGTTCATGGCCGCCCTGCTGAGCCGAAACCTGGCCGACATCAAGCAGCTGACCGTCTACATGAGCGAGTGCAAACGCATGGGAATCCGTGTGATGGGCCCCGACATCAACGAGTCGCAGCCGACCTTCTCGTCGAACAAAAAGGGCGACGTGAGATTCGGTCTGGCCGCCATCAAGGGTGTGGGCGAGGCCGCCGTGGCCGCCATCATCGAGGAGAGGGAGAAGAACGGACGCTACAAGGACATCTTCGACTTCATGGAGCGCGTCAACTTCTCGACCGTCAACCGCAAGTGTCTGGAGAACCTGGCACTGGCCGGAGCCTTCGACTCGATCGTCGAGTTCCACCGCAGCATGTTCTTCGGACTCGACTCGCGCGACAACAACCCCATGAGCTACATCGAACAGCTCGTCCGCTACGGCCAACGCTACCAGACCGAGCAGAACAACGCCCAGCAGAGCCTCTTCGGCGGCATGGGCGAAGTCGACATACCCCACCCCCAGCTGCCTTCCTGCGAGCAGTGGGGACAGATGGAGACCCTCACCCGGGAACGCGAGGTGATCGGACTCTATCTTTCGGCACACCCTTTGGATGACTACAAGGTGATCATCGACCATATGTGCCAATACCAGCTCAGCGACCTGGACGATCTCCAGCGGCTCAACGGTCAGGAGATCTCGCTGGCCGGCATGGTGACCAACGCCCAGAACCTGATCTCCCGCACGGGCAAGCCCTGGGGAAAATTCACGATCGAGGACTACAACGGATCCCACGAATTCGCCCTCTTCTCGAAGGATTACGAACAATTCCGACAGTTCCTCTACAAGGATTATTTCCTGATGCTCCACGGCAAGATCCAGCCCAAGATGTACCGGGAGGATGAACTGGAGTTCAAAATTCTCGCCATAAAGCAATTATCGGAGGTGCGGGATACGATGATTAAAAATTTATATGTAATTTTGCCCCTCAGAGAGGTGAACCGCACACTGATCGACGAGCTGAAAGCCCAGGTGACCAAGTCGAAGGGCAAGACTCTGCTCAAGATCAAGGTGTATGACGACCAGTCCGGCGTCGTGCTGAACCTCCTGTCGAAGGGCTACAAGGTGAACCTCACCCCCAAGCTGGTGGAGTTCCTCGAGGAAAACGACATAAATTTCACGCTGGCTTAACGCTTGAATGAAACATTAATAACACTATAAAATTTTTTCAACTATGGCATTAGCAATCAACAAAGACAACTACCAGGAGGTACTTGCATCGGACAAACCCGTATTGATCGACTTTTGGGCTGAGTGGTGCGGCCCCTGCCGCATGATGGCTCCCATCGTCGACGAGCTGGCCGAGGAGTACGGCGACCGTGCCGTGATCGGCAAGTGCGACGTGGAGGACAACGACGACATCACGATGGAGTACGGCGTACGCAACATCCCGACCATCATCTTCCTCAAAGGCGGCAAGATGGTCGACAAGCAGGTCGGCGCCTGCTCGAAAGAGGCACTCAAGGAGAAGCTCGAGAAATTGTTCTAAGCCCTCTCCCCTAACGGATATATGCCAAGGCGGTCGAATCATCGGCCGCCTTTTTCCATGCCCGGTCCCCACGGAGCATACGGAAACATGAAATCCTTTCCCGGACATTTAAAGGATAAGTTAAGGCTGCACCGGGGATTCTCGCAGAGGCATTTCAAGGATTTTGGCAAATATTCGTGCAAGACAACGACAGAAAATCTAAAAAAACGGAGGTGGAAAACCTATGATCCTACTCCTCCGACAGCTGAAAATACCAGCTACTCTGCACTCTACTTCCTCGGGAACATACGAAGAGGTATTTATATTTTAGAAATATGGGGAACAGACGAAAGAAAAGGCAGACAAAACCATGATGATTCTGTCTGCCTGAAATCTATTAAATCAACAGAAGGGCTACCAACACTTTTAGGCTAACATACCGTAATTTACGGAGAGATTTGCAAAGTCCTCCACACGGGGGAAATCGCGAAATATACAAATCCGATCGCAAAACTTCCCGGAGCAAGCCCCACACCTTACGCGGAGAGTCGGCACCCGCTCCCGTCTATCGCAGCAGATCGGCCGCCGTAAGTTCCTCCTTCTTGAAGAAAGCCTTTGGGAAAAGTCCCGACACATGCTCCTTGAGGATGATGGCCTCCTCGGAGGTGAGGCAATTGCCGACCGTCACCTTGAAGTAAGGGTTCTCATAGACCATATATACGGGAATCTCAGGGAAGTTCTCCTCGAATTTCGACTTGGCCTCCACGGCTTCGGCACGGGCGGTCTGGCCGTTGTCGAAGAAGATGCAGACGCGATACCCCCGGAAACGATAGCGGCCCACCTGTTTGGAATCGGCAGCCACCGCACGGGCCGCATCGCCATGTTCCGTGGCCGTCACACGGGCCGCCTCCGCACCCACGGGCTGGGCCAAACGGTTCTTGAAGGTCTCAATCGTCTGGGCCTCGGTCGAAAAAATGCCCAAGCCCAGGATCAGAAATATGGAAGAGAGTATCTTACGCATCACTTGATATAATTTAAAATATCGTCAATATTTACTCCAAAGGTATTCAAAAATCTCGAGAGTTCCACCTTTTCCTGCGAAATATTTACAGGCACGGGACCTCCGCGGCCCTTCAGTTGGAACGAAACCGTGACCTTCGACAGATCGTGACGCATCACCCGCTTGGTGAGGGCGTAGAGCGTCATCGGATTCGCGATCTTGAGCTGCCAGTGGCTTTTGACCGTCCCCGCCCAGTGGGGTTCGACCTCGACGCGCTCCTTCAGAACGGCCGTCACGGCACAGCTCTCCCCGTAGTTGACATCGAGGGTCATCTCCTTGAGCACCAGCTTGTGACCCGTGTCGTTGGTCAGCTTTACAGCCAGCTCGGCACCCGTAAGCCCCTGGAGACGAACTCCCTCCACGGCCTCCACACGGATATTGCGACGGGCCTTCTCCACCGCCTTGCGGCACGAACCCAGGGAGGCCGCCAATACGAGCAGCAGTCCCCACATCCAAAAGCGTCTCATCGTTCCCCGATATAGATTTGTGCGATCCCGAACGTCTGACTGCAGGCGCGACAGTTGCGGAAGCCCGCCTCGGAGAGGATCTCCAGGAATGCGGGCGGCAGGGGGAACTCCCCCACCGATTCGGGCAGGTATTCGTAGGCGCGTTTGTCGTGGGAAACCGCCCCTCCGATCCGCGGCAGGATCTTATAGGAATAGAACTCATACAAGGCCCGGAACACCCGGTTCTGCGGACGCGAGAATTCCAGGATCACCACCTTGCCCCCCGGGCGCACCACACGGGCCAGCTCGCGCAGGCCGGCCTGCAGGTCGCCGAAGTTGCGCACGCCGAAGGCCACCGTGGCCACATCGACCGAAGCCGTTTCCAGGTTGAGGTGCTCGCCGTCGCCCTGCTCCAGGGCAACGCGGTCCTCCAACCCCAACTCCCCCACCTTGCGGCGGGCCACCTCCAGCATCCCCTCCGAGAGGTCCACACCGAGGACCTTCGCCGCGGGGATATGCCTTGAGAGGTTGATGGCCAGGTCACCCGTTCCGGTGGCCAGGTCGAGGATCGTTCGGGGATTGCTGCGGGCGACGATGCGCACCACGCAGCGACGCCACAGGCGGTCGATATTACACGAAAGCGTGTGGTTCAGCATGTCGTAGTGAGGCGCTATGTTGTCGAACATAGCCTTCACTTCGGTCTTCTTACTCTGTTGAGTATGATAAGGTTTTGCCATTATTCGTATCTTATTGTTTCATCGGGTTTGACACTTGTAACGATCGAGGCGGGGACTATCAGCAACAGGACTATCGCCACCATGAATCCCGCATTGAGCAGCAGCCACCACCACGCCTCCACGGCCACGGGAACCTCCGAAAGGATATAACCCTCGGAACTGAGCCGCACCAGGTGGGTCGTCGCCTGCAACAGGCACAGTCCTCCGCCGATCAGGTTGCCCCACATGAGGCCCCTCACCACAATAAACGCCGAACGGTAGAGGAATATTTTGCGGATCGGGCCGTTGCCCATGCCCAGGGCCTTCAAAAGGCCGATCATGCGCGTGCGTTCAAGCACCAGGACCAGCAGGGCTGAGGCCATCGAGAAGAACGCCACCACCAGCATGATCACCAGGATCACCGCCCCGTTGACATTGTGGGCCTTGAGCCAGTCGAAGATGTTGGGGAACTGCTGCTGGATGCTGCTTGCCGCCAGGTTGATGCTCTCGGGGGCGTCGTCGTAGAAGAGGCGGTCGTTCAGCTCGTCGGCAAAGCGGGGTGCCAGCTCCCCGTCGTCGAGCATGATGTCGTAGCCCGAGACCTGGTCTCTTTCCCACGAGGCGAGCCGCTGTACGTTGCGCAGGTCAGTGAGCACCATCCTCCGATCCATCTCCTCCAGTCCCGAGGAATAGATGCCCGACACCTTGAAGCGGTCGCGGCGCGGACGGGCGTCCCCCTCCACAAAAAGCATCTCGACCTTGTCGCCCACATCGAGCATCAGCTTGCGCGAGAGGTTCTCGGAGAGGAGTATATCCTTGGTACGGATCGAATCGCCCACGCGCGGCAGACTGCCCCTCACGAGCCAGTTGCCGAAGTGCTGCCAGTCGAAATCGCGGTCCACCCCCTTGAGGAGGACCCCCTCCACGGCATCCGGCGTGCGGACGATACCCCCGCGGCAGGCATAGACACTCATCCGGCGGAATCCGTCGATGGAGCGGATCATGCGCTCCAGCGAAGGGGTGCGGTGCAGCGACGAGGCGTCGGGGGCGTGCAGCGAGCGGCGTTCGCAGAGGGTGACGTGGGAGGAGAAGGCCATCAGCTTGCGCGGCACCTCCCGCTTGAATCCGATCATCACGGCCAGCGAAAGGATCATCACCATCACACTCAACGCCACCGAGACCACTGCTATACGCTCCATGATACCGGATTTTTCGCCGGCGTCGGCTTGCGTGATGCGTCGTGCTATGAAAAATGCTAGGTTCACAAATCTTTATTTTGCGGAATGTTTATGCAAAGTAACACAATAATTTCGTATTTTTGCCCAAAGAACCTACAATTATGAAAAAACAAGCCTTAATCACAGGTGCCACTTCGGGCATCGGACGAGCCACCGCCCTGCGTCTGGCCCGCGAAGGATATGCCATAATCGCCACGGGACGCCGCGCCGAGCGTCTTGAGGAACTGCGTAAGGAGATCGAGGCGGCAGGCGGCGAATGCCGGACGCTGTGCTTCGATGTCCGCGACCGTCTCCGGGTCGAGGAGATGCTCTCGCCCATCGAGCGTGTAGACCTTCTGGTCAACAATGCGGGTCTGGCAGCCGGTCTGGAACACATCGACCGGGGATCGACCGAGGACTGGGACGCAATGATCGACACCAATGTCAAGGGTCTGCTATACGTCACACGCGTCATCTCGCCCAAGATGGTCAGCGCGGGTCACGGCCACATCATCAACCTGGGGTCGATCGCCGGAACCGAAGCCTACGAGAACGGTGCGGTCTACTGCGCCTCGAAACACGCCGTACACGCCCTCTCGCAATCGATGCGCGCCGATCTGCTCTCGTCGGGGATCAAGGTCACGGAGATCCGACCCGGAATGGTCGAAACGGAATTCTCCGAGGTGCGTTTCCACGGCGACAAGACCCGTGCCGCAGGCGTTTACCGCGGCGTGGAGCCCCTCACGGGCGACGATATTGCCGAGGCAATTGCATGGGCGGCACAATTACCCGCCCACATGAACGTTAATGATATGGTGCTGATGCCCGCCCAGCAGGCCGGAGCATTCTACACCTACCGCAAATAGTCCTTATCTACGAGGTCGGGAAGACGCCCGGGCCGCAGCCCCATAAGGCCCGACACCGCCCGAAGACAAGGACACGAAGTTTAACCCGCGGACCGATCCCGTCCAAGACCTTCCCCGATGGGTGAAGGCAGAGGATCTTCCGCACAAAACATTGGACAAACTTATGTTACAACCTATGATTTCATTGCTTTACGCCGGATACGACTACGGCCAGCAGGCCCACCACGCCTCCTACTCGGGAGCACAGATGGGTATGTTTCTCCTGATCATCGTCATCGGTATCGCCGGTTATCTGGTACAGGCCCGCCTGCAGTCGGTCTTCAAGAAATACTCGCGCGTGCAGTTTCCCGGAGGATTGACCGGTGCGGAGGTCGCCGAGAAGATGCTCCGTGACCACAACATACATAACGTGAAGGTCACCCACGTGAGCGGCAGCCTCACCGACCACTTCAACCCGCAGACCATGACCGTCAATCTGAGCGATTCGGTCTACTCCTCGACCAGTGTCGCCGCCGCTGCCGTCGCCGCCCACGAATGCGGCCACGCCGTGCAGCACGCCCAGGGATATGCTCCCCTGATTCTGCGCTCGCAGCTGGTTCCCGTCGTGCAGTTCGCCTCGTCGGCCTCGATGTGGGTCATCCTCCTGGGTATGGTCCTCCTGGCCTCGACCAACAACGCCCTGGTATGCTGGATCGGTGTGGGCATGATCGCCATGTCGGCCCTCTTCTCGATCGTCACCCTCCCGGTGGAGTACAACGCCTCGGCCCGCGCCCTGGAGTGGCTCAAGGTCAGCCGCACGATGCAGGAAGGACAGCTGGTACAGGCCCGCGAGGCCCTGAGCTGGGCCGCTCGCACCTATCTGGTGGCTGCGCTGAGTGCCATCGCTTCGGTGCTTTACTATGTGTTTATGATCCTCGGCCGTCGCGAATAAGATTTCCATGCCTCAACAAAACCCGACAGACTATTCCTCCCGGGGCTGCAAAGCCATTTGGGCACTCATACTGGCACTCATACTCATCGCCTTCATCCCCCCGCAAACGATCCTCGGGGTGAAGCTACGTCGTGCCAACATCCTCTCCGACCTGGTCACCTTCGATGACCGGACCGCGGCATCATCCTCCTCAGCCTCCAAGCCGGAGGCCGGGGCGGAGTTGTTCGACGCCCGGGAATTCGAGGTCGACATGAAGGCCGTCACCGAGCGCATCGCCTCGGCCAAAACCCGGACCGAGGCCCGTCCCACAAACGAGCGTCCCGAGCTGACCTACACCTGGGACATCTCGACCCCCAAGACCGATCCGGCCCCCGAAGTCACCCTTCCGAAGAAATCCGCCCCGGCAACGGACCTCAAGGCCGATGCCCGCCCCTCTAGACACGGAGAGGCAGACAAAGCAACCGCCTCGGATGACCGACACCCGTTCCGGGACACGGCCGCCCACCGCCCCAAAACCATGCCCGCAGAGCGCAAGGCCAAACACAAGGGCGTAAAACCCCTGGGCCACGCAATGCTCTCATCGGGTGAGACCCCCATCGAGGATTACAGCCCCCGACAGGCCATGAAGGCCTTCTACGACACCCTGCTCAGGGCCAACCGCCCGGTGCGCATCGCCGTCCTGGGCGACTCGTTCATCGAGGGCGACATTCTGACGGCCGACCTCCGAGAACGCCTCCAGAGCGTCTATGGCGGTGGCGGCACGGGATTCACCCCCTTCTCCTCCCCGCTGACGGCCTACCGCCGCACGGTGAAGACCGAGGCCAAGGGGTGGAACGTCCACAACATCATGCAGTACAAACGTACACCCGCCCCGCTCAACGAGAATTTCTATGTCTCGGGATGGGTCTGCGCCCCCTCGCAGGGTGCATCGAGCCGATGGACGATGACCGACTTCCGCCCGCGGCTGGAGGAGTGCACGACGGCCCGTCTGTTCTTCATCAGCCCCCGCACAAGCCACATCGAGGTGGAGGTCAACGACTCCCTGCGCCATGTCTTTGAGGTGGAGGGCGATGCCGCCGTGCGTCAGATCGAGATCCGCGCCGACCGCATCGACCGCATGGCCATGAAGATCACGGACGGCGAGGAGGGATTCGTGGGCTACGGCGCGATCTTCGAAAAGGAGGGTCACGGCGTGGTGGTCGACAACTACTCGGTACGCAGCAACAACGGACAGGCCATGTTCCGAACCAACCCCTCGGTCAATGCCCAGGTCGACGGATTCCTCCAATACGACCTGGTCATCCTCCAGTACGGACTCAACATCATGCAGCAGGGCGTACACGCCTACACAGCCTACTCGGAGCAGATCGTAAAGATGGTCTCCTACGTCAGGGAGTGCTTCCCGCACGCGGCCGTGCTGGTGCTGGGCGTCTCGGAGCGCTCGGTCAAGGGCGAGAGCGGCGAGTTCGAGCCGATGGATGCCATCCCCCACATGATGCAGAGCCAGCGTCACGCGGCTCAGACGGCCGAAGCGGCCTTCTGGCCCACGAGCGAGGCCATGCAGCGGATGGGCGGCATGGAGCAGTTCGTCCAGAACGGATGGGCCGGCAAGGACTACACCCACATCAACTATGCGGGTGGCCAGAGGATCGCCTACGCCCTGTTCGATGCCTTGAACAGCGGCGCAAGACAGGTCTACGAACAGCGCCGCATCGAGTCCCGCCGCCGCAAATACCACAAGTCGGTCATCGACTCCCTCCAAAAGGCCAAAATCCGCCGGGAACTGCTCCCCGGATCGGTTTCGGGACATGAACTGACCCTCACCGTAACAAACAGGAGCAGAATATGATTGAAGGATTCGAAGCAATGATCGGAAAGATGGAATCGCTACTGCTCTACGACAGCCAGTCGCCGCTGATCTTCAGCAGCGGACTGTTTCTGTTCCTGTTTGCCGTCTTCTACACGATCTACGGAAGGATGCAGCGCACGACGATGTTGCGCATCGTCTATGTCATACTCTTCTCGCTCTATTTCTACTACAAATCGAGCGGGATCTACTTCCTGCTGCTGATCTTCGCCGCCACGAGCGACTACATCATCGCCCGGCTCATCTACCGGCTCCAACGTCCGGTACTGCGCCGCATACTCGTCGTAGCGAGCGTCGGCATTAACCTCGGAATGCTCGGGTACTTCAAGTACACGGACTTTCTGATCCAGATCGCCAACGACCTCTTCGGCGAAGGATTTCTCCAGTTCCAGAACATCTTCCTCCCGGTCGGCATCTCGTTCTTCGTGTTCCAGTCGATGAGCTACACGATCGACATCTACCGCCGGCAGATGCGCCCGCTGGACAACTGGTTGGAATATCTGTTCTACCTGTCGTTCTTCCCGCAGCTGGTCGCCGGACCCATCGTCCGCGCCAGGGACTTCATACCCCAGATCCGCCAACGTCCGCAGATCACGCGCGAGATGTTCGGCATGGGGGTATTCCTCTTGCTGACGGGACTCTTCAAGAAGGCCATCATCTCGGACTACATCTCGCTGAACTTCGTCGACCGTATCTTCGACGAACCGCTCCTCTACTCGGGATTCGAGTGTCTGATGGGCATCTACGGCTATGCCCTGCAGATCTACTGCGACTTCTCGGGATACTCCGACATGGCCATCGGTATCGCCCTTCTGATGGGATTCCACTTCCCGAAGAACTTCGACGCCCCCTACAAGTCGGCCACCATCACAGAGTTCTGGCACCGCTGGCACATCTCCCTCTCGACCTGGCTGCGCGACTACCTCTACATCTCGCTCGGCGGAAACCGCAAGGGCCGCCTCCGCACATATGTGAACCTGCTGCTGACCATGCTCCTGGGCGGTCTGTGGCACGGCGCCGCCATCAGATTCATACTCTGGGGTGCGCTCCACGGCGTGGCCCTCGCCCTCCACAAGCTCTGGATGGGCATCTACCCCCGCGCCAAGGCCGAGGGCAGGGACATGCACTGGTGGAGCCGTCCGTTCGGCATCGTGTTCACGTTCCACATCGTCTGCCTGGGGTGGCTGATGTTCCGCGCCGAGTCGATGCAGACCGTGGAGCTGATGCTGCATCAGATCTTCGTGAATTTCCACCCGCAGATAATCCTCCAGGTGGTGGAGGGTTACACCGTGGTCTTCTCGCTCATCGCCCTGGGATACCTTCTGCACTGGATGCCCCAAAGTGCGGACCGTCTGGCCCAAAAGGCCGTGATCCGCTCGCCGCTCGCCCTGCAGGTGGCAATGACCGTGGTGATGATCTGGGTGGTGATGCAGACCAAATCCAGCGACATACAACCTTTCATCTATTTCCAATTCTAAAACACTGCTCAAAATTATGTACGATTTCGACCACGACCTGTTCCTGGCCCTCAATTTCGACGGCGAAGAGACCATCGACCGCCTGATGCTCACCATATCGGACACCCCGATATGGATTCCGCTCTATATGCTGATCCTGTGGATGGTATGGCGCAAGGACGGGGTGAAGGCCCTCGTGATCTTCATCCTCCTGTTGGCCGCGGCCCTGGGCCTGTCGGACATCATCGCCGGAGTGTTCAAGGCCAACGGACTGTGCGGCGAACTGCTGGAGGGATTCTCGCCCCGCTGGCGTCCGATGTTCACCCCCGAGCTCGAAGGGCTGGACATCACCCCCGACTCGCTTTACAAACTCCGCCAGCTGCCCCTCGCCCTGCAAGAGGCCGCCGGGTGGACGGCTCTTCCGCCCAAGGTCCACGTCCCGATAGAGGCCGTCGGCGGATACTACGGCACAGTCTCGGCCCATGCCTCGACGGTGGTGGCTTTGGCCGTATTGTCGATGGGCGTGATCCGCCGCCGATGGTTCGGGTGGCTGATGGTCGTATCGTGTGTGGTGATCTGCTATTCGCGCATCTATCTGGGCAAACACTTCCCGATGGATCTGGTGTGGGGAACCCTGGTGGGCATCGGCGTGGGTGCCGCCTCCCTGTGGTGCTACCGCCGCCTGAGAGATCGGGTCTGCGGGACGAAATAAGATGAAAAATTCGGGTTTTCCTGAGATTTTTATTAACTTTGCACGATTTAATTTATTTGAAATAAACATCAAACATATACAGTAATGGCAATAGAACTCAGCGAGCAGGAACAGCTCCGCAGACAGTCTTTGAAGGCGCTCCGCGATCTGGGCATCAACCCCTACCCCGCTGCCCGTTATGAAGTGACGGCAACGGCACGCGAAATCGCCGAGAATTATAACGACGAACAGAAAAATTACCAAGAGGTACGCATCGCCGGCCGCATCATGTCGCGCCGCATCATGGGTAGCGCCTCCTTCTTTGAATTGCAGGACCACACGGGCCGTATCCAGGTCTACATCCGTCGCGACGACATATGCCCCGAGGGCGACCCCACGCTTTACAATACGGTATTCAAGAAGTTGCTCGACATCGGCGACTTCATCGGTGTCGAGGGATTCGCCTTCCTGACCAAGACCGGTGAACTGTCGGTACACTGCAACAAATTCACGGTGATCTCGAAGTCGATCCGCCCGCTGCCCATCGTCAAGGAGAAGGACGGCAAGACCTTCGACGCCTTCACCGATCCCGAGGTGCGCTACCGCCAGCGTTATGTCGACCTGGCCGTCAACCCTGAGGTACGCGACGTGTTTGTCAAACGCGCCAAGATCATCTCGACGATGCGCCAGTACTTCAACGAGCGCGGATACCTCGAGGTGGAGACCCCGATTCTCCAGCCCATCCCCGGCGGCGCCGCCGCGCGTCCGTTCACGACGCACCACAACGCCCTGGACATCGACCAGTATCTGCGTATCGCCAGCGAGCTGTACCTCAAGAAGCTGATCGTCGGCGGTTTCGACGGCGTATATGAGTTCGGCAAGAACTTCCGCAACGAGGGTATGGACCGCACGCACAACCCCGAGTTCACCGTAATGGAGATCTACGTGGCCTACAAGGACTACATCTGGATGATGGACTTCACGGAGAAGATGATCGAGAAGGTCTGCATGGCCGTGAACAACACCACCGAGATCGAGATCGACGGCAAGCCCATTTCGTTCAAGACCCCGTTCCGCCGTCTGTCGATGACCGACGCCATTCGCGAGAAAACCGGATACGACATCACGGGTCAGAGCGAGGAGCAGCTGCGCGAGGCCTGCCAGCGTCTGAATGTCGAGATCGACGAGACGATGGGTAAGGGCAAGCTCATCGACGCCATTTTCGGCCAGTACTGCGAGGAGGATCTCATCCAGCCCACGTTCATCACCGACTACCCCATCGAGATGTCGCCCCTGGTGAAGCGTCACAGAGAGAACCCCGACCTCACGGAGCGTTTCGAGCTGTTTGTCAACGGTAAGGAGCTCTGCAACGCCTACTCCGAGCTGAACGACCCGATCGACCAGCTGGAGCGTTTTCAGGAGCAGCTGCGTCTGTCGGAGAAGGGCGACGACGAGGCGATGTTCATCGACATGGACTTCGTCCGCGCCCTGGAGTACGGTATGCCCTCCTGCTCGGGTATGGGTATCGGCATCGACCGTCTGGCGATGTTCATGACCAACCAGCCCTCGATTCAGGATGTACTGTTCTTCCCGCAGATGCGCCCCGAGAAGAAAGTCGTGGCCGACAGCGTGGAGAAATACACCGAGATCGGTGTCCCCGAAGAGTGGGTACCCGTCATCCAGAAGATGGGTTACATCACGGTAGAGTCGCTCAAGAAGCTCTCCGCCGGTAAGTTCTTCAACGATCTTTGCGGATTCAACAAGAAGAACAAGCTGGGTCTAAAGGCCCCCTCGATGGACGAGGTGAAAAAGTGGTGCAGCCAGGAGGAGTAACTCCGCGGAGATCACTGGAAAAACGCTGATTTCAAAGTATACGATCCCAGGAAGGTTCTTGAGCCGGATGCAGGAATCGGATTGCCGAAGAAATCGAGCGAAAAAATTTGAAAAATAGTTATTTTAACAAATAAAAATTAAGGTTATGAGAAAGAAAATCGTTGCCGGAAACTGGAAAATGAACACCCTGCCTTCGGAGGGTGCCGAATTGGCTAAGAACGTAGTGGCAAACCGTCAGGAGGTTTGCTCGTGCGTAAACTTCATCGTATGTCCCCCGTTCACCCATCTGTCGATGGTTGCCGAACAGCTCAAGGGTTCGGACGTAGCTCTGGGTGCCCAGGACTGCGCTACCGAGACCAAAGGTGCCTACACGGGTGAGATCTCGGCTCAGATGATCGCCGAGCTGGGTTGCAAATACGTGATCCTCGGTCACTCGGAGCGTCGCCAGTACTACGGCGAGACTTCGGAGACCCTCAACAAGAAGATGGCCCAGGCCTATGCCAACAACCTGACCCCGATCTACTGCGTAGGTGAAAACCTCGAGGAGCGCGAGGCCGAGAAACACTTCGACGTGGTCAAGGCTCAGCTCGAGGAGGTGATCTTCAACCTCACGGAGGAGCAGTTCGCCAACCTCGTGATCGCTTACGAGCCCGTTTGGGCCATCGGTACGGGCAAGACCGCCACGGCTGACCAGGCTCAGGAAATCCACGCCTACATCCGCAAGGTGCTGGCCGAGAAGTTCGGTGCTGCAGCCCAGGAATGCCCGATCCTCTACGGCGGTTCGTGCAAGCCCGCCAATGCTGCCGAGATCTTCGCCAAGGAGGATGTCGACGGTGGTCTGATCGGTGGTGCCGCTCTCAAGGCCGAGGACTTCCTCGCCATCGGTAAAGGTTTCGCAAAATAATCCGAAGCCCGAACTTAACGGACATACCGGCGAGTAACATCGCCCAAAGAACAACCCGCAGTGATTTTCGGATCGCTGCGGGTTTGTTCTTTTCGGGGTATATGACCAGAATCCGAAATAAAAGAGCAATCTTCCAATGAAGAAACAAAAAAAATTAAATATTTCCCATAAACAATCACTTAAAATTAGAGTCTTTATATTATGATTATCAGATTTTTCCTTATTTTTGAAAACAGAATCCAGATATAAGGACAAACTTACAGCTGAATCCTGTTTCCATTTACACAAAATTTTGGACAGTGTCGATTATTTTTTCTTTTTACACCTCATGGACTCTCCTTTGAGTTCCAGATGTATAGCATTACTGACAAGTCTATCCATGATTGCATCTGCCAATGTCGGCTCAGCGATGTAATCATACCATTTTGAGACAGGAAGTTGTGATATTATGATCATCGACTTCCTGTCATATCTTTCTTCCAGTATCTGTAGAAGTGCCAATCTAGAGTTGGCGTCCAGAGGTTGAAGACCAAAGTCATCCAGTATTATGAGATCATTCTTTTCTAGTCTGGATATCAGCCTCAGGAAGGAGCCTTCTATCTTCGCCAGAGCGATCTTCTCTATGAACTTATTCATATTGAGATATTCTGTCCTGAGTCCAAGATAGCAAGCTTGACGTCCTAGAGCACATGCCAAGTATGATTTACCACAACCCGTCAAGCCTGTGATGAGTAGATTTTCTGCTCTTCGTACAAAGCTGCAGTCAGCGAGATCTGTGAGGTGAGCCTTTGTCAGGTTACGTGTTTCTGAGCATTCTATGTCTTCGATATTGGCATTGTATCTAAGTTTGCTTGTCTTTGATACATCTGTGTCTTCTGGTTATCGCGGTAACATCTTTCAGCATCGGCAAGCTTGGCAATGGCAAAGTCCAGGTCTGGTCTTTCAGGGACCGGCATTATTGTCATGGCTTTATATGCCTCAGACATTCCTTTAAGTTTTAGGTTGTATAGGAGATCGATTGTTTCTTGTGTATTCATGGCTATGATTTTATTTCTGAGTAAGATTCTGCACCTCTGACGTTTTCATTATAGGGAGTCATTGATATTATGTCGTTGACGCCAGAGAGAAGAGATTTGTCCATATTCTTCTCGACCATATTTTTCAGCAACTGGAAGGAGAAGGCATCTGTTTGCGCATGTATGAGTGAACAAGCTTGTTCTACACGCTCTGCACCATATTTGTCTGCAAAGCGGAAGAAGGATTGACAGTTACGATATGCATACTGTGGCATGATGGTATTCTCTATGAGATGCCCGACAGCCCATTTTGCTTCAGGGCCTATCATCAGAGCACGCTTCAGGTAGTCATCTGTAGTCATCTGCATTCATTTCCTTACTTCGTTTATAGGCCAGATGATTTGGCGGCATGTGACCATCCTCTGTTGTATAGCCGTATTTGACGAAGCTTCGTTTGTGGACTGCAATTCGTTCAAGTCCACTATAGATTTCTATGGTATCCATGTCCCACAGCACCGCGACCGGCTGTCCTACATATTGATAAGGAACACTATACTTGTGCTGTTCTTTGCCAACTATGACATGATAGTCAGGTGCCAAAGTTATATTCTTTCTGTATCTGAACATGTATGGATGGTCTGGCAGTTCATGCATAACAGGATATTCGTCCTGGAAGTAGAGGACATCACGACTGACTCTTTTCACCTGCATAGGTCTGGTGTTATATTCATCCATCAAAGCGAAGATTGCACGATTGAGCTCATCCAGACTATAAAAGATAGTATTGCGCAACCGTGCATATACATATTTATAGACCTGATCGACAAGGCTCTCCACTGGTGCCTTGTCCTTCGGTTTCCTCACTCTCGTGATGTCTGGGATTATGTCATAGTGATTGGCCCATTCGTCGGTTGATTCAGTAAACGGGCGTTCATATTGACTGCCATGCTTGACCCATTGTACCATGTTGTCACTTTTGGCAACGCGTGGGACACGGCCAAAGTAAGTCATGCATCTGGAGAGACAATGAAAGAGATTCTCCTGTGTTGCATCATATGCTCCCATTGCAAAGGCTTTGCTGCTATATGGCATCACACAACATAAGACAACGACTTCTACCCATGCTCCACTGGATTTATCTCTGATATAGAGTTTGTCTCCGGCATAGTCAATCTGCATCTCTTCACCAGGGACATAGACGTTGTGGTACGAGAGCTCTTTCCGTTTCTTGTACTCCTTCAGATATTTTTTGAATTGGGTATACTGGTAACCATTCGGATACTCTTCACGATACTCTTCCCAGAGCAGAAGCATACTTACATATGGTTTCTTCAATTCTGTCAGATAATGTTCCAGCTCTTTATCCAGTTCCTCTTTCCTTTCATCCGGTTGTGGCACCGATGATGGAGGTTGAAGCAACTGGTTCAATTGGACATCATCTAGACGTCTGAGTTTTGATAATGGGATACCTGATGATCCCGCCCGTTGTTTGTAGTTGTGTACAGTACGCTTGCTCATATGCAAGTCTCGACAAATCTCATTCAATGACTTGCCGGCATCTAGCAACTGCAACATTCGCTTGAGTTTAAGCATTGTAATTTTGTCATTTGCCATAATATCATCTCCTATATAAAGACAATATTATGAAGTTATTATGATAAAACCACAGGCTTAAAAGCCGGTACCCATTTGAGCGCTACAGGTGGTATCTATTTGACCGCTAGGAGCGGTACCTGTTTGAGCGCTACAGGCGGTATCCTTTTAGCGATATATTCATTTTTCATAGGTTCTTCTTTTTTTTGATTTGTATAAAGATACGAAAAATAATATATTGGATCATTTATATAAGATTTAACACTTGTGTAGCCGTCTAATTCCTGCATCTAAATCTCGGGACAGAGTCTTTTATCTGCTCAGAAAGCCTAATAAGTTTGTAAAAATATCGGTTACCCGTTTCTTCGAGGAAAATCGAAGCCCCAGGATTTGTTGCTAAATAAAAATACCGAAAAGCAGGCCGGATTTGCGGGAAAATGATTAACTTTGATTAATTGCTAATATTCATCAACCATGAAACCCATCTTATCGACCCTGCTCACCGTCCTGCTTTTGGTCGGACTGCTCGTGCTGACCTGCCCCAACAAGCAGGACCACACCGATGCTCTCAAAAACGAACTCAACACCTACCTCAACAAACAATCCTCCGACGAGGAAGCCAGCGGACTGGCCGCCCTTCAATCGGCCATCGGCACGGGACTCGGCGGACTGGTCATCGAGAGTATGCTCCGCGTGGACAACTACTTCATCTTCTCGGTCGGCAGGTTCACCGTCCCCAACGAGGAACGTGTGGTCTCGGTCGGACTGCTCAACCATGTCTTCACGGGCGACCTGATCCCCGAGAAAGAATAAAACCCGAAAGATAATGATCCCCGAGAAGAAGCCCACAGGCTACGTCTACATACTCACCAACCCCAGTTTCAAAGACGAATGGGTAAAGATCGGCAAAAGCTCGCGTCCGGTGGATATCCGCTCCAAGGAATTGGACAATACGGCCGTACCCCTGCCCTTCGAGATCTACGCCACGGCCAAGACCGAGAAATACGAACTGCTGGAGAAGAACCTCCACCGCACGATCGACCGTCTGAGCAATCTGAGAATCCGACAAAACCGCGAATTCTTCAACATTGCCCCGGCCGATGCCCTGGATCTGCTGCGCACCCTGTCGTCGCTGATCGACGATGTACAAATCGAGGTCTACCGCGACAGCAAACCCTGCAAAGAGTATATGCCCGTCTCCCAAAGCGGACAGGACACCCCGTCGGGAAAGGAAGGGAAGAAGCATCCCCGCCCGCGATTCAAATTCAGCATGGTCGAAATTCCGATCGGAGCAACGCTGATATTCACCCCCACGGGAATCGAGGTGAAGGTGGCCTCGGACGACATGATCGAATACCAGGACCGTCTTTACAAACTCTCTCCCTTTGTCGGGACCTTCATGCCCATAGAACGGCAGACCCATTCAGGAGCCTATCAAGGTGCCAAGTATTTCTCCTACAAAGGTGAGGTACTCGACCGGATCCGCTCCCGCAAGGAACGCCCCAACGCCGGGCATTCCCCCTCGGACAAACATTCCTCCCCATGCGGCATTTTCCCCAAAGAGGAACTCCGTCCCGAGGAACAGTCCCTTCCGAAAATACGCCGCAGCAGGATCTGAGGCATAAAAATCCAAGACCGTACTACCCGACGCAGACATCCGTCTTCCGCGAAGACAACATATATCGGCAAAACAAACCGGGTGTGCAATCCACAAAGAGACTGCACACCCGGTTTCGTATATTCACCGCCCCTGCTACTGAATGCGCAGGCGGACAAACTCATCGTTGGACGAGGTGAAACTCAGACCCGGAACATGAGACTGATCCAACGGGAAACTCATGCTGTCGAGCAGCGAGAAATCATCGGCATTGATGGCATAGTAGTGCTCCGCGTCCTCATCCGTGACGCAGACCGTCCAGTTAAAGAGCGTTCCGAGGATCGACATATCGTCGTTGGTGGGATCGAACTCCACACCCTCCACGCGCTTAATCTCATAACCTGGCATGGCCAGGGCATAGAGGTGATGCTCGCGGTCGGTCATCAGCGCCAGCGTGCGGCGGCTGCGGAACTCCGTGATGAAGAGGTGTTCCAACGCCACACCCTCGGGCAGGGTCACGGCACGCACATAGGGGCGTTCGCGTACCATCTTCACATGAAAGAGGCGGCCGTCGGCATCGAGCAGGACGTAGCCCTCGTCGTATTCCTTACGCGAGGTGGGGTTTCCCGCGATCGTGCGGATCGGGAAGCGGGCACCCTTCTTCAGCAGCATATCGCTAAAACGGGCGCTCTTATCCTCCTTCACGGAGTTGGTCTCCATGTCGATGAACTCGATGCCGCGATCCGTCAGACGGAAGGCATCGTCGGGCATCTCCAGATCGACGCGACCCGACAGGGTCTCCATCATGAAGTAGAGCCCCAGCGTGGGTTTGTTGATCTCCTTGGGCATGGAGCGAAAGACGAAATTACCCACCTGCGCCTCACGCGGCGAGATCGTACGGCCGGCGATCTGCTCGGGGAAACGTCCGTCAGCCACCAGCTGGCGGGCAAAGAAGAGCGGTAACAGGGCGTCGAACTCCTCGCGGGAGTATTCCTTGCCTTTGCGGTCGTAGTACGTCGGACCGTCGTCCGTGCGCTGGATCATCACAAAGTCGTTCAACTGCTCGCTGTAAAGCGTAAAGGGCGTATCGATCGGTTTTACCCAGAGATAGTTAATGGCCCAGGGCACCTGCCAAAGCAGCAGCAGAGCCACCACAAATCCGAAAAATAATTTTGCGAAACGTGTCATTTTCTCAAATTTTAAGCATTAATCCTGCCGCCCCGCAACAAACCGGAACACCGAAAGCCACGCCAACGAAGCCGAGCAAAGTGTAAAGAGCAACATCACATGGAGGAATCCTCCGAAGGCACACGGGACACTCCCCATGAACCACACCTTGAGCAACAGAACCGACATCAGGATCTCCGCAATGCGCAATTTCCACGTAGGCTCCAGAATCACCCATGCGCCCAACAGATAGGCGGCGATTCCCGCCGAATACCACGGCAGGAGCGTACCCAGGATATTGCCCACCAGTTCGGGTGCAAGCACCTGGAACGACAGCAGATAAACCATCAGCAGGTTCACGCCGAAGATCCCGTACAGCACCACCAGACCGTAGCCGAGCATCGAGCCGAGCGTTCCATAGACCGACATGGGCAGATGAAGCGTCAGCTTGATACATTTGCGTTGCATCTCGGGGACAAACTGCACGACAGCAAACAACACGCCCACGATCAGAGGCACATACTGCATCTGATCCACAAAGACGGCGTTGCGCGTGATCATCACCTCCCAGATATGAGCCGCTCCCATCATCGAGAGCGCACGATGGAGTTTCAACATGGCGTAGCCGGCAAAGGCCGTCAGCACCAGGGCCGACACCAGCAGATACCAGCGGCTTTTGATCCACTCCTTATATAAAATAGCACTAAACATGATTCCAATCAATATTTTCCGGTCAGCCCGATGAAGGCATCCTCCAGATTTAAACGAATCTCCTCCATACCCTCACACGGGATTCCCTCGTGGGAGAGTTTTGCGCGGATCTCGTCGGGCGAATCGAACGTATAAAGTTCGGCCCGGCCTTTCAGCACCGAGGGATGGTAGATACCCTCCACACCCGTGAACGACACCCTGTCGTCGGCTGCAAAGTGATAGCAGCGGAAGCCCTCGACCAACTCGTCGAGCGGCATCTGCACCAAGATCCGTCCGTAGTCCATCACGATACAGTCGTCGACCAGACGTTCGACATCCTGCACGATGTGGGACGTGAGGAAAACAGTCTTGCCCTCGGCCTTGGCGAATTCGCGCAGATAGTCGACGAACAGACGGCGATAACCCGGATCCAGACCCATCGAGAAGTCGTCCAGGATCAGCAGATCGGCATTCTGGGCCAGAATCAGACCCAGCGCCACCTGCGAACGCTGTCCGCACGACATCCGCGAGATACGTTGTCCGGGCGCCACCTGCAGACGCTCCATCAATCCGTAGTAGACGTCGCGGTTCCACTCGGGATAGAACGCCGCATAGAACCGTTCGATCTGCTCGATCGTCATAAATTGGTATTGTACGTGACCCTCGATCAGCAGGCCGATGCGGCGGCGGGTCTCGGGACACATCTTGCGGATGTTCTCCCCGAAGATCAGACACTCTCCGGCGCGGGGTTCGAGGTATCCGCTCAGGATATTGATCGTAGTGGTTTTACCCGTACCGTTCTTTCCGAGCAGGCCGAGGATGCGGCCCTTGGGGACGTCGAACGAGAGGTTCTCGTAGATCTTGCGACATCCGTAGTAATGCGTCAGATTACGGCATTCGATTACAGACTCCATAGACTAAAGGAACAGAAAAAGCAACGGGATGAGGATACCGGCGGCCAGCTCTACGCCTCCGCGGCCCCACAATCCCTTCGGGCCCTTCACGATGATGATGCCCGTCAAGGTTATACAAATCAATCCGATGGCGAAGATGTCCGAAAACCACGTCCACCACGATCCCGGATTGTAGTGCAGTTTGGTCAGCGCGCTCCACACATAGCGGCGCGTCAGGGTCTCGACCACAGCCTCACCGCTGCGGGTGTCGACCACCATCGACGATCCGCCCTTAAGGAAGATCTTCAGCGAGTGGTCGTTGGGGAAATAGTGCTTCACATAGTCAAGTTCCACACCCGACTTGCGGAGCAGGTCGATGGCCTGGTCGCGGCTGAAGTCACCCTTGACGGGCAGCGGTGCCGAGACGACCAACGTCTGCTGTTCAACCGAGTAATTGGGATTGAACGATCCGCGGTGGTTCAGAGCTATACCCGAGAGGGCATAGATGAGTACCATACCTGCAAAGAAGTAGGATACTTCGCGGTGAAGCACCCTACTCCAACGACGCAAGGTCGTACTATTCAATTTCATACGACTCGGCGGTTACGAAATAGAACGACAGATAGTCCTTACCCTCGGAAGCCTTGCGGGCAGCAATGCGCTCACGGAAGGCGGCGATACGCTCGGCCGTCGTGTTACCGGTCTCCTGGCGTGCGTTCTTCTCGGCATCGCAACCGGCCTCACCCTTACCGTGGTTCTCGGCGGTCTGGGTGGCAGCCTGCTGCTCCCACTGGGTCAGATACGACTCGTCAACGCGCTGCTCCTCGACCTTACCCGTGATCTTCACCACGTGGTTGACGCACTGGGGATCGAAGTGACCCAGCTCACCGCTCTCGACGCGGATCGTCTGCGTGTCGTCGCTGCCCATGAGGAAAATCTTGCGGGCACCGTGCTTGCAGGTGTGGGTGCAGACGCCCTCGAAGGTAACGGTCTTGCCGACCAGCGACTCACCCTCCGTTGCCGAAAGGGCCTTGAGCAGATCATCGACCGACATCACACTCTGAGCCTCCGTCCGGGTCTCCTCGGTCGAAGAAGTTTTCTTGGAAGTATTGCCACCGCAAGCAACCAAAGCCATCAGGCCGCACAATACGCCGAGGCTGAAAATTCGGGAAACTAACTTTTTCATGACTTTTAATGTTTAAGATTTTTTCACGGCGTAAAAGTAGTACAAAAAAAATACTCCGTCCATACCTAAAAGCAGGTATATATACCTATTTTTTCGCCCAAAAGAAACCCTCAAATACCTATTTCGGACGACATCCTGCTTCCCGAAGCCCTCAAAAATCCCCATTATTGTGTATTGATATTATTTTCCCTGCGCCATATTTTTGCAACCGAATAATCGAAAATCGAAAATGAGGAAAAGCCTGCTTGCATTATATACCTTATTAATATATGCGTTCCTTTTCGGAACCCCTTCCCACTTGTCAGCCCAGCCGGCCAATGACCACGATGTGACTTTTACCCTCGTGGACCGCGCCACGGGTGATCCCCTGGCCTTCGCTTCGTGCTTTCTGAAATCCACCGATACCAAAAAAGAGGTAGGCGCGGCCACCAACGACAAGGGCCGTTGCGTATTCTCGAACCTCACACCCGGTCTCTACGACTTCCGCATCATCTGCTGGGGGCAGGAACTCCGCCTGCGGGCCATACAGATCACCCCGGCGATGACCTCCTACACGGCCCGCGTCAACATCGCCCCGCTGATGATCCGCGAGGTCACCGTCACGGCCCAGGAGTCCAAGGGTCTGTCCTCGGCATCGACCATCGGCAAATCGGCCATCAACCACATCCAGCCTTCGAGCATCGCCGATGTCCTGGAGCTGATCCCCGGCGGCAAGGCCTCCGACCCCTCATTCGGCGGTCCGCAGATCATCCATCTGCGCGAGGCCTACAACTCCGTGGGCGGCAACTACGCCACCAACTCCCTCGGTACGCAGTTCATGATCGACGGTGTGCCGATCAACACCGACGCCAACATGCAGTACTCGCCCAACTTCACGACGACGGGTTACAGCATGGGATTCGTCAACCGCGGTGTCGATATGCGATCGATCTCGACCGACAACATCGAATCCATCGAGATCGTCCGCGGTATCCCCTCGGTGGAGTACGGCGATCTGACCTCGGGACTCATCCAAATCAAACGCAAACGCGGCGGCCGCGACTTCGAGGCCCGCATCAAGTCCGACATGACCAGCAAACTCGTCTCCGCCAGCAAGGGATTCGAGTGGGGCGGGGACGACAAACTCACGATGAACGTCGGCGTCGACTGGCTCGACTCGCGTTCCGACCCGCGCAACATCCGCCAAAACTACCAGCGTGCCACGGCCCAGTTCCGCATCTACAAGACCTGGGACCGTCTCCCCAAATACCGCTACACCCTGGGCGGAAGCATGGAATACACCGGATCGTTCGACAACGAGAAGAGCGACAAGGACCTCGACATGAGCCTCGGCGAGCGCAAGGGCCCGATCGAGACCTACCGCTCGAATTACAACCGCATGTTCTTCAAGACCGACTTCACGATGTCTGCCAAGGAGGGCGGATTCTTCCGCCGCCTGGATTTCTCGGCATCGGTGACCTCCGAATGGGACCGCATCGCCCGCTGGCGTTACGTCCCGGCATCGAGCCGCCTCACCCCCCTGCTCTCGATGAAGCACGACGGAGAGTTCAACGCCGAACTCACGTCGGGCGACTTCGACGCCACGTATGACGTCTTCGGAAAGCCCTTCTACGGCTACGCCAAACTCATGGCCATGTTCGAGGCCCGGGGCGAAAACTCGTCCCATCTGCTCAAGACGGGTCTGAACTGGTCGATGAGCAAGAACTACGGCCGCGGCGATGTCTTCGATCCGCGCCATCCCTTCTCGCTGGACATGGACCTGCGCAGCCGTCCCTTCTCGGCCATCCCCGCCTCGCATCAGGGCGCACTCTTCGTGGAGGATCTGTCGCGCGTGAAGGTCGGACGCCTTGACCTGGAGTGGATGCTCGGCATAAGACTCTCCACGATATTCAACCTCGGCAGCCGCTACTCGCTCAACGGCAAGATCTACGCCGACCCGCGCAGCAATCTCCGCGTGGGCCTGCCCGCCATAACGATGGGCAACCACGAGCTGAGGATCAAGATCGGCGGCGGCGTGGGCTGGCACACCAAGATGCCGACCCTCACGCAGCTCTTCCCCGAACCGAACTATATCGACCTGGTGCAGTACAACTCGGTGGGCCACAACGATCCGCTCCGGAATCTAGTCAACATCCGCACCTACACGATCGACCCCACGAACTATGGGCTCAAAGCCGCCCGCAACTTCAAGTGGGAGGTGCGCACGGACTTTGACCTGGAGGGCAACACCCTCTCGGTAACCTACTTCCGCGAGAAGATGAAGGACGGATTCCGCACCACGACCCAATTCGACGTATTCGACTACAAGGACTACGTCGAGCAGAACACCTACTACGCTCCCGACGGCACCCCCGCCCTGTCGGCCACGCCCTACACCCTGCGTCAGGAGATCCGCACCTTCGGCAGCTACGGCAACGGCAGCCGCACCCGCAAGGAGGGAGTGGAGTTTACCCTCACGACGGCCCGTCTGAAGGCCCTGCGCACACGACTGATCATCAACGGAGCCTACTTCAAGACTACCTACGACAACAGCATCCAGGTCTATGGGCATCCGTCGGTGAACTTCGGCGGCAGGCCCCTGCCCTATATCGGACTCTACAACGACGACGACGGCTACATCCGCACCTCGTGCAACACCAACTTCACGACCGACACCCAGATCCCGCGTCTGGGCCTGGTCTTCACCACCTCGTTCCAGTGTATGTGGTTCAACGGCTCGAAGACCATGTATGTCGATCCGCGTCCGGTGGCCTACGCCGGTTTCGACAAGGTGTGGCATCCCTTCACCGATGCCTCGGCCCAGGATTCCGCCCTGCGCGAGCTGATCCGCACGGGAGGATCCTCCGAACGGTTCACCTACTCCGAGGAACCTTTCTATATGCTGGTCAACCTCAAGATCTCGAAGCGCATCTTCCGCGACAAGATCTTGCTGTCGATCTTCACCAACAAGCTCTTCTCCTACACCCCGCCCTACTACGCCTCGACCAACGCCAACGGCTCGAACGGAGTGCTGCGCCGCCGATATGCCAACGCCTATTTCGGCATGGAGCTCAATTTCAAACTCTAAAAACGTATGAAACGATTATTCCACATATTTCTGCTGCTCCTCCCGATGCTTTTCCTGTCGGGATGCGAGGAGGACCGGGACCAGGGCCTGTGGTGCAGGCTGAGGATCGAGGTCACGCTGCCCCAGGGCTATGAGGCCGCCGAATGGAAGCTCACCTCGGCCACCTACCTCACCAACCAGAACACCAAGGAGCAGTTCACGATCCCCGAATTCCACAACGGTGTGGCCGAACTGACCGTCATGAAGGGCTACTACCTCATGGGTATCTTCGTCGAGGGCACGCTCCACGGCAAGAAGGTGGCGATGTACAA
Organism: Alistipes sp.; assembly: GCA_020026435.1. Lineage (GTDB taxonomy): Bacteria > Bacteroidota > Bacteroidia > Bacteroidales > Rikenellaceae > Alistipes. The sequence goes on along the minus strand of JAHHQK010000007.1, from coordinate 14,641 downwards.
TGCCGATTACAACACGCCCGACACCCCGCTCTATCTTCTGAATGAGACCGAAACGCTGAGCCTCCGACTCAGTGTGACCCAAAATGCCAATCAGCAATGAGAAAAATATACCATAGTTTGATCCTTCTGCTGTCCATCGTCGGTTTTGCAGCCACGGCTTCGGCCCAAACCCGCACCGATACGCTCGACATCAACCACCGCACCCGTCTGCAACTGCTTTCGGTCAACCGCATCGGAGCGTTCGCTTTCGACAACTCCCCTGCGGCGGCCCTCTTCCGCTACCACTGCTCGCGTACGGAGGTCGACACGCGACTCGACTGGCGACAGGAGGACGAGGCTTATATCTCGGGCGAGGGCGACGGTGAACTGAAGGGTTCGTTCAACGTCGAGTCGTACCTGCATCTGAACGAACGTTCGGCGGCATTTGCCCGCGTGAGCTACACCAACGGTGTAAGACGCAATGTGGTGTGGAACACCTCGTCGGATATCCGGGAGCTTTACCCTTACATCGTGGCCGACTCCATCGGCGGGGATCTCGACACGGAGCAGTACTACTTCGAGGGCGGATACACGCGCTACGACGGCCACATCAACTACGGTGTTTCGGGTGCCTACCGCGCCCTGCACGAATACCGACAGGTCGATCCCCGTCCCCGCAACCAGACCTCGGACCTCAAACTGAACCTCTCGGCGGGTTATCTCTTCGCCCGCCACACGCTCACGGCCGACCTGGGACTGAGGATCTACAAACAGGACCAAAGCGTTTCGTACTACAATCAGAACGGTGTCAATACCATCCAGTTCCACATGCTGGGTCTGGGTGCCTACCACGGCCGCTTCTCGGGATCGGGCAGCAATGCCCTCGCAACCAACTTCAAGGGCACGGGCTACATGGCCGCCCTGGTGCTGGCTCCCCGTACGGGCCGCGGCTGGTCGGCAATGCTCCGCTACGAGGGCATGACCATCACCCAATACATCAAAAGCCAAAACAACCTGCCGCTGACCGAGCTTGAAACTCAGACACTGACCGGATCGGTGGCCTACCGGTCAATCTCCCCTGAGATGAACTGGGGTGTGGAAGCCGAGGCCGAATACAGCCTGCGCCAGGGTACGGAGGCTGTGTCGGATTCCGGCAGCAACCAGGAAAACAACATTCTGGAGCGTTTCACCATGTACCGTAACCACCTCTACAAGGCCCGTATGAAAGGTCTTGCGGAGTGGAAGGGCAGTTGCATGACGGGAAGTCTGATGCCCGAGCTCTCCTACTTCCGTTCCGAGGCCGACTACCTCTACCCCTACCGCGAGATGACGCTCTCGTGGCTCACGGCAGGAATCGAAGCCAAGTTGCAGTTCGACCGCAAGCGCTGGTTGTGGGACACCTCGCTGGGTGCAGGCTACACTCCGATGCTGGACAACAGCCTCACGCTCCCGGACTCGATGCAGACCGACCCCATCCACTCGATCATCACCCTCAAACCCGAGATGACCCGGGCCTTCGAACGTCTGACGACGGATTATGCCCACATGAAGCTGGGGCTGAGAAGCCAGTACTCGATCAACCGCACGGTGGCCGTCTTTGCGGCGGTGGAGTGGCAGAAACGCTGCTTCAAGGGCGGATTGACGGACGATGCGATCCGGGTGGCCGTGGGTGTGAACTTCTAAAAAAATGCAAGGATTTATGAAAAGACTCTTCAACATATTGCTGCTTCTGTCGCTGGCCGTGGGATTTGCAGCCTGCTCCGAGGACGAGACCTCGGGCGCGGAGTTGGAACTCTCTACCCCCTCGCTGCTGATCTATACGGCCGAGGCCACCGACGCGGCATTCACGATCTACACCACCCTCCCGTGGCACATCGAAACCGATGCCCAAAAGTGGTACACCCTGTCCCAAACCGAGGGCGAAGGTACGACCCGGGTGGACGTCCATGTCGAGAAAAGCGAAGAATTCGAGGTACGCAAGGCCGCGCTGAAGATCGTCACGGCCTCGGAGACCCGTCTGTTCACCATCGAGCAGAACCGCAACACGGGCATCCAGATCGAGATCCGCGAATTCGAGATCTCACCCCGCGGCGGTGTCATCCGCGCCGTAATCGGAGCCAACATTCCCATCACGGCATCGGTCGAAGAGGCTTCGCGCGACTGGCTCTCGGCTTCGATCGAGACCGCTCCCGCAACCGTCCATTCCAACACTTCGGAGGCAACACCCTCCGTACGCGAGGCTGCCCCCATCACCCCCCGCACGCTGATCCTCCGCGCCAACCGCAACTACACGGGCCAAGAACGCACGGCTCGCATCTATATTACGTCAAGCGACGAGAGCCTCCCGGGCGAAGAGATCGTCACGGTGACCCAGTTGCCCGACGACACACAACCCTCCACGGCCGAGGGTTCCAACTGCTACCTCCTCGGCAGCGGCTCCTCGATCGAGATCCCCATCATGCGCTCTAACCTCTTCTGGGACAGCGTAGACGGAGGTTTTAACGCCGAGAACATCCTCCGCGAGGAGGACGAATGGGTGGTCGATGTCATCTGGCAGGATCAACCCGACCGCAATCTCGTCCGTTTCCTCACTTCCGACAACCGCGAGGTCCTGCAAGGCTCGGGACGCGGCCCGGAAGAGCCGATCCGCCTGAAAGTCAACGGGCAGAAAGGCAATGTCATGATCGGACTCCACCGCAAGGACACACCCTCCGCCTCGGGCAACTACCTCTGGAGCTGGCATATCTGGGTGACGGACTACAACCCCGACGCATTCCACGATCAAACGTCGTCCGACCGTCTCGAATATGAAGTCCCCGGCGGAAGTCTCTACCGCTACACGAGCACAGCCTGGACCGAGGGCCAGTACACGCACTCGCTGATCATGGACCGCAACCTGGGAGCCCTTTCCTCCCGCTGGGAGGGTCGCGAGGCCCCCGAAGGCGTCCTCTTCTACCTCTACGGCCGCAAGGACCCGATGCCCATACCCGCAGGTAACGAGTCGAACATGAAGGGCATCACCCTCTACGACATCAACGGCGAGGCATTGAAGGCCGACGACAGCAACAATACGGCAAACTTAGCCATGGCCGATGTGAACGCCAAGTCGAAGGATCAGTTCACCTACGCCTACTCCGTGCAGCATCCCGCCCAATTACTGTGGCGCAAGCACGATGTGTGGTGCGCGACGGTGCGCGACCCGCAGCATTACCTGTGGAACAACCCCGCACCCAACACCTCGACCCATACCAAGAGTCTCTACGACCCCTGTCCCGAGGGCTGGAAACTTCCCGAGATCGAAGCCTTTGCCGAATTTGCCTCCTCGACGACCAACACCCCCACGATCACCCCGGTCGACGACAACAACTACACCTTCACGGCACGGAATCGCACGGAATCCGTCGGCGCGTTCCCCCGCTACGGCTACATGGACAACCGCAGCATCTCGGTGCGCACCCAGTGGAGGATCTACACGGTACTCGGTATGCTCAACACGGCCTCGGGCCGCGTGATGACCTACTCCGAGAACCAGGCCGACCTGAACACCGTCAGCCACTCGAAGGGCAACAAATACTATCCCGTACGCTGCGTACGCGATAACCGGACAACAAACAAATTCAATATTAATTTAAAACCTTATCAATTATGAAACTCAAATTTTTCTCCCTGGCTCTGGCAGCCGCCGCAGCTCTGACCTGTGCATCCTGCTCGGACGACGATCCAGCAACCGCACCCATTCCCCCCACCAAGCCTCACGTCCTGACGGATCTTTACATCCGCTCCAACGAGGCCAAGACCGAGGTGCAGATCCCCGAGGCCGCACCCTTCCAGTGTGTTGCCGAGACCACGGCCGACTGGTTGAAACTCAATATCACCAACGGCAATACGGTTCTGGAGCTGACCGCCGAGCCCAATCTCACGGGTGAGGAGCGCAAGGCCGACATCGTTGTCAAGGAGACCCAGGGCGGTGTAACTCTCTACGAGCTTTCCGTAGCCCAGTCGGCCATCGACATCCTTTCGGGAGAGATCGTCCTCAAGGAGATCTTCTTCACCTCGAACGCCCTGCCCTCGACCGGCAAACCCGACAAGTTCCACGGCGACCAATACTTCATCATCGCCAACAACTCGAAGCGTTCGATCGATGTCACGGGTCTGATGATCATGGAGGGTAAGATCAACTCGGCCCTGGACAGCGAGTATCCCGACGACATCCGTCCCCAGTACACTCCCGTACAGACCGTTTACTGCATCCCGAAAAACGGCGACAAGAACATCCTCAACCCCGGTGACCAAATGATCATCGCCAACAACGCCACGGACCACACCAAGACCAACCCCAACTCGTTCGACCTCTCGGGTGCCAACTACGAGTGGTATGACGAATCGAGCAACGACCGTTTCCAGGATACGGACTACCCGGCCGACAACCTCGACATCTGGTACACCTACTCGCTCACGGTTTGGTCGCTCCACGACCGCGGATTCCAGGGTTACGCCATCGCTCTGCCTCCTGCCAACATGACCAAGGAGACCTTCCTGGCCGACTACAAATGGGAGGGTGAGTACATCATGCATTCCCCCGTAGGTGACATATCCATGCAGATCAGCCAGGCCTACAAGGTACCCAATGCCTGGGTTTTGGATGCTGTGAACCTGGCTGTTCCCTCCGCGATGAAGATCCTCTCGTTCGACCAGTCGCAGGATGCCGGTTACACCTACTGCGGTAACATCGACATGGATCCCGAGCGTTACGGCAAGAGCGTACGCCGCAAGACTTCGGCCGACGGTCAGTCGCTGATCGACACCAACAACTCGACCAACGACTTCGAGCCCAACGCCAAACCGTCACTGGCCATGTAATCCTTCCCGGGGAAACACCATTTTACCAAAACGACCCTTGTCAGGGCCTGCAACTCAAATTGCAGGCCTTTTTTGTGTCGTACAGAAAGCAAGCGACCTTCTAATACTTGCCCACAATCAACATCGCCCACCAGCAAGTCCCCGTCCTTTTCTTGGACATGGCTCCGCCCCTGCAAACCGGCTCCCGATCCTGTTCCCCAACCGCCCCGCAGTCCTCCATCTCCCTATTCAAAGCCCCACCTCAACCGCCCGACAACGCCTCCGATACCGCTCCGCTCCTCATCAGGTCTCACCACCCTCCCGGCATCTATCCCCGACAACCACGGCCGCAAAAGAAAAAGCAGACAAAACCGGGATGATTTTGTCTGCTTGGAATCTAAGGAATCAGAAGCATCCACCAATACTTTTCAGCTAATAACTTCTCAAAAAAAAATCGGATGACCAATCACTTGGTCATCCTTCGTATAAAGTTGGTTTGTTGGAATGTGGTTCAGTTGCTTTTCCGGATCTTGCGGAAGCGGAGCTTCATGACCCCGAACAGCGCCTCACCGAAGATTCCGCCCGACATCTTCGAGGCACCCTGCGTGCGCTCGGTGAAGATGATCGACACCTCCTTGAGTTTCAGTCCCAGTCGCCAGGCCGAGTACTTCATCTCGATCTGGAAACCGTAGCCCTTCATCTTCACGGCGTCGAGGTCGATCGTCTGGAGGGCATGACGCGAATAGGTCACGAATCCCGCCGTGGCATCGCGCAGGGGCATTCCCGTGACGATACGCACATACTTCGAGGCGAAGTACGACATCAACAGACGCGACATCGGCCAGTTGACCACATTCACACCCTTCACATAACGCGAACCGACCACCACGTCGTTCCCCTCCTCGATGGCCGCACAGAGGCGCACCAGATCGTCGGGGTTGTGCGAAAAGTCGCAGTCCATCTCCGACACACTGTCGTAGTCTCGCTCCAGCGCCCAGCGGAAACCCGTCAGGTAGGCCGTGCCCAGGCCCAGCTTGCCGCTGCGCTCGATCATGAAGAGGCGGTCGGGATACTCCCCCTGGCGGCGACGCACGATGTCGGCCGTGCCGTCGGGCGATCCGTCGTCGATGATCAGAAGATCGAATCGTTCGCCGAGCGAGAACACCTTGTCGATCATGGCCGAGATGTTTTCCTTCTCGTTGTATGTCGGGATAATAACTAATCTACGCATAATGAAACTTTTACGGTTTTGTTACTCAGACAGTGCATCTTTCCGGATCGGCTGTCGGGCCCTTTTTCGGCCCCGGCTCACCCATGCGGAAAGACCCGGTCTGTAAGGTTTATTACACAAAGATAATATTATTTTGATTCAAACCTCACATCCACCCCGAAAATATTGCATCTTCAGCAGGTTCTCCCGCTCAAAAGCCTCCGCGCCTGCTCCTTTTCCGCGGGGGAGACCCTCCTCGAATCGCAGATCTTGCGCACGGCCTGCCTCAGCGTCCACTCCTCCGCACCGCCTTCCCCGAGCCAATGCAGACACTCCTCCCGGCAACGGATATAAAGCTCGGCCACACACCACGCCACACCCATGCGGACGTAGTAATGCTCCGTGCGGATCCGACCGAGGAGGGCGGCCAACTCGGGGAAATGCTCCCGATCGGCAAAGTTGCGCAGGGCCATGACCAGCGCGAAACGCACCTCGTAGGGTCTGTTCCCCATCAGATGCGCACACACAAATGCCCAAAACGGTTCGCGTTCCTCCTCCCTAAGCTTCCACACCGAAGAGTCGCACACCGACCAGTTGTCGATCATCGGAACGAAATGCTCCACCAGCTCCAGTTTCCGCTCCACCGGGCATTTCATCCCCCCGACCGACATACCCCACAGCAGCAGTTCCTCCATATAGAGTTCCTCCACCCCCTCGTCGGCAATCCGCTCCCAGCCCTGGATCAGATCCAGACGTTCGTGGCGGATAATCTCCCGTGCCCAAGCCCTCAGTCGTGGCAGACGCACGCCGATCATGAGCCTCACCCCGGGGATCAGCGACGAGGAGAAGTCTCTGTATTTTTCATCGCCCGCGGCCAGCAGCCCGCGGCGGACAGCCCACACATCGGGGCCGGGAGGTGTAAGATTGCAATCCGTCATATCTCGATCCGGGAATTTATTTCCCGTAAAGATACTCTTTTCCCGAAGACAACGGAGCATCGTCTGGGGAAAATGCACGGAACAGGGACTCAGAGGGTGAGATATTTTGCAAAAACTGAATTTTCCCTTGCTACACCGCACGCAATTGCGTATATTTGTATAAAATAGATGTAGAAGATGAATATCCGAACCGAGTGCCTGTTTCAGATCTCACAGGACCAATTCGAGGAGCTCCGCGCCGAGCTTCAGAGAGCCTTCGCACGCCTGCTGCCCCAACTCTCCCCGCGTCTGGACAAGATCGGGGACCAAACCCTGGAGCGTATCCTGCAAGGGGACAGCTCGGCACTCGTCCTGTCCCGCGACGAAGAGGACCGGGTGGTCGGACTGCTGACCCTGGTATGGTACGACGCGGCATCGGGACGCAAGGCCTGGATCGAGGATGTGGTCGTCGACGAATCCGCCCGCGGCTGCGGTGTGGGCCGTTCGCTGGTCGCCCGCGCCCTGGAATTCGCCCGCGGGATCGAGGCCGACTGCGTGATGCTCACCTCCTCGCCCCACCGCACGGCGGCCCATGCCCTCTACTCCAGGATGGGATTCGAGAAGAAGGAGACCACGGTGTTCGTGGGCGGAAAACGAAGCTAACGAAACGTAAAAAACATAAAGACTATGAGAAAGATTGGAAAAATCGTGGCAATCGTCATTGCCTCTATTCTGTTGCTGTCTCTTGTCGTCCCGATGGCTTTCAGGGGCAAGATCTCCCGGATCGTGAAAAACGAAGCCAACAAGATGCTGACAGCCCGTCTGGATTTCGAGGGACTGGACATCAGCCTGCTGCGCCACTTCCCCAACGCCTCGCTCGAACTGGAGGGGCTGAGCCTGGTGGGTACGGACCGGTTCGAGGGCGACACGATCGTGGCGGCCGACAGGATCTCGGTGGTGGTCAATCCCTTCTCGCTGCTCGGTGACGGAGGGTTCATCGTCTCGAAAATCATCCTCGACACCCCCTCGCTCCACGCCGCCAAACTCTCCGACGGAGCCGTCAACTGGGACGTGATGAAGCCCTCCGATCAGGACGACGACGCCCCCTCGGAAACGGAGACATCCTCCGGGGAGGAGTCGGCATTCAAGCTCTCGGTGAAGGATTTCCGCATCTCGGACGCCTCGATCCGCTACGACGACGATTCGCTGGGGATGCACTTTTTCTCGACGCCGCTCAACCTGCGTCTGCGCGGCGACCTCTCGGCCCGGACCTCGACCCTGGATCTGAGACTCGACATGGGAGCCACCCGTCTGGTGTCGGGCGGAGTGCCGCTGATGAGCGACATCGAGGCATCGCTCGAAGCCGACATCCTGGCCGACCTGGAAAACAACCGTTTTGAATTCTCCGACAACCATCTCACTCTCAATGCCGTGGAGCTGACCTTGGACGGATGGGTCGATCTCGATGACCGGGCCGTCAGAATGGATCTCAAGGCCGGATGCGACAAGGTACAGTTCAAGGACGTACTCTCGCTCATTCCAGCATTCTACACCCGCGAATTCCGCAACCTCTCGGCCAAGGGCGAAATGGACCTCAACCTTTGGGCCAAGGGCGAGATGCGGGAACGTATGTTCCCGGCCTTCGAGCTGAAGACCGACATCCGCAACGGCAGTTTCCAGTACACGACCCTCCCGAAGGCCGTGACCGATATCAACATGGCGCTGAAGATCTCCAACCCCGGCCGCGAAATGGACCGCACGGAGGTCAACCTCTCGCGCTTCGGGCTGAAGATGGGAGACAACCGTCTCGACGCTACCTTCTACGCCACCACCTTGGCCACCGACCCCGAGATCCGGTTCTCGACCTCGGGCAAGATCGACCTGGGGATGATCCACGAGGTGTATCCTCTGGAGGAGGGCATCACGCTCGACGGACGCGTGAATGCCGACCTGAAGTTCGCGGGGGCACTCTCCTCCGTCTCCCGCAAACGCTACGACAAGCTCTCCGCCACGGGTAACTTCGTCATCGAGAACGTCAAAACCACCCTCCCGGCACTCCCGACCATCGTCGTGCAGCGTGCCGCCGCTTCGATCACGCCCGAGGCGATGACCCTGGGCGATTTCAACGCACGGATCGGCGGCAGCGACATCGAGGCCAACGGCCAGCTGACCGGATACCTGGGTTATCTGCTCAAGAAGGAAATGCTCGGCGGACGCCTCTATGTGAAGTCGACGCTTCTGGACCTCAACCAGTTCATGACCACCACGGCCGAGGAGCAGGTGGCCGAGGCCGAGGCCCGCAACGAGGAGTTGCCCGAGGAACCGATGCAGGTGATCGAGGTGCCGAAGAACATGGCACTCTCCCTGTCGACCGATCTGAAGAAGATCCTGCTGCAGGAGATGGTCATCGAGAATGTTGTAGGCGAGATGCGTCTTTCGGACGGCATTTTGTCGCTCAACAAGTTGCAGATGAACCTTTTCGAGGGCCGCGCCACGGCATCGGGAAGCTACTCCACCCGAGACATGGAGCATCCCCGCGTACAGATCTCGGCCGAGGTGGCCAACGCCTCCTTCGAGCAAAGTTTCCGCCAGATGGAGATGATCCAGAAGATGGTGCCCCTATTTGAAAAGACGGGCGGCCGCTATTCGCTGTCGATCAACCTCGCAACCCTGCTCGACCAACAGATGATGCCCGAGTTGAAGACCTTGACGGCTTCGGGCGAGATCCGCTCCAGGGACATCCATGTGCAGAACATCAAGGCCTTCGACACCCTGGCCGACGTACTCAAGAACGACGCCCTGCGCCGCATCCAGGCCAGGGACATCGCCATCCGCTTTGCCATCCGCGACGGTCGCATCGAGACGCGGCCCTTCGATCTGAAGATGGGACAAATCAAGATCAACCTTTCGGGTTCGACGGGTCTGGATCAGTCGATCGACTATGTGGCCCGCGTGGCTCTGCCCGCAGGTACGACTGGAAGTGTCCTGCAAAACATCCCTGTGAAGATCGGCGGCACGTTCTCCTCGCCGAGTGTGACTCTGGGCGTGAAGGAAGCCGCCGAGGATGCCCTCAAGCAGAGCGTGGGCAAGGTCCTGGGCGACAAGATCAACGCCCTGACGGGCAACAAGACCCCGTCGGGAACACCCGAGGAACAGGCTGCACAGATGCGCGAGAACACCGAGCGTTCGGCCGCAAAGCTGATCCAAACGGCCGAGGAGCAGCGTCAGAAACTGATTGATGCCGCCTCGTCGAAGGGTCGTCTGGCCCGGGTGGCCGCCGAAGCCGCAGGCAACAAGCTCGTGGAGGAGGCTCAAAAGCAGGCCGAGCGCATGAAGGCCGACACCGAAGCCAAGATCGCAGAGTTGGGCGGTGAATCCGCTCCCGCCGACAAATAGGCACCCCCTTTCGGACTCAAAACAACGCCACCCCGGAATCGCTTCAGAATTTCGGGGTGGCGTTGTTTCGTTCCTTATATTTCCTTATGCCTCCGCACAGCCTGACCAGGACCAGGACCTGCACTCTCCCCAATCAACCTTGCCACCCGACTCAGCCCGACTCCTTCCCGATATTTTCCCCGTCATCGGGCCACACCAAAACAGAAATTCCCCACACCAAGCAGGGAAAAGAGCACCCCTCAAACGAAGGGCGTATCATCCGTGGTAAAAGTATCATTCCAAATCCCCGACCAAGTTCTGTGGATCGGCAGACCGACAAGAGGAAAGAGACAGAGAAAAAGGGAAAGGAGTAAGTAAAGAAGATGAAAAAAGGACAACGCAGGAAATCCGGGGTTGTCCTTTTTTATTTTGAGGTATTCGTCCCGCACGGGAGTGTCCGCATCGGCCCACTCCTTACGCACCGAAGGTCTAATAATGCTCCTGGTCGTTGGGGAAATCACCGCTCTTGACGTCGGCGATGTAGTGCTGCACGGCCTCGGTCATGATGGTGTGCAGATCGGCATAACGACGCAGGAACTTGGGCGAGAAACCCTTGTTCATACCCAGCATGTCGTGTACCACCAGCACCTGTCCATCCGTACCGTTTCCGGCACCGATGCCGATCACCGGCACCTCTACCTCGCGGCTCACCCGCGTGGCCAGGTCGGCAGGGATCTTCTCCAGCACGATGGCGAAACATCCGGCATCGGCCAGCAAGTGGGCGTCGCGGACCAACTTCTCGGCCTCGGCATCACCCTTGGCACGCACGCCGTAGGTTCCGAACTTGTGGATCGACTGAGGAGTAAGTCCCAGGTGCCCCATCACGGGGATTCCGGCCGAGAGGATCAGCCTGATCGAATCGAGAATCTCCTCGCCGCCTTCCATCTTCACGGCATCGGCCTCGGTCTCCTTCATCACGCGGATGGCCGACGCCAAAGCCACCTGGGGATTGCCCTGGTAGGTTCCGAAGGGCATATCGACAACCACAAACGAACGGTTGACGGCACGCGTCACCGCACGTCCGTGATAGATCATCATATCCAGTGTGATCGGCAGGGTGGTCTCGTACCCGGCCATCACGTTGGCCGCCGAGTCACCGACCAGAATGATGTCGATACCGGCGGCATCGACAATCTTCGCCATCGAATAATCGTAAGATGTGATCATCGAGATCTTCTCTCCTTCCCGCTTCATCTCGGCCAGACGGGCGGTTGTCACGGGTCTTACTGTACTTTCTACTGACATTTCTACTTACTTATTATTAAAAAACGTCCGCAAAGTTAATGTTTTGGGCGGACTTGGCAAAAAAAGCTCCACAAAACGACTCCGGCCGACACCGACACATTGATCGAATGCTTGATGCCCGCCTGGGGAATCTCGATCGCCCCGTCGCACAGATCCACCACGGCCTGGTCCACACCGGCGACCTCGTTGCCGAAGACCAGGGCGTAGCGCACCCCACTCTCGGCACGGAACTCGTCGAGCATGACCGCACCCTCAACCTGCTCCACGGCGTAGATCCGGTAACCCTCCCCGCGAAGACGCTCCACACACTCCGCCGTCGAGGGCGTATAGTCCCACGACACCGACATCTCGGCACCGAGTGCCGTCTTGTGGATCTCGCGGTTGGGCGGTGTGGCCGTGATGCCGCACAGGGCGATATGCTCCACGGCAAAGGCATCGGAGGTGCGGAAAAAAGCCCCCACGTTCTGCATCGAGCGCACATTGTCCAACACCACCGTCACCGGCATCTTGTCCATCGCGGCGTACTCCTCGAGCGTCGGACGCCCGAGCTCCTCATTGGTTATTTTTCGCATAATTCGTTGCTAAGTATGATTTCGAGGCCAAAAGTAGTCAAATAAAAAATTTTTACCTATTTTTGTGAGATTAAATTCACGGAATAAAATCTTTCGTAAAAAAATATGTCATTAAAAAAAATCTGCCTGGTAGTCGGCCTGATACTGACCGTCACAGGCCTGCGCGCCCAAAGTATTCTGGTGGGCGCCGACTTCGCAACCCGTTTCGACAACCGCGAATTCTCGGCCAATACGTTTGACCAGTCACAGACCCTCTTCAGCGCACGCCTCACCCCGTTTGTGGGCGTGGAGTGGAACGAGAAAAACCGTCTCGTGATGGGAGTCGAGATGCTCCAGAACTTCGGCCAGCACAACGGCGAACGCGAACCGTTCCTGAGCGACGTGAAACCCTTGATGTACTACCGCTTCCGCACTAAAAACGTGCAGGCCAACGCCGGTATCTTCGACCGCAGCGAGCTGATGGGCGAGTATTCCCACGCCTTCTTCAGCGACTCGACGCGCTTCTACCACAGCCGTCTGTCGGGTTTCCTGGGCCGCTATGAATCAACCCGACGCGAGAAGACCTATGTGGAGCTGGCCCTCGACTGGGAGGGTATGTACGACACCGACACCCGCGAGATGTTCCGCCTCATGTCGGCCGGACGCTACACGCTGCCCTGCGGTTTCTATGCCGGATACGCCTTCTCGATGTTCCACTTCGCCGGCGCCAAGAGCCACGAGAACGTGACGGACAACCTCCTGGTCAATCCCTTCGTGGGTTGGGAGTTCACGGCCTACTTCGACTTCAACATCAAGACCGGATTCCTCCTGGCCCCGCAGCGCGCCCGCAGCATCGTCCCCGGATGGAAGAAGCAGTGCGGTGCGCAGATCGACTTCTCGATGACACGCTGGGGCGTGAAGATCGAAAACAACCTCTATGTAGGTGAGAACCTCCAGCCCTACCTCTACGAAATCAGCAACCCCGTGACGGGCCAGACCTTCGACAACGAGCACCTCTACGCCGGAGAGCGTTTCTACTCGACCACCGAGCACATCTACAACCGCACATGGTTGGGCTACAACCGCTCGTTCTTCAACAACACGCTGACCGTCGATGCCGGAATGATCTTCAAATACGACGGCACGGGTACGGGTACGCAGCAGGTCGTGCAGTTGTCGGTCAAACTCGACAAGCTGTTCCGCGTAGGCAAAAAGAACAAAGAAAATTTATAATATAAAGGTGTAATCCAGAAAACCAATTATCACATGGCAACTGAAACCAACGAAACCCGAGAGAGATCGTTAAACTTTCTCGAAGAAATCATCGAAGACTCGATTGCTAAAGGCAATACCCGCATACAGACCCGATTCCCGCCCGAGCCCAACGGCTACCTGCACATCGGCCACGCCAAGAGCATCTGCATCAACTTCGGCCTGGCCAAGAAGTACGGCGGCAAGTGCAACCTGCGTTTCGACGACACGAACCCCGTGAAGGAGGACGTCGAGTATGTCGACTCGATCAAGCGCGACATCCACTGGCTGGGATTCGACTGGGCACAGGAGCGTTACGCTTCGGATTACTTCGACCAGCTCTACGAGTGGGCCGTGGTGCTGATCAAGAAAGGCCTGGCCTATGTCGACGATCAGACCCAGGAGCAGATCCGCGAAACGAGAGGTACGGTTTCCGTTCCGGGTACTCCCTCTCCGTGGCGCGACCGCTCGGTGGAGGAGAACCTCGACCTCTTCGAGCGTATGCGTCGCGGTGAGTTCGCCGACGGCGAGAAGGTGCTGCGTGCCAAGATCGACATGGCACACCCCAACATGCTGTTCCGCGACCCGATCATGTACCGCATTCTCCACACCGAGCATCACCGCACGGGCAACAAGTGGTGCATCTACCCCATGTACGACTACGCCCACGGCCAGAGCGACTCGATCGAGCAGATCACCCATTCGATCTGTACGCTGGAGTTCGACGTACACCGTCCGCTCTACGACTGGTTCATCCAGGCTCTGGATATCTTCCCCTCACATCAGTACGAGTTCGCCCGTCTGAACCTCACCTACACGATGATGTCGAAGCGCAAGCTGCTGAAACTCGTCCAGGAGGGTGCCGTCATGGGCTGGGACGATCCCCGTATGCCGACCATCTGCGCCCTGCGCCGCAAGGGATACACTCCCGCATCGGTGCGCAACTTCGCCGAGATGGTGGGTGTCGCCAAACGCGACAACACGATCGATCTGGGCAAGTTGGAGTTCTGCGTCCGCGAGGATCTGAACAAGGTTGCCGAGCGTCGTATGGCCGTTCTCGATCCGCTGAAGGTCGTGATCACCAACTACGACGAGGACAAGACCGAGATGTTCACTGCCATCAACAACCCCGAGAACGAGGCTGCCGGAACCCGTCAGATTCCCTTCTCGAAGGTCATCTACATCGAGCGCAACGACTTCATGGAGGAGCCTCC
>JAHHQK010000069.1 GCA_020026435.1 Alistipes sp. | reverse complement strand
GGGCTATCGGAAACTCGATGCAAAATTTGAAGGCAACAGAATCTACATCAAGTCCAGGCTGACGATCGACGCCGAGAATGTCGTTGACGGCTGGTTCCTGATGGATACAGGTGGCGGAGGAAGCGTAAAACTCACCAGGAAAGCCGCCTCGAGTCTCCACCTGGAAAATACCCCCCGGGTTCGTTCCACCTGTCTGGCCGGAGGTATCGGAGGCGGGTCGGAACAAGTCTACCTGCGCGCCTCCGGTTTCTCGATGGGCGACACGTTGGAGAATATCGTCATAGACTACTCCCTCAACCAGAAAGGTACCCTGTCCGGCAACAACTTCTATTCGGGAATCATCGGCAACATGATTTGGTCTCTCTACGACATCATCATCGATCCGGAGAATGCCTCCGTGTGGGTGAAGAGGAATAACCGGAAAGCGACCTATTCAAAATCGTCGAACACACACATGAACACCATCGACCGCACGGACATCTGCGACGGATGGATTGTCTCCCACCTGTATGAAGGGGGCATAGCCCAAAAGGCCGGATTCGAACTCGGAGACGTGATTCTTTCGATCAACGGCCGCCCGGTAAAGGAGATCTCGTGGGAAGAGCAGCGAAAAGGACTCGGACTCGAAGGGAATACCGTATATAGCGTAAGGAAGAAGAGCGGTGAAACAGTCACCTACACATTGTTCATCAAGGATCAAATTATCTGACAGCAATATATTCCATGGGTAGCATGCTTCTACCCGTGGAATTTTTGTTTACGCCGGGTCCAAGGGGCCGACCGCCCCGGAGCCGCTGACTGGGAGAGACACCCAAGCAACGACTTTTGCTCTTCGGCCTATAAAATGTTCCTCAACAGCCACCACAACACCGTCAGCATGAAAAAGGCCATCACCGCCATCGGATGCTGCACGATCCGCCGCCATCTCTCGGCACGCGGCGAATGTTCATAGGTTGTATAAACCACCAATCCGAAATACGGCAGGGCGATCCACACATAGGGATTGTAACTCCATGCTCCGGCCCAATCGCCATGCAGCAGAGCATAGAGGGCCCGCTGGTTTCCGCATGCGGGGCAGTCCCATCCGGTCAGCAGCTTAAACGGACATTTGGGCACCCACTCCTGCATGGGATCCAGGAAACAATATACGAGAACGATCCCCCCCGCCACGGCGAGGAGGATCGACAGGTATTTTCTTTTTCGGAGAAAACCGCTCATCGATCAGGCCAACAAGAGGGCCACCCAGAACAACAAATAGAGGATCCAGATGATCAACGAGACGACAACACTGATCCACATCCACTTTCTGGATTTCCGGGCCAGTTCGCAAGCAGCCTGCGTATTGCCCGCATACCACTGCGAATCCACCTGCGAGGCATAGACGATGGCCACAACACCCAAAGGCAGACAGCAGAAAATAGTCGTGAGTATTGCACCGACCAAATTGTTGTTCGGCTTGATGGCCTGACCTTTATTGCCAAAGCAGCAAGCATTGTTCCGATTGATTTCTTCCATGGGACTAAAATTATTTAAACAAGTAGTTTTATTTTTACATTTGTACAAATATAAAGAATTATCCATTATTGCGTATCTTTGTAATCGAAGTTTTTCCAACAAAAAAAGAAAGATGGCAAATATTCCGCTGGCCGAACGACTCCGGCCCAAAACCATAGACGAATACATAGGCCAGGAACATCTGGTCGGTCAGAACGGAGTCTTCCGCAAATTCTTTGAAACGGGCAACGTACCCTCCTTCATCCTGTGGGGGCCGCCGGGTGTGGGCAAGACAACCCTCGCCAAGATCGTCGCCACCCAACTCGACCGTCCGTTCTTCACGCTCTCGGCCGTGACGTCGGGCGTGAAGGACGTCCGCGAGGTGATCGAGAGTGCCAAGCGTCAGCGTTTCTTCGATGCCAAGCCCCCGTTCCTGTTCATCGACGAGATCCACCGCTTCAACAAGTCCCAGCAGGATTCGCTCCTGGGAGCCGTCGAGCAGGGCGTCTTCACGCTCATCGGCGCCACCACCGAAAACCCCTCCTTCGAGGTGATCTCCCCCTTGCTGAGCCGCTGCCAGGTCTACATCCTCAAACCCATGGAGGACAAGGATCTCCAGACGCTGCTCGACCGGGCCCTCTCGACCGACAGCGAGCTGCTCCGCCGTCAGATCGAGGTGCGCGAGACGGCGGCCCTGTTCCGTCTTTCGGGCGGCGATGCGCGGAAACTGCTCAACATCCTGGACATCATCATCGGCGCCACCGAAGGCAAGGTCATAATCACCGACCAATACGTCACCGACTGCCTCCAGGAGAACATAGCCCTCTACGACAAGAACGGCGAACAACACTACGACGTCATCTCGGCCTTCATCAAGTCCGTGCGGGGCAGCGACCCCAACGCCGCCATCTACTACCTGGCGCGTATGCTGGCCGGAGGCGAGGAGCCGCGCTTCATCGCCCGCCGACTGGTGATCCTCGCCTCGGAGGACATCGGACTGGCCAACCCCAACGCCCTGCTGCTGGCCAATGCCTGCTTCGACACGGTCCACAAGATCGGAATGCCCGAAGCCCGCATCACCCTGGCCGAAGCGACCATCTACCTGGCTGCCAGCGCCAAAAGCAACTCGGCCTACCGCGCCATCAACGAGGCCCTGGCCTTCGTGCAGCACGACACGCAGAACCGCCCCGTGCCCCTGAACATCCGCAATGCCCCGACCCGCCTGATGGAGCAGGCCGGATATGGCAAGGGTTACAAATACTCCCACGACTACGAGGATCACTTCGCCTATCAGGAGTTCATGCCCGAGACACTGTCGGGCCACAAGTTCTACGAACCCGACCGTCAGAACGGTGCCGAAGCCAAGATTGCCGACCGACTCGAACGGCTCTGGGGCGACAAATACAAATAGACCAAGATGAAACGCATAGGAATCATATCCGACACCCACTCCACATTCGACGACACGTTGCGCACGTTCCTCAAAGATGTCGACGAGATCTGGCACGCCGGCGACATCGGGTCGATGGAAACGGCCGATCAGATCGCCGCCTTCAAACCCCTCAAGGCCGTCTGCGGCAACTGCGACGGTGGCGTCATGCGGAGGGTTTTCCCCGAGTTCCAGTGCTTCGAGTGCGAGGGCGTGAAGGTGCTGATGACCCACATCGGAGGCTATCCCCGCCGCTACGACCCGCGGGCCCTGAAACAGATCCGCGAACTGCACCCGCAGCTCTTCATCGCGGGGCACTCCCACATCCTCAAGGTCATCAACGACCCGGTCCATGACCTGCTCCACATCAATCCCGGAGCTGCCGGATGCTTCGGCTTCCACGCCGTGCGCACGGCCATCCGTCTGGTCTTCGATCGGGGGACGATGCGCGATCTGGAGGTCGGCGAATGGCCCCGTCCGAAGATGTAGGCGACCTCCGAAGACGGGGCTTACGCTCCGCTTGGTGCGGGATCTTCCCAGCCTTTCCTTCCCGGGGGAGGCGTTCAGTCCCAAGCAGTTCTCACCCGAACCCAAGCGCACAACCGCCCGTCCCAAAGCGTACATCCCGCCCGGATCCGGCTGCACGGATGAAGGCTTCACACGCTGGAAATGAAGCCTATTGCCCCTACGGACCATAGTACACGGGGACCGAAAAATCACAGATTCGGTTTTAAATCCCCGCCCCAAAGGAGGATTCGCCCGCACGCCCAACACCTGCATACAATTCTGTATTCCAGGAATATAACCCACACACATCCGCCCCGCGGTATCCGAAAAGGACCGCAAGGCGGATGTTTTCGTCCTATAATACGCCCCCTTGTCGATGCGTTCTTTTCGCAAAAACGACAAAAACGCACAATTATGGAACCGAAGATTTCAAAATCACTCGAAGATATCATCGCCCGCGCCACCTTTGCCTCGGCCAAAGCGGGAGCCGCCCATTCCTACGGCGATTTCCTGATGCTGGAGCTGCTCCGCGACGAGTCCACGCTGGCCTATCAGATACTCAGTTCCCGCATCAAATACTGGGAGGTGGACATGATCTCGACCCGCCTCGAACGCGAGACGGCCGAACGGCTCAAACACCCCGCACACGACACGGCCACCTCGCCCGAGCTCTTTTTCGAGGACTTCCTCCTCGGGCTGAAGTCCCACACCACCTCTTCGCGCAGTGTCTCGACGGCCCATGCCCTCCACCGCCTGCTCCTCAACGAGCAGAGCGCCGCACCGGGGATCTTCTCCTCCTACGGCATCACCCCCTCGATCATCGAGGAGGAGATGCGCCGCTTCATGTTCGGCAACGAAAGCCCCCCGGACCACCGCGACGACACCGCCCCCAAGTTCCGCCCCCTGCGCCCCGTTCCCGCCGAGGAGCAGACCGAGGAGACAACCGAGGAGCAGATCCCGGACCGCTACGGCCGCGACCTGAGGAAAGAGGCCTCACTCGGGAAGATCGACCCCGTCATCGGCCGCGAGGAGGAGATCGAACGCATCATCCAGATCCTGGCGCGCCGCAAGAAGAACAACCCGATCCTCATCGGCGAGGCGGGTGTGGGCAAGAGTGCCGTGATCGAGGGGCTGGCCCTCCGCATGGTGGAGGGCAGCGTGCCCCCGTCGCTGGCCGACAAGCGGATCGTGGCCATCGACCCCAACGCCCTAGTGGCAGGTACGAAGTTCCGCGGGGACTTCGAGGAGCGGATGCAACAGCTCATCGCCCACGCCGAACAACAGCAGGACACGATCCTCTTCTTCGACGAGATCCACACTTTGGTCGGCTCGGGATCCGCACCGGGCAGTCTCGACATGGCCAACATCCTCAAACCCGCCCTGGCCCGCGGACGGATGCAGGTCATCGGAGCCACGACCTATGCCGAATACCACTCCTCGATCGAGCAGGATGCCGCCCTCGAACGCCGTTTCCAGCGTGTGGCAATCCACGCCCCGACCCCGGAGCAGACACTGAGGATCCTCTCTTCACTCGCGCCCCACTACGCCGCCCACCACCGCGTACACTACACCGAGGAGGCACTCCGCGCCTGCATCACCCTTGCCGAACGTTACATCACCGACCGCCGGTTTCCCGACAAGGCCATAGACCTGATGGACGAGGCGGGGGCCCTGACCCTTTTCCGGAGCTACTCCCGCCTCGGACGGCATGAGACGGCATCCCTCGCCCCGAATGCCGCCCCCGAAACGAAGATCAGCGCGGAATCGGCATGGGTATCGGCAGTGACTCCGCTCTTGGAACAGGGG
>JAHHQK010000068.1 GCA_020026435.1 Alistipes sp. | reverse complement strand
TTTTCGTATTTTTGCCCCCTACAATATTATAGAATAAGAGATATGCAGATTTTGAAGAAAGGCATTTTGCTGTTAAGCGCTTTTTCCATTTTTTTCACCTCCTGTGAGAAAAGTGAGGATATAACCGAGGATAACACCCCCGGACAGACACAAGGACAAGGAGAAGGAGAAGGAGAAGAGGAAGGACAGGAACAGGAAGGGAACGGGCAAGAAACTCCCGAGCAGCCCGAGCAGCCCGAAGCCGAGGCTTTGAGCCTCACGCTGGATCTCTTTGCGGCCATCCGGTCCGACGAGGGCGAAAACGGGCTGAAGTATCATTTTGGCGAGACGGTTTCGGCCGTGGCCCTCATTCGCAGCACGGGCGATGACCTGATTTATCTTCCGGTTTCCATGACCCGCTCCGAGGGAAAACCCCAATCGGTCGAGGTATTGGCCCACGAAGTCGGATTCGGGGACCTGACGGCCGATGCGACCAAAAAATGGCAGTTGAAACTCATCATCGGCGGCAAGTGGGACGCGACGTCGAAACAGATCGTCTTTGAAGCTCCGTCGGGCTTCGCGCCCTCCGAAAAGAAGGAGGCCATCGTATTCGACCAGCCCTACGTCTCGTCCTGGCAGGAGATTCCGACCGACGAAAAGGGCCAGTTCGCGCGGGCGGACAAGGAGCACACGCGCATGGAGCTGAAAGTGACGACTCCGGCCATTACGCTGACGCACCACATCGTGTCGTGTGAGGCCGAAGCCGATGTCGCGATTTCGAAGATAAAGCTGCATGCGGAACCGCTTGCCTTCGGAGGTTATTTCGACTTCTCCGACCCCCAGGCGCTCAAGACCGATCAGGAGCCGCAGTGGCACACCTCCTCCGATGCACCCCGGAGCCTCGAGATGGATTTTTCAACCCCGATCACGGTAAAAGCCAACGGCCCGGAACCCGCAAACGACTACATCTATCTGTGGGCGATGCCGACACAATCCGAGAACAGGAACATCTCGGTACTCGCTTCCGGTCGAGTGAACAACACGGCAAAAGAGGAATTCACCGACCTGACGCTTTTCGACGCGGAGTTCCCCCGTCCGGAAGGGCATCAGTACCCGATTGACTCGAAAATACGCATCGAATTCACGCCCGAAATCTCCGGCCCCATCACCCTGACGACGGTCGACGAGAAGAAAACGCTCGTTGCCAACAACAAGGACAAGGTGACGTTCGTGGTCATGCAGTCGGGAGTGGACGTAACGGCCCAATGCAAGATTTACAAGGAGATGGTGATGGGCATGACTTACGAAGTCAAAGACCTCGATTTTACGACGGACCGTCCGGGACGCTATGAGTTTTATGCGGAAAAAGACGGACAACGAAGCGACAAGCTTGTCATAACCGCAACGGTGGAAGAGGCCTTCGACCCCGATGGAAACATCGTCAACGGCACCCTGTTCTGCCCCAATGTAAGCATGGCGTCGGGATGGAATGACGTAAACAAGATCGGTAACGGAAACAGTCCTCAGGACGGTCTTCTGTGCTGGGCGGCCGCTGCCTCCAACCTGCTGCAATGGTGGCTGGATGACTTCAAGAAAAAAGGCCACGATCTGCCGGCAAAGGTCCCCTACGGTCCGGGAAAAGAATACCGTCTGGCGATTTTCGACACCTTCTATAATACGTGGCAGAATTACATGCACGACACCTACAACGCTGTCCGTTGGTTTATGGAAGGCGGAGGTGACAGATGGGGTACACAAAACGGCTCCCACCCCAACAAAGGGGGAAAGATCCATGAAGGAGGATACTTCCGAGGAGTCCTGTCCAATGACCTTGAAAACAAGCTGTTCAACACCGAATATATCAAGGAATACGGATCCTATTACGGCTGGAGCAAACCTCAAGATCCTGAGCTTCAGAAGTATCCGACAAACCTTCAGCGTTTCTCGCATCTGGTTACGAAGCTTCTGAAACAGGGCCCCACGGCATTGTCCATCGACAGCCACGAGCTTACTCTCTGGGGATGCGAGGTGGAGAATGGCGTTGTGACCAAGGTTCACATCACCAACTCCGACGATGGTGGAAATGCGCGCATCGCCACCTATCGGGTGGCGGAGAAAAACGACCGGATCCACCTGACCGACTATCCCGGAAAGACCAACAATCCGACCGAGGTAATCAGACTGACATCCCTGCAGGGATATCCGTTCTGACGCGCCCTCCAGCCCGGATTGCAAAGCACAGTCGGTCCGAAAACAGAAAGAGGAACACGCCGGCCGCCGGCCGCTATTCAAGATTGATGCGATGGGAAAAATAGGCGCAATAATTGCCCCGACAGTACTATTGTTGTTGTGCGGCTGCAGCTCCATGAAACAGGTTGCGGTATTTCAATACGACAATGGCAACGATTATGTCAGCGAGGGACTGTACCGCATCGTGGACAAGAGAGGGCACATCGGATACGCTGCCGAAGACGGGAAAACGGTGATAAAGCCCCGTTTTGCCTTCGGCTTTCCGTTCGAGGGCGGCAGAGCGAAGGTTACGGACAAGGGCATGCTGAAAGAAGTTCCGGGTTCGCGCGGAGAATCCCACTACTGGGAAAGCGACGAATGGTATTTCATCGACAAGAGCGGAAACAGAACGGAATAGCCCGACAAGGCTGTCGCCGGATTCGAACAACCCCCGTTAAAATAACGGGGGTTGTTTTTAAAATACCGCCAGCCACGATCCCTCCCCGACCTTTCCGGCCGGGATACGGGTATGGATCCGTGCAGCCTTGGGTTGGTATCCCCGACATCTTCGATACGGATGCAGGAGAAGGAAATTCGGCCATATTCCCATTCACGAATCTACAAGGCACGCAGGGGAGCTGCATTCCGCACGAAGGGATCACAGCTCCTCCAGCCAATTGTCGATGAGTTGTCGTCCGCAATCGGTGATTACCGATTCGGGATGGAACTGCACCCCGTGAACGGGCAGTGAGGCGTGGTAGAAAGCCATGATATTGTCCTGCTCGTCCCATGCGCTGACCTTCAGCTCCGGGGGCAGCGACTGCGGATCGACGACCCAGGAGTGGTAGCGGCCGACGATGGCACGATCCACCCCTCTGAAAATCGGGTCACCGCCATCGGCGATGCGCAGTGGAGAGGCATGTCCGTGCAAGGGCGACTCCATCTGGCGCAGTTGCGCACCGAAGGCTTCGGCCAGAGCCTGATGGCCCAGGCAGATGCCCAACACGGGTTTGCGCCGACGAATGATCGAGTCAATCATCGCCATCAGACGGTTGGCCTCACGCGGGACGCCCGGACCGGGAGAGAGCAGCACCCCGTCGCAGCGGAGGATATCCTCCTCGCGGACACGATCGTTGAAGACGATGTCCAAGTGCGGCAAACAACGGCTCTCGCGCAGCAGCTGCACGACATTGTAGACGAACGAATCGTAATTATCGATGATCAGGACATTTTTCACGACGACAAATTTAACCTTTTTATATCTTTGACGAACAAAAAAGAGTTAAAAATGGAGGCACAACAAGTACGCGAACAGATCAACCGCGCGGCCCGCCGCGGAGAATCCTTTCTCTTCGGCGTGGACTACGAACTTCGGGAGGGGTTCTTCCTGCATCCCCCTTTCGACTCCTCCCCGATACGATTCAAGGTCGGAGCCGTAAGCAACGCTTCCCCGAGAACGTTCCCCGACGACAGGCCGTCCGATCTCTCCGTCACCCGCAGCGACCGCGAGGCCTATCTCCGCAAGTTCGGCATCCTGCGGCAGGGGCTGCTGCGCGGCGACAGCTTTCTGGCCAACCTCACCGTGCGCACCCCCGTTGCCACAGACTGCTCCCTGGAGGAGATTTTCCACCGCAGCACCTCGCGCTACAAACTGCTCCTGCCCCAACGTCTGGTCTGCTTCTCGCCCGAGAGTTTCGTGCGCATCATCGACGGCCGCATACACTCCTACCCCATGAAGGGAACCATCGACGCCCGGCTGCCCGATGCCGAGGAGCGGCTCATGGCCGACTACAAGGAGCTGTGCGAACATTACACCATTGTGGATCTAATACGCAACGACCTCAACATGGTGGCCCGGGACGTGCGTGTCGACCGCTTCCGCTACATCGACCGCCTGAAGACCCTTCGGGGCGAGATCCTCCAGACCAGTTCCGAGATTTCGGGCCTGCTGCCCGAAGGGTGGCAGTCGCAACTCGGCGACCTCATCTTCCGGCTCCTGCCCGCCGGCTCGATATCGGGAGCCCCCAAGTCCTCGACCCTACGCCTCATCCGCCGGGCCGAAGGGTGCGAACGCGGCTACTACACAGGCATCTTCGGCTACTTCGACGGCTGCAATCTGGACAGTGCGGTGATGATTCGCTACATCGAGCGCGACAGCGACGGACAACTGTTCTTCCGCAGCGGAGGAGGTGTAACCATCCACAGCAACGCAGATGCGGAATACGACGAGATACTCACAAAGATTTACCTGCCCATTCCCGCTCACCCATGACACAGCCCCTGTTTCTGGAATCCCTCCGCATGGAGGAGGGCACACTGCTCCACACCGCGTGGCACGAGCAACGCATAAACGCCACCCTTCGGGCCGTCTTCGGCCGCCCACCGTATGACTTCCGCTTCGCCGACCTTCCGATAGCGGAGGAGTTCCGCCACGGGGTGGTGAAATGCCGCGTGGTCTACGGCCAACGCATCGAGAAGGTGGAATTTACACCCTACACTCCCAAGGTCGTCCGTTCGCTGCGGCTCGTCGAGGCCCCCGACGATCTGGACTACCATCTGAAATATGCCGACCGCGAGGCGCTCGACACCCTGCGCGAACAGCACGGCACGTGCGACGAGATCCTCATCGTCCGTGGCGGCCTGCTCACCGACACCAGTTACAGCAACATCCTCTTCGACGACGGGAAGCGGCTCGTCACCCCGTCGACACCCCTGCTCGACGGCACCTGCCGCCAGCGGCTGCTCCGCGAGAAGCGCATCATCGCGGCACCACTCACCCCCGACGACCTGCCACGCTTTCGCCGGGCGATACTCATCAACGCCCTGCTGGCACCTGAAGCCGGGATCTCGCTGCCGGTGGGAGAAATTTACCCCTAAATCGGAAACCGGGGGGCCTCCACTTCACTGGATTTCACGAACGTCCTCGGATTGACACCCGACGGCCCCTCCGCCTTGATTCCAAACAAAAAGCCGCACTCTGGACATCGGCCCGACAGGCTGTCTGTTGCCGTTTCCGGGACGAATTTGCAGGAAAAAACCCTCGTGATGTTTCGGTCCGTTTCCCGGTCCGTTCCAGCCGCCTTAACCCCGCCAGCAAGCCTCCGACAGCCATTCTCAGGAAAATATCGCATTGATAATCTGACTTTTATAATCGGTTGAAAAATTGCAATTCTGATAATTATTTCTATCGCCCTTGTTTAATTCGTCAAAACATACTATTTTTGAACCACTAACCGCAGTCTTTCTTGAAAAGAAACGACACAAACGGTCAATATTAATAACATAGAGAGCGCAACTCATTGATAAACATCCAAATACATACGTTTGGACGAACATGAGGAATGCTCCTATATGAAAAAAACGACACTAAACTGAGTGGGAGCAGGGCTGAACAATATTGAAGACCGAAACAAACCCTACTGGTTTGTCATGCAGGCCTACAAGCAGGAACGGAAAGCCGAAGAGATGCTTTCCGTTTCGGCAAAGTTCAAATATTATATCCCCAAACACTTTATTGTCAAGACGGTAAAGGGCCGGAAAGAGAAATGCCTTGTTCCTTACATCAACAGCATCGTATTCATCTACGGCAGTTTCACGGATATCGTCAAATTCAAGGAACGCTGCCCTTTCATAAAGTTTGCCATTTGGAATAAAAGTACCGGCTACGAGTA
>JAHHQK010000067.1 GCA_020026435.1 Alistipes sp. | reverse complement strand
GGGGTAGGTGCTGGGCCGCGGCGGGAGGCTTGGGGGAAGCCGACGGTTGTGGGGGACGGTGGAGGCGGGAGTTTTGCGGATGAAAAGGGGAGGGAGAATGAAGGGAGAAGGACGGAAAATCATCACGAAATCCAGGAAGAGCGTGAAACGGTTGGTAATGAGCGGTTTGATGCGCATGGGATGCCCTGCTTCCCGCCCGAAACGGAGATTTTGAAGGGAAAATCGGACATTTTCGTGGGGAATTCGTGGAGCGGGAAGCGTGTTTGTGGGGAAAAAGAGGGTGTCTGTGGTGAGAAGGGGGGCTTCGGATGAATTTATTTGCAAGGTTTTTGCGGACGATCTATTTTTGTAGCGTTGAAAATAATGGTTATACATAAATTTACGAATATGAAAAATCTTTTCTTTAAAGCCGCAATGTTCCTTGCATTGCCCCTCATGTCCTTGTCGTTTACCTCGTGTAGCGATGACGATGATGCTCCCGCCGCAGGTGTGATCACACCCGATCAGACGGCATTGTCGTTCGAGCAGGGCGCACAGTCGAAAGTCGTGACCCTCGCCGTGCAGAATGTCAAAGAGTGGAAGGCCGAGGTCAATTATAAGGACGCCCAGGTGGATTGGGTATCCATCGAGCGCAACGTCAACGAACTGACGGTAGCCGTAACCGAGAACAAGGGTGAGGCCCGTTCGGCCGAGGTCGTAATCACGGCTCAGGATGTGGCTCCCGTACGCATCGCAGTCAGCCAGGCCGCCTTCGTATTTGAGTCGGAGCTGATCGGTAAGTACCGCCCCGTAACGCGCAATATGCAGCTGCCCGGTGCTACGTCTCCGATGGATTACAGTTTTGTTTTGGATTGCACGTGGAATGACCTGGAGAACGCTCCCACGGTGGATGCCGGTGGTATCATGGGAATGCCTCCGGGTGTATTCATGCTGCCCGTGCCTTCGGTATTGGGTATGGCCATGGGCTTTGCCACGCCGATCGTACAAGGTACGTTGGTCGAGCTGGAGCTTACCGACAAGGGCCGCATTGCCGCCAAGGCTCACGAGCTGGTGATCCAGAAAAAGGAGGACGGTTCGTTTGATTTGGCCACGATCATGAATCCCCAGTTCAAGCCCGAGATCTCGGAGTATCCGAGCGAGGCCCGTCCCGACCTGCCCGCCGACGCCTTTGGCTACTACACCGAGAAGGGTCAGCTGTTCTTCACGATCAGCAAGAAGTTCATCACGGCTGCAGGCCAGACCCTGGAGCAGCCCATGGATCTGGTTCCCGTGCTGGAGAATCTGATCACGGAGATGGGTCTCAATATCGTGTCGACGAACGACTATTTCGCTGTGCCTCTGAAGTACACGCTGTCGGGTAAGGATCTCGAGATCTTCGTGACGCGCGACATGATTGCTCCCTTTGTCGAGCTGCTGCGTCCGATGCAGGGTACGATTCCCTCCTTTGCCGGAATCAACATCGTGGAGTTGATTACGCTGACCTACGACAATACCTCGGACATGAACGTGCGTTTCTTCCTGGAGCGTATCTAATTCATCACGGAATAAAGTTGTATAGCCGTCGCGATTTGGTCGTGACGGCTATTTTTTTATTGCAGATCCCGAATTTAATGGTTACATTTGCGGGTGAAGTCAAATAATTAATTTCTGAAAAAATGAAAAAGATCTTTTTTGCCGTAGCCGCTCTTTTCACGATGGTATCGTGCTGTGGCGACAAACAGCAGCAGGGCCTGGCCTTGCAGGAGAACGAGGTTTGGAAACTCGACAAAATGGAGGCCGTGCCCGCCGAGGTGGCTGCCGAGGCTGATGCTTTTGTGCTGACGTTCAAGGCTGACGACAAGACCGTGGGCGGTCGCACCAACTGCAATAGCTTCTTCGGAAAGTACAATGACGCCGAGGGCAAGCTCCTCTTCGAGCAGATGGGTATGACCCGCATGGCCTGCCCCGATATGCAGTATGAGGATGCCTTCATGGAGATGCTCTCCAAGGTCAACGGCTACTCGATCGAGGAGGGTTTGTTGACGCTCAAGGCTGACGCCGAGGCTTTGGCTACGTTCCACATCGAGACCGTCGAGGGTGGTACCTGCGCCGACGAGGAGTCGGAGTGCGGCGATTGTCAGAAGGCCGAGGGTTGTCAGAAAGCTGAGGGTTGCCAGAAGGCAGAAGGTTGCGAGGGCGAGAAATCGTGCGGCAAGTGCAATAAATAGTTTTGGAACATTCGGCCTTTCGAGGTCGGTTGTTTTGGATCGAGATCATCTGTCCCCAGGGACAGGTGATCTTTTTTTGTGGTTATCCTGTGTGGTTATCCTGTGTGGCTATGGATGGGGAGACAAGAATACGGGACGAGGTTTTTTACGGTAAATGGACATGGAGGATTAGCGAAAGGAATAGTGGGGGAGCGGGGAGTGTCAGTAGCGTTATTTTGTTGTAAATCAGTTGTTATTAGGTATTTTTCGAGCCAGGCACAGTTGGTTCTGACGGGAAAAGTTATTAACAATTTGGAAAGTTATTCACAATTTTATCAAAAGTTATTAACAGCTTGTCACGATTGTGAACACCCGTTTGGGCATTGTTCATATCTTTGGGTCGGGGTTGATATTCCGAAAATATTTTTGGAAAAAGTGGAATTGAAAGTCGGGATTTTTTGACGGTGTACTCCTCGGCCTTTGGCTAAATCGGTGGAGGGGATGATGTCCGCCTTGGGCTAAAAATGTTTACATCCGATTGAAAATCTGCGTAAAATTTCCGATCCCGACCGGAAATATCCGCGGCCGGAAATCACTGAGCCACCAAAATACTACAATCGGAAAACTTCGTGACCGACCCCGAAAATACCCGTAACCGGGGAAACTCCGCAACCGCCCCCGAAAAACTCCGCCCCGGAAATCACCGTAACCGATTCCGAAAATACCTGCAACCGGAAAACACGGTGATTGTTTCCGAAAAATCATGTCCCGATGGGGCGGTGGGGGCGGGCCGCGAATATCGGGGCATAAAAAAAGAGCCGATGCCTCTTGAGTCAGAGGTATCGGCTCCCGATAGTCTATCGGATGGGAGGATTATCCCATGTAGGATTTGATGTAGTGGTGGTGCGAACCCCAGCGCTCGAAGGCGGCACGATCCAGCTCCTCGCGGGCATCGGGATGTGCAATCGAGATCAACAGACGGGCACGCTCCTGCATCGACTTGCCGTAGAGATCCACGGCACCGTACTCGGTGACTACCCAGTGGACATGGTTACGTGTGGTGACCACACCGGCACCCTCCAGCAACGAGGGGCAGATCTTCGATACGCCCTTGTTGGTCATCGACGGCATGGCGATGATGGCTTTTCCGCCCTTCGAGAGCGAAGCACCGTAGACGAAGTCGATCTGACCGCCTACGCCCGACCAGAACTTCATACCCAGCGAGTCGGCCGAAACCTGCCCCGTGAGGTCGATCTGCATGGCCGAGTTGATGGCCGTCATGCGGTCGTTCTGCGAGATGATGTAGGGATCGTTGGTGTACCCCACGTCCATCATCAGCACGCCGGGGTTGTCGTCGATAAAGTCGTAAACCTCCTGCGAACCCATCAGGAACGTCGAAACCATCTTGCCGGGATCGGTCTTTTTGGCCTCGCCGTTGATCACACCGGCCTTGACCAGCGGCAGCACGCCGTCGGCGAACATCTCGGTGTGGATACCCAGATTCTTGTGGCCTCCCAGCTGTGCCAATACGGCGTTGGGAATGGCTCCGATACCCATCTGAAGCGTGGCTCCGTCCTCGATCAGGGCGGCACAGTGCTTACCGATGGCGGTTTCGATCTCGTTGGGGGTCGTGAATTTGGCTTCGATCAGTGGGGTGTTGTCCTCCACGAAGGTGTCGATCTTCGACATCGGGATCATGGCCTGGCCGAATGCACGGGGTACATTGGGGTTGACCACGGCGATCACATGATCGGCACATTCCACGGCGGCCAGCGTGGCATCGACCGACGTACCGAGCGATACATAGCCGTGCTTGTCGGGCGGGCAGACCTGGATCATCGCCACATTGCACGGAACGGCTCCGCAACGATAGAGCTTCTGGGTCTCGCTCAGGAAGATCGGAATGTAGTCGGCATAGCCGCTCTGGGTCACCTTGCGGACGTTGGCGCCCACAAAGAACGAATCCAGTTGGAATACACCCTCGAATTTGGGATCGGCATAGGGCGCGGGACCTTCGGTGTGGAGGTGGTGGATGTGGACATCCTTCAATTCGCCGGCCTCACCGCGGGCGCACATGGCTTTGATCAGACACTGCGGGGCCGAAGCTACGGAGCTCAGGTGTACGTGATCGCCCGATTTGATTACCTTGACGGCCTCTTCGGGCGTCGTGAAATGAATAGGCTGGATCATACGATATAAAGGTTAAGTTTGGTTTTTTTGTTTAATTTTTAGGTTTACAGCCTCTTATCTAAAACCAAAGTCGCCCTGCACAAGTTCAGAGCGACTTTAGCGATACGAATATAGTAATTTTTCGGCATTCTGCCGCGGATTTTTACTCTATTTTCGATTTAGAGTCTTTCCGCGGTCGGAAATCTTACTTGCGCTTGACCTCCACCTGCTCGTAACCTTCGACGATATCGCCGACCTTGATGTCGTTGTACGACTCGATGTTCAGACCGCAATCCTGTCCTACACCGACCTCCTTGACATCGTCCTTGAATCGTTTGAGCGAACCCAGACGGCCCGTGTGGATCACGATACCGTCGCGGATCACGCGGATCGGCGTCGAACGCTGGAGCTTGCCCTCGCGGACGATACATCCGGCAACCGTGCCGACCTTCGAGATCTTGAAGATCTCCAGCACCTCGACCGATGCGACGATCTCCTCCTTCATCACCGGTTCGAGCATACCCTCGATGGCGTCCTTGATGTCGTTGATGGCGTCGTAGATGATCGAGTAGAGGCGGATTTCGATCTCCTCCTTCTCGGCGATCTTGCGGGCCGAAGCCGACGGACGAACCTGGAAACCGACGATCACGGCATTCGAGGCCGCGGCAAGCAGCACATCCGACTCCGAGATCTGACCTACGGCGGCGTGGATCACGTTCACCTGGACGGTCTCCTTCGAGAGCTTGATCAGCGAGCCCGACATGGCCTCGACCGATCCGTCGACATCACCCTTCACGATGATGTTCAGCTCCTTGAACGAGCCGATGGCGATACGGCGTCCGATTTCGTCGAGGGTGACGTGCTTCTGGGTCATGATGCCCTGCATACGCTGCAGCTGCTCGCGCTTGTTGGCGATCTCGCGGGCCGATCGGTCGTCCTCCATGACGTTGAACGTATCACCGGCCTGCGGCGCACCGTTCAGACCCAGCACCTGGACCGGGGTCGACGGACCTGCCTCCTTGACCTTCTTGCCGTTCTCGTTGAACATGGCCTTGACGCGTCCGGTGTGGGTTCCCGACAACAGCACATCGCCGATGCGGAGCGTACCGCCCTGCACGAGAACCGTCGATACGTAACCACGGCCCTTGTCCAGCGTGGACTCGATGACCGTACCCACGGCGCGTTTGTTGGGGTTGGCCTTCAGGTCGAGCATCTCGGCTTCGAGCAGAACCTTCTCCAGCAGTTTGTCGAGGTTCAGACCCTTCTTGGCCGAAATCTCCTGATCCTGGTACTTACCGCCCCACGACTCCACCAGGTAGTTCATCTGCGAGAGCTGCTCCTTGATGTGCTCGGGGTTGGCGGCGGGTTTGTCGATCTTGTTGATGGCGAAGACCATCGGAACACCGGCGGCCTGGGCGTGGTTGATGGCCTCGATGGTCTGGGGCATGACGTTGTCGTCGGCGGCGACGATGATGATCGCCACGTCGGTGACGGCCGCACCACGCGCACGCATGGCCGTAAAGGCCTCGTGACCCGGGGTGTCGAGGAAGGTGATCTTCTGGCCCTTGAGCGTCACGCTGTAAGCACCGATGTGCTGCGTGATACCTCCGGCCTCACCCTCGATGACGTTGGTTTTGCGGATGTTGTCCAGCAGCGAGGTCTTACCGTGGT
>JAHHQK010000066.1 GCA_020026435.1 Alistipes sp. | reverse complement strand
GTGGAAAATGAGGGGGCTTCCCCGATGGAACGGGTGGGGCGGGGCCCGGTTCGGAGGAGGGTGTGGCGGAGTGGAGGCCGATGACGGGATGATCGGCGGCGGGCGGACCTATGGTGGGCGGGCGGCGGCGGTGATCCTTCCGGAGCGGTAGGGTTTGCCGAAGAGGATAATTTTGGTTAATTTTGCCGCCCGAAACTTTAATTCAACTTAGAGATCATGCCTCGCGGATTATTCACCATCCTGTTGCTCGTCCTCTCCAACGTCTTCATGACGCTGGCCTGGTACGGACACATTGCCTTCAAGTCGCGTCTGGAACGCTTCGGCCTTGCGGCCATCATTCTCTTCAGCTGGGGGATCGCCCTTTTGGAATACTGTTGCCAGGTGCCGGCCAACCGCATCGGCAGTGCCGAGCTTGGCGGTCCGTTTTCGATCTGGGAGCTGAAGGTCATCCAGGAGGTCGTCTCGCTGACGGTCTTTACGCTCTTTGCGATGGTCTTCATGAAGGGCGATGCCCTGCGCTGGAACCACCTCGCGGGATTCGCCTGTCTGATTTTGGCCGTATATTTCATATTCAGGAAATAAGGCATGGTTCTTCGTGGAAAATATTTTGAAATCTGCTTGGCATTGTGTACTTTTGCCGACGTAAAAGTACCTGTTCATGTCTCGTAGATTTGCCGCAGTTCTACTTTCATCCATTCTGCTTGCGCCGGGTTGGCTCTCGTTGACGGGACTCACCCTGCCGGTGGCCCTTGTCCCCCTTTTGTGGCTGAGCGACTCCTTGGGATCCTCGCGCCGCGAATGGTGGCGGATGTTCGGCTGGGCCGCCCTGACCTTTATCCTCTGGAATCTTTCGACCGTGTGGTGGATCTGGTTTGCCACGCCCGTAGGCCCTCCGGCCGCGACTCTGGCGTCGACCACCCTCAACATGATCGCCTTCATGTTCTTCCATACCGTCTCCAAGACGGCGCACCGCTCGTTGGCCTATACGACGCTGGTGGCCTCGTGGATCGCCACCGAATACTGGTACACGGTGGGCGATTTCTCGTGGCCGTGGCTCATCCTGGGCAACGGATTCTCCCACGACGTGTGGGCCGTGCAGTGGTATGAATTCACGGGTGTCTTCGGCGGTTCGCTGTGGGTGCTGCTCTCCAATATCTGCATCTACGAAGCCTGGAAACACCGTTCGCGCCAGCGTGTGGTGATGGCGGCGGCCGTGACGTTCCTGCCCGTGGCCCTCTCGCTGGGGATATGGTGGAGCTGGGAGCAGCCCGATGAGGGGCAGGTCACGGTGAGCATCATCCAACCCAATGTCGACTGTTACGAGAAGTTCGCCGGCGAGCGCGAACTCCAGCAACGCAATATCTTCGACCTGGTAAGTGACGTACCCCGCGATGCGGAGTGCATCCTTCTGCCCGAGACGGCCGTGCCGGGATATTACTGGGAACCCTCGCTCTCGGAGATGCGCTTTGCCGACACTCCTGGTGTGTTCTGGCAGCAGATGGCCGACACGCTGCGGGCGGAGCATCCGCAATCGCTCCTGGTGACGGGTGCCAACACCCTTGCGTGGTATGCCTCCGGAGCGCAGACCTCCACGGCCCGCAAGGATCCCTATACGGACGGCTGGTATGACCATTTCAATACGGCAGTGGGCCTTTCGGCCGACGGCCGACGGCAGATCCACCACAAGGGCCGCCTGGTGATCGGTGTGGAAAAGACGCCGATGCCGTGGCTGTTCGAGATGCTGGAATTCCTGGTGGTCGACCTGGGCGGTACGCTCGGTCAGATCGGACAGGGACTCCACGGTACTGCCTTTGAACTGGAGTCGGGTGCCAAGACCGGACCGGTGATCTGCTACGAGGGTCTCTACGGCAATTTCACGGGCGATTTCGTGCGCCGCGGAGCCGGATTCCTCTCGATTCTTTCCAACGACGGCTGGTGGCGCGACACGCCCGGCTACCGACACCTCTTCACGATCTCGCGTCTGCGTGCCATCGAACACCGCCGGGCCATAGCCCGCTCGGCCAATACGGGCCGTTCGGGATTCATCTCGGCCCGTGGCGATGTGAGCCTCACCCTGGGCTGGGACGAGCGGGGCGTGATCACCGAACAGGTGCCGCTCAACTCCCGCATGACGTTCTACACCCTCTACGGCGACTATCTGGGACGCATCGGCGAATATGTCATGTTGCTGTGCGTGCTTTATTATATAGCTTACAGAATCAAAAAAAAGAACTACCTCGTACAATAAATCATCGCCTGTTATGAATTACACTCAGACACTCGACTTCCTTTTTAATTCGCTTCCTGCCTTTGAGTCGAAAGGTGCCTCGGCCTACAAGCCTGGCTTGGAGCATATCTCGGCGTTTTGTCGCCATATCGGCAATCCGCAGCGCAACTTCTTCACCATCCATGTGGCCGGAACCAACGGCAAGGGATCGGTGTCGCATATGATTGCCTCGGTGTTGCAGCAGGCCGGCTACCGCACGGGTCTTTACACCTCGCCCCACTTGCAGGATTTCCGCGAGCGGATCCGCGTCGACGGCGAGATGATCCCCAAGCAGAAGGTCGTCAACTTCGTCGACAAGCACCACGACAAGATGGTCGAGTTGGAACTCTCGTTCTTCGAGATGGCCACGGCCCTGGCCTTCGACTACTTCGCACAGAGCGATGTGGAGGTGGCTGTCATCGAAACCGGTCTGGGTGGCCGTCTGGATGCCACGAACGTCATCCAGCCCATCCTGAGTGTCATCACCAACATCGGCATGGAGCATACCGACCTGCTGGGCGACACGCTCCAGAAGATCGCGGCGGAGAAAGCCGGAATCATCAAGAAGAGCGTCCCGGTGATCATCGGCGAGAGCAATCCCCGCTATAATCCGACCATCGAGCAGATTGCCGCGGGTGTGAAGTCGAAGGTGATCTATGCCGAGCAGCTTTTCGGGTGCGAGCAGCAGTCGCTGGAGGAGGAGAAGCAGTGTTTCACGCTCCGCCGTTTGCGCGACAGCCGCGAGTTCGACGTGGAGATCGACCTCAAGGGCAAATACCAGGCCCACAACATCATCACGGCTTCGGCCGCCATCGACACCCTCCACGAGGAGACTCCGCTGACCATTTCGCGCCGTGCTTACCTGGAGGGTATGCGTGATGCCGCCACCCACACCTCGCTGATGGGCCGCTGGCAGCAGATCGCCGCGTCGCCGCTGACGATCTGCGACACGGGTCACAATGCCCATGGACTGGCTCTGGTGTCGGAACAGCTCCGCGATCAGAAATACGAGAAACTCTACTGCGTCATCGGCTTCGTTCGCGACAAGGATCTGGCTCATATCCTGCCCCTGTTGCCGCGCGATGCCTACTATATCTTCACGCAGGCCGCCACGTCGCGTGCCCTGCCCGCAGCCGAGCTGACGGCCAAGGCCGCCATCTACGGACTCAAGGGTGAGCCGGTTGACCGCGTGTGCGACGCCTTGGCCAAGGCCCGCGAGATGGCTACGCGCGATGACATGATCTTCATCGGCGGCAGTACCTATGTGGTCGGTGAGGCCATCAGCCTTTAGTTCGCCTCAAGGCCCCGGGAACGGAGGCCGTCTCTAAAGAAACAACCCCCGGAAGTCACTGAAGACTTCCGGGGGTTTCGCTTTACGAACAGTAGCGACAGGCAGGATCACCGCCCGCATCTACTGAAGGGTCTTCTGCTCTTCGCGGAAGATATTCAGATGTGCCAGCAACGGATTGCGGTGGTCCAGCAACAGGATCTCGATCAAGAACAGTGCCAGAGCCATGCCGATCAGATATTGGAACAAATCGTTGTACTCCTCGAATTTGACGGTCGAGAATTCGCTCTGCTCCATTTCGTTGATACTCTCCACGATTTCGTCCAGACCGATGTCCTGTTTCGAGGCGCGGACGTAGATGCCGCCCGTCTTTTCGGCGATGTCGGACAACATCTGCTCGTTGAGTTTCGAGACGACCATGTCGCCCTTCTCGTCCTTGATGAATTCGCCGTCGATGCGGATCGGGGCACCCTCGGGCGTACCGATACCGATGGTGTAGATCTTCACTCCGGCCTCTTTGGCACGCTCGGCCACGGCCACGGCATCGTCGTCGTGGTTCTCACCGTCGGTGATGAGGATCACCACACGGCTTTGGCCGTTGTCGCTCTCGCCCGAGAAGGCCAGAAGGGCCTGCTCCAGGGCCTTGCCGATGGCCGTACCCTGGACCGATACCTGCGAGGGGTCGATCTTGCGGGCAAAGGCCTTGGCCATGCGGTAGTCGGAGGTGATGGGCAGTTGCACCTTGGGTTCTCCGGCAAAGACGACCAGTCCCACGCGGTCCTGCTTCAGACCGTCGAAGAGTTTGTTGATGGCGTATTTGGTGCGCTCCAGGCGGTTGGGCTCGAAGTCCTCGGCCAGCATCGAGTTGGAGACATCGACCGTGAGCATCATCTCCACACCCTGGGATTTCTGCTCGCGCAGTTTGGATCCCAGCTGGGGGCGTGCTGCCGCAAAGACGAGCAGCGTGACGGCCAGCATGAAGAGTGAGGTCTTGAGGACGACGCGTCCGGTCGACACCTCGGGCATCAGTGTCGCGAGCAGTTCGGGATTGCCGAAGCGTGCGATCCGGTGTTTGCGTTTGCGCTGTGCGTAGAGGAAGATCAGCGCAAAGCAGGGGATGAGGAGCAGCAACCAGAGATATTCGGGATTTGCGAATCGAAACATAGTCAGATTTTGACCCGGCGCGGAGGTTTTTCATGGCACTTCGTCCGACCCGCCGGGTCAAAATACGGATACGGGCCGGGGCCCGCTCCGACGGACGAAGATGTCCTGTGTAAGGGGGAATTCCTGCCTGGCTCAGGGGATACGGCGAAGCACCAGATGGCTCATCAGGAATTCCACGACG
Source organism: Alistipes sp. (assembly GCA_020026435.1). GTDB lineage: Bacteria > Bacteroidota > Bacteroidia > Bacteroidales > Rikenellaceae > Alistipes. The sequence continues at coordinate 1,241 of JAHHQK010000066.1, read as the reverse complement.
AGCAGTCCGAGGGCCACCAGCAGCCAGCTGAGGAACAACTCGTGGTAGGTGATGTGTTCAAACACCTCGACCTTGCTTTTTTCCAAACGGTTGATCTCGTCGTAGATGGCCTTGAGTTTGGTCTTGTCGGTGGCGCGGAAGTAGCGGCCGCCCGTGTCGGAGGCCATCTTCGAGAGGGTTTTCTCGTCGATCTCGACCTTCTGTTTCACGAAGGTCATGTTGCCGAACATATCGACGGCGGGGTAGGGTGCCATGCCCTGGGTGCCGACACCGATCGTGTAGACGCGAATGCCCTGGGCCTTGGCGATCTGCGCGGCGGTCTGGGGGGCGATTTCTCCGCGGTTGTTCACACCGTCGGTCAGCAGGATGATCACCTTCGACTTGGCCTCGCTTTCCCTCAGACGGTTGATGGCCGTGGCCAGACCGTTGCCGATGGCCGTACCGTCCTCGATGAGTCCGCTGCGGATGCGCGACAGAAGGGTCTGCAGTGTGCTTTGATCGGTCGTGAGGGGGCTTTGGGTGAAGGCCTCGCCGGCAAATGCCACCAGACCGATGCGGTCGCCGTAGCGGTCGGCGATGAACTCTCCGGCCACCTCCTTGGCGGCCGTGATGCGGTCGGGTTTGAAGTCGCGGGCGAGCATCGATCCCGACACGTCGATGGCCAGCATGATGTCGATACCTTCGGTGTTGGTGCGCGAGCTTTCCTCGATGCCCTGCGGACGGGCCAGAGCCACACACAACAGGGCGAAGGCCGTCATGCGCAGCACGAAGGGGGCATGACGCAGCCAATAGCGCAGCGTCTTGGGGGCGCGGGCCACTCCCTCGGTCGAGGAGATCCTGAGGGCCGCTCCACCCTTCATCGTGCGCCATACATAGTAGGCCGTAAGCGGAAGGATGAGTACCGCCAGCCACAAGAAATATGGAGATGCAAAGTGCATAAATCTGAAATTGATTGAATGTTACCAGTTCTTATTGCCTCGGACCACCACTCCGCGACGCTCCTTGAGTTTCTCCTGTGTGCGGTCCTCCTGGGCCTGGATGGCATCGAGCATCTGTTGCTGCTCCTGTTCGGAGATGCCTGAGGGAACGGGTTGCGGATTACCTTCGCCCTCCCGGGGATCGTCCTTGGAGGAGTCCCTGTCGCCTTGACCCTGTTGGTCCTGCTGATCCTGAGGGTTCTCGCCCTGCCGGTCCTGTTGGTTCTGTTGGTCCTGGCCGTTGTCGGGGTTCTGTTTGCCGGG
>JAHHQK010000065.1 GCA_020026435.1 Alistipes sp. | reverse complement strand
TCTGATGTTTCTCCTGCATGTGACGGATGGCCGGATAGAGGCTTTCGACATCAACCCCCTCGGCCAGTTTCACAAAACCCATGTAGCGGTCGTTGCCCAGCCAGTTCTGGGTGCTTCCCTTGGAATAGGTCTCTATCGAAAGCAGAATGTCGGTCTTCATCGAGGCGTTTTCGGGAAAATCCTCGAACACGCCGCCCACGGTCATCACCAGCTGAGGCATCTCCTCGTTGGTGATGGTCCTGCCCACAATCTCCTCCACCGAACAGATCTTCTCGGCAAACGAACGGCTCACCATCACCTTGCCCCGCTCGGACAACACCCGCACGGGGTCACCGACAAGAATCGGGCGGTCGAAAATGGAGAAGAACATCGTGTCGGCGATGAGCAGGTCACCCGAAACGACACGCTTGTCCTCAGTGAGGTATTTGTCCGACGAGAAGAGACCCGTCGTGCGGGTGGCGGCCTCTACACCGGGTGCATACTTCATCACGCCCGGGGCGATGGCACCGCTCACGTTCCAGAACGAGCCTTCCGTGCCGTCGTTACTGGCATAGTGGGTGCGCAACTGACAGATGCGCTCCGCATCCTTATAGATACGGTCGAAAGTCATCTCGAAGCAGACCTTGCCCAGCAGCACGAAGCTGATGGCCAGGCCCACGCCGAGCGAGAGGACCTTCAACAGAAAATCGGAATGTTTCATTTTACTCTTTGTTTAGGGTTTCGATGGGATTGACCCGTGCCGCCGACCATATCTGCCAGAAAACGGTCATCAGGGCAATGCCCAGGACGATGAACACCACCGCCACATAAATCCACGCATAGTTTTCGATCTTGACGACAAACTGCTCCAGATAGCGGTCCGTGGCCCACACCGCGACGGAGAGCCCCACGACACACGCCACCAGGATGAGTCTGAGACAGGCCTCAACACCCCGCCGCGCCTCGATCATGACCGTACTGCCGAAGACCTTTCTCACGGCGATGTCCCGGGCACGGTTGCGGGCGTCGTAGATGCTCATGGCCAGAAGGCCCAACACCGAAATCAGCACCGCCAGCGCCATGAAGACATAGACCAGATTCATCTGCTTCTCGGCCTTGGCCAGTGCCTTGACCTTCATATCCTCCAGGTAGTCGCAATAAAGCGGCTCGATTTCATAGCCCACCGATTGGGTGGTGTATTCGCGGCACACATCGGCCAACGCCTCGCGGAACTCCTCGTGGCGGTCGGTGGTCTCGATGACCGACATATAGAGCGGATAGGCCGAGAAATCCTGAACGGCAACGACCATCAACTCCTCCTCGCCCACATTGGCGATGTTCGTCGGCACATTGGCAATCACGCCGGCCGTATGGTCACACGCACCGCTCCGTTGGGCAAGTGTGGTCGAGATGTCGTGATTCCGGGCGTCGAATCCCGTGGCACGGAATGTCGCCTCGGAGAACCACACGCCCTTCTCGACGGGGGCCCGGAAGTCCTCGATGGTCTTGAAGCCCATCATGTTGAAGGTCGTGGAGTCCATGACATAGAGACGGTACATGATCTCGTCGCCCGAGGTCGTGGTCGAAAACTGGCCGCCGACCTGCGTACACGGCACACTCATCGCACGCCCCACACGCCTGACCTGCGGCAACGCACGGATACGCTCCTCCAGATTGAAGGCTCCGTTGCGCACGGGAATCATGTAGAAGAGGGCGAACTTGTTTTTCAAGTCACAGTTCATCTCTCGATTCAGCGATTTACGGTATTGGGCGTGCATCACCAGCGCCATGGAGATGAGGAACACGCCAATCGTCATCTGAACGACGATGAAGAGCTTGCTCCACACCTGTTTGCTCTCCCGGCGGAACGTACCCCTCACGATGTCGATGGGCATATAGCGCGCGGCCAGCACGGCAGGCAGCAGTCCGCCCAGTCCGCCGACCAGCAGCACCAGAGCCACATATCCGGCCACATAACCCGCCGAGAAGGGAATGCTGACCGGAACATCGGCCTCGATCATCTCATTGCCCCACGGGGTAAGCCACACCGCCACCAGCAGCGCGACAACCATCGACACGAAGGTCAGCATCACCGACTCGAAGATATAACGTCCCATGATGCCCCAACTCGAAGCTCCCAGCAGACGGCGCGAGGCCATCTCCCGGGCACGCCGGCCGACCAGGGCCGTGTTCAGATTCACGAAGTTGGCGATGGCCGACAGCAACAACAGCAGGGCAATGGCCGACAGCGTATAGACCAGCTTCAGGTCGCAGTGGCGGAACACACCGCTCGTGGGCCGGAAGAGGATACGGTCCCAGCGTTCGAGTGTCAGTTCCTTGAAAAACGTCTTTCCGTAGGTGTCGGGGTAAATCTCCTTGCAGACACGCTGCAGATTGTCAAGGAACTGTTTCTCGTCGGCCCCCTTGCGCAGTTTGACAAAGGTCAGACAGGAGCCGAAGTTGTCGAACGGCTCGCAGTAGGACACCGCGCTCAGGGGGGGAATCCAAACCTATGATCATATCGGCACGCGGGAAAATCGAGTAGTCGTTGTCGGCGATGATGGCGGCGACATTCATGTGGTCGTCGAGCAACACGGGCCGGAAGTTCCCGTCGGGGAACAACTTGCGGGCAAAGCTCTCGCTGACAATCACGTTTTCCTTGTCCTTCAGCACATCGGGCGACCCCATCAGGAACTCGAAATCGGGGAATATCTCGAAGAAACGCCCATCGACGGTCACCTCCGAGCGAATCTCGATCGTGCGGTTGTCAAACTCCACAATCGGACCTCCTCCGGGTGCGATAAACGAAGGGAAATAAACCGCTGTCTGCTCGATTTCGGGGAAACGGTCACGAATAGCCCCCTCAAACCCCGAAGTCAGTCCCGGGTAGTTGTCCATCGAAGGAATATAAATACGATCGGCATCGGGATGAGCATACGCCACCGACAACTGTTGGGTGATGTAACACCCAACAAACACCACAAAGGCTATCGAGAGGGAGAGTTCCACACCTCGATCGCGGTGTAGAGCCGGTTGTGCATCAAGAATTTAAGATAACTTTTCATCGTCCCCTCGTTTTTTTACAGGAAGTTCTTCACATCGTTGACAATATGGCCGTCCAGCAGGTTGATCGTGCGCTGGGCCATCGAAGCGTCGCACTGCGAGTGGGTCACCATCACCACGGTCGTACCCTCGCGGTTCAGCTCCGAAAGCAGGTTCATCACCTCCATACCGTTCTTCGAGTCGAGGTTACCCGTCGGCTCGTCGGCCAGGATGAGTTTGGGGGTAGCCACCACGGCACGCGCTATGGCCACACGCTGCTGCTGTCCGCCCGACAACTGCTGGGGGAAGTGGCCCGCACGGTGGTAGATGTTCATGCGCTTGAGGATCTCGGTGACGCGCTGCTTGCGCTCCGCCGAGCCAACACCCAGATACTTGAGCGGCAACTCCACATTGTCGAACACGTTGAGGTCGTCGATAAGGTTGAACGACTGGAACACGAATCCGATATTGCCCTTACGGTACTTCGTGCGTCCGTTTTCGTTCAGACGCCCCACCTCGTTGCCCAGCAGCTCGTAGCTGCCCTCCGTGGGGTTGTCCAGCAGACCCAGAATGTTCAGCAGGGTCGATTTGCCGCAACCCGACGGGCCCATGATGGCGACAAACTCGCCCTCCCTGACTTCAAGCGACACCTTGTCCAATGCAATGGTTTCCACTTCTTCGGTTGAGAACGACTTGCTCAAATTTGTAACCTTAATCATAGTTGTAAGTTTTTTATGTTATTAATATTTTCAATGTTGGTAAATTTTACTCTTTTTTCAGTGAATCGACCGGCTGCGATGCCACCAGACGCCCCACCTGCCACGAGATGGCCGCCACGCTGACCACCACAAGCACAGCCGCCGCCACAAGGTAGCTCCACACGCTGTTGTCCACACGGCAGGGATAGTCCTGCAACCATTTGTCGGCCAGGTACCACGCCACAGGAAGACCCGCGATGATGGCCACGCCCACCCAGCGCAGGAAACCCAATGCCGTGGAGAAGAACAACTCTCGTTTGCCACATCCGAAAATCTTATGGATAGCCACCTCACGGGTATGCTGACGGGCATAGTAGGTACTCATCGCCAGCAGCGACAACGAGGTGAGCAGGACAATAATCAAACTGAAGAGCAGCAACAGACGCAGGTTGTTCTCCTCGGAGGCATAGAGTTCGCGGTGCAGGTCGGTGCAGGAGACGATACGGTCGCAGAAAGGCATGCCCTTCGCCTTGTAAAATTCGCGGATTTGGCGCACGGCTTCTCTCTCATCGCCCTTGATACGCACCACGGGACGACGCATATATTTGTAATTCTTGCCGTCTCCCATCTCCAGCAGGTAGAGTATTTTGGGTAGTCCGTTGTCGGGCGAGCAGACACTACCCTTCTGATAGTCGTCCACCAGACCGCAAATCTCGAATTTCGACTGCGAGAAACTGTCGATGTTCTCCCGGTTGAGTTGCAGGGCTTTCATCAGGCTCTCGGTTGCCCACACCTTTTCGGGCAACGGCTCGGTGAATTGCTCCATGATGCCGAACTCCATGATGTCGAAAGCCTCGCAGTCGAGGTAGCAGATTTCGGTATTGACCGACTTGTCCTCGTAGTTCACCCCCGCGATGTTGGAGCCCGACACCATCGGGTAATTGAGGATGAAGCCCACGCGCTCGACCACGGGCAGGTGGCGCAGCTCGTCGATGTGGAAATCGGCATAGCTGTTGACGAACGGCAGGGCGATATTATCCTTCAGACGGTAGCCCAGTGGTTTGTCGAGCATATATTTGAGTTGCACGGCCATGACCACCGACAGCGACAGGGTGACAAACGCCACGAAACACTGCATCGCCACCAGCACCTTGCCCATCGTCATCTTGCTCACACGGGTGAACGTTCCGCGCACGATGTCAATGGGTTTGAACTTGGAGATAATCATCGCCGGAATGATACCCGAGCAGAACGACAGCAACACGATGAAAGCCAGCGCAAAGAGCATCTTCCCGCCCCACAGGTCACCCGAAAGCGGGTTCACGGGGTGCTGAATCAGCTCGCAGAAATAGGGCGTGAAGAACTTCACCAACAGCAAAGCCAGTCCCAACGAGAGGAGCGTGAGGAGGAATGTCTCGGCGATGTAGCGCATCACCACTCCCGACTGTTGGGTGCCCAGCAGACGGCGCATCGCCATCTCCTTGGCGCGGAAGCCCGTCTGTGCGGTGGTCAGCGAGATGTAGTTGAGCACGGCAAAGAGCAACAACAGGAATCCCTCGGCAGTGAAGAGAGAGGTGAAACGCGGATTGACGATATTTTGGAAGGGATCCCACGCCTGCACGTCCTCGATGCCTGCGATGTCGTCCCAGCGCACCAGCGTGTAAGTCGTTCCGAAATAGGACATCATGTCGTCCTCCTTCTGCATCACCTCGTTCATCTTGACTCCCAGAGCCTCGACATCCGCCTCATCGGTGAGTCGAAAAAAGAGAGCAACGGTGCAGTTGCCGTCATGAATCAGGAAGGGGGCAAGACGGCGTATCTGTTCAAAATTATAGATGATGTCGGGGGCAGGGAGTGTCGTGTTGCAGAAGTCGCGGAAGATACCCGACACCGCGAGTGACGACTCCTTGCCGTCGATTTTGATTTTCAAGGTCTTACCCACGGCATCTCCCTCGGGGAAGAGCTGACGGGCGTAGCTCTCCGAGAGGACAATCTTATCGCCCTTCAGCACATCGGCGGCGCGCCCCTCCCTCAACGGGAAGGGAAACATCTCGAAGAAGTTGTCATCGACCACCAGAGCATTCTGATGCTCGTCACCCTCTTCGCGCACCACGTCCATCTCCACACCGCGCAACTGACGGGTGACCATCATGCGACACATCTCCTCGACTTCGGGGAAACGCCCCTTCAGCAGGTCTGCCGTGCGGTAGGTGTAGTTGAAATACTGACTCACATATCCCACACACATATTGCCACGCTGACGGATATGACGGTCGGTGAAATAACCGTCCATGACAAATGTGGAGATGAAGACCACAAAAGCCATAGCCACCGCCATGCCCACCACTTCTATGAGGGTATAGAGTTTGTTGCGGCTCAGAAATTTGAAGTAGCTTTTCATAGCTATTCCTTTTTGAGTGAATTTACAGGATTCTCACATGCCGCGTGCCAACTGCGTACCACCACCGTCAGCAGGGTGACCGCCATCACCAGCACCAACGCACAGAGGAAGACCCACCAGTGCAGCGGAGTGCGGAAGGCGTAGGATTGCAGCCAGTG
>JAHHQK010000064.1 GCA_020026435.1 Alistipes sp. | reverse complement strand
GGACTGGAATCGGGGCGCTGCCGGTCGGGGAAACTGTGTGCCGTACGGGGAGAAGAGGCGGGCGAGCGGGCCTATTGTTTCAAACCTGTGGAGTCGGCGGCTGTGGTGGCTTGGGGCGTAGCTGAGCTTTGGACCGGGGAGGTGACGGCTTGTTCCGTGGGATCCGCGGCTCGGTCTGCGGGGATGGCGTCTTGGGCCTTGCGGGCTTCATGTGCGGGGTCGGCCTTGCGCTGACGCTCGTTTTCGCGTTTTTGCATGATGCTGATGAACGACGAGCTGATGATGGCCGTCGGGATGGCGATCATGGCAATGCCGATCAGACTCAGAAATCCCCCGAGCAGTTTGCCCAAAGGGGTGATCGGGTAGATGTCGCCGTAGCCTGTGGTGGTGAAGGTCACCACGGCCCACCACATTCCGTCGCCGATGTTGGCGAAGGCCTCGGGTTGGGCTACGCGTTCGATGAAGTACATGAGGGTGGCGGCGAAGCTGATCGTGATGAAGCAGGCCGTGTAGGCCGTCATCAACTCGTGGCGCACCGAGACCAGGGCCATGCCGATGAGCCGGAACGATCGCGAATGGCGTATGAGCTTGAAGATGATGAAGATATAGGGCAGAATGATGATGTGGATCGTAGGGGTGTTCCAGTAGGCGTAGGTGACGATGCAGGGGAGCATGGCCACGAAGTCGACGAAGCCGTAGAACGAAAAGACGTAGCGCAGGCGGGCCTTGAGCGGGCGCATCGAGGGATGGAGGCTCGGGGCGGAGTAGAGGCGGGCGGCGTATTCGATCAGAAAGACGAACGACGAGAAGTAGGTCAGCGAGAAGAGCAGGGGAATGTATTCCCCAAGTTCACGGAACGATCCCGCGATGACTGCGGCGATGGTTATGACGATGAAAAACAGGACGAAGTAATCGGCCTGTTTGCTTTGGAGGATTTGGGCGACGGTTTTCTGTAACTTCATGATCCGGGGTGTTGGGGTCCCGGCCGACTCTTCGGAGGGAGGGGCGTACCCGGGACAAATTATCACAAAGATAGGATTTTGTTTGGTTGAACGGATCATCCTTTGCAGGTATTTTACGGAAAGCCCCGTTTTTTGCAGCTCCTGAGGCCCGGATGGTGCGAGATGGGACCGTGGGGCGTATTTATGCGTAAAACAGTGCGAAATGAGGGGCGGAAGAGGACGGAATATCGGAAAATAAAATGATTACCTTTGCTCCCTCGATAAATATAAATTATGAACAGAATGACTTTATACAGATTTTGTCTGCCGGCGATGCTGGTAGCGATGGTGGGTTGCAACGACACCGAACCGATGGATCAGACACCCGAACGCCCCCGATTCCGCATCGAGGAGTCGATCGAAGGTCTGAGCCGTATCCCGCAGCTGGATCAGAACGGCGCGGGCCGGTTTTCGGACGGGGATCGCAACACGCTCTTCTTCCATGCACCCGGCGATGATCGTTTCACGACGTTTGCCTATACCTATGGACAGGAGTACTACTGGAGTGACCTGGCTCTGCCCGAGGGGGCGGACCGTGTGGTAGTTGCGGCGTGCTACCCCGAGGTGGAGATCACCTCGCCCCACAGTTTCGAGTGGAATACCCTCCAAAACAATGATAGGGATTTCCTTCTGGGCATCTCCTCCGAGGTGCGCCCCAACGATGAGCGGGCTGTGGCGATTCCTTTCCGCCATGTCCTCCATAAGCTGGACGTGGAGCTGGAGGCCGACGGTAAGACCATAACGGTCGAGGAACTGGCCAACGCGTCGGTTGTTTGCCGCAAGTTCTTGCCCGTGGCCGTGGTGGATCTTCTGGAGGCCCGGACGACGGGTGCGACTGGCTCATTGGCCGAGCTTGAGGGCAAGGGTGCCCGCACCGGATTCGTCATCCCGGCACAGATGGTCGGACAGATGGAGCTGGAGGTGTCGTTGGGCCGGATCCGCAAGGTGTTCCGCTTTGCGGACTTCGAGGTCGGTGGCGTGAAGCTCACGGAGCTGAAGAGCGGCAGCCGTTTTGCGGTGAAGCTGCGTGTGAGCAAGAGTACGTTTACGGTCGTGGATCAGAACATCGCCGGATGGGACGATCAGGGCCAGGTCGAGGATTCGATTATTATATAGAACTGTCTTATGAAGAAATTTTGTATTTGGATGGCCTTGCTCGGATTGCTCCTTGTGGGGGGCTGTTCCGAGGAGCGGGAACTCGAAGGGGTGATTGGCGGTGAGGACCGGGTGAGGATCACGGCCGAGATCATCTCGGGTGAGGCTTCGCGTGCCGAGATCGGCTTGGACGGCAAGGGTCGTTTCACGCCGGGTGACGAGATCGACCTCTGGATCTCTACTTCGGGTGGCTCGTCCCCCGTGCGCAGACTCACGCTGGGCAGTGATGGATGGTTGCCCGCACTGGCGTGGAGTGACCTGGGCGAGGGGCGGATTGCCTTCTCGGCCTTCTATCCCGTGGTGGGGGGCGATGCTCCGACCTTTACGCATCGTGTGGCCGGGGATCAGACCGCCGAGGCGGACTACCAACGTTCGGATCTGCTCCATGCCCGCTCCGAAACTTCGCGCGGCGAGAGCGTGGCCTTGGGATTCACCCACCTGATGAGCCGCCTGTGTCTGACGCTCTCCTCGGACGGATCATTTACCGACGAGGAGCTGGCCGCCGCCCGCATCGAGATCCTCAGCCGCAACGGAATCAGGGTGCAGACCTCGGATGGGGCCTTGTCGGAGGTGACGGGTCCCGAGCAGAGGATCATCCCCCGCAAGGTGGGCCGGGCATTCTACGCCGTGCTGTGTCCCCAGCGGATTGACGAGGGGTGGAGACACGACAAGTGGATCGAGATCACGGTGGGTGACAAGGTTGTGGAGTACCGTGCCCCGGCCGCCTTTGCCGACGGACGGCCCTTCGGGGAACTGGTCTCGGGCGGACAGGTCACCCTTAATATCGAGCTGAAGAAGAAGGCCGGGGAGTCGTGGGCCAACCGCACGGAGTGGGTCTATGGCGTGCGTCCCGTGCCGCTCGACGAGTGGGGCTACACGGATGTGTACCCAGCGATGACCCGCGGATTGAAGTGGACGCCGGGCAGCGGATGGTACGACTGCAACAAGGTCGATCCGATGAACCAGCAGAATATCGATTCGAAGATGTGTTGGGCTGCGGCGAGTGCCAACCTGCTCTATTGGTGGATGGAACAGAACCGGGCCTACATCGAACGCTACGGCAAATATACGGGTCCGAGCCGCTATGATTCTTCGTTGGATTGCGAGGTGTTCGGGTTCTACAAGTCCAAGTTCGGAAACGTGGGCGTTGATGTGGCTGCGGCATTGGACTGGTTCATCACGGGCCAGTTCGGCATGAACTACAAACCCGGAGCGGGATTCTTTGAGGAGGTGTTCGGTCGCAGTCATGTCTCGCGGATCATGCTTTCCGATGTTTCGTTCAACGAGGATCTGAAATATTCGCTGACTCATAAGGAAGGTATCGAGTGTACGCTGGTTTATCCGCGTGAATATCACGCCATCACGATCTGGGGTGCGGAGTTCGATGCCGAGGGCGTGGTTTCGGCCATCTACATTGCCGACAATAACGACCGAGATTTGGACGAGCAGCGCGAGTTTGTGGATTACAAGGGCCGGCAGATCACCCAGGCCGGTATCATCCGCAAGCGCGTGCAGAAGAAGTCCGACGGATTCTACATGGAGGGCAGCCAGGAGGGGCATTTTACCTTCAAGATTCGTGAGATGAACGTCATCGGGCTGATGCAGGACCGCTGGGAGGCCTACTTCGCCAAGCAGAGCCGATAGCCCCTACTCCGGGAGAAGACCTTCTCCTGGGGGGCATACCCCTCGCGAAAGGGCGTGACAACGTGGGGTACGTGGTGCGGGATGCGACTACGTGCGGTGCACGCCGCGTAGTGCGTGACGTGGGGTACGGGTCGCACGCGGCGGTACGTGGCAGAACCCGGTAACACGCGGCGGCATACGGCTCCCTTCCCGGAGGGTCGGGTCAGATGACCACCGCTCCGTCGACGGAAAGAACCGCTCCGGAGACATAGGCGGCCATGTCGCTGGCCAAATACAGGAAGGCGTTGGCGATGTCCTCGCCCCGGGCCATGCGTCCTAAGGGGATGCGGTCGATGATCGGGCGGATCACCTCCTGGGGCAGACTCTCCACCATGTCGGTCTTGACCACGCCGGGGGCGACGGCATTGACGCGGATGTGGTAGCGCCCCAGTTCGCGGGCCAGGGACTTGGTCAGTCCGTTGACGGCGAATTTCGAGGTCGGGTAGGCGAAGCCCGAGGGCTGGCCGTAGAGGCTTACCACCGAGCTGGTGTTGAGGATCACGCCTCCGCCCTGCTCCTTCATGATCCCCGCGGCGGCCTGCGAGCAGACGAAGACCGATTTCACGTTGAGATCCATGATCCGGTCGTATTCCTCCGGGGTGTACTCCTCCAGGAGGGTGCGTTGCGAGATGCCGGCGTTGTTGACCAGGATGTCCAGGCGTCCGTATTTCCGGTGGATCGTGCTGAGGGCCTGGCTCATGGCCTCGCGGTCGGTCAGGTCGGGCCAGATGCCCTCGACACGGGCGTCGGGGCATTCCGTTCCGAGGAGTTGCAGGGCGTGGGTGACGGTCTCCTCCCGCGAACCGCAGAGGATGACCGAAGCCCCTTCCTCGAGGAATTTGCGGACGATGGAGAGTCCGATGCCGCGCGTACCTCCGGTGACGACGGCAACCTTGTTTTCGAGAAGTCGTTTCATGTGGTGTCTTGATTTTGGGCGGCAGGGCGCGGGGCGCAGCTGCGAGATGGGCGGCCTGCCGCAGGGTCGGTTACTTGATGCGCTCCCACTCCTCGGCCTTGAAGCCTACGAGGACGGTATCGTCGGAGACCAGCAGCGGGCGTTTGACCAGTTTGCCGTCGGAGGCCAGCAGGTCGATTTGCTCCTCGTCAGTTATGGTCGGGAGCTTGTCCTTGAGGTTCAGCTTCTTGTAGACTGCGCCGCTCGTGTTGAAGAACTTGCGCAGGGGTAGCCCGCTGCGGGCGATCCACTCGCGCAGCTCCTCCTGCGAGGGCCGTTGCTCGACGATCAGACGGTTGTTGTAGGCTATGGCGTTGTCATCGAGCCATTTGCGGGCCTTGCGGCAGGTGCCGCAAAGGGGGTATTGCAGGAAGGTGAATTTTTCCATGATCGGTCTTTTTTTTGAGTTTATACTCGGGGCCTTCGGGCCGCTCAAGGACAAAGATAAGAAAAGACCCGGTGGAAAGCAAGTTGAAAACGCAGGTTTTTATTTGTCTCTGCGCCCGTCTTTGTGTACCTTTGTCCCTTGGACGGCGACCATCCGAAAGGGTGGGGCCCTCAGGGGAGAAGCCGCCCGGAGAAACATCCTCCAAAACCGTACCGAACGGCGGGCGGAGGACGGAAAAGGGAATAGCGAATTAAAATCTACTGATATTATGACCGTCAAAGACGTTCCGGTATTACTCATCACCGGATATTTGGGAAGTGGCAAGACCACGCTTCTGAACAACATTCTGAACAACAGGAAGGGAATCCGATTTGCTGTCATCGTCAACGACATCGGCGAGGTGAACATCGATGCCGATTTGATCCAGCACGGCGGGGTGGTCAATCAATCCGACGACAGCCTGGTGGCCTTGCAGAACGGATGTATCTGCTGTACGCTCCAGACCGATCTGATCGATCAGCTGTACGAGTTGCTCAAGACGCAGCGTTTTGACTACATCGTCATCGAGGCCAGCGGCGTTTGCGATCCGCTGCCCATTGCCCAGACCCTCTGCTCGTTCCCTCGTTTGGGCGGCGGTGCCTACAACCGCTACGGACACCTGCGTCTGGACTGTGTCGCCACCGTGGTGGATGCCCTGCGCATGAGGGACGAATTCAATTGCGCCGATGATCTGAAGTCGAAGCAGATCGCCGAGGACGACATCGAAAACCTGCTGATCCAGCAGATCGAGTTCTGCAACCTGGTGATTCTGAACAAGGTCTCGGAGGTGTCGGCTGAGGATCTGGAGCGCATCCGAAACATTGTCCGCGTGCTGCAGCCCCGGGCCGGGATCATCGAATGCGACTATTCGCAGGTGGATCTGGATTGTCTGGTCCACTCCGAGGGTTTCGACTTCAACGGCGTGGCTTCGTCGGCGGGATGGTTGCAGGAGATCACCAGGCACGTGGAAAGCGACGAGCACCACCACCACGATCACCACGATGAGGAGCACTGTCACCATCACGATGAGGATCACGATCACGAAGAACATGATCACGACGGTCACGACCACGGCGAGGGTCACGACCATTGCCACCACGGGGAGCATTGCCACCACCATCACCACCACGGCGAGGGCGAGACGGAGGAGTACGGCATCGGGACCTATGTCTATTTCAGACGGCGTCCGTTCGACAAGAACAATTTCGACTACTTCGTCACCAAGCAGTGGCCCCGGAACATCATCCGTGCCAAGGGACTCTGCTACTTCGAGGACGAGTTCGACCTGTCGTACATCTTCGAGCAGGCCGGCTCGCAGAAGCAGCTGTCGCAGTACGGATATTGGTATGCGACCATGCCGAAGGATGAGCTGCAGAAGCTGATGGACGAGGAGCCGGGACTGGTGCGGGATTGGGATGCCCGCTACGGCGACCGTATGCAGAAGATCGTCTTTATCGGTCAGAACCTCGACCGCGAGGGACTGGCCGCCATGCTCGACGAGTGCCTGGTGGAGGAGTAATCGGGTGGGGAATACGCTTTGAATCGGGACCTTGCGGCCACAGAAGTGGCGGAAGGGTCCCGATTCGTTTTCGGAAGGGAGACTTATAAGCAGGAGGAATGGATGGGAGAGGAACAGCGTTAGACTGTTATCCCGTACCTCTTAAACAGAAAAATTTTGGGCGAATTTTCCCTCAAACAAAGAATCGTTGTCTAAATCTCCAAAATTGATTCCTGTCATCAGGTAAGAAAACAAGAAAATATCACCTGCAAAACGTGTGTAGTAGGAACGAGCCGATAAATCAAGATAGATCAACTGATGAATACCCTATTTTGTGATGGCTCTTTTCTGTGTGTTTTTCCATAAGCGACCAATCTCGAATTGCTGGAATGGATTCTTTTCGGGCGTGAAAATATCTTCCGCAATCGCACGATTATACATCGCCTTGAAACAGGTAAACTTGGTGGCAATGCTGTTACTTATATTTCCTCTTTGGCGTAAGAAAGTCTCAAACCTGCGAAGAAACTGCAAGTTGATCACCTCAAAGCGGATGTTTAGAGAATGGAATTGCTCCAACAGGGAAACCGTAATTTTATAGTTGGAGGCAGTTCCGTATCGTTCGA
>JAHHQK010000063.1 GCA_020026435.1 Alistipes sp. | reverse complement strand
GCGTTGGGTGAAGGGAGAGGGGGCCGATCGGGGTTTTATCGGGGCGGGTGAAGGCAGGCGGCGTGAGGGGAGTATGGTCGGTTGGCGATGGTTTGCGGGCGGAGTGGTGCGGATCGGAGGAAAAAGAACGGCCGCCACGGATCTGCGAAGGATCTGCGGCGGCCGAAACCCGGGGGTGGAACTGGGCGATTAGCGTTTGTTCCACATATTGGAGGTCTGGTAGAGCGAGATGGCACGTTTGAGTTGCTCCTCATCGGGCGTTGCGACGGGCGAGAGCGTATAGGTGGCATCGGGGTTCTTGTTTACGGAGAACTGCTCCAGACGGTTGACGGGCGACTGGATCGTGAGGACACCCGGCTCGAAGTATCCGAGCGACTGGTAGGTGGCCACGAAGGCACGCTCGCGGAAGTCGTCCGAGAGGATGTCCCTGCCGTAGAAGTGGGAGTCGTAGTCGAAGCCCAGCATCGAGAAGAGGGTCGGCATGAGGTCGATCTGCGACGAGAGCTTGTCGATCTGTCCGGTCGGGACGAAGCCCGGGGCGTAGATCATGGCGGGGATGTGGTACTTTTCGAGCGGAAGCTCCGTCTTGCCGGCACTTGATGCGCAGTGGTCGGCTGTGATGACAAATACGGTGTTGGCGAACCACGGCTGGCGGGCGGCCTCCTCGAGGAACTTGCCGAGCGAGTAGTCGCTGTACATTACGCCGCCCTCGCGCGACTGGAGGTCGTTGGCGATCGGAATGCGGCCTGCGGGGTAGGTGTAGGGACGGTGGTTGCTCACGCTCATGATGTGGGCGAAGAAGGGACGGCCCTCCTCCGAGATCTCGGACAGGGTGCGGATGGCCTTGGCGTAGGAGTCCTCGTCGCAGACACCCCAGATATTTTGGAAGGTGATCTCCTCGGGGGTGTACTGCTTCTGGTCGACGATGCGGTAGCCGTTGCCGCCGAAGAAGGTCTCCATGTTGTCGAAGTAGCTGTTGCCGCCGTAGAAGTAGAGGACGTCGTAACCCTTTTCCTTGAGGATCTTGCCCGTGGAGTTCATGTTGCCGTTGTTGGCCTGCTTGATGATGCTCTGGCCGGGGCAGGGGGGCAGCGAGAGGGTCACGGCCTCCAGACCGCGCACCGTGCGGTTACCCGTGGCGAAGAGGTTGTCGAAGACCAGCGAGCGGTTGCACAGCGAGTCGAGGTAGGGGGTCAGTCCGCGGGTGTCGCCGTAGCGGCCCATGAACGAGGCGCTCATGCTTTCGAGCGTCACGAGCACGATGTTGCGGTACTGTTCCTCGGCCTCGGTGATGATGCGGCGCAGGTTGTGGTCGCCGCTGCCGTATTCGGCGTTGACCAGGGCCACGGCCTCCTCGGCGGGAAGCGTGCGGTAGAAACGGTCGAAGCTCAGCTCGTTGTTCTTGAAGGCCTCGTAGAACTTATAGACACCGTTGGCCTGCAGCTCGTTGTAGTAGATGTTGTCGGAGGTTTGGAAACGGGTGTTGAAGCCCAGCAGCCACACCGAAGCCAGGGCGGCGGCGATGTAGACGGGGGTGGTCACAAGTTTCCAGCCTGAGGACTTGAACTCCTCGGTGGCGGCGATGTCGCGGCGGAAGAGCCACCAGGTGATGCCGACCGTCGAGACGAGCAGCAGCGAGACGAGGGGCAGGATGGGGTAGGACTCCATGATGTTGCCGATGACCTCATTGGTATAGACCAGGTAGTCGACGGCGATGAAGTTGTAGCGCACGCCGAACTCGTTCCAGAAGTAGAACTCGCTGACGGCATTGAAGAGGATCGTGCCCACATAGACGAGCAGCAGCAGGCTGAACCACACCTTCGACCACAGGGGGCGGATCCTTACGGCGAACATACGCAGGGCGAAGCTCGCGGCCCAGTAGCCCAGGACGATCGAGGCCACCTGGGGGGCGACACTGCCGTATTCGTCGAAGATCGTGTTGAAGAGACTCACATAGAGGAAGGCACCCGTAAGCAGGGCGAGGAGGATCCATCCCCAGGGCCGTTCGAATTTACGGTTGGAGAGGGTGACCAGGTAGAGCCACATGAATCCGAATCCGATGGTGAGGGCAGCCAGATCGTTGATCGCGCCCAGACCGAATGCGGAGATCCACTCCCCGAAGGAGAAGCCCAGTTCGGAGGTCTGCTCGTTGAAGAGCAGCACGACACGCAGGACGGTGCAGACCACGACGGTCAGCAGGGCCATGCGCAGGTAGATGCCGGAAAAGCGATTGGTTTTGATTTGCATATTGATTGATGAATGATGATTTACGATACGGGGTGCAGGGGTTTGTGCACTACATATATATGATCTTCGGGGAGGGCGTAGCGGCGGCGTTGCTCCTCGCTGAGCGATCCCGCAAAGTCGATGTCCTCCACCTCGAATCCCGCGTGGCGCAGGCGGTCGGCGTAGTCGCGGCCGTAGATGCGGCGGTGGTCATACTGTCCGAAGATGCGGGTGCGTTCGTCGGGGTCGGTGATCGAGTCGTCCTCGAAGGTCTCGGCACGCGAAAGCTCCACGGGTGAGAGTATGATGCCCCATCCGCCGGGACGCAGGATGCGGTGGAGTTCGGAGAGGGCCTTTCTGTCGTCGGCGACGTGTTCGAGGAGGTGGTTGCAGATTACGGCCTCGATGCTTCCGTCCCCGAGGGGGATCTGCTGCACGTCGAAGTGCAGGTCGGCTAGCGGGCTTTCGAGGTCGGCCGTGATGTATTGTGAGGGGCACTGCCGGAAGTGGGGCTTCAGGTGGCGCATGATGCAGACCTCGGGGGCGATGTGGAGGGTGCGGGGATGATCCTTGAAGAGGTTGGTCCCGAGAGTCAGATAGAGCCACAGAAGGCGGTGCCGTTCCAGCGAGAGGCAATGGGGGCAGAGGGCATTTTCGCGCGAATGCACATAGCCGTAGGGGAGGAATCGGCGGTAGGTGTGGCCGCAGAGGGGACATTCGTGATCCTTTCCGCGATAGAACCAGCCGATGATGGGGACAAGCCATCCCGCCACGCGTTGGAGCAGAGGGCGGGGGATATGGTTCAGAAAAAATTTGATCAGACGTTTCATCTATCTTTCACAGCGGGACTTTGGGGTTCGGAAATGGGGTGCGGCAGGCGGAGGGGCATCCTCCTGCGGGCGGGACATTGCGGATGGAGTCTCGGGGTGTGTCCTCGGAGCATCAGCTTGCCGCGTGGCGGGGAGTCCTTTGCCGACGGAGGATCGGGGATGCCGAGGGAGGGTTTACTCGAAGATCCGGTTGACTTCCTCCTCGGTTTTGAGGAGACGCTCCTTGCAGAGGGTGATCAGCTTCGTGGCGCGGGTCACCTCGCGGGTCAGACTGTCCACGTCGAGTTCCTCGTTGCGCAGACGTTGTAAAATCGCTTCGATCTCGGCCGAAGCCTCGGTGTAGGTTATTGTTGTTTTTTCCATATTTCCTTGTGGTTTACCGTTGCGCCGATCCGTCCGTCGGCCACTTCTATCTCGATCTGCTGGCCTACCTCGGCCTGCGTGGCCGAGAGGATGCCCCCGCGGGTGCGCACGATGGCGAAGCCCAGGCGGAGGATCTGTTCCGGGCGGCGGCCCTCGATGAGTTCGAGTGCCGTGTCGAGCCGGCGTCGTTTCTGGTCCAGAAAGCGGCGGACGGCATCGGGGAGCTGTTCGCCCATCTGCTCCAGACGGAACTTGTGGCGGACGATGAGTGACGAGGTGTATTGTTTCAGAGCACCCGAATAACGCTCCATCCTTACCTCATTGGCATGGAGCAGGCGTCCGGTCAGCTCGCGCAGCTGGAGTGCCGCATAGTCGAGCCGTCCGTCCAGTTCGGCCATCCGCTCCGTCAGCCAGGCCGCCACGGCCGTGGGGGTTTTCAGATGGGTGTTGGCCACCATGTCGGCGACCGAGACATCCTTGTCGTGGCCGATACCCGTAAGGATCGGCAGGGGGAACTGGGCGACGTGGTTGCAGAGGCGGTAGCTGTCGAAGCAGTTCAGGTCGCTGCGCGAGCCGCCGCCGCGGATGATCACCACCACGTCGAACTCTTCGAGCCGCCGGGCCGCATGACAGAGGGCCTCGACGATCGAATCCTCGGCGGCCGTGCCCTGCATCACGGCATCGATGAGCGTGAGGGTGAAACGGTAGGGGCTTTTCTCCAGCTCCTTGCAGAAGTCCTGGAATCCCGCGGCATTGGCACTCGAAATGACCGCCACGCGCTGGATGGGGACGGGAAGTTGCAATTCGCGGTTCATGTCCCACACGCCCTCGGCCTGAAGGCGGGCGATGGTCTGCTGGCGGCGGCGTTCCATGTCGCCGAGGGTGAAGGCCGGGTCGATGTCTATGATCTGGAGCGAGAAGCCGTAGAGCTCGTGGTAGGTGACCTGCACCCTGGCCAGGATGCGGATGCCGGCACCCAGGCGGCTGCCCGTCTCGGTCTCGAAACGCGAGGCGATTTGAGGGTAGCGGCTGCGCCAGATCACGGCGCGCGACTGGGCCACGGGAACGGTGTCGTTCTGTCCCTTCTCGATGAGTTCGAGGTAGCAGTGGCCCGAATAGTTGACCTTCAGTTCCGAGATCTCGGAACTGACCCACACGGGCAGGGCGAAACGCTCCTCCAGGCTGAGGCGGACGAGGCTTTGAAGCTCCTTGAGCGATATATATTCCTTTGGTGTTATCATCCGAGGATTATTCCGGTTGCGAACAGTGCGCCGAACATCAGGATGTTGCGGGCTGTCTGTCCGAGGCAGACGTTGAGTGCTTCACCGTGGTCGATGCGCACCATGCGACGCCATGTGCGGATGTGGGCGGCCAGGTAGATCTGCGGCAGAAGGGCGGCCCATACGTAGCCCTCCCACAGCAGCGACAGGCACAGCAGCGAGGCCACAAGACCGAGCAGCAGATAGCCCCAGCTGCCGAATTTGGCGCCGAAGCGTACGACGAGGGTACGTTTGCGGGAGATGGCGTCCTCCTCTCGGTCGCGGAAGTTGTTGAGCATGAGCATCGTGTCGATGACCAGTCCGCAGGCGATCGACGAGAGGACGATGGGGACGGTGATGATGCCCGTCTGGATATAGAACGTGCAGCACACGGGGATCAGTCCGAAGAAGATGATGACCGCAATGTCGCCCAGTCCGTGATAGGCCAGGGCCCACGGTCCTGCCGTATAGAGGAAGGCGAAGATGATGCACAGCAGACCCACGGCGATCAGTTCCCAGCCTCCGTAGGTCAGCGTGCCGGCCTTGATGGCCCAGGTCAGGAGTCCCATACCCGAGAGGCAGGCGGCGAGGGTGTAGTAGGCGATTCCGCGTTTGATCTCGGCGTGGGTCAGCAGTCCCTTGGCGGCGGTGCGGTCGGGGCCCAGGCGGTCGGGACGGTCGGCACCCTTGAGGGCGTCGCACAGGTCGTTGACCAGGTTGGCCGTACACTGCATGAAGATTGCAAAGAGCAGACACAGCAGGGTCGGGATGCGGTGGAAGCCGCCCAGGTGATAAGCAAATGCCGATCCCACCAATACGAGGATCAGTGAATTGCCCAGACTGTAAGGTCTGATGGCCAAAAGTCGGGCCGAAAGTGATTCGGATTTCATATTCAGGGTAATTTTAGAATGGTCGTCGTTTTTTATCGGTAGACCAGCTCTACGGGCGGGCGCAGATACTTGCCCTTGGGGAGTTGGACATGAAGCACGCCTTCGTAGGTCACGGGCCGGCCCTCTTTGGTGGCGGGATGCCAGAGGGGGGATTCCTCGGCGGTCTTGACCACGCGGCGTTTGAGCCGGTTGTCGGTCGATTCGAGTTCCTGGGTGATGAGCGTGCGGCCCTCTTCGGTGATCCGGTAGCGCAGGATGACCCGTGCGGCGGGTTCATCGTCGCCCCACTCCACATGAGCGGCCACATAGTCGTTGAACGATTCCCCGTGGGGGAAGCGGGCCGGTTGGTCGTAGGTGAGGGTGATCAGCAGTACGCCGTTGGAGGCTTTCTCGCCGTAGAGGGCTATGGTTTCCTCGTCGGCGGGGAGGCTTTCTACCTGTTCGATCACCTCGGGTGGGATCGAGTCGATATTCTCGCGCGGTTGTCCGTTGACCACATAGAGGGGCTGTTGCGCCACGACCGGGGTAGTGGCGAGGAGCAGGACCGCTAAGAGCAGGCAATAGGTGATGATGCCGTTTGTTTTCATGATGCTGCTTGGGCAAACAAGTGTTTTGAACAGATCCGTGATCTATTCTTGACAAAAATATAAAAAAAACGGGAATTTTGAAAAATCATTGTACAAACCCTCATCGGAGTGGCCGTCGGGGTGCGCGGAAAAGAGAGCAGGAGGGTCTCGAAAGGCCCTCCTGCTTGTTGTGTGGCGTTGTATCTGTGGTCGGAAAACGCCTCTCTGGTCCTACAATTCGCTCTCCTTCAATCGCTCGGCGTTCTCGGCTACGATCAGGTGGTCGATGCAGTCCTGGATGTCGCCGTCCATGAAGGCCGACAGGTTGTAGATCGTATAGTTGATACGGTGGTCGGTGATTCGTCCCTGGGGGTAGTTGTAGGTACGGATCTTGGCTGAACGGTCGCCCGTCGAGACCATCGTCTTACGCTTCGAGGCGATCTCGTCGAGGTACTTCGAGTACTCCAGGTTGAAGACACGCGTACGCAGCTCCTCGAACGCCTTGTCGAAGTTCTTGAGCTGGGACTTCTGGTCCTGGCACTGCACGACGATACCCGTCGGGATGTGGGTGAGTCGGATGGCCGAGTAGGTGGTGTTGACCGACTGGCCGCCCGGGCCGCTGGCGCAGAAAATATCCTTGCGGATGTCGTTCATCGAGATCTCGACATCGAACTCCTCGGCTTCGGGCAGCACGGCTACCGATGCGGCCGAGGTGTGGACACGGCCCTGGGTCTCGGTCTGGGGGACACGCTGCACGCGGTGTACGCCCGACTCGTACTTCAGGGTGCCGTAGACGTTGTTGCCCGTCACCTTGAGTACGACCTCCTTGTAACCGCCGACGGCTCCGTCGGAGAACGACGTGATCTCGTACTTCCAGCCCTTGCTCTCGATGTATTTGGTGTACATGCGGAGCAGGTCGCCGGCGAAGATCGCGGCCTCGTCGCCGCCCGTACCGCCACGGATCTCCATGATGGCGTTCTTCGAGTCCTGGGGGTCTTTGGGGATCAGCAGCAGCTTGATCTCCTCCTCCAGCGAGGCGATCTTGGGTTCGAGTTCGGAGATCATCTCGCGGGCCATTTCGCGCATCTCCTCGTCCTTGTCGTTGGCCAGGGTATCCTTGGCCTCGTCGAGGTTGGCCAGGGCTGTGCGGTAGGTGTCGGCCGCCTTGATGATCGGCTCCAGTTCCTTATACTCCTTGGTGAGTTCGACGTACTGTTTCACATTGGCGATGACTTCGGGGTCGGTCAGTTTCTGACTCGTCTCCTCGTACTTGAGTTTCAGTCCGTCCAAACGTGTTAAAATGCTATTTTCTGCCATAAAATGTGCGTATCTCTTTATTTGGGGACAAAGATAGCGAAAAGTGACAATAATTTCAAAGAGTTACGAGATTTCGGTTGATAAATTCCCGTCGGGTTTTTAATATTTTTCGATTCGGGGCGGGGCGTCGGGTGTTTTTTTACGACCGGCGGAAGGGGGTGTCCGGGCGGAGGCGGATTGTGTCGAATGGGGGG
>JAHHQK010000062.1 GCA_020026435.1 Alistipes sp. | reverse complement strand
AATAGAATAATGTGAAAATAAAAATAGCGTGTAACTCATTGAGCTACACGCTATTAATTTATGTATAATTATCGATTTTTATCGAATTTACTTCACTTCCTCGAATTCGACATCCTCGGGCTGCTGCTGACCGCCCTGCTGCTGCTGACCTGCATTCTGCTGCTGGCCGGCACCGGGCTGAGCCTGCTGCTGGGCCTGCTGCTGAGCGTAGATGTCCTGCGAGGCAGCCTGCCATGCGGCGTTCAACTCGTTGATGGCGGTGTCGATGGCTGCCAGGTCGGAGTTCTTGTGTGCCTCCTTCAACTTGGCCAGCGCGCCCTCGATAGCCGACTTCTTCTCGGCCGGGATCTTGTCTCCGTACTCCTTGAGCTGCTTCTCGGTAGCGAAGATGTTCGAATCGGCAGCGTTGATCTTGTCTATACGCTCCTTCTCGGCCTTGTCCTTCTCTTCGTTGGCCTTGGCCTCGTCGCGCATACGCTGGATCTCGGCATCGGTCAGACCCGACGAAGCCTCGATACGGATCTTCTGCTCCTTGCCCGTGCCCTTATCCTTGGCCGAGACATTCAGAATACCGTTGGCGTCGATATCGAACGTAACCTCAATCTGCGGTACACCACGCGGAGCGGCGGGGATTCCATCGAGGTGGAAACGGCCGATCGACTTGTTGTCGCGGGCCAACGGACGCTCACCCTGGCATACGTTGATCTCAACCGAAGGCTGATTGTCGGCAGCCGTCGAGAATACCTCCGACTTGCGGGTCGGGATGGTGGTGTTGGCATCGATGAGCTTGGTCATCACACCGCCCAGGGTCTCGATACCCAGCGACAGCGGAGTCACATCCAACAGAAGCACATCCTTCACCTCGCCGGTCAGGACACCGCCCTGGATAGCCGCACCGATGGCAACCACCTCGTCGGGGTTCACGCTCTTGTTGGGAGTCTTGCCGAAGAAATCCTCGACGATCTTCTGGATGGCGGGGATACGCGTCGAACCACCGACCAGGATCACCTCGTCGATCTGCGAAGCCTCAAGACCGGCATCACGCAGAGCGATCTTACACGGCTCGATAGTCTTGCGGACCAGGTGGTCACACAGCTGCTCGAATTTGGCACGCGTCAGCGACATTACCAAGTGCTGCGGGATGCCGTTTACGGGCATGATGTACGGCAGGTTGATCTCGGTGGTCGTCGAGCTCGAAAGTTCGATCTTGGCCTTCTCGGCAGCCTCCTTCAGACGCTGCAGGGCCATAGGATCCTGACGCAGGTCGATACCGTGCTCGGCCTTGAAAGCCTCGGCCATGTAGTCGATCAGCACGTGGTCGAAGTCATCACCTCCCAGGTGGGTATCACCGTTGGTGGATTTAACCTCGAATACGCCGTCACCCAATTCCAGGATCGAGATATCGAACGTACCACCACCCAGGTCATATACAGCGATACGCATATCGCTGTCCTTCTTGTCCAAGCCGTAGGCCAAAGCGGCAGCCGTAGGCTCGTTGATGATACGGCGGACCTTCAGACCTGCGATCTCGCCGGCCTCCTTCGTAGCCTGACGCTGCGAGTCGGAGAAGTAGGCAGGAACGGTAACCACAGCCTCGGTCACCTCCTGGCCCAGATAATCCTCGGCGGTCTTCTTCATCTTCTGGAGAATCACGGCCGAGATCTCCTGCGGGGTGTACTGGCGGCCGTCGATGTCGACACGGGGCGTGTTGTTGTCACCGCGGACGATCGAATAGGGAGCGCGCTGGATGTCGTTCGACACTTTGTCGTAAGCCTCACCCATGAAACGCTTGATCGAGAAGACCGTACGCTTGGGGTTAGTGATGGCCTGACGCTTTGCGGGGTCACCGACCTTACGCTCGCCGTCGCCCGTGAATGCCACAACCGAAGGAGTCGTTCTGTGACCCTCGCTGTTGGGAATTACAACCGGCTCGTTACCCTCCATTACCGATACACAGGAGTTCGTAGTACCTAAGTCAATACCAATAATCTTTGCCATAACTTTTATTCTTTTAATTTGTTTTTGTTATCAATCTCATCTGTTGTCCTTGTCGGACGACGCTTCAAAACAGATCAAAGGTCGTACCAATCGACATTTTATGCCAATTTGTCAGACGGCTGACAATTTCGAGGGTCGATGCGTCATCCAAAAGTGTTATTTTGGCAGAAAAAGTCGCCACAAGGATTGTTTCGGTGGAGGTTCGGGCCGTTTCGGATGTGGCACGCCCCCTCACCGACAACAAGGCGGCATACCTCGGATACGTCCCGGCATGATTTACGACAAATTGTGTCATCACTTCGCCATCCGCATATCACACTACATATCAACATTTTGCAAACAACATTGATTTTCTTGCAAATTTTTCCCCTCTCTTCCACCCGATTTTCCGGCACGCCTCCGCCTTGTTCCGAGCCTCACACCCACTCTTCCTCTTCCACATTCTCACTTTCTCATTCTCATCCTTGCCCTCACCATCGCTCCCGCTCTCATCATTCCTCACGCCTACGCCCATTCTCACCCTCGTCCGCCTCCTTCCTCGCCAGCCGAATAACCGGGCAGACAACCCGACACAGACAACCCGGCAAGCGGACATAAAAAAACGCGCCCGTCATCGAAATGACAGGCACGGGAATTATTTTTTCGGAAGATCCCCGGCCGCGAACAGCCGGGGTCTTGTCCATCCATTAATAGTAAGCCTCGAGGAACGCGTCGCTCATCAGGTCATACTTGTCCGAGAGGTGCTTGAACGACTTCTCGACATACTCGAACTTGCCGTTGTCCACCAGCTTGAACTTGAACTCGTGGGTAACCTCGCTATCGGGCGTTACGGCCATCGAGATGTGGATCTTCACGCGTACCGTGTAATATACATCGGTACCGGGGATCGTCTTGGCATCGGCGTAGTGGGTCTCCAGACCGGCCTTCAATACCTCGGCAGCGTGCTGCTCCATGGTGTTGAAGAATGCCTGGCAGGCAGCCTTCTTCTTGCCGTAGTCGGCCGAGTTGAAATCCAGGTAGGGTTTCAGTTCCTCCTCGGTGTAAAGGCCGCGCTCCTGCCAGTTCTTGCCGATCACCAGACCCGGGGTCCAGGTGAAGGAGTTCTGGTAATAGGTGGCACCCGAGTACCACTCCTCGGTGTCGTACTTGACACCCAGGAACTGATCGCCCTTGTTGGCGGCAACCCATTTCACACAGGTCGTGAAGAACTCCTTGGAAGCCTCCACACCCTTACCGGGCTGCAGCACCAGCGTCACATCGGGATCATACATCCAGGCCTTGTTGACCTTCTTGAACGGCGACTCCATAGCCTTCACCGGCGCGGTCGTCTTGACCCATGCGTTGGCCGTCATGACGAACTCATCGGCTTTCATCACCATCTGTTCGCCCTCGTCGAACTTATAGGCAACCGTATAGGCATCCTCCTCCTGAGCGTAGGGGGCCTTCAGTTTCAGGAACGTGGGCAGGTAGTTGTCGGGACGCACCGACGAGCTGAAGCAACGGCTCGGGATACCCATCTGGTCGAAATCCTCGGGATTGACCACCAGGGTCTTGGGAGCCTCGCCCCACATCTTGCCGTCGTACTTGAACACTACATAGCGCTTCGTCAGATCGGCAGCGGCACGCGTGAAGGCCAAGGTCTTGGAAGCGATCTGCTCGCCGTTGATCTTAGTCACGATCACGTCCACGTTGTTGAAACTCTCCGAGAAGCTCAGCAGGTAACCCTCGACCGTCAGATCCTGGCCGAAGTAGGGATCCCACTTCACCTCAGCCGACAGCAGACGGGCAGCCTTATAGACAGCACCCTCGGGCAGCCCCTTGAACAGCAGGTTGTTGCGTGCAGCATCCATCGTACCCGCCAGCTGCACGTACTTCAGCGTCGTGAGACCCGACATACCCTGCAACTGCTCACCGCTGACCACCTCGGCCTGGGGATACTTCACAGCCTGTCCGGCCTTCGAGATCTCAAATGCCACGGGATCCTTGAACTGACGCTTGCCGTTGTGCTCGCCGAGTACCGACGTGAGCTTGCATACATCACCGGTCTTCAGGTCGGCGGGCTTCTTCACGGGAGCCTCCTTCGAGAAGTACACCAAGATGTCGGCCGTACCGTCGCTGACCACACACTGGAAACGGTCGTTACCTACGACCTGAACCTCGATCGTGTACTCATCGCCCACGACACCCTTGTCGCCCAGGATATCCTTGAGCGTCACCTTCTCCTCCACCGGACCGTCGCCGCCCGTCGAAGGCTCCGAAGCAGAATACTGGTACTCGGCAATCACGAAATCACCCTCTTTGGCGTTGGTATGCGAACCGGCGATGATGCCGCGGAGCTTCTTCTCCGTGGCGGGAGTCAGATAATCGGTCTCGGCATTGCCCCACACCGACTCGTAATCGGCAGCCGTCAGCACATAGTCCTGTGCGGCCAGCACACCCTGCACCGCTGCGGGCAGCTCCTCCTGACGCTGGTTGTGGGTCACCACCACGCGCGAACCGTGCGTCAGATAATAGTCATACTTCGAGGCCAGGAAAGCGGGTACATAGTCGGCGGCCGTCAGTTTACTGGAGAAAGCCTGCGACTTCTCCAGAGCCTTCAACTCGTCGGTCAAACCGGCCAGATTGGCCTTTGCGATATTGGTTTTGTTGGTGGCAATAGCCTTGTAATCGGCCTTGGTGAGCGTGTACTGCAACTCCTGCGCATCGGTAATCTCAAAGCCGGGAGTGTAGCCATCGAGCTGGTCCTCGTTGTAGTCGTTGACCTCACAACCGACAACCAGTGCCAGGGCGCTCAAAGCCAAACCGTATTTTAAAATATGCTTGTTCATGAGTTTATGTCGTTAGAAGTTAATTTTGAGTCGGATGGTATAGGTACGGCCGAAGGCGTAGTAGATACCATAAGCGTTGTTCCACGTACCGTTCTTCTGGAAGTCGGTCTCGGCATCCATGATGTACTGGTAATTGTAGAGGTTGTTCAGGTTACCGTAGATCGTGGCGCGAACCTTACCGATCTTGAAGCCGTAGCTGGCCGACAGGTCCATCTGGTGACCCCACGGAATCAACCACGGATCACCGACCTGGAGGGGCTTGAAGGCCTCCATCTTGTTGGCCTGAACCTTGAAATCGGAGTAGTTGCTGGCGTAGGCGTTCCAGTCGAGGCTGATGCGCAGACCCTTCATCGGGCGGGCCGTCAGACCCAGGGCGGCAGTCGTCTGGGCCGAACCGCCGACACGTACACCCTTCTGGTTGAGCTGATACCAGGCGTGATCCTCGGCCATGATGCCCGAAGCGATCGTGTTGTCCTTGGTCAGCGGCTGTCCGAAGTTGTCGTAGAGGTAACCGCGCGAGTCGCTGTCCCACTTCCAGTCACCGACCGACAACATACCGGTCAGATCCAACCAGCGGGTAGGCTTGTAGCGGAAGTCCAACTCGATACCCATGTGGCGGGCATCCACGCCGGTCATGTTCAGCGATGCGCTCTCGTTGGTCTCCTTGATGAAGAAGCTACGCGTCATGGCCTTGTCCATCCACATCGTATAGTAGGCATTGAGGTTCAAGGCGAATTTCTCGGTCTTGAAGCCGTAACCCAGCTCCACCGAAGCGATCTTCTCGTTTACGGCGTCGGGGTTGATCATGTTGCTGGTCGTGGCCTGCAGGAAGGCGCCACCCGAGAAGAAGGGTGCACGGCTGATGTAACCCACGTTGAAGAATACGTTCTGTTGGGGCGAGAAGTTCCAGTTCATACCGGCCTTCACCGTACCGCCCATGAAGTTCACATGATCCGACTCGGCGTGCTCGGCGTCGTAGTAGAATCGGTCCACACGCCAGTAGCCGGTGTTCGACAACGAACCCGAAACGAAGGCGTTGAGCGTATTGTGCGACCACTCCAGCTGGGCAAATACGCCCTCCTGGTGTACGTGACCGTCGTAATCGCGGTAAACCGTATCACCGACACCCAGTTTCTGGTATCTCCACATGGGATCGGCAGCCAGGATGTTGTTCTCGGCCTTGACGTTCTTACGAGAACCGTCATCCATATAATATTTACCGCCGTAGAGGTCGATCAGTTCGTTGCGGTGCTCGCCCACGTAGTAGCGTACATCGACACCGGCCGACAGCTCCAACGACTTGGAGATCTTGTTGGTGTAGGTCGACAACAGACCGTACCACATATGGCTGTTGATCGACTTCGACATGGCCATCTTCGATCCGTCGGTGCTGGTCTCGTTGACCTCCTGGATCTTGTCGTAGGCAAATGTACCGTCGGGATTGCGGAACTTCCAGTTCAGATCACCGGTCTTGCTCGTTCCGAACCAGTCGGTGTAGGAGTATTCGCCACGACCCTGACCCGAATAACCGCCGCCACGGCCGATCGACATATAGAGGGCGGTCGACAACGACGATTTCTCGTCGATCTGCCACTGGTGGTTCAACGAGATCTGGGGTTTGTGATAGGTATTCTTGTTGACCGAACGCTCGCGGCCGTATTTATCGAAACCATAGCTGGGGTTGTAGCGATAGACATCTCCCTTCTCCATGAAGTTCTTGGCCTGCTCCCACGCAGCCATGTTCATGCCGTTGCTACGCTTGTCGTGGGTCTGCGGAGCGCCGAAAGCCGTCACCGAGATCTGGTGGTGGGTATTGATACGCTTCGAGATATTGATGAACCAGTTGTAGGCCTCGAACTCGGTGCCCTGGATATAACCGTCACCCCAACGCTTTGCACCCAGCAGGGTCATGGCCCAACCGTTCTTCGACATACCGGTCGAGACGCTGACAGCCAGATTGTAGAGACCGTCGTTACCCACGCCGAACGAAGCCGTACCGCCGCGTTTGGCATCGATACTTTGGGTCACGATGTTGACCGTACCGCCGACCGAAGGAGCCGACACCTTCGAAGCACCCAGACCGCGCTGCGTCTGCATGCTGCGGGTCACGTCCGACAGACCGGCCCAGTTCGACCAGTACACGCCGCCCCACTCCATATCATTGACGGGCACACCGTTGATCATCACAGCGACATTCTCGGCCTTGAAACCGCGCATGTTGATCTTCGAGTCACCATAACCGCCACCCTGCTTGGTGACATAGACACCGGGGGTCGACTTGAGGATCTCGGGGAATTCCTGCGCACCGAGTTTGTAGGAGATCTGCTCGGCGCTCACCGACGAAACGGCCACAGGGGTCTTGCGCTGCACGGCGATCGACTGCGAGACGACCACATCCTGCAGAGCCACTGCATCGGGCTCCATCTTGACGGTACCCAGACCGGTCTTGACCGACACATCGAGCAAGAGGGCCTTGTAACCCACATAATTGACCGCTACCTCCTTGGCATCGGTCTTCAATGCGAAATTACCGTCGACATCGGTACTAACACCTTGCGAAGTTCCCGGCACGACCACCGATGCACCGATCAGGGGAGTACCGTTCTCATCCACGATTTTACCCGAGACTGTACGCTGCTGCGCCATGGCGGAAGCTGCTCCGAAGACGATCAGCAGGGCAGTCATGAGGAAATGTTGTAAATGTTTTCTCATACTTTGAATGGATTAGTAAAAAAATAATTATTAATAGTGTTGCTTCTTAGGCCTATATAATACAAAAGGGTATTCTCTTTTTACGAGATACCCTCCCAACCATTTACCGCTGGTGTTGCCGCGGCATTCGTCACATTATTCTTACACGCTGATATAAAGCTATTTGTCACGAATATCATACTTTTTTCCATTTGCATCGGGAACATTCTTTTCCACTGATTACATCACAAATATAGTCCATTTTTTCGATATATTCTAATTTTTGAGTATCATTTTTAATCACCCCTCCAAATTTTAATTTTCACATAACCATTTCGTTACAATTATTTAAAACCACACCAAAACCCACCCCAGATACTCAAATAATTTAATTTGTTTTTACCCCATCACCCCGCCTTTCCGGCCGCTTTCCGCCGCCAACACCGCCAACAGTACCGACACCTTCCCCTCTTTC
>JAHHQK010000061.1 GCA_020026435.1 Alistipes sp. | reverse complement strand
CTCCGGCACCCCCGCCCCTACGCGCTTTCGGAAACAAAACGACACCCTCCCCCCTCAGGGGAAAGGTGTCGCTAACGGAAGCGGAAAGGGGATTGAGCCATCCGCCTTATTTCATACCGCCAGGGCTATTCCATGCACGCGGCGATGAATTCCTCCATCATCGGACGATGCTCCTCAACGCTTTGCAGCAATTTGAACTGCGCCTTCGTGCGCACGAGGTTGTGCTCCGGGTACATGATCTTGTAGTAGGTGTCACCGTTGATGTAGTCGGCCAGGAAGCGCACGCACTGCATATAGGGGAAGAGTGCCACGGCATAGGGCAGATTCTCGATCTCAATGGGTTGCAGGAACTCGCGGGCCGATTCGAGGTATCCGCGCGTGAAGGCCTTGAAGATCTCGGGGTTGAAGTTCACCTTGTCGAGATCCTTCTCGTCCTCGGCGGCCGTGTTGGCTCCCGTACGCAGGAAATCGCCGTAATCCGAGAAGATGAAACTCGGCATGACGGTATCCAGGTCAATAACACAGAGCACCGTGCCGTCCTCGTCGAACATCATGTTGTTGACCTTCGTGTCGCAATGGCAGACGCGTTTGGGCAGCTTGCCCTCGCGGTAGAGACGCTCGGCCTTGCACATCTCATCGGCACGTTTCTCGATCTCGTCGAGGTAAGGGCGTACCTGATCGACACGTCCGGCCCTGTTCTCCGCAACGGCGTCGCGCAACTGCTTGAGGCGAAACTCCATATTGTGGAAATCGGGAATCGTCTCGCCCAGGTGGTCGGGAATATCGGCCAGCATGGCCTGGAACCGACCGAATGCCTTGCCGGCATAGTAGGAATATTCGGGATTGACCGTCTCGTAGGTCTTGGCGTTGGGAATGAACACCATCACGCGCCAATAGCTCTCGCCGTCGAACCAGAAGGTCTTGCCTTCGGCGGTGGGCAGGAAGTGAAGCACCTTGCGCTCGATGTCCTGCTCGCCGGCAGCCTCCAGTTTCTTGCGGATGTGATCCGTCACGGCGCCAATGTTGCGCTGCAACATCTCGACATTCTGGAAAATCGAGTGGTTGATGCGCTGCAAAACATAATCGGGAGCGTCCTGTTCCTGAGTCTTTACTTTATAAGTATCGTTGATCAGGCCGGCACCAAGGGGTTTGATCTCCTCGACCGTACCTTTTAATTCGAAGTGGGAAACGATGGATAAAAGGTCTTTCATAACAGTTTAAATTGGTTTTGTAGGACAAAGATAATATTTTTCAAAAGAAAACGAAGCCATTTTTCATCCATAATTCGTGCAAAATCATACATTCCGAAGTTTCCGTCACTTTCGCACCCCTTTCAAATTATCAACAAGTTACGCCTTCCCGGGCAATTATCCGGCTGAAAATCCGAACCGAAGACGCCCCCTTCCGGCCGGGGCGAGACTCTTCCTGGAAAAGATGTATGTTTTTGACGGTTTATTGGATTTTTTTACCCGTTTCCCTGACGTTTTTTTTGTACTTTTGTTTTAAAAGTAACTATCAAAATGTTTTCACACCATGAATAATCTGACCAAACTCCTGCCCTTGCTTCCCGGTGCTGCCCTGCTCTCCGGATGCGGAAATGCGGAAAAACAGGCTCCCCGTGCCGACCGCCCCAACGTGATCTACCTGATCTCCGACGACCTGGGAATCGGCGACCTGAGCTGCTACGGCGCCACGAAAGTCAACACGCCCAACATCGACCGTCTGGCTCGCGAAGGCCGCCAATTCGTCAATGCTTATGCCACCTCGTCAACCAGTACGCCTTCGCGTTTCGGTCTTCTGACGGGTATGTATCCGTGGCGTCAGGCCAATACGGGCATCGCCCCCGGAAACTCAGAGCTGATCATAGACCCCGACTGTTACACCATGGCCGACTTGTTCCACGACGAGGGCTACGCCACCGCCGCCATCGGCAAATGGCACCTGGGCCTGGGTCCCAAGGGCGGTACGGACTTCAACCGCGAGATACACCCCAATACCCAGGACATCGGTTTCGACTATGAGTTCATCATCCCCGCAACGGTCGACCGCGTGCCGTGCGTCTTTGTCGAGAACGGCAATGTCGTGGGTCTGGATCCCAACGACCCGATCACGGTCAGCTACGACCACAAGGTCGGCGACTGGCCCACGGGTGCCGAGAACCCCGAATTGGTGAAACTCAAACCGAGTCAGGGTCACAACAACACGATCATCAACGGCATTCCCCGTATCGGTTGGATGACGGGCGGTAAGTCGGCTCTGTGGGTCGATGAGGACATCGCCGACGTGATCACCGAGCGCGCCCGCAACTTCATCACCGAACACCGCGACGAGCCGTTCTTCCTCTATATGGGTACGCAGGACGTCCATGTTCCGCGTATCCCCCACCCCCGTTTTGCCGGCAAGAGCGGACTGGGTACCCGCGGTGATGTGATCATCCAGCTGGATTGGACCGTGGGCGAGATCATGCGCACGCTCGACAGTCTGAACATCGCCGACAACACCATCTTCGTATTCTGCAGCGACAACGGACCGGTGATCGACGACGGTTATGCCGACCAGGCCCGCGAACTGCTCAACGGCCACACCCCGATGAAGGACTACCGCGGCGGCAAATACAGCGCCTATGAGGCCGGAACGCGCATTCCGTTCATCGTACGCTGGCCCGCCAAGTTCCGGGGCGAGGAGGTGAAGACCCCCTTCTCGATGATCGACGTCTTCTCGTCGCTGGCCTCGATGCTCGGCCACGAGCTTCCCGAGGGCGTGGCTCCCGACAGCCGCAACAAGGAGGCCGTACTACTGGGCCAGGAGCGCAACACCACCGACTATGTAGTGCAGCAGAACCTGAACAACACC
The DNA here is from genome assembly GCA_020026435.1 of Alistipes sp. Taxonomy (GTDB): domain Bacteria; phylum Bacteroidota; class Bacteroidia; order Bacteroidales; family Rikenellaceae; genus Alistipes. Next base: position 5,229 of record JAHHQK010000061.1, on the reverse strand, counting down.
CTCTCGATCATCAGCGGTGACTGGAAGTACATCGAGCCGAGCGACAAGCCCTCCTTCGAGCATTGGACCGGAATGGAGCTGGGCAATGCCCCCAAGGACCAGCTCTACAACATCACGGAGGACCCCTCCGAGCAGAACGACGTAGCCGCAGCCAACCCCGAGAAGGTCGCCGAGTTGTCGGCCCTGCTCGAAAAGGTCAAGGCCGCACGCCAGACCCGATAGCCCCCGCCACAAAACCTCAACTTAAAAAAGAAACACATGAAATCGAATATCACAAGACTCTGTCTGCTGCTCTGGGCCTTATGTACGCTGGGCAGTGCCGAGGCACAGTGGATCCAGCACGAACGCTTCCTCTCCTTCGAGGAGGAGGCCGTGCCGGCATTCATCTCGACCAACGCCGGATCGGCACTCGCCGTCAGCCCCAGGCATTTCCGCGAGGGCGTGCAGTCGCTCGAATGGACCTTCACCCCGGGAAGCGAACTTTCGGTCCGAAAGGATCTGAAGTTTGAAAAGAAAGACCCCACGGGCAAGGATACCTATATGTCGGCCTTCATCGTATGGGTCTATAACGACCGTCCTCTCGACAAGCAGATCGAGTTCCGCTTCCTGAAAGAGGGACGCACGTGCTGCTCCTTCCCCATGGGCATCAACTTCAAGGGCTGGCGTGCCGCCTGGGTGTGCTATGAGCGCGACATGGAGGGTACACCCGAGGAGGGAATGGACGAATTCAGGGTGGTGGCTCCCGATGTGGAGGGACATCTCTACTTCGACCACATCATCACCGCCTCGAAGGTCGATGCCCGACAGCAAAGCCCCGACATCCATCTTCCGTTCGTCAACCGCAAGACGACCAACCACTGGCTGGTGGTCTATGCCCACTCGCTTTGGAAGCCCGAGATGGAACTGATCCCCCTGACCGACGCCCACAAGAAGGACATCCGCATCATCGAGAAGCGTTTCCGCAATCAGCTCTACACCCCCTCGAAACTCACCGAGCGGGAGATGAAGGCCATCCGCAAAAAATACGACTTCTACCAGATCCGCCGCGAGGAGGGTTGCACGACGGGACGTCCCGTGTTCTTCTGCCGCCACTCGGAGGCCTACGAGCGTATGCTGCCCGACTGGCACAAGGATCTCTTCCTGCACCGCAAGATCGAGATGAACGACTACTTCAAACTCATGCAGCGCGTGGCAATCGCCTATCAGAACGCCGTGGAACCGGCCTGGAAGGACGAGCTGAGGGACAAGTTCCTCGCCCTGTATGAGAACATCACCGACCAGGGCGTGGCCTACGGCAGCGCATGGGGCAACATCCACCACTACGGTTACAGCACCCGCGGCCTGTTCGTGTCGTACTTCCTGATGAAGAACGTCCTACGTAAGGCCGGATACCTGGAGGACGCCGTCCGCACGCTCAACTGGTATGCCATCACCAACGAGGTATACCCCCTCCCCCAGGTCGACGGTATCGACATCGACACGTTCAACACCAAGCTGCAGGGCCGTTTCGCCAGCATCCTCATCATGGAGGACTCGCCCGAAAAGGTGCGTTACCTGCGTTCGCTGACCCGCTGGCTGGACTACGGCTGCCGCCCGGCACTGGGTCTGCGCGGATCGTTCAAGAAGGACGGTGCCTGCTTCCACCACTGCAACAACTACCCGGCCTATGCCGTGGGTGGTTTGGAGGGTGCAACGAATGCCATCTACCTGCTCAGCGGCACCCAGTTCCGCCTCTCGGAGCTGGCTCACCAGACCGTCAAGAACGTCCTGCTGACCATGCGATTCTATTGCAACCTGCGTCAGTGGCCGCTCTCGATGTCGGGTCGCCACCCCAACTCCAAGGGCAAGCTCATCCCCGTGGAATATGCCACGATGGCCTTCGCCGGAACACCCGACGGCAAGGAGAAGTACGACCGCGAGATGGCCGAAGCCTTCCTGCGTCTGGTAGCCACCAACGAGGGGGCCGACAAGCAGTCCCCCGACTATATGCCGCGTGCTTCCGCCAAGACCGAGCTCCGGTTCAAGAAACAGCTCGAAGCCAAAGGCTTCAAAGCCGAGGCCGATCCCCGGGGTAACCTCACACTGGGCTACGGTTGCGTCTCGGTACAGCGACGCAGCAACTGGTCGGCCGTCGCCCGCGGACATTCGCGTTACCTGTGGGCCGCCGAGCACTATCTGCCCGCCAACTTCTACGGCCGTTACCTGGCCCACGGATCGTTGCAGATCATGACCGCACGCCCCGGCGAGGAGGTCACCATGCGTCGCAGCGGATGGCAGGAGCAGGGATTCGACTGGAACAGAATCCCCGGAGCAACGTCGATCCATCTGCCCTTCGACCTTCTCCGCGCACGGGTGCTCAACGTCGACACCTTCTCGGGTATCGAGGAGATGCTCTACTCCGACGAGGCTTTTGCCGGCGGTCTCACGCAAAACCGCGAGAACGGAAACTTCGGCATGAAACTCCACGAGCACGACAAATACAACGGTTCGCACCGCGCCCGCAAGTCGTATCACTTCCTGGGTGATGTGATCGTGGCCCTGGGCAGCGACATCGAGAACGACAACCGGGACTACCCCACCGAAACCACCATCTTCCAGCTGGCCGCCGTATCGCCCGAGTGGAAGAGCTACTGGGAGGGATACACCTCCGACGGACGGAGCTACATCGACCCCAACGGCGTAGGCTACTACGTCTCGGAGCAGACGGCCCGCGAGACCCGCTACGAGAAGAATTTCCCACAGACGACCGTCGGCGAGCGCAGCACGAAGCCCACCACGGGCGACTGGGTGTCGCTGACCGTCCAGCACGGCAAGGCCCCCAAGGACGGCGGATACGAATATGCCGTACTGCCGCAGACGACAGCCGCACGGCTGAAGGCCTTCGCCCGCAAGCCCTCCTACAAGGTGCTGCGTCGGGATCACGATGCCCACATCGTACGCTCGGAGCAGGACGGCATGACCTCCTACGTGCTTTTCGAGACTCCCCGCGAGGAGTTGCCCCGGGAGGGTGAGGTGATGCGTGCCGACACCTCGTGTCTGGTGATGACCCGTCAGATGAAGGGCGGACGCCTCCTCTTGACTGTCTCACAGCCCGACCTGGCCCTCTACCGCGGCCAGAGCGACGAGGCATTCGACGAGAACGGCAAGCGCATCGAGCGCAGCATCTACTCGCGTCCGTGGATCAACAACGACAGCGGCGAGATCCCCGTGACGGTGACCCTGCGCGGCAACTGGACGGCGGAGACGCTGCCCGCCAACTGCGAGGTGATCGCCCGGAACAAGAATTCGACGACCCTCAGATTCGTATGTCGCGATGCCGCCAGCTTCGACGTCATGCTCAAGAAATAATCCCGCGGGAGCGGCACTATCGGAGAATGCCGCTCCCCATAACCCGAAAACTGACGGCCGGATTCCCCGCATAAAGGGAATCCGGCCGTCGGTTTTATGTTTTCGGGAAGAAGCTTCCTCAGGGGCGGGATGTCCAGCCTCTGGGGGATCATATCTTGATCTTGGCCCAGTTGCCGTACTTCAGATAAAGGCGCGAGACGATCAGCAGGGAGGTGTAGTAGACGATCTCGCAGGTGAAGCTCGCCTCAACCGACCAGCGCAACAGACCCGTGCAAATAAGGATATAGATGATATAGCCCAGCTGGCAGGGCAGCTCGATCCAGAGGGCCGAGCGGGCGTTTCCCGTACCCGAAATGCCGCTGAACTGTACGTTCGACACCGAGCAGATAACCAGAGCCACGGCAATGACATAGAGCGAGGGAATGGCATCGGCAATGAGTTGTTCGTCGAGCGTATAGATCGAGAGCAAGGTGGCGGGGATCGTGAATATCACGGTCGAGCAGATCAGACTCATCGCCAGGCTCATCTTCGTCACGCGGTTGATCGTCGGGCGGACACGGTCGATGCGGCCTGCGCCCATCGTATTGCTGACCAGTGTGTTGACCGTGGTCTGGAACGACTGGATGGGGATCAGCACCAGGATATAGATACTGCGGACAATGTTGGCGATGGCCAGCTCACGCTGTCCGAGGTGTTCGAGCGCGAGGAAGAAGACGAACCACGTGGCAAAGGGCACGAACTGCTGGAACATCAGGAAGGTCGAGATCGAGAGCAGCGAGAGGATCATCTTCCAGTCGAGTTTCAGTCCGAAGTGGATGTTGTAGCGGCCGATATCGACCCTGTGGTAGGTATAGACGAAAAAGAAAAGCAGCGACACGGCCTCGGCGATGACCGATGCCAGGGCCGCACCGCGAAGTCCCATACGCGGCAAACCCAACTCTCCGAAGATCAGGGCCCAGTCCAGGACGATGTTCACCGAGGCCATGACCACGGCATTGAGCGTGAGGACCTTGGTACGGGTGATCGAGATGTAGAACGCACGGAACATCGTATTGACGAACGAGAAGAGCAGTCCCCACACACGCCAGTCGAAGAAGGTCACGGCCGCTGAGATGATCTCCTCGGAGGAGAGCATCATCCGCATCATGGGCCTTACGGTCAGCAGCGACGCCACGAGCAGAAGCACCGCGATCAGAAAACTGAAGAGCGATCCCTGGGTCAGAATCGGACCGATACGGTCGTAGTTCTGCTCGCCGTTGCGGCGGGCCATGAGGATCTGCGCTCCGATGCTGAATCCGAAGGCAAGGATGAAGAAACAGATGTAGTAAAGGCCGCCGATGGCCGATGCGCCCAGCTCCACCTCGCCCACATGACCCAAAAAGGCCGTGTCGGTGACGTTGATGATGTTTTGCGCAAGGAGTCCCAGAAAAATCGGGTAGCTGACTTTCAGAATGCTCTTTTTGTTGTACATAAATGGATTTTTGCGGGCCTCGGATCGGATCTTGCCCCTTACGGCATCTTGTGTGTGCCATTCGGTCGCAAGCACAGCCCTTAGCGGCTGATCTTCGGCCCTGTTCAAGCGGCAAAAATACACAGAAATATTCAAATTACGACACTTCGTGGAGCGGAAAATTTTCGGGGCGCACTTCCCGTCCGGGAAGAAAAAGGTCGAATAGCGGGTAAAGAGGAGTGCGGCTCCCCTCTTTCGGAGCATTACCGACAAGGCAAAACGGCCGGAAGAGCAAAGGTCCCCGGGCGGGGAAAAACCGAAATTACGGGAAGAGTGCAGGTCTAAAGGGGAAGAAAGGCAGAAAGAGGGACGGGGTAATGAAGAGACGGGAAGATGCGGGAAAAAGTGTCGGGCGGAAAGAAGGGGGCGGG
>JAHHQK010000060.1 GCA_020026435.1 Alistipes sp. | reverse complement strand
TCCTGCTGCTGCCGAAGCGCTTTTTGAGGGCTCTCGATCGGGACGGGTTGGGAGCGCTATGGCTGTGATTGCCCGCCGCTCTGCCGCCCCGCCGCAATGCCTGCCGGGAGCCTGCATCCCTGCCGGGTGCCCGGATTCCCGCTGCAGTTCCTGCCGATAGCCCGGATTCCCGCTGTAGTTCCTGCCGCCCAGCCGCAATCCCTGTCGGGTGCCCGCATCCCTGCCGGATGGTCGGAATCCCGCTGCAGTTCCTGCCGGGTTCCCGCATCCCTGCTGCGCTTCCCGCCGGGTGCCCGGATTTCCGCCGGCCCCCCCCCTCCTCGGATGCCCGGAGCCGTGCCGGCCGCTATCGAGTCCCCGCTCCAAGGACCGGGGTATTCGCCGGCGCCGGTCGCTTTGGCATACCCCTTTCCGTTTTGCCGTATGGGATTCTCGCCCGACGGTTGCCGGGTCATCAGGGCCGCGCGTCCGTTCCTCGGGCGGAGAATCTCCTTTGTGTCCGATGCCTGCCGCCGGGGGCACGCTTCGTCACGTTTAACCCGGCCGGGCGGGTATAAAAAAACAGGTGTACGAGAGAGCGTACACCTGTTCGAATTTGACCGTTTAATTTAGAAAGAAGGCCAAGGGGTAGCTTCGGCCGTCGAAGGCACGTTCTTCACCCAGGTCACTTTTTCCGAAGTCTTCATGGTGTGACCGTTTCCGGTGTAGTCCTTGAACTCCTTACCCTTGCCGTCGTTGCAGCGCCAGTAACCGACCAGCCCCTCGGATTTCGCCGATGTTCCGGTCATGTTGTTGACAATCTGCGACTCGGTGCGGCATACCGACCAGATGCGGGCCTCGGCCAGCATGATCTTGCATCCTGCCCACCAGCTGCCGCCGGTTCCGTGGCCGCCTCCGGATTCGCCGCCGAACCACCAGGCCGAGCCGAAGGTCGGCTTGCAATGACCGTCCTTCGATCCGGCAAATGCGCCGTTGACATAAAGACGAGTCGTAGTACCGTCGTATGTCATGGCCAGATGCTGCCATTTGTTGGGAGCAAACGACTTGTCGGGATTCAGATACCACCCCTCGCCCTGGAACTGCACCAGCGAGTGGGCCTGGAACTGAGCGTTGGCACTCTGGGGATCCTCGAAACGCAGCAGCACGCTGCCGCCGTTGGTGAATACCGCGCGGTTGCGGTTGCTGGTGTTGCTAATCTGGAATCGCACCTCGACGGTGAACTGGGGAAGCTCCATGGGGAAGCCCTCGCAATGCAAATTGGCTCCGCCGTTGAAGCAGGGGAGATCCGAGATGATGATCTCCTCCAGCGGAATCACGAAAGTCGAAGTGGTATTCGTCACGGGAACGACCTTGTCCTCGCTCACCAGACGCAATGCGATTGCGTAAGGCTCGCCCGACAACTCGGTGGGAATCTTCTTGACATGAATTTTCGTCGAGGGGGCATTGAACTCGCCCTTCTTGACGAGGGCTTCGCGCTCGAACTCCACGATTTCGGCGGGAGCCATCACATAGCTCGAAGCCTGCTTTCGGTTGTAGTTGTCGAGCACCTCCTGGTCGAATTCCAGACGGAATTTGGCATCATCGGGAGCGACGTTGCTCAGACAGACATTCACTTCGGCATCCCCACCGTTGGCTCCCACGGTGATTTTGACATTCTTGTTCGTCGAACTCTCGTTCAGAAAAGCGTGGACCCCCATGTCGCTGGTCGCGTAGTCGGCGTCGTCGCAGGCAACAAAGCCGAAAGCCGCGCAAGCCAGACCGAGAGTCAGCAGTTTGATATTGTTTTTCATGATTTTGTCGATATTTTGGATTCAACTATTTGCTGGCAGGATTCTGCGCCTGAATACCGCGACGCATCCACTTGTAACGAGGATTGTTTACCGACTCGTTGTTGAACTTGTAGGCCCCGAAACCGCCCTTGCGGAATCCGTTGAACGGCTCCCACATCGCCATGCCGAGCATCGAGGGAATCTCATTGATGTCGCAGGCTCCGTTTCGGTCAGTGAACCGATACCCTCCGTTCAAAGCCTCCAATGCCGGCTCGAGGTTCTCGGTCATCACCGTGCGGTTGGTCACCGTCTCCTCGCCTACGGTTGAGCCAAATGTGCTGATCAGACCTGAAAGCCGACTGTCGAGGTTTCGGACGCTGTTGCTCCAGCCGGCCGGATTGCCGCCCGTGCCCGAATAGGCCTGAATCACGAAGTACGAGATGTAGGGACCAGTCTCGGCATTCAAAGACTGCGGTTCGCCGTCGACGATAAGCAGCTTCTCGGGGTTCTCCGACTTGGGACCGATATACTTGCCCAGCTCCGAAATCAGGATGTGCATTTTGCCGTTGTCGCTGGCCAGAGGACCTCCATAGCCGTAGTGAGGCTCGAAGTCGATGTCGAATCCGTCGTAGTTATACTTGTTCAAGGTGTCGATGATGGCCTTCGCATATTTCTTGATGGAGGCCTCGATTGCGGCATTGTCGCCATTGACCCAACCCCAGAACTCGTTGCGTTTCTCCGGGGTGTCGTATTCGGCGGGGGTGAAGCCCTGACCGACATAGCTGGTGAACGAACAGGGAACAACCTTGGTTCCTTTCTTCTCCTGCACCATCTTGAGATCCATCTTCTGCCAATCCTTCAGGTTCGAAGAACCGCTCCACAGCGATACGACGTCCATCGAGTCGGGCACACCCATCAGCGAACCGCTGTAATCGGCTCCCGGCTCGGTCCAGTTGTCAAACCAACCGAACGAAATCGAGTGGGGCGATTTCTTGTAGTCGCGCAGCGCCTGATAGTAGGTCTCGGGGAAGGCGCTGTTGTTGGGATCGTATTCGTTTTTCCGCAAAGCCTCTGCATCGGTCCAGTCGCTGCAACCTGCAACGGTTGCCGAAAGGAGCAACGACGCTGCCACTGTGCTCTTTAAACTCTTGATATTCATAATTTGTTCGTTTCTAAAGATTTGACACTATTATTTCTTCGCCCAGAACAAATCCACCGATTCGTTGTCGACGCCGCCCATGGCCGCTACGGCAGCATCGTAGTTGGCCTTGTTCAAGTTCTTCTCGGTGAAGGGGTAGCGCAGACGGCGCATGCCTTTGAAGTTGTCGGAGATAACCCCGTTGCTGAGGTTGTCGATGGCGGGATTCAACTCGGGGTAGCCCGTGCGACGGAACTCGGCCCATGCCTCGAGCCCCATCATGTAGTTGGCAATCCACTTCTGGGTGATGATCCGCTCAAGTTTCTTCTCTTCGGTATCTCCGTCGTTCCACTTCACGGTAATCTTGGTCTTGCGCGTGTAATTCTGCGAAGCTCCGCGGGGATCGTTCTTGTGATCTGCGGGAGTCTTCGTGTCGTCGTTGAGGTAGGCATTTGCGGCCTCGGCCGAAATACCGTACTGCTCCATCGACAGGCGAATACCTGCCTCGTAATAGTCTTGGGCGCTCTTCTCCACAGTCCAGCCTCTAACGGCCATCTCTGCCCGGAGGAAATTGGTCTCCGCGGCCAGGAATACGGGAATAGGATCGGTCGAAACCAGATTCAGACTCGAATACATGGCGGTCACCTCGCCCTTGTTGAATTTGGCGGTACCTGCACGCATACCTACATACTTGTCACCTACCTTCTGGAAGTACTTCTCGCGGCGGGGATCGTTGTAACCGGTCATGTAGTCCACAATCGAAGCGTTGACACGCAGGTCGCCCCACGATGTGCAAGCCAGCTGGAAGGGGTTGCCCTGTACGCCGGGATTCATCATGGCATTCTGGGCGTTGGTCTCGATCAGACCGCCGGCACGCTGGCAGGCCTCTTCGGCTGCCTGCTGATTCCCGATGCGGATCGCCAGACGAAGAATCAGCGAGTTGGCGTAGCGTACCCAGCCGGCATAGTCGCCGCCGAAGAGGGCATCGCCGTTGCCCAGAGGCTTCGAGCCGGGGAACTGCGTGGCGTAGTCGTTCAAAACCGAAGACGCAGCCTTCATATCCTCGAGCAGGTGCTTGTAAACATCCTCGCAAGTATCGTAGGCCACATAGAACGAACCCTCCTTGACCTGCGAATAGGGAATTGCGCCGTACATGTCGGCCACACGCATCATCACGGCCGCACGCACCAGACTGGCAACGGCATAGAAGTGGCCGGAAGCGTTGGTCGACTTCGAGATGTCGAAGAAGTTGGCGTATATATCCTCATACATGGTGTTGTAGGGCGTGGCGTTCCAGCCGTCCGAGGCGTTGAAGGTATCGAAGTTCTGTCCGCCCCAGCGGTTCGACAGGGTGTAGTACCCGCCCAGCGATCCGACCATCTGGTCGATCATCTGTGAGTCGTTCTGCTGGATATATGAGATACCGTCGATCATGGTAGGGAGCAGGATTGCCGGGTCAGCCTTGTAGATGGCATAGGGATCTTTGTTGTAGTCCTCGTAATTCCCCGTGCAATTTACCAAACCGCAAGCTGCCAGGAGCAGGCAAGTCGTTTTAAAAAAGTTTCTTTTCATCGTTCTAAACGGTTAGAATTGCAGTTTTACGTTGAAACCAAAGTTGCGGGTGTTGGGCTGCATGAAGTAGTCCACGCCCTGATAGAAAGAGCTGCTGGTCGATGCCGAAACCTCGGGATCGAATGGAGCCTTGCAGTAGATCATCCAGAGGTTCTTGGCGATGAATCCTACGGTGAGCCGGGCCTTGTTGTTGAACCACTTTCTGGGGAGTGTGTAGTTCAGACTCAGCTCCTGAAGGCGGATGTTCGAAGCGCTGTAAAGATAGTATGCGCCGTGTCCGCCGTCGGCACTCGAAATGGTGCTGTAATACTTTTCGGTGTCGATGCGGCCGAAGTTGATGGGCACGCCGCCCTGGTTGCGGAAGTCGGCCGAAGCCTGCGAAGTGCCGTAGTAGTCGAGGATACCCTGGGTTGCGGAGTAAGCCAGACCTCCCACGCGTGCCGTGAAGACCATCCCCAGCTCGATTCCCTTGAATCCGAACGAGTTTGCCCAACCCATGTTGTAGCGGGGCGAGAGCGAACCCACCTTGCGCATTTCGGTCTCCTCCATGGCGAGGTTGCCCTTGTCGACCAATACGTAGCCCTGATCGTCACGCTTCAGTTCGTGGTTGACATAGATGTCGCTCATCGAACCGCCGGGACGCAGGATAACCTGGGGTGCCACGTTCGAAGCTCCCAGCCAGTCCTTCTTGATTTCGTCGGTCGAGAAGGTCTCTCCCGTTGCTTCGATGTATACGTTGTCGGCCAGTTCGTTGATTCGGTTCCGGTTCAGCGTCAGCGTGAAGGAGCTGTTCCAGGTGAAGTCGCCCCACTTGTTGTTGTAGCCCAAGGCCAACTCCATACCCTGGTTCTGCACGTCTCCGGTCTGGACAATCATGTCCTTGTAGCCCGACGACGAAGGCATGGGCGCGTAGATGGTCTGGTGATAGGTATTCGAACGGTAGTAGGTCACGTCCAGAGACAAGTGGTTGAAGAACCGGGCGTTGATACCGATTTCCCACGACTTGGTATCCTCGGGTTTGAGGTTCGACGCGGGGAATGTGGTCGGCTTCTGCCAGTTGTGGGTCTGCTCGTCGAACTTGTAGGCGGGGTTCGAGATGAACCGGCTGAATGCCGACGCCACCTTCGAGTAGGATCCGCGCACCTTGAGGAACGAGAGCCACTCGGGCATGTTGACCATGTTGGAGACAATGGCCGAGAGACCTACCGAGGGATAGAAGAACGAACTGTGCCTGGTGAAGGCCAGCTGCGACGCCCAGTCGTTACGGCCGGTCACGGTCAGATAGAGCATCGACTTCCAGCCTACCTCGACCGATGCGAAAATGGCCTGGTTCTGGTCGTGCCATCCGTTCTGAATCGGCTTGTACTTCTCTGCGTAGTTGAGGTTCTTCATCGAGAACTGATTGACCAGCAGCAGGTCGCCTCCACCTCCGGCCTCTTCGAAACGCTGGTCGTTGATCGAAGCACCGATGTTTGCGTTCAGGGTCCAGTCGTCGCCGAACTGCTTGTCGATGTTGAGCATCAGGTCGCCGTAGAAGTTCCGGTCGTGCTGGGTCACATCCTCATACCCGCCGTTCATTCCTGCGAAGGTCGTCAGGGTCGAAGCATAATACATCTTCTTGAGGCGATACTCCGAGTTGTCGACGCGCACACGGCCGGTGACATTCATCCAGTCGGTGATGTTCCACTTGAGCGACGCGTTGAGCATGTAGCGACGCTTGTCGGTCTCGCGCTTGTTTCGTTTCTGCAGCCAGTAGGGGTTCTGCATCGAGTGGTTCCCCTCGCCATAGGGCCAGTACTGGGCCATGTAGCCGCGCACGGGGTCCCACCGCTCGAAGAGCCGCACCTCGTCGAAGTCCTCGCCGCGGGGGAAGAGGTAGACGGCCGGCAGGGGGTTGTAATACTTGCCCTGCGAGACCATGTTGCGGTCCTTCTGGATCACGAAGTTGGCCCCGAGGTCGAGGACGAGCTTGTCCTTGGCAAACGAGGTGGTGTTGCGGGTCGTGAAGTTGTAACGGTCGTAAGAGTTTTCGGGGATGATACCCGTCGTGTTGGTGGTCGACGCCGAGATATAGGTCTGGTTCTTCTGGTTGCCGGTCGAGAGCGACACCGAGTTGATGATGTTTGTTCCGGTCTGGAAGAACTTCTCGGGATCGTAGGAGATGTCGTCTCTCTTCTCTCCCCAGTTCATGTACCCGCTCGACGAAGCGTAGGAACGCTGCATTTCGGGCAGCATGTATACCTTCGAGAAGGTGGTGCTGTTGCTCACGGTCACGTTGGTGCGGTCCTTGGTACCGCGTTTGGTGTTGATGATGACCACACCGTTGGCGGCATCCGAACCGTAGAGGGCAGCCGCCGAGGGGCCGGTCAGCATGTTGATGGACTCGATGTCCTCGGGGTTGATGTCCGCCGCGCTCTCCGAACCGGCCGGGGTTCCGTAGGCTCCGCTGCCGCCGGAGATGCTGTGGTTGTACATGGGGATACCGTCGATCACATAGAGGGCGTTGTTTCCCTTCTCGATCGATTTATCGCCGCGCATCACGACACGGGTTGTGGCACCGGGGCCGCCCGAACCGCTGTTGATGGTCACGCCGGCCACCTTTCCGACCAGCGAGTTCATGAAGTTTGCATCCTTCACGGTGGTCAGCTCTTCGGCCTTGATCTGCTGGACACTGTACGACAGGGCCTTCTCCGAGCGCTTGATACCCAGTGCGGTAACGACTACCGCATCGAGCGTGGCGTTCTCCTCCTCGAGTTTCACCTTCAGGAAGGTCTGTCCGGTGAATGCGATTTTCTGGCTTTTGTAGCCCATGAACGAGATGGTGATCTCCTCACCGTTCCCGACCTTCAGTTCGAAAGTTCCATCGATGCCGGTGGTTGTTCCTGCACCGCTGGTGGTGATAACCGTAGCTCCGGTAACCGGACCCATAGCATCCTCGACGACACCTTTGAGGGTTGTCTGCTGTGCGAAAGCTGACTGAATGGCGAAAGTCATCAACACAAAAACCGAGAGGAATGCTCCAAGTTTGGACTTGAATGATTTAAGCATAATTAGTAGATTTAAATTTTTTAGCGCATAAGCAACAATTTGAGCGAATGGTAAATAGCCGGGGATAACCGGTTGGTTGGGTTTGTTTTTCAGGTTTTAAAAAAATGTTTTGTTTTAGTTAGTAATCAGTCTGTTGTCAGGATGAAATTTCTCTTTTCCGATTCCGCATTTCCCAGCCACCTGAACCGCGGAAAATCGGCGCGGAATTCCATCGCTTCACGCATTCTCAAATGTGAATATAGTAATAAGTCGTGTAATTTCTAAATTTTGGCCGGATATTTTGCGCTCTTTTTTGCAAATATTATTATCGTGTTGATAATAAGCCACGAAGGGAGGTATTCGTCTAATAGTCAGTCTATTTCGTTGTGAAATAATTTTTATTTCGTTTGGAATTCACTTTGAAAACAGGAGTTTCGCGGCCGAAATTTTTGATTAAATGCCAGCTTTCTTTTGTTGTTTTTGTCAAAATAGCGGCACACACGGTCATACATATATTAATTAGATTAGGTAGGGTAGGGTGCCGCCGCCCGTTCCGCCGCAATCCGCTTCCCGCCTCCTCGCCGCTCGTCTTCCCCGTCCCTCGTCGTCTTTCCCGTCGCTCGCCCCTTCCCGCCGCCCGTCCTGCTCCGTCATCGCCGCTCCTTATCGGCCGAATTTCAGATCCAAACACTTCATTTTGAAAGCGATAAGCTTTATTATTTCCCATTCCGTCAAAATTGTGCGAAATCATGCTGTAATATGATAATTTATCGCTATCTTTGCCGTCGCTTTCGAGCAAATGTTTGAGCTGTGGTGTAATGGTAACACAGCAGATTTTGGTTCTGTCGTTCTGG
>JAHHQK010000006.1 GCA_020026435.1 Alistipes sp. | reverse complement strand
GAACCGCTGTACAAGGTTTTGCAGACCTTTGCCTAGCCACTCGGCCATCAGACCCTATCTCCCGATCCGTCTTTCCCGAAGCCCCCTCCAAATCCCGTTTCCGAAACACCGGAGATGAACCCCTTCTGACGTTTGGGTGTGCAAATATAAGCATAAATATCATTAAAACAAAACTTATGAGCGTTTTTGCGTTATTTCTTGAAAATATTTACCTTTACATCGTTATATCACGATTTTACACAGGCTGAATATGACCATCGAAGACATTGCACTGCAAATGACTCCCGGCATCGGGATCAAGGGAGCCGTACATCTGCTCGACACCTTCGGCGATGCACGGTCGATCTTCGCCGCCTCGTCCGACGATCTGATCCGGGAAGCACGCCTGCGCCCCGACCTGGCCGCGCAGATCCTGAACCACACGGGGTTCAAAGCCGCCGAGCGGGAGTGGAAATACTGCCTCAAGAACGAGATCACCCCCATCGCCTCAACCGACCCGCAATATCCCGCACTCCTGCGCGAAATCGAGGACTTTCCCCACGTGATCTACCTCCAGGGCAACATCGAGGCCCTCTCCGAGCACTGCCTTTCGATGGTCGGCACCCGCCGCGCAACGCCCTATGGACAAACCGTCTGCAACCGCCTGGTCGAATCCCTTTCGCAACGTATCCCCGACCTGTGCATCGTCAGCGGCCTGGCCTTCGGCATTGATGCCGCCGCCCACCGTGCAGCCCTTGCGGCCGACGTCCACACCGTGGCGGTACTTCCCACGCCTCTGCCCGGCATCACCCCCGTACAACATACGGCCATAGCCCGCGACATCCTCCGCAACGGCGGCGCACTCCTCACCGAGGAGCATTCCCAAACCCACCAGCGCGGCACCTCCTACCTGGCCCGCAACCGTATCATCGCGGGTCTGAGTGCAGGCTGCATCGTGGTCGAATCGCCCCTCAGCGGAGGTTCGCTCCACACGGCCGAATGCGCCGACGGCTACAACCGCACGGTAATGGCCGTCCCGGGGCGCATCACCGACCCCTCGTCGCAGGGCACCAACCGCCTGATCGCCGACCGCAAGGCCTCGCTGATCCGCTCCGCCGAGGACATCATCCGCGAACTGCAGTGGGATCTTACCATATCCACACCCGTCGCGCCCGCACACGAGGAAGAACCCCTCTCCGAGGAGGAACAGATGCTTCTGCGCTGCTTTTCGACGAGCGATCCCCACTCCGTCGAGGAGCTTGCCCAAACCAGCCGCCTCTCCCCGGGACGCCTTTCCACCCTGCTCATAGGATTAGAACTGTCGGGCAACATACGCCAGCTGCCCGGCAACAGATACATGAAACTCAGATGACACTTACCGACACCCATTCCCACCTCTACGCCCCCGAATTCGACACCGACCGTGAAGAGGCCTTCGCCCGCTGCCTGGAACACGGCGTGAACCGGCTTCTGCTCCCGGCCATCGACTCCGAGAGCCACGCCGCACTTTTCGACCTTTGCCGCCGCCACCCCGACCACTGCAGCCCGATGATGGGGCTTCACCCCACGTCGATCAACGACAATCCCCGCTGGCGCGAGGAGTTGCAACTCGTCGAAAGCCTTCTGGAAGACCGCCCCGAGGGGATTTCCCCCTTCTGCGCCATCGGCGAGATCGGACTCGACTTCTACTGGAGCACAGACCACAAGGCGGAACAGATCGAGGCTTTTCGCCACCAGATCGAACTCTCGCTCCGCTACGGCCTGCCCATCGCCGTCCACACGCGCGACGCCTGGCCTGAGACCCTCGAAGTCATGCGCACGTTTGCCGGACGCGGCGTCAGGGGCGTCTTCCACGCCTTCTCCGACACATTGGATAGCTACCGCGAGCTGAAAACCCTCGGTGACTTCGTCTTTGGAATCGGTGGGGTAGTGACCTTCAAGAAAAGCCTCATCTCGAAGATCATCCCCGAGATGGATCTTGACGACCTGGTCCTCGAAACCGACTGCCCCTACCTCACCCCGTCGCCCCACCGCGGCGAACGCAACGAATCCTCCTACGTGAGGTTCGTATGCCGGAAGGCGGCCGAACTGAAGGGCCTCACCCCCGAAGAAGTCGCCTCCGCCACCACGGCCAACGCCCTGCGCATCTTCCCCGCGGTCGGTGTCTGAGCCCACAAGCCATCCCCACGGGAGAAAAACACGGAGGAATTTTCCTTCACAGGACTTTTTTCCACAAAAAAGACCTATCTTCGCAGTGGGAGACAACCATCAACATATACTAATAGAGATAAAAGCATGAAATCCTCCATTCTGATCATCTATACCGGCGGCACCATCGGCATGAAGACCGACGCCGAAACAGGCGCACTGATACCCTTCGATTTCAGCGCAATCTACGAGGAATTTCCTTCGCTCAAACGGCTCAATGTCGACATCGAGGTGCAGACCATGTCGCCCGTGATCGACTCCTCGAACGTGACCCCCGACAACTGGCTCACGCTGGCCCGCATGATCCGCGACAACTATGCCCGCTACGACGGCTTCGTCGTCCTCCACGGCACCGACACCATGTCCTATACGGCCTCGGCCCTGAGCTTCCTCCTGGAGGATCTGGCCAAACCCGTGGTCTTCACCGGCAGCCAGATCCCGATCGGAGTGCTGCGTACCGACGGCCGCGAGAACCTCATCACGGCCATCGAGATCGCCGGAGCCCGCGACGGCGACCGCCCGATCGTTCCCGAGGTGTCGCTCTACTTCCAGAACCGCCTGTTCCGCGCCAACCGCACCACCAAACGCAGTGCCGAGGCGCTGAGCGCCTTCCGCTCGAACAACTACCCTCCGCTGGCCGAAGTGGGAGTCAACATCTCCTACATCCGTCCCGCCATCATGCAGCCCGAGCAGATCCCCTCCGATCCCACCCGTCTGCGCATCGCCGACCACCTGGCCGACGATGTGGCCGTCATCAAGCTCTTCCCCGGCATGACCGAACAGGTCCTTCGCGCCATGTTCTCCGCCTCGAACCTCCGCGCCGTCGTGCTGGAGACCTTCGGTGCCGGCAACGCCCCCACCACACCGTGGTTCATCGAGGTGCTGCAGGAGGCCATTTCGCGCGGGATCTTCATCGTCAACATCACGCAGTGCGGCAGCGGCAGCGTCTCGATGTCGCTCTACGACACGGGACTGCGCCTGCAAAAGATCGGCGTGCTCTGCGGCCACGACATGACCACCGAGGCGGCCGTCACCAAACTCATGTACGTTTTGGGCAAAGGCCTCTCTGCAGAAGAAACTTATCGGCTGTTAAGCAGGCCTCTCAGAGGAGAATTTACACTGTAAAGCGTTGCAGGAAACGAATTTTTTTTATATATTTCGCACTGATAATATATCCCAAAGAGGGCCGGCCTCTGGGAAAGAATAGGCTCATGAGTGAGGTTAGCATCTGATTTACTGAGTGTTATGTGGTTTTTTGCGCGATACAATATAGCCATGAACACCGCCTGGAATCGGAATGCCCGGGAACGAATAATCCCGAAAACCCACCCGAACGGACGCATTTGAGAGAGAAGACGATATTTTTTTTAGAAAAATTACGACAATTTTTAGAGACTTAAACAAGACACAAATACTAAAAATCAACTAATCAAATTTAATTTATTAACACAACTATGAAAAAACTTTTTTCGATTCTGTCGGTTGCCGCTGTTGCAATGGGAACCGTCAATGCGTTCGCGCAGGATGCTGCTGCCGCAGCTGGAGAAGCTGTCGTAGCTGAGACCGAGATCGCCGGCGAAAGCATGCACCAGGTTCTGATGCAGAAATTCCTCGAAGGTGGTTGGGAGTGGATGCTTCCGGTATTGCTCTGCTTGGTTATCGGTCTTGCAGTGGCTATCGAGCGTATCCTTTACCTGACGCTCTCGAAAATCAACACCAAGAAGTTCATCGCTTCGGTTGAGGAGGCTCTGAAGAACGGTGGCGTAGAGGCTGCCAAAGAAGTTTGCCGCAACGCCCGCGGTCCTATCGCTTCGATCTACTACCAGGGTCTGGATCGTTACGAGCAGGGTCTTGACTCGGTAGAGAAGGCCGTTGTATCGTACGGTTCGGTTCAGACGGGTCAGATGGAGTCGGGTCTGTCGTGGATCGGCTTGTTCATCGCTTTGAGCCCCATGTTGGGATTTATGGGTACCGTAGTCGGTATGATCGGTGCATTCGATGCTATCCAGGCTGCCGGTGATATCAGCCCGACGTTGGTTGCCGGTGGTATCAAGGTCGCTCTGTTGACTACCCTTATGGGTCTTATCGCTGCGGTTATTCTTCAGTTGTTCTATAACTATATCGTATCGAAGATCGATTCTTTGGTTAACGATATGGAGGATGCTTCCATCACGCTGATGGATATTCTGACTGCTTACAACAAGAAATAATCCAACGATTAAAAGAGTCTAACACAAATGAAAAAGTTTTTAAACATATTGTTGGGCATTCTGATGGCGATTACCGTAGCTTTGTTGGCTTACAACCTGGTTCTCGGTGATCCCCTGGAGAGCGCAAGCGGCGATGACAGTGCGGTCAGCATGATACTTATGTGGACTTACTTCCTCTTTGTATTCGGCATCGCATCGGCCATCTTCTGCGCCCTGTTCGGAATGATCCAAAACCCGGCAGGCATCAAGGGCACGATCTTGTCGCTGGCCCTGGTGCTGATCGTAGTCGGTGCATCGTATTTCATCTCGGCCGGTCACAACATCCAGATCGTAGACCTCCAGACCAATGGTTTCTTCGGTCAAGGCGAGACTGTTCTGACCGAGACCAGCATCCTGGTGACCTATGTAGCCTTTGTTGCAGCCTTTGCAACGGCCGTAGTTACCGAAATTTGCAGTGTATTTAAATAGGAATAACAACCATGGCAGGAAATAAAAGACAAGTACAGGAGATCAATGCCGGTTCTATGGCCGACATCGCCTTCTTGCTGCTCATCTTCTTCTTGGTTGCCACTACTATGAATGTCGATACGGGTATCGCCCGAATGCTTCCTCCCATGCCTCCCGAGAATCAGAAGGTAGAGGATGTGAAGGTCAAGGAGCGTAACCTGATGCTGGTACTCGTTTCGGGTAACGGCAGCATCATGATGGGCATACCGGGAAAACAGGAGATTGTTGACCTGCGCCAGATTAAGGATAAAGTCAAGGAATTCATCCTCAATCCGATGGATGATCCCGAATATCCCGAAAAGAAGGACGTAGAGATCGCTCTCCCCGATGGTAGTAAGTGGGTATATCCCGAGAGCCAGGGCGTTGTTTCGTTGCAAACCACCCGTGATACCGGCTACAAGGTATATATCATGGTCCAGAATGAGATCACCCGTGCCTTCAACGAGGTGCGTGATGAGGTCAGCATGAAAAAGTTCAACGCAAAATTTGCCGATCTGAACGAAGAGTTGCGTAAGGCCGTCACGACGGCTATTCCGCCGAAACTCTCCGAGGCAGAGCCGCGTAATATTAAGAAGTAGAAGATATGGCAGTAATGAAAAAGAAGGGCAACAAAGGTTTGCCCCCTATCTCGACAGCATCGCTTCCGGACGTTATCTTCATGATCCTCTTCTTCTTCATGGTCTCGACGACCATGCGTGATCAGGAGTTGCTCGTAAGATACAAACTCCCCGAGGCTACCGAGGTACAGAAATTGGCAAAGAAGTCGTTGGTAAGTTACATCCACGTGGGTTCGCCTTCGCTGGCCATGCAGGCCAAGTTCGGTACGGCTCCGCGTATTCAGCTGAACGACTCGTATAAGACGACCAAGGACATCTTGGACTTCTGCGCCGCAGAGCGTGATAATCTCAATGAGGTCGATCGTGCCTCGATGACTATCTGCTTGAAGGCCGATGTGGGCTCCAAGATGGGTATCATCACCGACATCAAGCAGGAGCTTCGCCGTGCCAACGCACTGAAGATCAACTATGCTGCTTCGAAGTCGAATGGTTACTAAACCTTAACCGTCACTTTCAAAAAAAGAGGACATCCTTCGGGGATTGTCCTCTTTTTTTATGCCCGACGCTCTCGATCCCCGTGTCTTTCACTCTCCACCTATCTCCTCCACGACATCTCATCAGCCCTCCAGCTCTCCATTACCGTTTGGTCTTCAAGAGGAGCTTTAGCTCTCTGACTCTCGATCTCTGCTTGGCTCTCAAGAAGCCTTAGTCCTCCAGTTTTACACCTTCGTTTGCCTTTCAAGGAGCCTCAGCCTCCAATCTTCCATCGTCGCTTATCCCTCTGGGAACTTCAGCCCAGCATTCTCTAACTTACCATCGCTTACTCCTCAGGAGTATTCGGTCCAGGAGCCCTTCTGCTCGCTATCGCACCTTAGGACTCAAGAAACTTCAGCCTTTCAGCCCATCAATTTTTCAGCATCTTCCTACCATCGGAATACTCCGACTATTCCTCCGCCCCGCTTATCGCCTCCAACACCTTTTTCTCTGTATATCTCCATACCAACACATCCTACTCATTTACAACCTATCCCGATCCGCCCACCCTCCGAACTCACAACTTATCCCCCAAAACGACACCCTCCGCATCACCTCTACTCCAGGGTTGACCTTCGCCCGCCCCCTCTCCCGACAAAATCTCCGTTGCTTTTCCAAGCCGATCGCCACACCAGCGGATCCCCTCTCCATCGGATTCCCGCCCGTTCAGAAAATATTTTCGTGGCACCCTCTCTTCCCCAAATTTTCCGTTTGGCCATCAGAGAGAAACCGACTTTTCCGACAACCGGTATTTTTACTCCCGATTTATCATCCCGCCACCTTGCCCGACCTCCACTCCTATTTTTGTCCAAAAATTTTTTCCGATCCGACTTTCCTCCCTCTTCACGATTTTTCGGAAAGCTCTTCATGCGGAGATCGCCTCTTTTTTCGGAAAGGACAATTTTCACACATGGCTCAATTTCGGGAATTTTAGCCCCTCTGTGAACGGAATATTCAAGGGCATGGACCACTACGTCTCGGAATAAGCGATTCTCAGAGGGTTAAAAATCTATTTTTAAGGGCTTGTAAATTCACAAAAAAATCCTTGTGAAAAAGTTTTCAACAAAGAATTGTTTCTGAATGTTGATCAAATGAATGAAAGCTCACAAACAGATGATTATAAACAAAATATGATTGATAAGATTTACAAAGCAGGTATCAATTTCCGCCTCGAATGCCGTGATTTTTCAACTATGAAAAGGGTATGATTCACCCCCAATCAGACGGGGAAAATCCCCCGTCGAAATAGGAGCGAAAAAAATCGGCAAATAGAATTTTTCAACCGATTTTCACAAGTTTTCCACACTCCGCCCTAAAAAAGTTCCAACTGACCCAATTCGTGGTTGAAGGTCAGACGATGGTGCGGAGAGAGTCCGTGCTCGTGGATGGCCAGACGATGGGCACGAGTGGGGTAGCCCTTGTTCTTGTCCCAACCGTACTGGGGATATTCGCGGGCTATGCGATACATATATTCGTCACGGTGGGTCTTGGCCAGCACCGAGGCCGCGGCAATGTCGGCATAGGTGGCATCACCCTTGACCACGCAATGGTAGGGTATGTCGAGCCCGGTGCGGAAACGGTTTCCGTCGATGGCCAGGAACTGCGGCCGCGGCTCCAGACGGTCGGCCGCTAGCGACATCCCCTCGAACGAGGCATTAAGTATGTTGATCTCGTCGATACGCGCCGCCGACACCGCCTCCACGGCCCACGCCACGGCTTCGCACTCGATGATCGGACGCAGCAAATCGCGCTGACGCTCGGTCAACTGCTTGGAATCGTTGAGCAGAGGGTGGTGAAAATCGCGCGGCAGAATCACCGCAGCGGCAAATACAGGACCGGCCAGGCATCCGCGCCCGGCTTCGTCACATCCCGCTTCCAGCAGGTCGTATTGATATTGATTTTCCAACATAGGCGAACAAAGTTAGCAATATTTTGGCTTCGTTCCGGCTTTTTTCGCTACTTTTGTAGATGATGCATGCCCCGGAACACCTCCGCGGCAGAACATCCGCACCCCAAACCCCGGAAACGCAGGCAAAGCCCCAGGGAAAAACCCCTCGGCCCAAGCCCGCCGACCCCCCGACAACAGACCGTAGATATGACATTCGATATTGCCCGCCAACCCTTCGTTCCGGCCTTTTTGACCACTTTCACGCTCGCCATCGTCTGCGTGAACGCCACCTCATTCGCCGATGCCTCCTGCGCAGCATTTTCAGCCGCAGGGATCGCTGATACAGCCCCCGCCGAGGGATTGGCCATCGGGATGCCTTCCGCGCTGATTTGCGCCTTTCAGACGGCTTTCCCGGGCTGGTCGAAGCTGATCGCCGTCTTCGCCTTCCTCTTCACGTCCCTCTCGGTCGGACGCCAGGCCATACGCTATAACCTCTATAAGGTCTCGACCTGCATCCCCATCCCCCTGGTTGCCATCCTCGCCTGCCTGGTCGGTCTGGAGGGACTCTCGCTTCAGGGTATCCTGTCGATGACCTTCCTGGCCTATTTCATGAAGAATTTCGCCCGCTCCTTCCGCAGCGGATACACCTTCGACGCCGTATTCCGCACGGGCCTCTATATGGGTGCGCTGATCTGCCTCACCCCCGCCACTCTGCCCCTGCTGCTCATCATGCCCTTCGGCCTGCTGCTCTTCCGCCGCACCCTGCGCGAAGTCGTGGTCGCCCTGGCCGGACTGCTCGTCCTGCCCCTCGCCCTCAGCTACGTCAACTGGGCCATGGGCGGCGACCTCACGGCCCCGATCCGAACCCTCGGACTCCTCTTTTGGCAGGGTTCACCCCTCGCCATGCTCCTCTCGTTCACCCACCTGCAATGGGGCGCACTGGCCATCGTCGGCCTGCTGAGCCTGGCCGCAATCCAGATCTTACTGTCGAATCTCTATGCCGTCGGGACCAAACCGCGCTTCATTCTGATCTTCAATACGGGCGTTTTCCTCCTCGCGATCCTCCTCGCGGCCGCCCCCGCTGCCACCCCCGACCAACTCCTCCTGATGGCCCCTCCGGCCGCCATGCTGATGCCCTGCTTTTTGATCCGAGTCTCACGCTCACTCTCAACATCAATCTACCTGCTCTTGCTTGTTTTGACGGCTGTTCGCATCATTTTCCAATAATAAATTTAGCTCAAAAGCACCCAACTTGGGTCATTATTGCATATTACTGACCATTGATTATATTGTCGTTTTTGTATATTCAAATAATTTATTGTATTTTGTCGTATCAAAATTCCTCAATGAGGAAATCTTGCTAAAAAACACACACATATTAGACCAACGATAAAGTACTATTTATTATGAAAAACACCAAAACTCCATCGACGACCTTCCAACCGATGATCGTCAAGATGATCGAAACGCTACACAACGGCATTCAATCTCAGGCTCTCTCCCGCTACGCCATCGGCTATGTGCTCCACGGCACCAAACACATCTACAACGGCGACAAACGCATCAGCGTGAACCGTGGCGATGTCTTCTACCTGAGCATCGGCCAGCACTACATCGAGAACACCCCCGGTGAGGAGCATCCCTACGAGGAACTGGTATTCTACTACACCCCAGAAGAACTTCAACACACCCTCCTCCACCTCAATATCACCTACGGGCTGAGTGTCGTCTATGACTGCACGGGCGAGGAGTGTCTCAATCTCAACCATGTCGTGATGCCGGCCTGGACCTCCCTGCGCACCTTCTTCCAGAACACCGCCAACTACCTGCGTGCCGAGGGCTTCCGCCACGACAACACGGCTGAAAACATCAAGATGACCGAGCTGATCTACCTGATCGCCTCCCACGAGGACTGCCCGCTGAAGTACAAACTCCTGAGCAATATCGACTCGGCTGACGAGAGTTTTGAAAAGACGGTCTACAACCACATCTTCAAGGACATATCGATCGAGGAGCTGGCCCATCTGACCAACCGCTCACTCACCTCGTTCAAGAAGGAATTCCGCCGTCATTTCGAGATGCCGCCCCACAAATGGTACATCCACCAGCGACTCATGCACTCGCGCCTGCTGCTGCTTTCGACCTCGAAATCCATCTCCGAGATCGGCAACGAGTGTACGTTCCCGAACACGTCGCACTTCATCAAATTGTTCAAAAAGGAATATGACATGACCCCGGCCAACTACCGGGCCCACCACCTGACGACCTCGCCCGACGTCAACGCGGCTTCCCTCTAAAGGCCGGCGAACCCCTTTTCAGTTTTTATGAAAAGCATGAGATAGGGGTATTATTTAAAAAAATTTAATTATTACCCCTCTTTTTATTTCCTGTTTTTTATAAAAATCTCTGAAATTTATTTGGAACTTCATGGAATTCGACTTATCTTTGTGATAACAAAATATGGGATTCCTACTCTCATTAACCTAACTAACCTAACCAGAAGAGGCTCATCACCCGATGAGCTTCTTCTTTTTTTACCCCTTCCACTCTGTTAATTACTCCGAAATTCTCCATTTTCGGAACACGACACACATCACACACCCGTTTCAGGCGCATTTTCCCCTAAAATGCACCAACAGAGGACTATCGCCCCTCCACAGCCCTCCTTCCCACGGTTTTCCACCCCCGGCCGCCCCTCTGGCCCTTCCCTTTCCACAGGGCCGATGCACCAAACCGACGATAAAAAAACCTCCGGCCGCCCCATAATTAATCGAAACATGAAGGGAAATATCAATTATTTTTTCTATTTTTGCAGTAATTGGAAAAATAATGAACTTAAAATGCCGAAGTTGAATGACCAGGTAAACATCCTGCGGAAACCGGAATGGCTGAAGATCAGACTTCGCCAAAGCCCTGAGTATGCCGAGGTTCGTGAAATTGTCCAAAAACACGGGTTGCACACGATTTGCAGCAGCGGCCGTTGTCCCAACCAGGCCGAATGCTGGAATCACAAAACGGCGACCTTCATGATTTTGGGCGATATCTGCACCCGCGGCTGCCGTTTCTGTGCCACCTGCACGGGCCAACCGCTGCCGCCCGATCCCGCCGAACCGCACAAGGTCGCCGAGAGTGTTTCCCTGATGAAACTGAGGTATGTCGTACTGACTTCCGTAACGCGCGATGACCTCCCCGACGAAGGCGCGGCCCACTGGGCCGCCACGGTCGAGGCCATACGCCAAGCCAATCCGGATGCCGTAATCGAGCTCCTTATTCCCGATATGCACGCACGCCCCGAGTTCCTGGACACGGTCGTGGCGTCGCAGCCCGAGATTATCGGGCACAACATCGAAACCGTCGAGCGCATCACCCCCCTGGTTCGTTCCAAGGCCCGCTACCGGATGAGTCTCGACACCCTCCGCTACCTTCATTCGCGGGGTGTCGTCACCAAGAGCGGACTGATGCTGGGTCTCGGCGAGAGCGATGACGAGGTGTTACAGACCCTGCACGACCTGCGCGAGGCGGGCGTCAAGATCGTAACGCTGGGCCAATACCTTCGACCCACGATGGAGCACTATCCCGTAGCGGCATATGTTACTCCCGAAAAATTCGAATGGTTCCGGCAAAAAGCACTGGAGATGGGCTTCAGCTACTGCGCGAGCGGACCGATGGTCCGATCGTCGTACCGAGCCGAAGAAGCCCTCAAAAAGATTGAAATGGAGTAGACAATGAAAGCCATCTTCCACGACCTCGGGCACTGCGATTACGCCACCTGCTGGGCATTCCAGCAGGCCTTGTTCGACGGTCTCGTTGCCGGCAAGAGTTCCGGTGGGGAAGGGCCCCGCGAAGACCCCTCCCGGGAGGATGACGCCCTCGATACCGGATTAAAATCCAAACTCTCCGAATTAAAAACAATCCTTAAAGACAATTCCGACACGGCCGGAATCGTTCTATTTGTTGAGCACCCGCCCGTTTACACGTTGGGCAAAAGCGGCAAGAGCAGCAATCTGCTCATCGACCGCGCAACTTTGGAAAAGTCGGGTGCCAAGTTCTTTCATATTGATCGTGGTGGCGACATCACCTTCCACGGCCCGGGCCAGCTGGTCTGCTATCCGATTCTCGATCTGGAGAAGTTGGGTATCGGACTGAGGGCCTATATCGAGGCTCTGGAGGAGGCGGTGATCCGTACCGTGGCGCATTATGGTATCCGCGCGGGTCGTATCCACGGCGCATCGGGCGTATGGCTCGGTGCGGGAACGGTTTTTGCAGAGGGCGGAAGCCCCGAGAGCAACCCCAAAGCAGGCCCCACACGCAAGATCTGCGCCATCGGTGTGCGTTCGTCGCGTTTCGTGACGATGCACGGCTTCGCCCTCAATGTCACGACCGATCTGAGGTGGTTCCACAACATCAACCCCTGTGGATTCACCGACCGCGGCGCCACTTCCATCGCCCGCGAGACGGGGCGCGAGGTCAGCATCGACGAGGTGAAAGAACTCATGGTCCAATTTTTAAGTGAGATATTAAATGTTAAAATATATAAATATTAGATCGTATGCCCATAGAAAAACGCTGGGTAGTGAAAGCCCAGGGCGAGCCCGGGCGAGTGGCCTCATTGGCCTCCGCGCTCCGAATCTCGCCCGTGCTGGCCAACCTACTCGTACAGAGAGGCATAGACACAGTAGAAAAGGCGGAGAAATTCTTTAAACCGAGTCTCGACGACCTTCACGATCCGTTCCTGATGAAGGATATGGACCGTGCGGTCGAGCGCGTCGAACAGGCCGTCCGTAACCAGGAGAAGATCATGGTCTACGGCGACTACGACGTGGACGGCTGTACGGCCGTGGCCCTGGTTTACAAGTTTTTGCGCCAGATCGGGCATAAAAACCTGATGTTCTACATCCCCGATCGTTATACCGAAGGCTACGGTATTTCGATCAAAGGTATCGATCTGGCCGCCCGCAAGGGGGTCGGACTGATCATTGCTTTGGACTGTGGCATCAAAGCCATGGAAAAGGTAGTCTATGCAAAGCAGCAAGGCGTGGATTTCATCATCTGCGACCATCACCTGCCGGCCGATGAGATTCCTCAGGCCGTAGCCGTCCTCGACCCCAAGCGGGTCGACTGCTCCTATCCGTTCGACGAACTGTCGGGCTGTGGAGTAGGATTCAAACTGGTGCAGGCCTATGCCCAGAAACACCGGATTCCGTTTGAGCAGATCTCGACGCTGCTCGATCTTCTGGTGGTAAGCATAGCCTCCGACATCGTACCGTTGGTGGGAGAGAACCGTATTTTGGCCCATTTCGGACTGAAGGACCTCAACCGCAATCCGTCGAACGGGCTGTTGTCGATCATCAAGATCTGCGGATTGGATCGACACAACATCACCATCGACGACATCGTCTTCAAGATCGGGCCGCGCATCAACGCCGCGGGCCGTATGCGGATGGATGAAAACGACGAAAACGCCTCGCCGTCGGGCGGACACGCCGCCGTGGAGTTGCTCATCGAGGGTAACGAAGCGCAGGCCGCCGAGTTCGGCAACGTGATCGACGCCTACAACCAGGACCGCAAATCGATCGACAGATCGGTGACCCAGGAGGCTCATGATTATATCGAGAGGAACCCCGAACTGAAGAAACGCAAGAGCACGGTGGTCTATAATCCCAAGTGGATGAAGGGCATCGTCGGCATCGTGGCCTCGCGCCTGATCGAGACCTACTACCGCCCGACGGTGGTGCTGACCATGAGCAACGGATTCGTGACGGGTTCAGCCCGTTCGGTTCCGGGCTTCGATCTCTACCAGGCCATCGAGTCGTGTTCGGATCTGCTGGAGAACTTCGGCGGACACATGTACGCCGCGGGCCTCACGATGCGTCCCGAAAACGTGGAGGAGTTCACCCGCCGCTTCAACGCCTATGTCGAAGAACATATCGACCCCCAAATGCTGATCCCTCAGGTCGACATCGACAGCGAGCTGCTCTTCTCGGACATCACGCCGGCCTTCCGCCGCGATCTGAACCGTTTCCAGCCCTTCGGACCGGGCAATACCTCTCCGGTATTCGCCACGCTCGGAGTGAGCAACACGGGCGACGCCAAGCTGGTGGGGATGGAGTATGAGCATCTGCGCATGGAGCTGATCCAGCGTCAGAAGCCCAACACGCGCCTCCAGTCGATTGCCTTCCAGCAGCCCACGCACTACGAGTGGGTACGCTCACGCAAACCGATCGACGTCTGCTACCAGATCGTCGAAAACCACTACCGCGGCACAGTCTCGACCCAGCTGCGCATCAAGGACATCAAGCCGGTCTTGAAATAAGACCCTCACGATAGTCTCGAAAAAGAGGGTTTGCTCAACCCTCCTTTACAAAAGATCACCCCTGCCACAGACAACTGCGACAGGGGTGATCTTGTTTATTTAGTCAGCAATACGCGCCCTCTTTTTATTCGGCGGCGGGACGGCAGTAGGGTAGGGGCATTCCGCCCACCGGCTCCAAGCATCAGCACCAAGCCTCCATCTCCGCTTTCGCGCACCATTTCCGGCTCTCTGCGGAGCTGAATTTCCGTTTGGGACACCTCGGACAGCCATCCGCCGGCCACCCCCCCGGGAAGGGCTTATTTGAGGCGGATAACGCGTCCCGTGTTGTCGGCCGCAGGCAAGGGCTTCGGCTCGAAATCAGAATAGCCCATCACCATGGTACAGAGCGCCTCGCACTCCTCGGGAATGGGCAGGAATCCGCGCAGGTAATCCACCGCACGCTCGCCCTGCGGCTCGTCCTTCAGACGCGGACGCCCGGCAATCTGCACCCAGCACGACGCCAGCCCCTCGTCGACGGCCGCCTGTTGGAGGACGGTGGCCGAGATGGCGGCATTCACCTCCCACATATCGCTCTTTGTGCGGTCACCCAGCACCACCACGGCCAGAGGCGCCCCCTCCATGAAGGCCGAACCGTAATCGCGCATCTGCGCCATACGGCTCACCAGGGCGGGATCGTCGACGATCAGGAAACGCGACGAGCGCGAATTTCGCGACGAGGGAGCATCGAGCGTCACCTCCAGAATACGATCCAGCACCTCCTCGGGAACGGGGCGGTCGGAATATTTGCGGATACTGCGCCGCTTCTTCATCAAATCCTTGAATTCCATATCTACGTTTTTTGTTGGTTATCCGAATCCGGTTCGAGGACAAATTTAGAAAAAATTCCCGAACCGCACATGAAAAAAGGCTACCCGAAAGAGGTAGCCTTATTCACACACAAACATCACACTACGAAACGGCAGAATTACTTTTTGTTTCTGTTGCAAAGGTCGCACAAAAAAGCAAAGCCCGCAATCACCATTTATTGGTATTTTACCCGCGGATTTCTCCTCATAAAAAGGGAGAAATGCCCCCGTATCAGCGTATTGGTGCGCCAATTCCCGGTTTTCGGGCCTTTATCCGCCTTTTTGGGCCCTTTCCCGAACTAAACGGACCATTTCCGCCACCTGCCCCGAAAACCAACCGCCCGCCAGGCACTCCGCCCCAAAATCCGCCGCAGCGGAGGATACATCGTCCCGCATCGCTTCAGACCGCCACGGCCACACCTAATAGAAGGTCCCCCTCGGCGAAAAGATCGCGTAGCCGAAACTGAAGGTAAGATACATATTGCGCCAGTCGCGCAGATCGTATTTGGTGAGGCTCAGCGACACGGGCCCGATCGGCGAACGGTAGACCAGCGACGCATCGACAATGTAATGCATACGCCGCTCCTCCTCGCTATAATTGACCACCAGGGGGTCATGACTGCGCCGCTCGCGGAACATGGCGTAGAATCCCGTGCGGAAATAGAAGTTGCTCAATATGTCGAACGTCGGCATGAATCCTCCCGCCAGGAAACGCTTGCCGCGGAAGGCCGGCATATAGATCATCTTGGCGTGCTGGATGGGAGCATAGGTCGGCAACGAGAGCAGAGTGGCACCGTCACGCGAGAAGTCGGGGTGGTTGGTGAACACGGCGTCGACATTCACACCCATCGAGAACCAGTTGCACTGCGGTATGTCGAAGAACTTCTCCCACGAGAAACGCGCCCCGAACCAATTGCGGCGACGGGTCGAGATGAAGTGGCGGCTTTCATGGGGTTTGAACTTGTCGTTTCCGGTAATGAAGATCGCCGACAGACTCAGGTTCGATCCCCGGCTCGCATAGAGCATCTTGTCGAGAGTATTGCGGCGCACCTCGGCCTTCAGACCGAAGAACGAGAAACGCGTGTGGTCATCCATGTCGGGTTCGATCATCGAGGAGTCGTGGTGGTAGTTGACATGACCCGAATTGGCCCTCAGCATGAAAAGGCTGCGGTGGGTGAGGGGCATACCCAGACCCAGGGAGGCGAAGATCTCGCTGTCCTTGATCTGGAGGGCATTGGTCACCTTCGTGAGGTGGCCGAAATATCCGTGCGTGAGGTTGCGGTAGGAGAAGTTGAAGGAATAATCCAGAAACAGGGCCTTACCCATATAGAAGTCCGTGCGTCCGCCGACCGATCCCCACGAGGTCAGCGGTCCGAGGAACATATTCACCCCGAACTGCTGAGCCACACGTCCGATCTTCTGGTAATTCGCCCCGAGGAACGCCTGGTTGAAGGCCGTCGAGGAGACATAACCTCCGACCGAGAACTTGAAGTTGGGCTTCGTGCGGAAACGCGCATCAAACGAATAGTGGCCCGTCTGCCTGTTGTAGGTCACGTGGGGGAAATCCATCGTGAAGTCACCGGCCGCCAGCACCTCGTAGAGGTTGTTGCGCAACTGGTCGAAATCCATCGTACGCTGCTCGTCCACCGTCCGACGGTCGACCTTCACGAAGTCGCGGATGTAGTTGCGCTGGGCGGTGGTCACCCCGTAAAACTTATAGTCGTCGAAGACCAGGGGCGGACACTGCGAGCGGAAGGCCTCGCGGCGCATGGCGAACTGCTCGGGCGTGCAGCGGCGGCGAATCTGCCGCTCGATCTCGGGCATCGCCTTCATGGCATCCTCGTAACCGGCATCCATGATCTCCTGCGCACGGTCGAAGTCCAGCATATTGACCCCCACGGCCCGCGCTATGCTCACACTCCTCCCCTTGGGCAGGGTGTAGTCGGTCTCCTGCATGGCCAGCATGAAGGCCTGGTCGAAGATGCTGCTCTGCTCGGTCGGGGGTTCGTTTCCAGCCGTACAGATGCTGCCGATGATGAACGACGGGCGATAGGCCTTGTCCATGGGTTTCCAGGGGAAGTTATCGAAGATTCCGCCGTCGTAGAGCAGCATCGAGTCGCGCACGACGGGTTTGAACACCAACGGGATCGACATAGAGGCACGCACGGCCTCGCCCAGCTCCCCCTTGCGGAAGACGACCGGACGTCGGGCATTCATGTCGCTGGCCACACACAGAAAGGGGACCATCAGCCTGTCGAAGTCGCGGTCGGCGGCCTCGGTGGCCCCGGCGAACAACTCGTTGAGGGCCATGTCGATCTGCGTCGACGAGACGAGGTTGGTCGGCATCTTGAAGGCGCTCTTTCCGCTCTCCTTCTTGCTGAAGTCGAGTCTTACGCTGATCGAGGCGGGCGGCTGGCCAACCTGGCGGTAGTAGGACATATATTTATTGGGGTCGATATACCCCGACACCCACTCCTTGATCACTCCCGAAGCCACGATCTCACGCATCTCGCGCGGGGAGTAGCCCGCGGCATACATCGCGGCGATGATCGAGCCCATCGACGTGCCACCCACATAATCGATCGGGATCCCACGCTCTTCGAGCGCCTCCAGGACACCGATGTGATAGAGTCCTTTGGCACCGCCGCCACTCATCACGATACCCACTCCGCCCCGCTTCACGGCACCGAAAGCGGAGAGGCTGAACAACATAACCAGGAGAAATGAAAGGGATTTACGCAACATATGCCTTTTTTTTTATAACTTTGCGTACTATAATGTGTCTAATGCACTTGTCAAAAGTAGAGAAAAAGGATAAACAATCAAAATATGATCGAAAAAATCAACGAACTTCTTCGTCAGGTCGAAGAGTTCACCCCGAAAACAGCGGCCGAGGTTGAGGAATACCGCATCAAGATCCTCGGCAAGAAAGGCGAATTGAACGCCCTCATGGAGCAGTTCAAGAGCGTGGCTCCCGAGCAGAAACGCGAGTTGGGCCAGCTGATCAACCGCCTCAAGCAGACCGCCACTGAGCGCATCAATACCCTCCGCCAGCAGATGCAGGATGCCGCCGCCGAGCAGCATTCAGCCATCGACGATATGACCCGTCCGGGCTCCGCCGAGCAGCTCGGATCGCGCCACCCCATCTCGCTCGTCAAGAACGAGATCATCGAAGTCTTCTCGCGCCTGGGCTACACCGTGGCCGACGGCCCTGAGATCGAGGACGACTTCCACGTGTTCTCGGCCCTGAACTTCCCGCCCGAGCACCCCGCACGCGATATGCAGGACACGTTCTTCGTGGAGAAGAATCCCGACATCCTGCTCCGCACCCACACCTCCTCGATCCAGGTCCGCACGATGGAGCATCAGAAACCGCCCATCCGCGTCATCTGCCCGGGACGTGTCTTCCGCAACGAGGCCATTTCCTACCGCGCACACTGCATCTTCCACCAGCTCGAAGGTCTCTACATCGACGAGGGTGTATCGTTTGCCGATCTGAAGCAGTCGTTGCTCTACTTCGCCAAAGAGATCTTCGGCGAGCAGACCGCCATCCGCATGCGTCCGTCGTACTTCCCCTTCACGGAGCCTTCGGCCGAGGTCGACGTGTCGTGCAACCTCTGCGGCGGCAAGGGCTGCCCCGTCTGCAAGGGCACGGGCTGGCTCGAAATCATGGGTTGCGGTATGGTCGACCCCAACGTCCTGCGCGCAAACAACATCGACCCGGAGAAGTATTCGGGCTTCGCGTTCGGCATGGGTATTGAACGTATCGCCATGTTGAAATACGGTGTCAAGGACCTGCGCCTCTACTTCGAGAACGACGTGCGCTTCCTCCACCAGTTCGACACGGCTCTTTAACGTCCCGTCAAAAACCAATCATCTCTGTCCCGCAGAAGAGTGGGGCAGTATCGAGAAAAGTGTTCCACGTGGAGCACTTTTCTTGAATAAAGCGATCATAAACCTTCATAAAATTCAGGATTCCCATGAAAAGGATCTCAGCGATAATTCTGACCGTGATGCTCTTTCTGTCGGCCTTCGTCAGCGGAAAAGGGCCCGAGAAAACCGAGCAACCGCTCTATCCCGACTCTTTGAGAACGGTGTGGCTCTACACCGAGGGAATCAAGCGCAACACGATCTTCCAGGACTCCGTCCGTGCCGAACAGATGTTCCGCGAAGCCATAAGCCTGGATTCGACCTACGCTCCGGCCTACTACGAGCTCTTCGCCAACAATATGTACTCGTCGCCCGACGAGGCCGTCGACCTGGCCCGCAAGGCCTACCGCACCGATTCGGCCAACCTGTGGTATCACCGCAGCTACGGCCAGGCGCTCATCATGGCGGGACGCTACGGCGAGGCCATCGGGGTGTTCCGCGACCTGTGTGACCTGGACAAGGACTCGCCAGACAACTACCGCCTGCTGGCGGCCCTCTACGAGCAAGAGAAGAATCCCTACATGGCCCTTGCAATCCTCGACTCGGCCGAGATCCGCTTCGGCCGCATCCCGTATCTGGGCATCATGAAACGCCGCCTGCTGATCTCGACCTACCAGTTCGACAAGGCGATCGACGAGGCCCGGGAAGCCATCCGCCAGGCCCCCTACGAGATCGAGAACCACATCGACCTGGGCGACCTCTACGGTTACTCGGGCAAGGACTCTCTGGCCATGCTCTCCTATGAGCGGGCCCTCGGGATCGACTCCACGAATCTGCCCACGCTGCTGGCCATCTCGGACCACTACTCGCGCCGCCACAACTACCTCGCCCTGCTGGACGTCACCAAGAAGATCTTCCTCTCGAAGGATCTTCCCGTCAGTGCCAAGGTCGACCGTTTCAAACGCTTCACGGCCGACGTGAGGTTCTACCGCGAGTATTACCTACAACTGAGCCATCTGGCCTCGACCCTCATGATGCTCTATCCCCGCGACAAGGATGTGGTGGATCTCTACGCCGGCCACCTGATCGCCTCGGGCGAGCTGGACCGTGCGCTGGAGCTCTACAAGGAGCATCTCGACGACACTCCCCCCCAGAAAGACTACTACATCTCGGTGATCGACATCGAGAGCTACAAGCAACGTCCCGACTCCGTACGCCGATACGTCGAGCGAGCCCTGCAACTCTTCCCCGGAGAGACTCGCTTCCACCTGGCGCGGGGCAATGCCCTGATCTACGCCAAGCGGTTCGACGACGGCATTGCGGCCTACCGCTCCTCGCTGCGCTACGCCCCCGACGATTCGACACGCAGTGCCATCTGGGGCATAGTGGGGGATACCTACCACCTCAAGGCCGAATCCGAGGCCGAGGCCCGCAAGGAAAAGCCCCTTTCGCGCAAGCTCATCAAACGGTGCTACGAAGCCTATGATCGCA
The DNA here is from genome assembly GCA_020026435.1 of Alistipes sp. Lineage (GTDB taxonomy): Bacteria > Bacteroidota > Bacteroidia > Bacteroidales > Rikenellaceae > Alistipes. Next base: position 55,539 of record JAHHQK010000006.1, on the reverse strand, counting down.
GTCTAGGTCTCAATCCCGAGAATGCCCTTGTGCTGAACAACTACGCCTACTTCCTCTCCCAGGACGGCGAACGCCTGGAGGAGGCCCTCGACATGGCCGGACGCGTGCTGGCCCTCACCGAGAACAATCCCACCTACCTGGACACCTACGCCTGGATCCTCCACCGCCTGGGCCGCTCGGCCGAAGCCAAGAAGACCATGCAGCAGGCCCTGGCCCTCGACGGCCACTCCAGCAGCGAACTGCTCCTCCACTACGGCGACATACTCAATGCCCAGGGAGAGCGTTTCCTGGCCGAGACCTACTGGCGCAAGGCCCTCGAAAAGGGAGCCGACGCCGAGGAGGTGACCCGCCGTTTCGAGGATAAAAAACCGACCGAATAAATCATCACGAGCATGAAACTCCATCCTATATTTCTGCTGCTTACGGCCACACTGCTCCTCTTCGGGGGACAGGCCGCGGCCCAGACCTCAGACCGCATCCGCGCCCAAAAGCAGATCATCGAAAAACTCGAAAAGAAGATCGCCACGGAGGAGCGTCGCATCCGGGACCTGAGATCCGACCGCGCCGCCACCGAGAAGCGCGTGCGCATGATGGCCCGCCAGATCGAGGACCGCACGCAGCTCCTGGCCGAGACCCAGAAGCAGGCCGACCTGCTCCACCACGAGATCCGCCGCACGGACAGCGTGGCCAACGACCTCCAGTCCACCCTCGACCGCAACCGCGAGCAATATGCCGAGATGGTGCGCGAGGCCTACCGCAACTACCGCCACAACAATTACCTCTCCTATATCTTCTCCTCGTCGACCTTCGAGCAGGTGGCCCGCAAGATCACCTATCTGAGGGAGGTGAGCGCCATGCGCCGCCACAAGCTGGAGGAGATCGCCCGCCTGAGGGCCGAGGTCGCCACCCAGAAAAACCACCTTGTCTCGCGGCGTTCGTCACTGGATTCGGTCACCCACAAACTCGCACGCCAGCGTGCCGGTCTGGAGCGCGACACCCGCAATGCCCAGCTCTCGATCCGCCAGTTGTCGGCCCGCGAGAAGCAGGCCATCCAGCGTAAGGTCTCCCAGGAGCAGGAGCTGGATTCGGCCATCAGCGCACTGAGAAAACTCACCAAGGGCAACACCGCGGGAGCATCGTTCTCGGCCAAGACCTCAGGACTGCGGCTTCCGGTAGTGGGGGGAACGGTCAAACGCTATAAGGGCAACATGGCCGAGATCGTCGGTCAGCGGGGTGCGAAGGTCATCTCGATCTACGAGGGCAAGGTGATGGACATCCGCCAGAACCGCATCACGGGCAAATACGACGTCTATGTAGCCCACGGACAATACATCACCACCTACGCCAACCTTGCGACCGTCGATGTCGCCAAAGGAGCCAAGGTCGCCAAGAACGGTACACTGGGTACGATCGGTGCGGCGGTCAACATCATGACCATGCAGCCCGAATACAAGATGGTCTTCGGCATCTACCCGCCCAACCCCAAAACCGTGATGAGGGCTTCGGACTGCTTCCGCAAATAACCCCTTCGCACATCCCCGACAGGGTAGGACACAGGCCCGGATCCGCCTTCGGAATCCATAAACCGTCATGGGAACTTTTCCCGTGGCGTTTTTTTTCGGATCCGCCGCACACGCTCTTTCCCCAGCACCTTTCCCCTCGCAGCCTTCGATCGACTCTCCCCCTCCGCCACATCATCCGCCCCCCCCGCATCCACTCCGCCTGCATCTTCACCGAGATCCCGTTTTCCACACCTTCCACCTCCGACCGTTCCACGTGGAACACGCTTTTTCCCCACACACTCCACCCGCCATATCCGTCCCCTTACGCGGGCCACACGGAAACCGCCCCGGCCGCACTTCATCAACCATTTCTTTCGCTCGTCCCCGCAATCTTCCCCGCAAAGAACCGCTTCTCCATCCCCCAAAAGCCACCCGCTCCCAAGCGCCACTACCGCGAACGCAGCCCCGCCCCTTAAAAAAGTCGGACAAGACTTCCGCTTTCCCCCTTATTTTCGTATTTTTGCAGAAAATTCCGACACGGCGCCAAACCGCCACCCTCGGAGCTATTCAAACAGGATTATGGCTGTAAGATACTACAACGACGATTGCACCTACCGCCTGCCCGACAAGCGTCGGACGGCAGCATGGCTCAAGGAGGTTGCCGAGGCCGAGGGCTACATCCTCGGTGATGTCAACTACATCTTCTGCTCGGCAAAACGACTGCTCGAAATGAACCGACAGTACCTCCACCACGACTACTACACCGATGTCATCACCTTCGATTACAGTGATCGCCGCGGTACGAAGATCGTATCGGGCGATGTCTTCATCGATGTCGAGACCGTGGCCGACAACGCCCGCGAATACGGTGCGACGAAACTCCAGGAGATGCGCCGCGTGGTTGTCCACGGCGTGCTGCACCTCTGCGGTCAGAACGACAAGACCCCCCGCACCAACAAGCAGATGCACCGCAAGGAGGACAAATACCTCCGCGCCTGGGTCGAGCCTGCAACCGAGGAGTAGACACTGGGCAAGGTGCGACACAGGACGATCGGGCCACGTCACCCAATCGTGCGGAATCCCCACCCGTATTCCGCACTTCGCATTATGCGCCTCGAGGGGAAACGAGCCGCCCTGCCCCGATGTCTCCGCCCGTGGGGAACGTTTCCCGATGACTGGTTTCAACGGATCCTGCCCCCGGCAATCCGATGGCCGAAATTCCTCGCGTTGCCGCCTGAGTTTGCAACCGGTCGCCCTACATCTCCGGACAGCAACTGCCCGCCAAAATTCCGGCCTCAGCATCGAACGGCAGGGTAGGGCAGCCGCCCGCACAAGGACACGACATGAGGACACCGCACAATGTACCTCACCGGACCACGTTCTTCGGCACAAGCCACAGAACAAGACACGGGGCGCGACTTCGACGCAGGAGTCCCCGGCACACTCAACCCGATGTCCCCACACCCGATAATCCCCCCTTAAAAAGAATCAAGAAAATCTATCACGATGGAAAAACTACAATATGACATCATCGTCATCGGAGGCGGTCACGCCGGATGCGAAGCAGCCGCAGCGGCCGCCCGTCTCGGGTCGAAAACCCTCCTGCTGACGATGGATATGACAAAGCTGGCCAACATGTCGTGCAACCCCGCAGTGGGAGGCGTGGCCAAAGGTCAGATCGTGCGCGAGATCGATGCTTTGGGCGGCGAGATGGGCCGCATCACCGACCTCACGGCGATCCAGTTCCGTATGCTGAACCGCTCGAAGGGCGCCGCCATGTGGAGTCCGCGTGCGCAGTGCGACAAGACGCGCTTCTCGGAGGAGTGGCGTCACACGCTCGAAAACATCCACAACCTCTACATCTGGCAGGATGCCGCCGTGGATCTCGTCTATGAAGAGATCACCCCCGATGACGCCCACGCGGATCAGACCCTCCGAGTCTGCGGTGTCCGCACACGCATGGGCGTAGAGTTTGCCTGCCGCCGCGTGATCCTCACGGCAGGCACATTCCTCGACGGTGTCATGCACTGCGGTGCAGCTCATGCCGAAGGCGGACGCGCCGGTGACTCCGCCTCGCACGGCATCACGGCCTCGCTCGAAAAGGTGGGCTTCGTGTCGGGTCGCATGAAGACCGGAACCCCCGCACGTCTCGATGCCCGCACCATCAATTTCGACATCCTCGAACCCCAGCCCGGAGATGAGCACCCCGCCAAATTCTCCTTCTCGTCGGAGACCGAACCCGTCCGCGACCAGATGCCCTGCTACCTGGTCTATACCTCGAAGGAGGTCCACGACACCCTCCGCACGGGCTTCTCACTCTCGCCTCTGTTCAACGGCACGATCCGGGGAATAGGCCCGCGCTACTGCCCCTCGATCGAGGACAAACTGCGCACCTTCGCCGACAAGGACCAGCACCAGCTCTTCCTCGAACCCGAAGGCCGATCGACCAACGAATACTATCTGAACGGCTTCTCCTCGTCGCTTCCGTGGGAGGTACAGTGGGAGGCTCTCCACAAGATCAAGGGTCTGGAGAATCTCCACATCTACCGCCCGGGCTACGCCATCGAATACGACTATTTCCCGCCCACGCAACTTCACCATTCGCTCGAAACACGCCTTGTGTCCGGTCTCTATTTCGCGGGCCAGATCAACGGCACAACAGGCTATGAGGAGGCCGCGGCTCAGGGTCTGATGGCCGCCATCAACGCCCACCTCTCGCTCCGCGACGAAGAGCCCCTGGTGCTGAAGCGCGACGAGGCCTACATCGGCGTTCTGATCGACGACCTGGTGACCAAAGGCGTCGATGAACCCTACCGTATGTTCACCTCCCGTGCCGAGTACCGCATCCTCCTGCGCCAGGACAATGCCGACGCACGCCTCACCCCGATCGGCTACCGCATCGGACTGATCCCTCAATCGCGCTATGACGAATTCCTGAGCAAAAATACCAAGGTCGAGGCACTCGTGGAGTTCGCCCGCAAGGAGAGCGTGCGCATGGAGCAGGTCAACGACTACCTCGTCAAGCAGGGTTCCGATCCGCTGACCCAGGGCCGCAAACTGCACGACATACTGATGCGCAACAACGTCACGATCGAAACCATCCGCGAGGTGCTGCCCCGTCTGGAAAGATTCATCACCCAGCACGCGATGAACCGCGAAGAGATCGAAGAGTCCGAGATTCAGATCAAATATCGCGGCTACATCGAGCGCGAGAAATTCATCGCCGAGAAGCTCCACCGACTGGAGAACATCCGCATCCCCGAGAATTTCGACTACACAGCCATGCAGGCTCTGACGATTGAAGCCCGCCAAAAGCTGACCCGTCACCGTCCCACGACCATCGGTCAGGCATCGCGCATCCCGGGTGTTTCGCCCGCCGACGTCAATGTCCTTCTGATCAAATTCGGGCGGTAAACCTCCCCGCACACATTACTTACAGACGATCTTCGGGTCGTCTGTTTTTTATATCCATACAGGAAGAACCGGGCGAGAAGGGAGAAGCAGGTAGAGTCGGGTAGGGGCGTTCCACGTGGAACACTCACCCTATCCCGTTCCATAATTTTCCGCACCTTTCCACAAAAGCAGCAGCCCTCCCGCAAAACCGCAACCGTCCGACATCCGCTCCACCTCTTGCCTCCGTAGAACCGCCGCCCCCGCACAAACTCTTCCCCCTCCGAAAAAACAGCCTCGAAAAATCCACCTCCACACCAAGCCTCGCACCGACAAAAAAAGAGCGGGCAGCCCGATATGGGTTACCCGCTCCATGCGCCTTTTTGAGGCGTTATTCACAAACGATCGTGCACCAGCCGTGACGGTCTTCGGTACGTCCGTATTGAATGTCCTGGAGAGCCGTGTAGAGCTTCATCGACCACTCGCCGACCTTGTCTCCATAGTGGAGCGTCTGCCCCGTCTGCATATCGTGGATCTCGCCGATGGGGGAGATCACGGCAGCCGTTCCACAAGCGCCACATTCGTCGAACGAAGGCAATTCCTCGACCGGAATATGACGTTCCTCGACCTCCAGCCCCATGTCGTGGGCCAGCTGACGCAGCGACTTGTTGGTAATCGACGGCAGCACCGACATCGACTTCGGGGTGATGTACTTGCCCTCCTTGATGCCGAAGAAGTTGGCCGCGCCACACTCCTCGATGTACTTGTGCTCGGCAGCATCGAGATACATCACACTGGAGAATCCCTCGTGATGGGCCTTCTCGCCCGACATGAGGCTGGCCGCATAGTTTCCGCCGACCTTCACGTCGCCCATACCACGCGGAGCGGCGCGGTCCTGGATACGATCAATGGCAACGCGGATGGGTTTCACCCCCTCCTTGAAGTAAGCCCCCACGGGCGAGCAGTAGATGATCAGCAGAGCCTCTTTGGCGGGTTTCACACCCAGGCCAACCGTCGTGCCGAACATCACGGGACGCAGATAGAGCGAAGCACCCGTCTCATAGGGCGGCACGAAACGCTCGTTGAGCTTCACCACCTCGACACAGGCCTTGACGATCATGTCGACAGTCGGAACAGGCAGACAAAGTCTCTCGGCCGATGACTGCAGACGCTTGGCGTTCTCCTCCACGCGGAAGATACGCACCTTGCCGTCTATGCCGCGGAAGGCCTTCAGACCCTCGAACAACTCGATGCCGTAGTGCAGACACGATGCTGACATATGCATCTTGATGTACTCGTCACCGGTAATCTCCATCTCACTCCACTTACCTTCCGTAAAGGCATAACGGGCATTGAATTCCGTTTTGTGGTAATCAAAACCCAACTTGCTCCAATCCATGTTTTCCATACCTGATATTTGTTTTAAGGTTTCCCAAATACGGCGAAAGACGAGTGCCGATGCCCAAGGACTTACCGCACCCGCCTCCTCCATGCTGCAAAACACACGGAAACGACGGGCGCAAAACTCCCCACCCAAACTCCGGCGACTTCACCAAGCCGCGTTCTATACTCCACAAATATATAAAAAAACCCCGATTTCCGCTCCCTTGGGGGATAGAAAATCGGGGTTTCTTTCTATTGCTATCGGACGGCAGTCCTTTTAGCCAACAACTGCTCCGCTGTTGACCTTGTCGTTAGGCTGCAACAGGCGCAGTTTGCCCGAAGCATCCTCCGCCATGAGGATCATACCCTTCGACTCGATGCCGCGCAGCATACGCGGTGCGAGGTTCACCAGCACCAGCACCTGACGGCCGACCAACTCCTCGGGCGTGAAATACTCGGCAATACCCGACACGATGACACGCTCGTCGATACCCGTGTCGATCGTCAGCTTGAGCAGCTTCTTGGTCTTGGCCACCTTCTCGGCCTTGAGAATCGTCGACACCCGGATATCCATCTTCTGGAAATCGTCGAAGATCACCTCCTCTTTCTGCGGCTCGATGTGCTGGGCAGCCTCGGCGGCGGCATTGGCGGCCTTCGTGGCAGCGAGTTTGTCGAGCTGCTTCTGGATCACGTCGTCCTCGATCTTCTCGAACAACAGCTCGGCCTTGCCGATGCGGTGGCCGGCCTCGATGAGATCCGTGCAGCCCAGACGCTCCCAACCGAAGTTCTCCATCGCGAGCATCCGAAGGATCTTCTCGGCCGAGAACGGCATGAAAGGCTCGATGGCGATGGCCGTGTTTGCCGTGATCTGAAGCGCGATATTGAGGATGGTCTCCACACGCTTCGGGTCGGTTTTGATCACCTTCCAGGGCTCGGTGTCGGCCAGGTATTTGTTACCGATGCGCGATACGTTCATGGCGTCCTTCAGAGCCTCGCGGAAGTGGTAGTGCTCGATGTTGTTCTCCAGCGAGCTCTTCACCGTTGCCAACTCCTCGATCGTGGCGCGGTCGTAGTCGGTCAGTTCGCCCAAAGCGGGAACCACACCGTCGAAATACTTCTCGGTGAGGACCAGGGCGCGGTTGACGAAGTTCCCCAACACGGCCACCAGCTCGCTGTTGTTTCGCGACTGGAAATCCTTCCACGTAAAGTCGTTGTCCTTGGTCTCGGGGGCATTGGCACAAAGCACATAGCGCAGGACATCCTCCTTGCCGGGGAAATCCTCCAGGTACTCGTGCAACCACACGGCCCAGTTTCTCGACGTCGAAATCTTGTCGCCCTCCAGATTGAGGAACTCGTTGGAGGGTACATTCTCGGGGAGAATGTAGCCACCGTGAGCCTTCAGCATCGAGGGGAACACGATGCAGTGGAATACGATGTTGTCCTTACCGATAAAGTGGACCATCTTCGTATCCTCCGATTTCCAATACTTCTCCCAGTCGGGCGTCAGATCCTTCGTTGCGGAGATGTAGCCGATCGGGGCGTCGAACCACACGTAGAGCACCTTGCCCTCGGCACCCTCCACCGGAACGGGAATACCCCAATCCAGGTCGCGGCTCACGGCACGCGGCTGAAGTCCACCGTCGAGCCAGCTCTTGCACTGACCGTAAACGTTGGTCTTCCACTCCTTGTGGCCATCGAGGATCCACTCGCGGAGGAAACCCTCATACTGGTCCAGCGGCAGATACCAGTGGGTCGTCTGCTTCTTGACGGGCACCGAACCCGACACGGCGCTGTAAGGATTGATCAGTTCATCGGGCGAGAGGGTCGAACCGCAGGCCTCGCACTGGTCGCCATAGGCCCCCTCGGCACCGCACTTCGGGCAGGTACCCTTGATGTAGCGGTCGGCCAGGAAGATCTTGGCTTCGGGGTCGTAGTACTGCTCCGAGGTCTTCTCGATGAACTTGCCATCGTCGTAGAGTTTTCTGAAGAAATCCGACGCGGTCTTGGTGTGGGTCTCCGACGAGGTGCGCGAGTAGATGTCGAACGACATGCCGAGCTTCTCGAACGAAGTCTTGATGATGTTGTGATAACGGTCCACCACCTGCTGGGGGGTGATACCCTCCTTGCGGGCTTTGATCGTGATGGGCACTCCGTGCTCGTCCGATCCGCAGACCGAGATCACGTCGCAACCCTTCAGACGAAGGTAGCGCGTATAAATATCGGAAGGGATGTAAACTCCCGCCAGGTGACCGATGTGAACCGGACCGTTGGCATAGGGGAGCGCCGATGTTATGAGATAACGCTTGAATTCTTTTGCCATAGGTATATTTACAATATTTCTAATTTGGTTCAAAATTAAACAATTTTCAGGGAATCAAAAAGTAATCGTCCAAAATAATGGATTGCAGCCCCTTTTTGCCCCGGTTCCGACCGTCCCGCCCACCCTCAGGAGCAACGGAGCGGTTTTCGCGCTGTAAGGCTCTGCGACAGGAAAAGTTTACAAGCAGGGTTTTTAACACGCCAAGTATTTTACTATCAACATATTAACAGTATTAATAACATACCATGTTCATAAGTTTAAAACTCCCGGAACACTCCACAGCCGTACCATCGCAGGAGATTTCCACGATTCCCGGTTTAATTATGTTAAATTTCCGAGGCTCCTCGACCGCCTCTTGTTTTTTAATTTTTAACGAAAAAATCCCGGAAAAACGTCTTGCACCCGGCTCTTCACGAGCATCTCCCCCGACGGGCATGAAAAACGTAATCGGGACCCGTCCGGCCGAAAGCCCCGACAAATCCCGATTACGGTATCAGTTCCGAATCCCGATCCTCTAATGCGAATACCGGCGGGGGTATCTGAAGAGAATGGCCGCCAGGGCAAACGATCCCATCATGAAGGGATAGTAGAGGTTTCCGATGATGCTGATGGGCGAGATCCCGGCCAATCCCGCCGCCATGAGCAGCTGCGCACCGTAGGGGATCACGCCCTGCATGAAGCAGGAAAACGTGTCGAGGATACTCGCCACCTTACGGTTGTCGAGTGCGAAGCGACGCGAGATATTGGAGGCGATGGGCCCCGTCGTGAGGATGGCGATCGTGTTGTTGGCCGTGCAGAGGTTGGCGATGCTCACCAGGGCGGCGATGCTCAACTCCGCACCGCGTTTCGAGCGGATGTGCCGCGTCAGCACACGCATCAGCAGGTCGATGCCTCCGTTGAAACGGATCAGCTCCAGCATACCCGCCGCCAGGAGGGTGATGATGATCAGCTCACCCATGCCGAGGATTCCGTCACCCATGGCACAGAACCAGTCCAGGAACGAGAAACAGTCGGTGAGGAATCCCACGAGAGCCGTGCTCAGGATCCCGAGCATCAGCACCGCCACCACGTGCAGCCCCATGAGGGCCGTGCCGATGACCAGCAGATAGGGCAACACCCTCGACCACGACACGGGAGCATCGTCCACAGGGGCCGCTACATCCAGCCCCATGAAGATATAGATGCCCAGGACGATCACGGCCGCGGGGACGATGATCATGGTGTTGACCTTGAATTTGTCGCGCATCTTGCAGCCTTGGGTCTTGGTCGAGGCGATCGTCGTGTCGGAGATGAACGAGAGGTTGTCGCCGAAGAACGAACCGCCCACGACGACCCCCAGCATGAAGGGCAGCGGAATACCCGTATGCTCGGCCAGACCGCTCGCCACGGGTGTCAGGGCCACGATCGTACCGACACTCGTGCCGATGCTCAGCGAGATGAAGCAGGCCGCAATGAAGAATCCCGCCAGGAGCAGGTTGTCGGGCAGGACGTGCATCGTGAGGTTCACCGCCGCATCGATCGCACCCATGGCCTTGGCGCTGTTGGCAAAGGCCCCGGCCAGGATAAAGATCCACAACATGAGCTGCATATTGGGATTCGATGCCCCCTTGGAGAACTGGGCGATCCGATCCTCCAGTTTCATGCCCGGAGTGACGGCCACGGCATAGCACGAGGCAAAGAGGAAGGCCACCGTAATGGGGACTTTGTAGAAGTCGTCGACCAGCACCGAGGTCACGACATACAGACACAGAAAGACGAAGAGGGGACTCAGCGCGATCCACCCCGACGGCTTGTGGGGATTGATTCTTTCCATTCGATAAAAATACGGATTCATTGAGAAGGCCTCCGCCCGCCTGCGGAGAGATACCCCGCCCGCGACAGGCCGCTCGGCAAACGGTCGACTGCACACACGGCAACACCTCCGCCACCCGAGGAAAGGCCGAAACGGTGCAAAATTAGTGAAAATACCATAGCGAAAGAAGTTTTGTCAAAAAATAGGTATCTCGTCCCCGAGCAAAAGCGGACTGTCGACACCCGTTTGTCAACTGTTAATAACTCTCCGAACAACCATGTTGACAACTACACAACCCACTGATCCTCAACCCGCCTCAACCGTTCACAAAAAAAAGGGCGGCATCCCTTCTGCAAGGGATACCGCCCGGATCATGCTCCACAGCGGAGGGATCTTATCTGAGCTCCATCTCGTTGAGCAACCATCCGGCACCGCCGAACTTGTCGATCACGAAGAGCACATAGCGGACATCGACCGCGATCGTGCGCTGCACCTCCGGCTCGAAAGCCACGTCACCCGACATGGCCTCCCAGTTGCCGTCGAAGGCCAGACCGATCAGATCACCGTCGGCGTTCAGCACCGGCGAACCGGAGTTACCGCCCGTGATGTCGCAGTCAATCAGGAAGGCTACGGGCAGCTCACCGTCCGTATTGGCGTAGCTGCCGAAGTCGCGGGCCTTGTAGAGCTCCTTCAGACGGGCCGGAACCGTGAACTCGGTGGGGTTCTCGGGGTTCTCCTTCTCCATCACACCCTTCAGCGTGGTATAGTAGTTGTAGCGGATACCGTCGGCGGGCGAATAAGGCAGGATGCGACCGTAGGTCAGACGGATCGTGAAGTTGGCATCCGAAGCCCACGCCTTGTCGGGCTGCTGCTGCATCAGACCCTTGATGTAGAGGCGGTGCCCCTCGCGGAACTTGGCGGCATTCTCGGTCTGCACCTCCTGCAAAGCCTTGAGCTTGGCCACTACCGACTTGCCCAGCACCACGGCGGGATCGTTCTCCAGACTCTCCTCGCCCTCCAGGGCAGCCAGAGCCTTCTCCTCCGACGTGAATGCCGAACGGGCATAGAGGTCGTTGACATAAGCCTCGACATCACCGCCGAACTGCTTCTCGATCACCTCGCCGAATACCTCGGGCAGCTCTTTACAGTTCTCCTTCGTGAGGGCGAACATACGCTTGGCCATCTTGTGGTCGGTATCGAGGTTGAAGTCCTTGTAGAAATCCTTCACCCGAGCCACGATCTCCTCTTTGGGCATGGCCTTCTTTTTCTTGGCCTGGAGTGCCGACTTGTAGCCCTCGACCATACGTGCCGGACGGATGATCTCTACCGAACCGTAGAGCGCCTCCATAATGTACTGAGCCGAAGCAAATGCGGGCAGATTGCCCTCCACGCTCTCCTTAATGAGCGACAGGGCGTTCTGCATACGCTCCTCGGGCAGGGTGTTCTCCCCGGCCCAAGCCTGGAACGACTGCTCCAGCTCCTGTTTGCGGGCCTTCACGCCGAGTTTCTCGATGCCGCGCGACATACCGATCGAATTCTTCCAGTAGTTCGACGAACGGGCATATTTCGAGGCATACTGAATGCGGACCTTGTCGCTGGCCAGCATATCGTCCATCCAGATCTTCTGACGCTCGCCGCGAATCGAAATGCGCTGGGGGTTCTCCACCTCCAGCATACGGTCGATCTCATAGGAGGTCATATAACGCTGCGTGGATCCGGGAAAGCCCATGATCATACCGAAATCCTGCTCGTCGTATCCGGCCAGCGATACCCTCAGGTATTTCTCGGCCTGATAGGGGCGGTTTTCGGGCGAATAGGCGGCCGGCTTGTTGTCCTTGTTGGCATAGACACGGAAGACAGAGAAATCGCCCGTATGGCGCGGCCACATCCAGTTGTCGGTGTCGCCGCCGAACTTACCGATCGACGAGGGGGGCGTACCCACCAGACGCACGTCGGTGAATACCTCCTTGACGAATGCGAAATACTGGTTACCGCCGAAGAACGACTCCACCGAGATCTCGATCGAATCCTCCTTCTGATACTTCTTCTTCAGGTCCTTCAACACGGCCTGACGGTTCTTGTCCAGCATCTTCTCGAACTCCTGCTGCGAGGCGGTCGCGGGGATGTTGCCCACCAGGTCGGCCGTCACATCGATGATCTGGCGGATAAAACGCACCTCCAGCCCCGGAGCGGGCAACTCCTCGGCGTTGGACATGGCCCAGAATCCGTTCTTCAGATAGTCGTGCTCCACCGACGAAAGGCTCTGGATGGCATCGAAACCACAGTGGTGGTTCGTGAACAGAAGACCCTCCTTCGAGACGATCTCTCCGGTGCAACCGCCGCCGAAAATGACGATGGCGTCCTTGAGCGAGGAGTTGTTGACACTGTAAATGTCCTCGGCCGAAAGACGGCATCCGTACTCCTGCATCTTCTGGATGTTCATCTTCTGGAGGTAGGGCAGCAGCCACATACCCTCATCAGCACGTGCGGTGAACGCTACGCACACCGCGGCTAAAACTGTTAATAGTCGCTTCATTGTTTTGTTGATTTGGTTTATTGTTCGTTACTTGTAACTTGTTGTTCTTGTCCGGGGGCGGATCACTTCACGCTGATCATGTTCAGGATCGAACGCTCGGCCGCCTTGCGCACCTGCTCGTCGAGGATGATCTCGGGGGCCCCGTCCTCGAGGGTCTTGAGGATCTTTTCGAGGGTCACCATCTTCATATAGTTACACTCGTTGCAGCAGCAGTTGGAGTTTCCGGGCAGGGCGGGGATGAACTTCTTGTCGGGGTAGCACTTCACCATCTCGGAGATGATGCCCGGTTCGGTGGCCACCAGGTACTCCCTGGCGGAGTCCGTGCCGCAGAACTTCAGGATACCCGACGTGGCACCCACATAATCGGCCTCCTCGATCAGCTCGCGGCGGCACTCGGGATGGGCCACCACCTTAGCCTCGGGATGACGGGCCTTCATGGCGCGGAGCTTCTCCACCGAGAAATCCTCATGGACATGACAGCAGCCGTCCCACAGCACCATGTTCTTCCGTCCGGTCAACCGCTGGATATATCCGCCCAGGTTGCGGTCCGGGGCGAAGATGATGGGTTGGTCGGCCGGGATTGACTCCACGACCTTCAGGGCGTTGGACGACGTACAGCATATGTCAGTCAGCGCCTTGACTTCCACCGTCGTATTGACATACGAGACCACCAGGTGATCGGGATGCTGTTCCTTGAGGCGTTTCAGATCCTCGGCCTTGCAGGAGTCGGCCAGCGAGCATCCGGCTTCGGGTTCGGGGATCAGGACCGTCTTTTCGGGGCAGAGCACCTTGGCGGTTTCGGCCATGAAGTGCACGCCGGCGAAGAGGATCACCTCGGCATCTACCTCACGGGCCTTGATCGACAGGGCGAGGGAGTCCCCCAGAAAGTCGGCCACGGCCTGGACGTCGGGTGTCGTATAATAATGTGCCAGGATGACGGCATTCTTCTCACGTTTGAGTTGATCGATTCTCTGACGGATCGATTCTGAGTTATTGACCATCGTTTTTCAATTTTTTATTCTTTTTATAAATAATATTAATTAAAGAATATTAATAATAGCTGTTCATAATGTTGACAACCTCATCGGGTTTTGACTTATCGACAACAGTCTTTATTTACTATTCATTACTTTTCGGCTGTCTGAATCCGTTGTGCCGTGATTCGGGAGAACTGTCGACAAGTGTGTATATCTTTTTCGACATTTCAACACCCGAATCTTTTCCACAATCTGTTCCGCTTTTCCCGTTTTGAGACTGATGACATTTTCACAAAACTATTTTTGGATCTCAGTTTTATTTGTCTATACCCGTTTCCGATTGGGAAATGCAAGCAGATTCTTTGAAAAGTTGTCACGAGTTGTTATCGACATTTTCAACGGTTATCAACACCACTTTGTTCTTTTCTTCCGGACGCCCTTTCCCTTTCTCCGAAACCCCTCCACAGAGTCTTCCCGCGGTGTTTTTCCATATCCTCGACGATGTCTTGGGCGGGATGCGGGGGCCTTTTCGGAAAAACAAAAGGTTTAGCATTCGAGGTTGTTGTGACCTGAAACCCTGCTAAACCTTTTCCTTGACTTGTCCGATGTTGCGATCTCCGCTCCGGGCCTTCCTGCGGGTGGGACTCTTCCTCCGGCGGGAGGAAGGGCCTTGCCTTGCTGGGGACCGGGACGGCAAATCCGTTAATGATCCTTGACTACCTTTTCGACAATCTTCTGGGCGATGTCGCGATACCACTTCTCGACACGGGCGTCGATTCCTGCGGCCGGATGGCCACCGTCGGCACCCTCCATGATGGACTGCACGATGGGCACCTCACCCAGGAGATCCACTCCGTTGGCCTCGGCGTAGGCTCTTGCGCCGCCCTTGCCGAAGATGTAGTAACGGTTGTCGGGCAGCTCCTCGGGCGTGAACCAGGCCATGTTTTCGATGATTCCGGCCACGGGGATGTTGACCTGCTTGTTGCGGAACATCTCCACACCGCGCACTACGTCGGCCACGGCGATCTGCTGGGGCGTCGAGACGATGACTGCAGCGTCGAGATTCAGCTCTCCGATGATCGACAGGTGGATGTCACCCGTTCCGGGGGGCAGGTCGCAGAGCAGGAAGTCCAATCCTCCCCACTGGGTCTGGTGGATCATCTGCTTGAGGGCGTTGACGGCCATGGCACCGCGCCACAGCAGGGCGTCGGTGGGTTTGATGAAGAAACCGATCGACATGAGTTTTACGTCGAGGGCGTCGGCCGGAACGATCCTGTCCTCGTCCCCCTCGCGGATGGCATCGGGCAGGTAGTCCTCGCACCCGAACATCTTGGGCTGAGACGGTCCGTAAATATCGGCATCGAGCACGCCGACTCTGAATCCCATGTTTCTCAGAGCGATGGCCAGGTTGGCCGTGACGGTCGATTTACCCACGCCGCCCTTTCCCGAGGCGACGGCGATGACTTTGGCAATACCTTTGGTTGTGGTTTTGGCCTTGAGGTCGGGGCGGGGGGCATGGCCACCCTCCTTGACCAGCACGAAGACTTCGTTGTCGGGCAACGCCTGCTTCAGTACGGTTTCGGCCTGATTCTTGATCTTCACGGCGAAGGGATCGCGCACCTTCGGGAAACGGAGCGTGACGGCGATCTTCTCCTCCTGGAGGGCGATGTTTTCCACCAGACCCTCTTCGACGATGTTGCGACCGCTCTCGGGATAGATGACGGTTGTCAACAGCTGTTTGATCTTGTCTTCCATACTATCATTAATAACATTGTTTTTCGATCGCGGACCTTGCGGCCCCCGATCCTGCGGGGGGACTTTCTTCCGGGGGGAGTTTTTCGGTCAGCGGCCTTCGGGGCGGGCTGAGGTCGGGAAAAAACCTCGGGAAAAGTATTCCTTGGGCAAAGATAGGAATTTTCAGGAAGATAAAGGTATCCTGACGAAATATGTTTATCTTTGTATGTGAAGAAATGGTTTAAATTTACAAAACTATGACAATATGAAATTTCTCAGAACATTTTTGGCAGCGTTGCTGGCCTTTATGGTCGGTACGTTTTTGCTTTCGTTTTTATGGATTCTGTGTGTGGTCGGATTCGTGGCGACGATGGGCGCCGCCGACAAGGTGAAGCAGGTGACTCCCGAGTCGGTGCTGGTGATCGACTGCAACGAACTGATCGTGGATTCGCCTTCGGTCGATCCGCTGGCGGGGCTCGATCTGATGAACATGAACTCCGTGAAGCAGCTTCCTCTGCTCAAGGCGCTCCAGGCGATCGACGCTGCCCGCAGCGACGAGCGCATCGAGGGTATCTACCTGCGTCTGAACGGTGCGGGCGGGATCACGGGTGCGGCCATCCTCGAGGAGTTGCGCGAGGCCTTGAAGGAATTCAAGCAGAGCGGCAAGTTCGTGGTGTCCTACAACGAGATCTATACCCAGGGGGTCTATTATCTGGCTTCGGTGGCCGACAAGATCTACCTCCAGCCCGAAGGCGGCATGGAGTGGAACGGACTCTCGGCCGACGTGATGTTCTATAAAGGACTGCTCTCGAAGCTGGATATGAAGGTCGAGATTTTCCGTCCGACGGTCTGCAAATACAAGAGTGCCGTCGAGCCTTACTTCCTGGACCGTATGTCGCCCGCCAACCGCGAGCAGATGCAGCAGCTCATCGACTCGTCGTGGAAGACGATTGTCGACGGGGTGTCCGAGTCGCGCGGCATTTCGGTGGAGGATCTTAACCGCATGGCCGACAACCTGGAGGTGGCTCTGGGCGAGGATGCCCGCAAGCTGGGGCTGATCGACGGTCTGATCTATGAGGACGAGATGGAGGGTATTTTTGCCGATCTGGGTGTTGAAAAACAGGCCGACGGCGAGTATAACTTCGTGACCCTGGGCGAGTATGCCGCAACGGTGAGTGATCTGAAGCATCTGAATTCCGACCAGGTGGCCGTGGTCTATGCCGACGGTTCGATCGTCGACGGCGAGGGCGTGCAGTCGGGCAATATCTTCGGCAACACCCTGGCTGAGACTTTGGCCGAGGTGCGCCGCGACGAGAAGGTGCGTGCGGTGGTTCTGCGTGTGAACTCCCCGGGTGGCAGTGCCTTGGCTTCGGACATCATCTGGAGGGAGATGGAGCTGCTGCGCAAGGAGAAGCCCGTGGTGGTTTCGATGGGTTCCTATGCGGCCAGCGGCGGATATTATATCTCGGCTCCGGCCGATGTGATCGTGGCCGACAAGATGACGCTGACCGGTTCGATCGGTGTATTCGGCATGATCCCCAACGCCCACGACGCCCTGAAGAACAAGTTGGGTGTGACCATCGACGGTGTGAAGAGCAACAAGGAGGGGGCAGTTTCGCTCGTGACGCCCATGACGGCCGTGCAGCGTGCCCAGATCCTCAAGGGTGTGGACCACGTCTATGAGACCTTCACCTCGAAGGTGGCCCGGGGGCGTAACCTCGAACTGGACCATGTGTTGGAGATTTCCGGAGGTCGTGTCTGGGCGGGTAGTGATGCCCTTTCTATCGGTCTGATCGACGGCTTCGGAGGCCTCAAGACAGCTATTGCGCTGGCGGCCGACAAGGCGGGCATTGCCGACGATTTCTATGTACGCGAGGTGCTGGACGAGCCTACGGGCCTGGCAGCCGTCATGCAGGCGCTCAACATGAGCGTGCGCTCGCACTTCATGCGCTCGGAGCTGGAAGGCGTGATGGACGACTATAAGGAGATCCGCGAGGTGCTCTCGCAGCGCGGTGTGGTGATGTACTGCCCCTATAAATTCAGCGTGGAGTAGCACCCCGTGCAAAATATTCGAGGTGAGGTGAAAACGATATAGTATTCACCGATAACACCTTCCCGCAAAGCCGACCGGAATGATCCCTCAAAAGGGCGTTCGGTCGGCTTTCGATGTTGGAAAAATTGTTCTTTAAGTCGCAAAGATATGACATTCCGATTTTTGCTTTCCGTCTGATTATTAGCTGGTTGAGGCAATGAGAGAGAGGAGTGGGGGAGTGGCGATTGTGTTTTATTGTCGATATGCTCCCCCGCAAAAACGGGGTGTTTTGGAAGTTCACGCATTTTTTCCTACTTTTGATCTTTGAAATCGGATGACAAAAGAGAGGGGGCCGTCCGATTTTGTGCTATTTACCCAAATTAGAAGAATCATGACTCTTGAAAAGATAAAAAGAGCGTGGTGCCTGTTGTATGTGCCCCGCAACAGATCTGTGGCCGTGGAAAAACTGATCGTTTCCAGGGCCTTGGAAAGTTATACTCCCTGCAAGCATATCGAGCGAACGACCGCCGACGGAGTGGTGACCCTGCGCCGCCGTGTGTTGCCTTCGTTGCTTTTTGTCCGTGTCGATTCCGGTCTGAAACAATGCGGACCGGACTTGTGCCGGGCGGGAGCCGTGATCTGTTGCAGCGGAACGCCCCGTCGTCCGATTCTGATCGGAGAGGAGGAGCTCAGGCAGTGGGGCATATCGCTCTGCCGAGGAGAGAAGAGTTGTCTGAAAAGCGAGGACGGCGAAGAAATAAGGCTCTGAACAACAGACCGCTTTCCCTTGAGGAAAATGCCTTGACGGTGTCGGAAACAACCTGTGGTTTCCGACACCGTTTTTTTTGCGTAGACGGGTGTGGGGGAGTTGTTTTCGATCGAAAGATGCCGCAAAACGCTTTTCGGACTACCCGCCAGCGGTGGGGGAACGGATTTTGAGGAAGAGGGGATGTGGCCCGCCATTCGCCACAGTGCACGTAATCAACAATCTTAAAACTTCAAAACATCATGACCGTAAAAAAAATCCACTTTTTAGCGATTCTACTTTTGTCGATAGCGGTCGTATCGTGTCAGCACGACCCCTCGACCGATGATCTCCATGAGGATTATCTGGTCTATACGGCCTACGACACCGACACCGATTTCGGCGGTTTTGCCGATTACTTCCTGCCCGACAGCATCCTCCTGATCGGCAACAGCGACAAGTCGGAGTATTGGAAGGACGACGAGGCCCGCAAGATCGTGGCCCGCGTGGCCGAGAACCTGGATCGTGCGGGTTATAACCGCGTGGAGGACAAGGATACTGCCGACATTGGCCTCCAGCTCAGCTACGTGAAGCAGGTGACCTACTATGCGGGCTACGACCGCCCCTACTGGTGGTGGTATTATCCCTACTACTGGTCGCCGGGCTATTGGGGCGATTGGCAGGGGTGGTATTACCCTTATAGCGTCTACTACGGCTATACGGCAGGCTCGCTCCTGATAGAAATGCTCAACCTTGAGAGAGAGTCTCCGACCGAGACACGTCTTCCGGTGGTGTGGGACAGCTTCATGGGCGGACTGCTCACCTCGTCCGACCGCGTGAACCTCAGCCGCCTGCTCACGGCCGTCGACCAGGCCTTCACCCAATCACCCTACCTCCAGCGTAAACAATCCCGTTGACCGAGGAAAAAACATTTCGGATTGTCCACCTAAAAATCAACAGTTATGAACATCTCTAAACATATCAAAACCCTGCTTCTGGCCGCAACGGCACTCTTGGGGGTACGCACGGCATCGGCCCAGCTCTTCCCCAACAGTTATATCAATATCGACTGGCAGGTCAACGTCCCTCTGGGCTGTGACTTCGCCTCCAAGACCTCGGGATGGGGCATGAACTTCGAGGGCGGATATTTCCTCACGCCCAACTTCACGCTCGGCCCCTTCATCGCCTTTCATACTAACCTGGAGAGCTTCCCGCGCCAGACCATTGACCTGGGTGGCGGCACCTCCCTCACCACGACCCAGGAGCATTCCGTCTACCAGCTCCCCTTCGGTGTGAGCGGACGCTACAACTGGTGCAAGAAAAGCGTCTTCCAGCCCTATGTCGGCATGAAGATGGGTGCCAACTACGCCGAGGTCTCGTCCTACTACTATGTCATCCAGCAGTACGACGATACGTGGGGCTTCTACCTCTCGCCGGAACTCGGTGCGACGATCTATCCCGATCCGTCCTATCGACTGGGCATACACTTCGCCCTGTATTACAGTTTCGCCACCAATTCGGGCGATGTGCTCAACTACTCGGTCAATAATCTCAACAATTTCGGTATCCGTCTGGGTATCGCTTTCTGAACAATGCCGTTTGTCGGCAGCAAATCCCGGAGGATTTGACCTCAGCCGATAAGCGTTACTTGTAAACCACTACATACCAACCATTTATATTTGTTGCCCGACGCCGGATCTTTAAGACAGGATCCGGCATCGGGTTTTTGTGGGGAGGTTATCAACAGCGGGTTGTTAACAATCAACAATCCGCGTTTTATAAAAATTTCCCCCTTTGGGGGAAATTTCCTCCGGGAATGAACCCTACCTATCTATCTTTTTCGTATCTTTGTCAGATATGGCAATTATCAGACTTACTAAAGAATTTTCATTTGAAGCGGCACACGCTCTCTACGGATACGACGGTCCGTGCCGCGAAATACACGGACATTCCTACCGCCTTTTCGTCACCGTGCGCGGAGTGCCCGAAACCAATGCCGACGACCCGAAGTGCGGCATGGTGATGGATTTCGGTGTACTCAAACGCATCGTCAACGAGGAGATTGTCCACAAGCTGGACCACGCTCTCGTCCTCCAGAACAACCCCTCCGACGAGTCCCTGCGCCGGGTGCTTTCGGAGCGTTTCGGCAATGTGGTGGTCGTCGACTACCGACCCACCTGCGAGAATATGCTGCCCGACTTCGCCCGCCGCATCCGGAGCCGTCTGCCCGAGGGGGTGACGCTCCATTCGCTGCGCCTCCACGAAACGGCCACTTCCTTTGCCGAGTGGTTCGCCGAGGATAATCTCTGATCCGGGGCGGAGCAAGAACCGTTGTTTTCCGAAAAAAATCATTCAGCCCTTATGAAACGATTGTTTTTGGTCGATGCCTACGCATTGATCTTCAAATATTACTATGCCTTCATCACCCGCCCGATGCGTAACCGTGCGGGACTCAACACCTCGGCCATCTTCGGCTTCGTGAAGTTCCTGCGCGACATCCAGCGCCGCGAGCATCCCGATCTGCTGGGTGTGGCCTTCGACCCCAAGGGGGGCAGTTTCCGCTGCCGCATCTTCCCCGAGTACAAGGCCAACCGTTCGGAGACTCCCGAGGACATCATCCTCTCGGTGCCCTACATCAAGCGCATCCTCAAGGCCATGTGCATCCCGATCCTCGAAGTCGAGGGCTACGAGGCCGACGACGTGATCGGCACGCTCTCCCAGAAGGGCGTGGCGGCCGGATATGAGGTCTATATGGTCACCCCCGACAAGGACTACGGCCAGCTGGTGAGGGAGCATTGCAAAATCTACAAGCAACGCGGACAGGACGGCACGATCGAGATCGTCGACCGTGAGGCCATCCGCGAGAAATACGGCATCGACGATCCCGTCCTGGTGCGTGACATCCTGGCCCTGTGGGGCGATACGGCCGACAATATCCCCGGAGTGCCGGGTGTGGGCGAAAAGACGGCCTGCAAGCTGGTACAGCAGTGGGGTACGGTCGAGAACATCATCGAACACGTCGGTGAGATCAAGGGCCGTCAGGGCGAGAAGATCGCCGGATGGATCGACAATCTGAAGCTGGCCAAGACGCTGACGACCATCTGTCTCGATGTGCCGATCAAGTTCCGCGAGGAGGATCTCACGATCTGCTGCCCCCATACCGAGGATCTGCGTGCGCTTTTCACCGAACTGGATTTCAATGCCTTCATGAACGATCTGCCCGCATCCCGCACCATCGGTCAGCGCGGCGATCTGCCCCGCGACGAATACGCCGTGTCGGTCATTTCGGCCGCCGAAGGATCCGATGTCCGGCGTCCCCACCAGGCACCTCAAACCCAGCTTGCCGATATGGCGCGTGCCAAATCGGCCGCAAAACGCCAGGCCGCCCTGGCCAATCAGGGCGATCTGTTCGCCCCGCAACCCGCTCCGGCCGAAGTGCCGCAACCGGCCGCCACACCTGCGGCTCCGGCCGTGGAACTGGATCTGTTCTCGTCGCTCGCTCCGGCGGCTCCGGCCGCCGAGGTCGTCCCGACAACTGCTGCCGAGGAGGTGATGGTGGGAGAGCCTGCGGAGGCTGTTTCTGCGGAAAAAGCCGAGCCGCTCACGGCCAAGACCACGCCCCACGAATATACGCTTGTCGACGATGCCGCGACGCTGAAACAGGTGGTCGAGGAGTTGATGCAGTGCCGCGAATTCTGCTTCGATACCGAGACCACGGGTCTGGATCATTTCAAGGATCGCATCGTGGGTCTCTCGCTCTCGAAGGAGGAGCATAAGGCCTGGTATGTATCGTTTGCACCTGATCGTGAGGAGGAATTTGTCGGTATTCTCCGTCCTCTGTTCGAGAATGAGGGGATCGCCAAGATCGGCCAGAATATCAAGTTCGACCTCCTGGTGTTGCGTCACCTGGGGATTGCGCTCCGCGGCCGCCTCTACGACACGATGATCCTCCACTACCTGATCGACCCCGAGTCGCGCCACAACATGAACGCCCTGGCGTTGCGCTACCTCAATTACCAGCCCATCGAGATCGAAACACTCATTGGCAAAGGCTCCCGCCAGCTGACGATGGATCTGGTCAATGTCGACCTGGTGAAGGAATACGCCGCCGAGGATGCCGATGTGACCTTCCGCCTCAAGCAGGTGCTGTGGCCCGAGATCGAGCGCCTGGAGCTGGAGAAACTCTATACCGAGATCGAGGAACCGATGATCGGCGTGCTGGCCGATATCGAGAGCGCGGGTGTGAAGATCGACGTCGGGGCCCTGGCCGCCTACGAAGGCGAACTCAAGCAGCAGCTGGGTGAACTGGAGGCCGAGATCCGCAAGGAGGCCGACTCCCCGTCGCTCAACATCAATTCGCCGCGTCAGCTGGGCGAGGTGCTTTTCGGTCAGATGCGCATCACCGACAAGCCCAAGATGACCAAAACCAAGCAGTTCTGCACCGATGAGGAGTACCTCCAGTCGTTTGCCCACAAACACCGCATCATCGACCTGATCCTCGAATATCGCGGGGTCAAGAAGCTGCTTTCGACCTATGTCGAGGCTCTGCCCCAGCTGGTCAATCCCGCCACGGGACGCATCCATACGTCGTTCAACCAGGCGGTGACCGCCACGGGCCGTCTCTCGTCGACGAACCCTAACCTGCAGAACATTCCCGTGCGCACGGCCATGGGCCAGCGCATCCGCGAGGCGTTCATCCCCTCGGATGAGGATCATCTGCTCCTTTCGTGCGATTACAGCCAGGTGGAGCTGCGACTGATGGCCCACCTCTCGGAGGACGAGTCTCTGATCGAGGCCTTCCGCCACGGCGAGGACATCCATACGGCCACGGCCGCCCGCCTCTTCAAGAAGACGCCCGAAGAGGTCACCTCCGAGGAGCGCCGCCAGGCCAAGACGGCCAATTTCGGCATCATCTACGGCATCTCGGCCTTCGGACTGAGCCAGCGGCTGGACATTCCCCGCAAGGACGCCAAGAAGATCATCGAGGGCTATTTCGAGTCCTATCCCAAGGTCAAGGAGTATATGGACACGGTGGTCAATCAGGCCCGTGAGGAGGGCTATGTGTCGACGATCTTCGGCCGCCGCCGCTATCTGAACGACATCAACTCGCGCAATGCCGTGGCCCGCGGTCTGGCCGAGCGCAACGCCGTCAATGCCCCGATCCAGGGTTCGGCCGCCGACATCATGAAGATCGCCATGATCAACGTCCATCGCCGTTTCCAAAAGGAGGGCATCCGCTCGCGGGAGATCCTCCAGGTGCATGACGAATTGGTGGTCGATATGCTCCGCTCGGAGCAGGATCAGGTCATCCGCATCGTCACCGAGGAGATGGAGGCTGCAGCCTCGCTCCGTGTACGCCTTACGGCCGACGCCGGAGTCGGTAACAACTGGCTGGAGGCGCATTAGGCGCAGTCGGAGGAGTGTTCCGCAGATCGGAATACGGCTGTCATGCGAAAACCGCAGGTCGGATTGAGGATGGTTGTGCCGGATTGCAGGCCGACCTCCGAAAACGCTGTGCGGGGAAGATTTAAGAGGAGGAATGCCGGCCGGCGACCTTATATTCAGCATCTTTCAGCGGAAAACCGCCCGCCCGAAACCCTTCATGCCGAAAAAAATAACCGTTCCCAATTGTTGGGAACGGTTATTTTTTTGTAGCTCCGATTTTGACTCTTCTCTTTCTGATGGCATCCTGCTGCTAACAGGAATGCACCTTTCCGTCTTGGGGCTTCTGCACTCCTTGCCCCCTTTGCAATATTTGCGGATTGTGAGGGGCAGGTGTGGCTTGCGGCCTTGCCCATTGCGGTTTATGCAGATTTTGCGGGTCTTGTGGACGGGGCGGTTCGTGTCGCCCCGGAGCAAGAAGAGACGGACGGGCCTATCTGTATTGGTGGGAGATCAGATTCATGAACTCCTCGCGCGTGCGGTGATCCGAGAGGAAGATTCCGGTGAAGGCCGAGGTGGTGGTGGCCGACTGCTGCTTCTCGATGCCGCGCATCTGCATGCACATATGGCTGGCCTCGATCACCACGGCGACACCCATGGGGTTGAGAGCCTCCTGGATACAGTCGCGGATCTGCACCGTCAGTCGTTCCTGCACCTGCAGACGACGGGCGAAACACTCCACCACACGGGCGATTTTCGAGAGTCCCGTGATGTATCCGTTGGGGATGTAGGCCACGTGGGCCTTGCCGTAGAAGGGCAGCATGTGGTGTTCGCACATCGAATACAGCTCGATGTCCTTGACCAGTACCATCTGCTTGTACTCCTCGCGGAACATGGCCGAGCGGATGATGGCCAGGGGGTCTTCGGTGTATCCCTTGGTGAGGAACGACATGGCCTTGGCCACGCGTAAGGGGGTTTTGACCAATCCCTCGCGGTCGACATCCTCGCCCAGCAGGCGGAGGATCTCTTTATAGTGTCCTTGCAGCGCCTCGATGGTCTCTGCATCGAATCGCTCTTCTTTGCTGTAATTCAAAATTTTCGATTCCATAAGTGCGCAAAAGTACCTTATTTTTCGATGGATTGCAAATAAGCCACGAGTTTCTTCACGGCGCGGCCGCGGTGGGATATGGCGTTTTTCTCCTCGGCGGTCATCTGTGCGAAGGTGCGGTCGTAGCCGTCGGGGATGAACATGGGGTCGTAGCCGAAGCCCTCGTGGCCGATCTCGTGGTCGATGATGCGGCCCTCGACAATGCCTTCGAACTGATGCTCCTCGCCGTTGATGATCAGCGAGATGACCGTGCGGAAACGGGCCTTGCGGTTGGTCTTGCCCTCCATGTTCTTGAGCAGCAGACGGTTGTTGGCGTCGAAGTCGTGGCCGTCGGTGGCGTAGCGTGCCGAGTGTACGCCCGGAGCGCCGCCCAGAGCCTCGACCTCCAGCCCCGTGTCGTCGGCGAAGCAGTCCTCGCGGGTGCGGTCGTAGAGGTAGTGGGACTTCTGGGAGGCATTGCCCTCCAGCGTGTCCTGATCCTCGGGGATATCCTCCGTGATGCCGCATTCGCGCGGGGTTACGAGGGTGAATCCGTCACCCAGAACGGCCTGTACTTCGGAGAGTTTGTGGGCGTTGTTGGTCGCAAAAATAATCTTCATTTATCCTGTTGCTTTTATTGTTTGTCGTTGTCGTTGTCGGCCTGGAGAGCCGCCAGGCGGTCGTCGAGGTCGATCTTGTCGATGATGGTCTTGACCAGGGTGTCGATCTCCGAGCCGTCGGAATAGTCGGCCGGGCAGACGTAGTTCACGCGGTTGTCGTGAATCAAGGCCCCCAGGTCGCGCCGTGCGCCCTTCTGTGAGGGGTTGTAGACGGCTATGGAGTATCCGCCCGAGCTTTTCACCAGACGCATGCAGGGGATGTCGGTCGTGCCGTCGCCGAAGTAGATCATCCGCCGGAAGGGGATGGGGCGTTGCTTTTCGGGGACGTAGCGGTTGACCAGCTTGCTGTCGTAGACCGACTCGATGCCCTTGTTGATCTTGAAGAGGAACTGCGTCTTGGTGGTGTAGTTCACCGCCACGGCCGGCCAGTAGGCTACTCCGTCGACATCGTAGAGGAACGAGCAGGCGTAGATCTTGCGGAATTCGCGGGCGATGTCGGTGCCTTCGATGATCTCCTTCAATCCCGACGAATTGATGTAGTGGTAGATCCTGATTCCCCGCTTTTCGGCGTAGCGGTTGATGCGCTGGAACCACTCCTTCACACCAGTGAAAAGTGCGACCTTGCGCCCCGATTCGCGGAATGCCTCCCGGCGGATCGAAAGCCCCTTGGATTTGGCTTCGCGGATCATGCGGGCCATGTAGGTCAGCACTCCGTCGGCATCCTGCTCCTCGGCCAGGGAATTGGCCTCGTGCCAGAACTCCTTGTTGCTTTTGCCGACGGCGGGGATGAAGTCGTACTCCTGCATGTTGCCAGGTGCGAGCGTGCCGTCGAAATCGTAGATCAGTGCTATGGTAAAACGATAATTTTTCATATCGAGGCTTTTAGAATTCAAAGATAGGACTTTTCGGGGAGAAAAAACCGGTTCGGGGGGTTCTTTCCGTTGTTTTTTTACTTCAAAAGATCGGAAATCCCGATTTCCGGGGCGGAATGACCGCTGCGAGCGGGAAAAAACCTGGAATTTAGCGGCTTGCGGCAAGGAAGGGACGGAGGTGCAATATTTTATATTTGCATCTTGGAACGGGCGTATTCTTATTTCGGCCAAAATTTTATATCTTTGTGCATAAGTACCAACGCGTAAAAAAAGAGCGAAATGGAGCTTTCAAATGACAAAATCGAGGCTTTGCGCAAATTGATCGCAAACCCCGGACAAAATATCGTGATCATGGGCCACACCAACCCCGACGGCGACGCCGTGGGGTCGGCTTTGGCATGGGCCGAGATCCTGCGCCGCCAGGGTCATCATGTGGACTGCATTGTGCCCAACAAATACCCCTATTTCCTGGATTGGATGAACGGCATCGAAGAGGTGATCATCCACCGCACCGACGAAGAGGCGGCCCGCAAGGCCATCATGGGTGCGGATCTGATCTTCTGTCTCGACTTCAACGCCCTGTCGCGTCTGGAGAACCTCGGAGAGCTGGTCGGCGAGAACACCCGTGCCAAACGTGTGCTGATCGACCACCACCTCATGCCCGGCGAGTTCGACCTCTCGTTCTCGTTCCCCGATTCGTCGAGTACGTGCTACCTGGTCTATACCATTATCGAGAAGATGTTCGGCGTGGAGGCCATCACCACCCGCATGGCCGAGTCGCTCTATGTGGGCATGATGACCGATACGGGCAACTTCGCCTTCTCGTTCCTCACGCCCGAGTTGTTCCGCGCCGTGGCCGTGCTGATCGAACGCGGTGTCAATATCCCGCAGATCCACAACAACGTCTACAACGCCTACACCGAGGGCCGTGCCCGTCTGTTCGGTTACTGCATCAACCGCAAGATGGAGCTGATCGAGAACGGCACGGTGGCCTATATGTCGCTCATGGAGCATGAGATGCGCCGCTTCCAGTTCCAGCAGGGCGACAGCGAGGGTTTTGTCAACTATGCCCTGTCGATCAAGAAGGTCAAGATGTCGGCCATGTTCTCGGCCCACCGCAAGTTCATTCGCGTGTCGCTGCGTTCGAGAGGTGAGGTTGACGTCAACCTCTTCGCCCGTAAATACTTCAACGGCGGAGGCCACAAGAATGCCGCCGGCGGGAAGTCCTTCGTCACGATGCAGGAGACCATCGACCACTACATCCGCTCGGTACGCGAATTTGCCGAGGAGGGACACCTGGGATAGCTCCCTGATCCGGGCGGGCGGAAGTTCCACCTTTCGCCGCGGTCCGATACAATCGCCTGTTCGTGCGGAATTTAAAGCCGCCGGGCAGGTGATTTTTTTATATCGTGGAAATTTGCTACCTTGCTCTGGAAAAATTATAAGAATTATGTCCGATACATTGCAATTCATACCGTTCCGCTCGTGCGAGGATCGCGGGTGGAGCGAGGCGTGGAAACTCTACGTCGACTCCTTTCCGCCCAACGAACGCTGGCACGAGGAGGATTATGCCGAGGCGATGCGTTCCAATCCCCTCTTCCAGGCCGACGGCGTGTGGCTCGATGATCGTCTGGCGGGTATCGTGTTCCATTGGCAGGGTGCGGGTTACCGCTATATAGAATTC
The DNA here is from genome assembly GCA_020026435.1 of Alistipes sp. Classification (GTDB taxonomy): domain Bacteria; phylum Bacteroidota; class Bacteroidia; order Bacteroidales; family Rikenellaceae; genus Alistipes. The sequence continues at coordinate 27,483 of JAHHQK010000006.1, read as the reverse complement.
CTGGCCGTAATGCCCCATCTGAGGGGACAGAACATCGGCTCGCGGATCATGCGGGAGATGATCGGCCGCGGGGAGCGGATCATCCTTGAGATCGAACCTCCGGTCGATGAGATGACCTGCCGCCGACTGAGGTTCTACGAGCATCTGGGCCTCCGGCTCAACGACAACTACGAGTATTTGCATCCCTCGTACCACCGTCCCTTCCAGACCTATCCGCTGGTGCTGATGAGCTATCCCGATCTTTTGACGCGCAACGAGGCGGCCGAATTCACGGACTTCGTACGCGGGGAGGTGCTGCGCTACTCCGAACACGAGAATCCCCGCCTGCCGCTCATCGAACGCGAGTAGGGCAGACCGGGGAATCATACGCTGATATACGAAAAACGAGGTCGGAACTTTATGGGTTCCGACCTCGTTTGTTTGGCGGTATGCCGTGAGGCCTACCAGATGATCACGCGCTCCTCCTCAGGCATGAACATCTTGTCGCCGGCCTTGATGTCGAAGGCATCGTAGAAGGCTTGCAGGTTGCGCAGCGTAGCGTTTACACGCCACTTGCCGAGCGAGTGTACGTCGAGTTTCGTGAGACGTGCAGCCTCCTCGTCGCGGATGTTCTGGGCCCACAGCGTGGCGTAGCCCAGGTAGAAACGCTGCTCGGCGGTGAATCCGTCGATCGGCTCGGGCGTCGTTCCGTTGAGCGAGTTGAGCAGAGCCGTGTGGGCTACGTTCAGACCGCCCTGGTCGGCGATGTTCTCGCCCAGGCAGAGTGCGCCGTTGGCCATCAGTGCGGGCTGTCCGTCCTTGGCGGGCAGAACCTCGAGGGCGTCGAACTGCTTGACGAGGATGTCGGTCTTCTTCCTGAAGGCGGCGGCATCTTCCTCGGTCCACCAGTTGTTCATGTTGCCGTCCTTGTCGAAGTTGCGGCCCTGGTCGTCGAATCCGTGGGTCATCTCGTGGCCGATCACCACGCCGATGGCACCGTAGTTCACGGCGTCGTCAGCCTCGGGGTTGTAGAACGGCGGCTGGAGAATGGCGGCCGGGAAGCAGATCTCGTTGGTCGTGGGGTTGTAGTAGGCGTTGACGGTCTGAGGCGTCATCTGCCACTCGGCCTTGTCGACGGGTTTGCCCAGTTTCGAGATATTGTCGGCCGTGTACCAGCGGCTGGCGGCCACGATATTATCCCAATAGCTCTTCTTGGGGTCGATTTTGAGGGTCGAGTAATCCTTCCAGGTGTCGGGGTAGCCGATCTTCACGGTGAAGGCGGCGAGTTTCTCCTGAGCCTTGGCCTTCGTGGCGTCCGACATCCAGTCCAAAGCGGCGATGTGCTGCGAGAGCGAGGTCTGAAGGTTCTTGACCAGCTCCATCATGCGCACCTTGTCTTTCTCGGGGAAGTACTTCTCGACATACATCTTGCCGACAGCCTCACCCAGCGTGCTGTTGGGCACCGACATGGCGCGTTTCCAGCGGGGACGCTGCTCCTGACGGCCCGACATCACCTTGCCGAAGAAGTCGAAACCGGCATTGACGAAGTCGTCGCTCAGGTACGACACGGCCGACGTGATGTAGGTGGCGGCCAGATAGTAGCGGATCTCTTCGAGGGGCTCGTTGGCGATCAGATCGCTGGCGGCCTTCACCGACGAGGGCGTGGTGACGATGATGCGGTCGAAGTCACCGATACCCATGATTCTGTAATACTGCTCCCAGTCGATGGCGGGGTAGGCTTTCTCGAACTCCTCCTTCGACATCGGGTTGTAGAGTGCGGGCATGTTTCTCAGCTCGACATTCGACCAGGTCTTCTCGGCGAGTTTCGTCTCGAGGGTGATCACCCCGTCGACAGCCTTGCCGACCTCCTCCTCGCTCATACCGATGAGCGTGAAGATCTTCTTCAGATATTCCTTGTAGCCGTTCAGGATGGCGGCGTTTTCCTCCTGGAGGTAGTAGTCGCGGTCACCGAGGATTAGACCGTCCTGCGATGCGTAGAGGGCGTTGACGTTGCTGTTTTTCATGTCGGCGCTCACGCCTACGCTGAAGAACGGGTTGCCCGTCGAGGAGTGCATGTGGGCGATGACGTGGGTCAGATGCGAGCGGTCGTCCATCGTGAGGATCATCTCCACGCCGCGACGGATCGGGTCGGCACCCTCCTTGTTCAGACGCACCGAGTCCAGCCCCATCTTGTAGAGGTCCGAAATCTTCTGCTCGACGCTTCCGGGTGTGGTTTCCTGCCGGGTCATGGCCGTGAACAGGTCGTTGATGCGGATCTCGTTGTTGTTAGCGATGACATCGAACGAGCCGTAGCGCGAATACTCGGGTTTGAGCGGGTTCTTAACCTGCCAGCCGCCCGTGGCATATTGGTAGAAGTTCTCCTGCGGAGTCACGCTCTGGTCGAAGTTCGTGACGTCGATGGCGGGAGTCTTGGATGTGTTCTGACAGGCTGCCATACAGATCGAAGTAGCGATTAAAAGTAATTTTTTCATGATACGTTGGGTTTTGAATGAGAAAGGGAGTCCCCTTTGCGATAAGGCAACTCCCGTTCATTGGTTCTTTTCTGTTTTCCGGTAGAGGTTTCGACAGGGGGAGCGGTCGCGGAATCCGTGTCCGCCGCCCCGTTTTCCGAATCAGACTACTTGCGAATGGCAGCAACACCCGGAAGATCACCGAACTCGATGTACTCCAGCAGAGCACCGCCGCCGGTCGAAATGTAGGAAACCTGGTCGGCCAGACCGAACTTGTTAACGCAGGCAACCGAGTCACCGCCACCAATCAGCGAGTAGGCACCGTTCTTCTGGGTAGCCTCGGCAACGGCCTCGGCAACGACACGTGAACCGGTAGCGAACTTGTCGATCTCGAATACGCCGACAGGACCGTTCCACAGGATGGTCTTGCAGCCGAGGATGTGCTCGCGGAAGCGGGCCTTACCCTCCGAAGCGATGTCGACACCCTCCCAGCCTTCGGGGATGTTGTTGGCGGCAGCCTCCTGGGTGTTGGCCTCCTGCGAGAACTGATCGGCGATCAGAGCGTCGGGCGACATCACGAGTTTCACGCCCTTCTGCTTGGCCAGCTCGAGGATCTCGAGAGCCACGGGGAACATCTCGGGCTCGCAGATCGAGTTACCGACCTTACCGCCCTGGGCAGCAGCAAACGTATAGGTCATACCGCCGCCGATCACGATCGAATCAACCTTCTCGATCAGCGACTTGATCACGCCGATCTTGGTCGATACCTTCGAACCGCCGATGATGGCGCAGAAGGGATGTGCGGGGTTCTCCATCAGCGAAGCCAGAGCCTTGACCTCTTTCTCCATCAGGTAACCGAACATCTTGTCCTGGGGGAAGTACTCGGCGATCAGATAGGTCGAGGCGTGCTTGCGGTGGGCCGTACCGAATGCGTCGTTGATGTAGCAGTCGGCATAGGAAGCGAGTTTCTTGACGAACTCCTTCTGGGGACCCTCCTTCAGAGCCTTCTTGGCAGCGTCCTTCTCCTCCTTCGAGGCATCGGCAGCCAGACCGCGGGGTTTGCCCTCCTCCTCGGCGTAGAAGCGGAGGTTCTCGAGCAACATCACCTCACCGGGCTTGAGGTTCTTGGCCATCTCGGCAGCCTTCTCGCCCATGCAGTCGCCGGCGAAAGCAACCTTCACACCGAGGCGATCCTCTACCGTCGAGATGATCTGCTCCAGCGAGAACTTGGGATCGGGGTTCTTCTTGGGACGTCCCAGGTGCGACATCAGAATCACCGAACCACCCTCGGCCAGCACCTTCTTGATGGTGGGCAGGGCAGCACGGATACGGGTATCGTCCGTCACTTCGCCCTTGTCATTGAGGGGTACATTGAAGTCTACGCGGATAATGGCGCGTTTTCCTTTGAAATCGTAATTGTCGATTGTGATCATGATAGTTTGATATTTAGAATATTACTTGAAAAAATTTCTTGGCGGATATGTTTACCACATCGACGCAAAGTTATGAAATTTTTTTTATTTAGTGTTATCCCTCTAACAGAAAACGCACAAAAAGGCCATAACATTTTATCGGGGGTCTTTCCCCGAGGGGAAAAGCGGCGGCCGCAACCCGATTCGAGGGATTGCGGCCGCCGTTGTTCCGAGGGTGGGGGCGTGGGATCAATACTTGTAATTCATCCACTTGAAGATCTCCTTGAAGGAGGGTTTCTTTCCGTACATGAAGATACCCACGCGGTAGATCTTGCCGGCGAACCACACCATGCCGATGAACGACGTGTAGAGGATCACCAGCGAGAGGATGATCTCCCAGGTGGGGATGTCGTAGGGGATGCGGGCGATCATGACGATGGGCGAGGTGAATGGGATCATCGACGCCCAGAAGGAGACGGGGGAGGTGGGGTCCTTGATGACCACGAACGAGAGCATCAGCGAGAGGATGATCGGCAGGGTGATGGGCATCTGCAACTGGCTCGAATCCTGGACATTCTCCACGGCCGAACCCACGGCGGCGTACATGGCCGAGTAGAAGAGGTATCCGCCCAGGAGGAAGAGCAGCAGGTAGGTGAACAGCGTGGTCATATAGCCGACGTCGGTGGCCGTAGCCACGGCCTGCAGCATCTCGGGATTGAGGTCGACCGTGTTGACGCGGGCCATGTCGATCGAGCCGCCCTGCTGGATGACGGCGGCCGAGGTCATCACCTCGTCGGGCAGCAGCGAGGGCAGGCCCATCGAGCCGATGCCGACGACGAGGACGGCCCAGATCAAGATCTGCACCACGGCCACCGAGGCGATGCCGAGGATCTTGCCCATCATCAGGTCAAACGGACGTACCGACGAGACCAGCACCTCCAGCACGCGGGAGCTTTTCTCCTCGATGACGGCCTGCATGACCATCGAGCCGTAGATCAGTATGAACATATAGAGCGTGAAGCTCATCACGTAGCCCAGCACCGTGGCCACGGTCGAGGACTTGGCCTGGGTATCGTCCTCCTGCGACTTGTCGTTGCGGAAGACCTGCATCGAGACTTCGGTGCTCACGTCGGCGAGGATCTTGTCCAGGTCCTCGATGTCGTAGCGTTTGAGTTTCTCCTTTTCGATAATTTTGGAGATCTGTTCGGTGATGGACGACTCGACGGCCATCGACGACGAGGTGTTGACATAGAGTCTCACCTCCGAGGGGTTGTCCACGACGTTGCTGCCGATGTAGAGTATGGCATATCGGTCGGTGAGGGATTTGCGGGCCTCTTCGGTGTCCATGTCGACGATCTCGAAACGGATCTCGTCTTCGTTGTGGAGCGAGGGGGCAATGCGTCCGCTCTGGTCGATCACGGCGATCTGCTTCTCCTCGCCCGTGGCGAAGGCCATGATCAGACCGGGGATGATCATGATGGCCAGCATCAGCAGAGGCATGAGCAGCGTGGTGATGATGAATGATTTTTTGCGCACACGTTCGTTGAACTCGCGCTGGATGATGAGGAATATGTTCTTGGACATGATATGATTCGTTTTTTAGAGTTTTCCGTTGACCGCACGGATGAAAATGTCGTTCATCGAGGGGATGATTTCGCGGAACGAGCGCAGTTCCACGGAGTCGTTGGCGCGGGCGATGACGCCTTTGAGGTCCTCGTCCCGTTCCACGTGGAGCTTGACGGTGTGGAGTTCGCCACCGGCCGTCTCCTCGGGGAAGAGTTCGCAGTGGCCCTCCAGAGCTGCACGGAACAGGTTACCGTCACCGCGGAACTGCACCTCGAAGGTGTTGGCTCCGTGTTGGCGGCGGATCTCATCGACGTTGCCCGAGAGGATGTTGTGGGATTTGTTGATCAGCGTGATGTGGTCACACATCTCCTCGACCGATCCCATGTTGTGGGTTGAGAGGATGATTGTCGTGCCCTGGGAGCGCAGGCGGAGGATCTCCTCCTGGATCATGCGGGCGTTGATGGGGTCGAAGCCCGAGAACGGCTCGTCGAGGATCAGCAGTTCGGGTTGGTGGATCAGCGTGGTGATGAACTGCACCTTCTGGGCCATACCCTTCGAGAGTTCGTCGATGCGTTTGTCCCACCAGTTTTCGATACCGAAGCGCACGAACCAATCCTTGAGGCGCTGCGTGGCGTCGTGGCGCGAGACACCGCGCAGACGGGCGAAGAATATGGCCTGTTCGCCGACCTTCATCTTCTTGTACAGACCGCGCTCCTCGGGCAGATAGCCGATGCGGTAGATGTCCCGGGGCGAGATCTCGTGGTCGCCGAAAAATACCTGGCCCGAATCGGGAGCCGTGATGCGGTTGATGATGCGGATGAGCGTGGTCTTGCCCGCACCGTTGGGGCCCAGGAGACCGTAGATCGACCCGCGGGGAATCGAGAGCGATACGTTGTCCAGAGCCTTGTGACCGGTGTATAGCTTCGATACGTTTTTGACAGTGATAATATTCATTGGCTTTTAAAAATTTGGCTGAATTCAAGGGTGTTGCAGAGTCCCTTTTATATGCAAAGGTAATAAAATATCCATAAAAATTCCCCCCCCCGATTTTTTTTACGGAGGAGGGAATTCTGCCCTTTCCAGGCTATGTGCGAATTACTGGAAGTCATGTTGTTACCGCTTGTTTTGCGGACTTCTTTTTTTCGGGGAGAAGATCCCCAAATGCTGGCGGAGTTTCTCCTTGAACTCCTCGCGTCGGTGGCGCAGGTTGGCCTGCCAGCCCTCCCAGCGGGTGTAGCGTTCGCGCTTCTCGGGGTAGATGTCGGCCACGGTCACCAGAATGCCCGTTTCCTCCACATCGCCGAAGTCGGGATTCGACACCGTGTCGAAGACCCGCATCGAGGGCGAGAGGTTCATGTAGGCATTGATCAGCGGGGGGATGTTCTCGTTCAGCTCGCGGGCCTTGCGGATCAGGATCCGGTAGTTCTCCATGTAGGTCCGTCCCGTGAAGAGCTGTTCGTAGTAGGGATCGTCCAGATCGAGTTGCAGGGGGTGGATACCCTCGACCAGACGGTCGCGGTCGGGGAAGTAGCGGCGCAGGAACCAGATCAGGGCGTTGCGGGCCACCTTCTTGTAGGAGGCGTACATCGTCACCTTGCCGAAGAGGTACTTGACCCCGGGGTTGAGCACGAGCAGTGCCCCGAGTCCGTCCCACAGGTTGTCGAGGGCGAAGATGCTCTTGGGGTTCTGTCGCTGCTGGTAGGCGTGCTGCACGAAGGAGCGGCCCAGCTCGATGGTGTGGGGCAGGTATTTTTCGCGGAAGAGGTCGCTGAACCGGAAATAGTGTTCGGTCGAGAGGTGCCGCGGGTTGGGCGATGAGCAGACGATGAAGCGGTATCCGCCGACGATTTCCGCGGCGGCGGGATCCCAGACGATGAGCTGGAAGTAGCCGTCTTCGGCCGTGTCCTCCGAGTCGATGTCGATCTCCAGGCCCGTGCCTCCTCCGGCATTGCGGAAGGCCTCCTCGCGCAGGCGTCCCACTTCGCGCATCAGTGCGGGGCATTCGCGGGCCGAGAAGATGTAGATCTCGTTTCCGGCCTTCTTCGTGTCGCGCACCTTGCGGGCGGGGGTCAGCTCCGAGAGGAGCAGCTCCCGGTCGACGGGCGGGATGATGGGTTGTATCTCTAACGATGAATTCATGAATGCAAAATTACCTTGTTTTGGCGTAATTTGTCAGTTTACTGCAATCTTTTTTCCAGAAGATAGCATTTTTCGCGCAGGTATTCGGTCTGTTCGCGCAGCGATCCCTTGTGTTGGAGTTCGGCCACGGTGATGGGTTCTCCGACCCGGATTCTGAAGTGACGTCCCTTTTGGGCGAACATCTCGTCGGGGAGCCACAGCATCTCGATGTTGAACTTGATGCCGAGCATCTTGCGGATGCGGGCCACGCGGTAGAAGAAGTTCGACAGACGCCCTTCGACGAATACGGGGACGATCTGCCGCTGGGAGGAGTAGGCTTTTTTCAGAAAGCTGGTCTTCCACTCCAGGTCGGTGACCCGCCCTCCGATGCGTCGCGAGCAGAGGCCTGCTGGGAAGGTCAGGATCGGGAGGTCGCTCATGAAGGCGAGGTCGATGTGGCGGGCATAGTCGGCGTTCTGGGCACCGTGTTTGTTGACCGGGAGCCACAGCGGACGCAGGGGTTCGACGTGCATGAGTATGTCGTTGACCACCACGCGGGCGTCGCCGAAATGCTCCGTGAGCTTGTCGGCAAGCATCATGCCGTCCATGCCGCCGAAGGGGTGGTTCGAGACGAAGATGTAGCGTCCGTCGCGGGGCAGGGCTTCGAGCCCCCGGATCGAATATTCGACTTTCCATTCGTGGAAACAGGCATGGATGAAGTCTTGGGGAGGGAGCTGCCAGTAGTGGCTGAGGATGTGATTCAGCTCTTTTTCGTGGATGATTCTTCGCAGTCGGTTGACCAAAAAGCGGGGGATCCAGCGGCTCAGCCGCGGAAGTTTCTCTGTCAAAACGACTCCGATGTCTATTTTAGGCATAAGGATCTTGAAAATTTATATGGACAAAGATAGGGATTCTTTTTTGAAAAAACGCTAACTTTGACCCCAAACATACCTTTTGTAAACAACGATTATGTCGCAATATCACACACCGGTACTTTTGGAGGAGTCGGTTTCGCTGCTCGAAGTACACCCCGAGGGGGTCTATGCCGACCTCACGTTCGGCGGTGGGGGACACTCCCGCCGCATCCTGCAGTCGCTGGGCGCCGAGGGTCGTCTCTACGGATTCGACCAGGATCGGGATACGATCCGGAACTGCCCCGACGACAGCCGTTTCCACTATGTGGCCAGCAATTTCCGCTTCTTGAGAGGCGCCCTGCGTCTGAGGGGTGTGGGTGACGGAGGGGTTGACGGCATCCTGGCCGATCTGGGGGTGTCGTCCCACCACTTCGACGCCGTGGAGCGCGGATTCTCGTTCCGCGGTGACGCTCCCCTCGATATGCGTATGAACCAGCGGGGCGGACTCACGGCGGAAACGGTCGTCAATACCTACTCGGCCGATGATCTGACCCGCATCCTGGGTGACTGGGGCGAGGTGGATACCCCCTGGAAGGTGGCCAACTGCCTGGTGAAGGCCCGCGCTGCGACTCCGATCCGGACCACGGCCGAATTGGTCGAGGCCGTCAAGCCCTGCACCCCGAAAAAGGATCCCTCGAAGTTCCTCACCAAGCTTTTCCAGGCTCTGCGTATCGAGGTCAACGGCGAGATGGAGGCCCTGAAGATGGCCCTGGAGCAGAGTCTCAAGGTGCTCAAACCGGGGGGGCGCCTGGTGGTGATCTCCTACCATTCGCTGGAGGACCGCCTGGTGAAGAACTTCATGCGCAGCGGCAATTTCTCGGGCAAGGTCGAGAAGGATTTCTTCGGACGTGCCCAGGTGCCCTTCGAGGCGGTGACGCGCAAGGCGGTCGTCCCTACGGAGGAGGAGCTGGAGCGTAATCCCCGCTCGCGTTCGGCGCGGTTGAGAGCGGCTGTAAAATTGTAGACCACACACATTGCGGGCCGGGCCCACGAAAGGCCTGCTCCCGAAACAAAACGAGGAGTAACGATGAAATATGCAGATCATGAATTCGACCCGGTGACCCCCGAACAGGAGGCCGAGCGTGCGGCTGACGAGGAGTTCAAGCGACGCGTAAGGGAGGAGGTGCGCCGTATGAACAGCGGCGAGGCGGACGAGGATCTGCGTCGGGACGAGGAGCGCGAGGCCGCCGCACGGGCCGCCGAGGAGGAACGTCTGCGCCGCGAACAGAAACGCCAGGCGAGTGCCTTGTGGCAGCTGTTGTCGGGAACGATTCTGATCCGCGAAGGCGTGTCGAAGTATTACTCCTATATGTTCTGCGTTGCGGGAATGTTCTTCCTGAGCATTGCCGTGATGTTCATGACCCTCCACCTCGACATGAAATATACCCGCCTGGAGCGTGAGGTGACCATGCTGCGCGAGAAGTCGATCCGTCTGCAGGAGCAGCGCTTCCGCCGCACGACCCACTCGGCCATCTCGAACGAACTCCACCGCCGCGGGCTGGATCTCTACGATCCCCATTCGCCGGGTGTGGTGATCGAGGATTAGTGGGGGAGCGATAACGTGTAATTTTTTTCAGGTCCCGTCATATCGGGATTGTACGGATGAAAGGCAAACCTTCAAAAATAAAAAGCGATATTCTGCAGCGGGTACGAATGCTCTATAAGGTGTTCATATTCGTGGGGCTTGTGGTGTGCCTGCGTCTGATCTGGGTGCAGTGGTTCAGCCATGAGGTGGACTACAATGCCGACCGACTGGCCGCCCGCATCTTCACCGAGAAGATCATCCCCGCCCGCCGCGGCACGATCCTCTCGCGCGACGGCGAGCCGCTGGCCACCTCGATCTTCCGCTACCAGGTCGAATTCGATTTCGGATCGGAGGGACTGGATTCCATCAAGAGATTCAACGAACAGGCCGACTCGCTCTCGAAGCTCCTGGCGGCCTTTTTCAGAGATCGTTCGGCGAGCGAGTATTCGCGGATGTTCCGCCGCGAACACAGCCGCCGCTACCGCCTCACCAGGCCGCGCCGCGACTCGACGCTCCGCTCCGAGGGGTGGTTCGGCCGCATGATCGACCGCCTCAACGGCGAGGAGTATATTTACAGTACGGTCTATGACACGATCCGTGATCATACCCCCGTGAAGATCTTCCCCCGCGAGGTCGACTACGGCGAGTGGCAGACGCTCAAGGGCTACCCCCTGCTCAACTGGAACATGGGATGGGTCTACCGCCTGGTCGAACGCGACGAGCGCATCTATCCCCAGGGTGAGCTGGCCCGCAGAACAATCGGACTGATCGGTGACAGGGGTAACTACGGCATCGAGTCGGTCTACCGCAAGGAGCTGGCGGGTCGTGACGGCAAGTCGGTCCGCCAACGTATCGCCCGCGGATTCTCGGGTCGTGTGGCGGGCAGCCATTCCGATCCGGTGGACGGCTGCGACATCGAGACCACCCTCGACATGGATCTCCAGGATGTGGCCGACAAGGCCCTGCGCCAGCAACTCACGGCTCAGAATGCCCAGTGGGGTACGACGATCGTCATGGAGGTCCGTACGGGCGAGATCCTGGCGATGGTCAACCTCGGCCGCAATGCCGACGGCTCTTACTCCGAGAACGAAAACTATGCCCTGGGACGAAGCATGGAGCCCGGCTCGACCTTCAAGCTGGCCACCTCCCTCGCCCTGCTCGACGACGCGGACATGTCGCCCGAGCAGATCTACGATACGCACAACGGCGATCCGGTGAAGGTCGGACCCGCAACCCGCATCCGCGATTCGCACCGCGGGGATCACGAGATAGACTTCAAGCGGGCCGTGGCCTCCTCGTCGAACGTCTACTTCGCCAAGGCCGTGTGGGATCTCTATGGAGTGACGGGCCGCAAGCGCAATTTCAGCGACTACCTCCACGAGAAGCTCCACCTGGGCGAATGTGTCGGCCTGGAGAGGTTCGGAGAGCGCAAGCCCGAGCTGACGACCGACTGGAAGGTCGCCGACCCGGGAGTGATGTTGGTGAAGATGTCCTACGGTTACCGTGTGCGCCTGGCCCCGATCCAGGTCATCACGCTCTACAATGCCGTAGCCAACGGCGGCAAAATGATTGCTCCGGTTCTGGTGCGCCGTTTCCGCAACGGCGACGAGGAGGTAGAGCGGTTCGAGACCCACACCATCGAATCGTCGATCGCCTCACGCAAGACCCTGCGCGAGGTGAAGCACGCCCTGGAGGCCGTGGCCACCGAGGGTACGGCCCGCCAGTTTTTCCGCGACACTACGCGGGTGAAGGTGGCCGCCAAGACGGGTACGGCCCAGATCACCGATCCGCGAGCCCGTGAGAGCCGTTATTATCTGGGTTCGGCCGTGGCTTATTTCCCGGCGGAGAACCCCCGCTACACGGTGCTTACCTCGATCGAGACCCGTGCGCAGGCCGGCAAGGCCTACTACGGAGCGCCGCTGGCGGGTCCCGTGGTGAAACGTATGGTTGACTATATCCACAACCGCGGCAACAACCCCTACGTTGACACGGCCTTGGGTAGCGGACTGAAACCCGTGCGTCTGAAGGGCGGCGATGTGGAGCAGGTGCTGGAAGTGGCCGACGAATTGTCGATGTCCACCTCCTCGTCACTCGACGAAGGGTGGGGGCGCGTGACGGTCGACTCCCTGTCGACGGTCGCGGTCCGGGAGGTCTCGACCGATCTGAGGACGATGCCCGATGTGAGGGGCATGGGCCTCAAGGATGCCCTCTTCCTGCTGGAGAGCCGCGGGCTGAAGGTGCGGTTCTCGGGACGCGGAGGTGTGAAAACGCAAAGTATTCCTGCCGGAAGGAGGGTATCCCCCGGCAGTGTTGTATCTATAACATTGGATTAAGATGAAACAGCTGAGTGATTTGCTGAAAAATACGTCCTTCGGGACGCTGCACGGAACGGATACGGTTTCCGTTTCGGGACTTACCTACGACTCCCGTACGGTCAAGGCGGGAGATTGTTTCTTTGCGGTGCGCGGCACACAGTGCGACGGTCACCGCTTCATCCCCTCGGCCGTGGAGCAGGGTGCCTCGGTCGTGGTCTGCGAGGAGCTGCCCGCGGAGTGCCGCGAGGGAGTGAGCTATGTGGTGGTCGGGGATTCCGAGGGTGCCATGGCCGATATGGCGGCTGCGTTCTACGACGATCCGAGCCGCGAGCTGCGTCTGGTCGGCGTGACCGGCACGAACGGCAAAACCACCACCGCCACGTTGCTCTTCGACATGGTGCGCAAGATGGGATATAAGGCGGGATTGATCTCGACGGTGGTCTATAAGATCGAAGATCGTGAAATCGAGGCCACTCACACCACGCCCGACTCGATCCGACTCAATGCCTTGATGCGCGAGATGGTCGATGAGGGTTGTTCGTATTGCTTCATGGAGTGTTCGTCGCACGCCATCGTTCAGGAGCGCACGCGGGGTCTGCACTTCGCCGGAGGACTCTTCTCGAACATTACCCACGACCACCTGGACTACCACAAGACTTTTGCGGAGTATATCCGCGCCAAGAAACTCTTCTTCGACCATCTGCCGTCGGATGCCTTCGCCGTGACCAACATCGACGACCGCAACGGCAGTGTCATGGTGCAGAATACGCGGGCAAGGGTTCGTACCCTGTCGTTGAGGTCGATGGCCGATTACCGGTGCAAGATCGTCGAGATGCATCTCGACGGTATGCAACTCAGGATCGACGGCCGCGAGGTGTGGGTGACTCCCGTCGGACGGTTCAACGCCTATAATCTGCTGACGGTCTATGCCGCGGCCGTGGAGCTGGGTTTCGACCGGGAGGAGGTGCTGCGCGTGCTGAGCACGCTGGGTTCGGTACGCGGACGTTTCGAGGTGGTACGTGCCGCCAACGGTACGATGGCCGTCATCGACTATGCCCACACGCCCGACGCCCTGGAGAACGTGATCCTCACGATCGAGGAACTCCGCCAATCCGCACAGCAGCTCATCGTCCTGTGCGGCTGCGGCGGCAACCGCGACAAGACCAAACGCCCCGAGATGGCGCAGATCGCCGTGAAGTATGCCTCAACGTCGATCTTCACGTCGGACAACCCGCGTCACGAAGCCCCCGAGGCCATCCTCGACGACATGGTGGCGGGGCTCAACCCCGGCGACCGTTACCTGCGTCTGGCGGACCGCGGCGAGGCCATCCGCACGGCGGTGATGCTGTCCCGTCCGGGCGACATCATCCTGGTGGCGGGCAAGGGCCACGAAACCTATCAGATCGTGGGCGATGTGAAGCACCATTTCGACGACCGCGAGCAGGTGGTCAAGGCCTTCGGCAGCCTCAGCCCCGCAACCCGATAAAAAAGCGGCACGCCGCAGGCGTCACCGTGAGGGTGGAATGCCTGCGTGCGGCCTTTTCAGAGTGAAAACATAAAGAGTCATGTTATATCAGATTTTCCGTTACCTCGACGAGGTACTCAACATCCCGGGAACGGGTATGTTCCAATACATTTCATTCCGTGCGGCCATGGCCGTCATCCTCTCCCTGCTGATCGTCATCATCTTCGGACGGTCGATCATCAACTTCCTCCAGCGTCAGCAGATCGGCGAGGAGATCCGCGACCTGGGCCTGGAGGGCCAGCTCCAGAAGCGCGGCACGCCGACCATGGGCGGTGTGATCATCCTCCTGGCCGTGCTGGTGCCGACCCTGCTGTTCGGACGGCTGGACAATGTCTATGTGCTGTTGTTGCTGGTTTCGACCGTGTGGCTGGGATTCATCGGCGGCCTGGACGACTACATCAAGGTGTTCCGCCACCACAAGGAGGGACTCAAGGGCAGGTTCAAGGTTGTGGGTCAGGTCGGACTGGGTATCATCGTCGGCACGACCATGTGGCTTTCGGGGGATATTGTCGTGCGCGAGAAGACCACGCAGCCCGTCGAGACGATCTACGTAAACAACGACGGCACACCCCTGGAGAGCATCCGCCAGAAGGTGGTGCTCAGCTCCGAGAGCATCAAGACCACACAGACGACCATTCCCTTCATCAAGAACAACGAGTTCGACTACGGATGGCTCACCGGAGGGAACGACACGCTGACGTGGCTGCTCTATGTCCTGGTGGCGATCTTCGTGGTGACGGCCGTGTCGAACGGCGCCAACCTCACGGACGGACTCGACGGACTGGTGACGGGCGTCTCCGTGCCGATAGTCATGGTGCTCGGCATCCTGGCCTACCTGTCGGGCCATATCGTCTATGCCGACTACCTGAACATCATGTATATCCCCGGTTCGGGCGAGCTGGTGGTCTTTGCCGCCGCGATGATGGGTGCTCTGGTGGGATTCCTGTGGTACAACTCCTTCCCGGCGCAGATCTTCATGGGTGACACGGGATCGTTGTCGATTGGAGGCATGATCGCCGTCTTCGCCCTCTGCATCCGCAAGGAGCTGCTGCTGCCGTTGTTGTGCGGTGTGTTCCTGGTGGAGAGTTTCTCGGTGATGTTGCAGGTGGGCTACTTCAAGTATACGAAGCGTAAGTACGGCGAGGGACGGCGCATCTTCCTCATGTCGCCGATCCACCACCATTTCCAGAAGAAGAATATTTTCGAGACGAAGATCGTCACCCGTTTCTGGATCATCTCTCTGCTGCTGGCGGCCATCACCATCGCCACGCTGAAGATCCGATAGGGCGCACGAAAAGATAAATAATTTTCAAGGGGTTCAATAAAACCGTAAGCATTATGAACAATAATAAGAAGATTGTAGTGTTGGGCGGAGGAATCAGCGGCTACGGCTCGGCGATTCTGGCTCGCAAGCAGGGTTTCGATGTCTTTTTGTCGGATGCGGGACGCATTGCCGATCGCTTCAAGGCCCGATTGGAGGAGTGGCAGGTGCCCTACGAGGAGGGCGGCCACAGCGAGGAGCGCATCCTGGCGGCGACCGAGGTGATCAAGTCGCCGGGTATCCCCGAGAAAGCACCCATCGTGGTGAAGATCCGCGAGCGGGGCATCCCCGTCATCTCCGAGATGGAGTTTGCGGGCCGCTACCTGGGCAAGGCCCGCACGATCTGCATCACGGGATCGAACGGCAAGACCACGACCACATCGCTCATCTACAAGATCATGCGCGATGCCGGGATGAATGTGGCCCTGGGCGGCAACATCGGCGAGAGTTTCGCCTATTCGGTCGCCACGGGTAACTACGACTGGTATGTCCTCGAACTGAGTTCCTTCCAGCTGGACGGAATGTACCGCTTCCGCGCCAACATCGGCGTGCTGATGAACATCACGCCCGATCACCTGGACCGCTACGACTATTGTTTTCAGAACTATATCAACTCCAAGATGCGCATCACGCAGAACATGAAGGCCAACGACTACTTCATTTATTCGGGCGACGATGAGGTCATCTGGGAGCAGATTCCCCTCTACGACTTCGGCATGAAGCAGCTTCCGTTTGCGGCCAAGACGGCCGTGGCCAGCGGTGCGGGCGATGCCTTCCTGCTCGACGGACGTTTTACGGCGTCGGTGGGCGGCCGTTCGCTGGAGGTCGATATGTCGAAGATGCAGATCCGGGGTCTGCACAACGCCTACGATGCCATGGCCGCCACCCTGGCCACCCTGGCCGCAGGGGTCGATCCGGAGTCGATCCTCGGATCGCTCTATGCCTTCTCGCCTGTGGAGCATCGTCTGGAGCCGGTCAAGGAGGTGGACGGAGTGCTGTGGATCAATGACTCGAAGGCCACGAACGTCGACTCGGTATGGTATGCCCTGGAGAGCATGACACGCCCCCTGGTGTGGATTGCCGGAGGTACGGACAAGGGCAATGACTACACGCCGCTCAAGGAGTTTGCCCGCAGGAAGGTCCACACGCTCGTCTGCATGGGACTGGACAACACCAAACTGGAGCGCGAATTCGAGGGTGTGGTGCCCGAGATCCTCTCGTTCGACAACTTCGAGGGGGCGATGCAGGCCGCCCGCAAGGCCGCCCGCGAGGGAGATGCCGTGCTGTTGTCGCCGGCGTGCGCCAGCTTCGATCTGTTCCACAGCTACGAGCACCGCGGTGAATGTTTCAAGGAGTGGGTCGTAAAAAACTGTTAGCACATGGCCGCAGCGCATCCTAAAGAGCAGGCCGCAGGGCAGAAACCGCACCGCATGGGGCGTTTCTTCACGGGTGACCGCGTGTTGTGGGTCATCGTCATCGCCCTGGCCGTGATCTCCGTGCTGGTGGTCTATTCGTCGACGGCCAAGATGGCCTATGACGCCCACACGGAGCAGTCGACCAGCCATTTCCTCCGTCAGCAGCTGCTGATCCTCACGGTCAGTTTCGGCATCATGCTCGTGGTGCAGCGGATCAACTGCCGGAAGTACAACTTCCTGGCCCGGCCGGCCTACCTGCTCTCGGTGTTCTGCACCCTGTTGACCTATGTCCTCGGCCACACCACCAACGGAGCGGCCCGATGGATCCCCCTGGGACCCTTTCAGTTCCAGCCTTCGGAGGCGCTGAAGGTGGCCACACTCCTCTTCCTGGCCCAGCAGCTGGCCGGACGGCAGTCGAAAGTTGAGGAACTGAGGATCGTCCCCTCGTGGAAGTTCTGGACGTGGCGCTCTTCCGAGGAGCAGCGCACCATCTGGCGGGAGGGTACCCTCCCGATCCTGATGCCGGTGGTGGTGGCCTGCCTGGCTATCTTCCCGGCTCACACCTCCTCGGCAATGATCGTTTTCGGGGCTTCGTGGGTGATGATGCTCATCGGTCGCGTGCGCTCCAACGAGCTGGCCAAGCTGATGGGGTGGGCAGCTCTGGCCGGAGTGCTGGCCCTGTCGCTGAACCTGGGACGCAGCGAGACGGCCGAGGGACGACTGGCCACGTGGAGACACCTGTGGACGCAGGATCAGACCCAGAAGGCAATCGTCGATCTGACCGATACCGAACGCTCGATGATCGCCATCCACAACGGCGGAATCTTCGGCGAGGGTGCCGGACAGAGTGTCGTGCGCGTGGAGATGATCCACCCCGAGAGCGACTATGCCTACGCCTTCTTCGTCGAGGAGTACGGCATGATCCTGGGCTTGCTGTTGCTGATGCTCTACCTGTGGATCTTCTTCCGCTCCATCGAGATCTTCCGGCGCTGCACGACGGCATTCCCCGGACTGCTGGTCCTGGGGCTGGGAATGCTGATCACCTGCCAGGCCCTGCTTCACATCATGGTGACCCTCAACCTCTTCCCCGAGACGGGTCAGACCCTGCCGCTTATTTCGAGGGGCGGATCATCGGTCCTGTTCACGACCATCGCCCTGGGCATGATTCTCAGCGTGAGCCGTCAGAACGACGAACAGGCCCTGGCCAATCCCTGCGAGGAGAGCCTCTACGAGAAACAATGCCGGCAGAGTGGCGAATAAACGAACGTATTAAAATAGAATTATGGATAACATCAGATTGGATAAATATTTGTGGGCCGTGCGTGTTTTCAAGACGCGCAGCGATGCCGCCGAGGCCATCCGCACCAACAAGGTGCTGGTCGACGGGTCTTATGTGAAACCGTCGCGAGAGGTGAAGATCGGCGACAGGATCGACGTCAAGAAAGTGCGGCTGACCTATTCCTATAAGGTCCTCGACCTGGTGTCGAGCCGCCAGCCCGCCGCCAAAGTACCCGAATACTGCCTCAACATCACCCCGCAGGAGGAACTCGACAAGCTCAATGTTCCGCGCGAGACGATCTTCGTGATGCGCGACCGCGGTACGGGACGCCCCACCAAGAAGGAACGTCGCGAGCTGGATTCGCTGATGGAGGATTTCTACTTCGGTGACGAGGAGGATTAGCCCCCGAAGATTCTTCTTGAGACCTGTTTCCCGCCGGTTTGGACGGTTGTCCGTCGGGGGAAGAGTCGGCCGGAAGGGGGGAACGGGCTGCAAGGGCAGTGTATGGAAAAACAAACAGAAGAGGTGCGACCCTATGCAAAGGTCGCACCTCTTCTGTTTTGAGTATTTCGGGGCGGGGTTATTTCTTGTTGAAGAAATTCATGGTCTGTCCCACACCCACGGTCGTGAACGAACGGATGGCGTCGATGAAGGTCTTCAGCCGCGTGGCGATCACCTCCTTGTCTTCGGCACTGAACTCGCCCAGGACGTAGTCCACCTGGTGTCCGCGCGGGAAATCACCGCCCACACCGAAGCGCATACGGGCAAATTCCTCCGTGCCGATCATTTCGGCGATGTTCTTCAATCCGTTGTGACCTCCGGCGCTGCCTTTGGGTCTGAGGCGCAGCGTGCCGATCGGGAGGGCGATGTCGTCCGAGATGATCAGAATGTTCTCCACGGGGATCTTCTCCGCATCCATCCAGTATCGGACGGCCTTACCCGAAAGGTTCATGTAGGTCGAGGGCTTGAGCAGCACCATGGTGCGCCCCTTCCATCGGGCCTCGGCGATGTCGCCGTAACGGGAGGTCGTAAAAGAGGTGTTGGACGCCTCAGCGAGAGCGTCCAACACTTTGAATCCGATGTTGTGACGGGTCTCGGCATACTCGACGCCGATGTTACCCAACCCAACAATGAGGTATTTCATATCGAACCGGATTAGTTCGCAGCCTCAGCACCACGCGAAGCACGGGTTACGCGAACGGCGCAAACGGCGGTGGTAGCGGGGGTCAGGAACTTCACGTTCTCCATGTTCAGGTCACCAACGAAGATGGTCTTGCCTACCCCCAGGGTCGTAACGTCAACGACAACCTCATCGGGGAGGTTCTCCTCGAGGGCGCTGATCGTCAGCTTACGCGACGAGAGAACGAGCTTACCACCGATCTTTACACCCTCGGCGTTACCGGTCAGGCGTACGGGAACCGAGATCGAAACGGGTTTGCCGTCGCTTACGCGGAAGAAGTCCATGTGGAGGATCTCCTCACGTACGGGGTGGAACTGAGCCTCACGCAGAACGGCTTTCTCCTTCTGACCCTCGATGTCGAACTCTACGATGTAGGAGTTGGGGGTGTAGATCAGGGGTTTGATGTCGCGGGGATCGATCGTGAAGTTCACGGGCTCTCCGTTACCGTTCAAAACGCAGGGAACGAGGCCCTGACGGCGGATGGCTTTAGCGGCTTTCTTACCGAAATCGGCACGCTTGGTAGCCTTTACAATGATGGTTTTCATAGTATTAAAAAATAATTTAAATGTTACCTTGGGCGGTTCTCAGTGCGTACATAAACGGATACGTACCCCAATTCCGCCTGCTTTTCGGGTCGCAAAGATACGAAAAAATTCTGTAAGATCAAATAGTTGAGCTTATTCATCGGGTTTTTCGTATGGACGGAGACGCTGGCCGCGGCAATAAAAAACCACCCTGCACGAGAGGGCTGGGTGGTTTTGTTTCGGGAAGCGAGGATACCGCTACTTGATACCGCGGAGGTGTTTCTCCCAGTTCCAGGCGGAAGCCAGCGTCTCTTCGATCGTGCGTTCGGCCTTCCAGCCCAGCACCGTGTTGGCGCGGGTGGGGTCGGCCCAGATGGCGATGATGTCACCCGGACGACGGGGTGCGATCTTGAAGTTGAGCTTGACGTTGTTGACTTCCTGGAATTTGTTCACCAGTTCGAGTACCGAAACGCCGCGACCCGTGCCGACGTTGAAGATCTCGTAGTTCTCCTCGCTGCGGCCCTGTATCATGCGGTTGATGGCAGCCACGTGGGCTTTGGCCAGGTCGGTTACGTCGATGTAGTCGCGGATGCAGGATCCGTCGGGGGTGTTGTAGTCGTCACCGAATACCGACAGACACTCGCGGATGCCGGCGGCGGTCTGCGTCACATAGGGTACGAGGTTTTGCGGCACACCTCTGGGCAGCTCGCCGATCATGGCCGAGGGGTGGGCTCCGATGGGGTTGAAGTAACGCAGGGCGATGGTCTTCATGCCCTTGTAGGCAGCCATCGAGTCGCGGAGGATGTCCTCGGAGATCTGCTTGGTATTGCCGTAGGGCGACGTGGCGGGTTTGCGGGGCGTCTGCTCCGTGACGGGCTGCTTGTCGGGCTCGCCATAGACGGTGCAGGACGACGAGAATACGATGTTCTGACGGCCGAATTCGCGCATCAGGTCGATGAGGTTCATCAACGAGGTGAGGTTGTTGCGGTAGTAGAGCATCGGTTTTTCGAGCGACTCGCCCACGGCCTTCGATGCGGCGAAGTGGATGGCCGAGTTGAACTCGTACTTTTCAAATACCTTGCGGAAAGCCTCCATGTCGCAGCAGTCGGCCTCGATGCAGGGGATCTCCACGCCGGTGATCTTGCGGACGTTCTCGACGGCCGACATCTCGCTGTTGGAGAAGTTGTCGACGATGACCACGTCATAGCCGGCGTTGATTAATTCGACTGTGGTATGCGAACCGATATATCCGGCACCACCGCAGACTAATACACACTCTTTTTTCATAGGTTTGTTATGGATGGTTATTAATGAGTTATCGTATTCGCAAATATACGAATTTTTCCGGGAAAATAATTGGTTTACCAAAAAAAACGCGAAATTCTCTTGCGTACCCCTTTCGGTTGGGGGGGGCGGGCGGAAGGAAGGGAAACCTGTCCGGAGGAGACTCCCGGGAGGGCGCCAGGTGTAAGCGCAGAGGCTGGCCGTCCCGCAAAGACGGGTCGGCGAAGGGGGCAACCCCCAAAAACTCAGCCGGATGATGATTTGTAACCGATGACCGATAAAAAATGGTTGGCGGGGAACATTCTTAGGAAAAAAATTGTACCTTTGTTTACAAATTGATACTTTTATCAGGCAAAAACTTTTAAACCATAAACGAGTATGTACGGTAAAATGAAAGAACACCTGCAGAAGGAACTCGCCGAGATCGAGGCCGCAGGTCTTTACAAGAAGGAACGTGTCATCTGCTCGCCCCAGCGTGCGGAAATCGAAGTGGCCGGCCGTCAGGTGCTGAACTTCTGCGCCAACAACTACCTGGGTCTGTCGGACAACAAGCGTCTGATCGAGGCCGCCAAGAAGACGATGGACGAACGTGGTTTCGGTATGTCGTCGGTGCGCTTCATCTGCGGTTGCCAGGACATCCACAAGGAGCTTGAGAAGGCCATCTCCGACTACTTCGGTACGGAGGATACGATCCTCTACGCCGCCTGCTTCGACGCCAACGGCGGTGTTTTCGAGCCGCTGCTCACCGAGCAGGACGCCATCATCTCCGACGCCTTGAACCACGCCTCGATCATCGACGGTGTGCGTCTGTGCAAAGCCGTGCGTTACCGTTATGCCAACGCCGATATGGCCGACCTGGAGGAGAAACTCAAGGAGGCTCAGGCTCAGCGTTTCCGCATCATCTGTACCGACGGTGTGTTCTCGATGGACGGCAACGCCGCTCCGCTGGACAAGATCTGCGAGCTGGCCGAGAAATACGACGCCCTGGTGATGGTCGACGAGTGCCACTCGGCCGGAGTGCTGGGTGCCACGGGGCACGGCATCACGGAGCTGTATAACCTGCGAGGTCAGGTCGACATCCTGACGGGTACGCTCGGTAAGGCCTTCGGCGGTGCCGTGGGCGGATTCACGACGGGTCGCAAGGAGATCATCGACATGCTGCGCCAGCGTTCGCGTCCCTATCTGTTCTCGAACTCGCTGCCTCCGGTTGTCGTGGGTGCCAGCATCGAGATGTTCCGTATGCTCAAGGAGAGCAACGAGATCCACGACCGTCTGGTGGCCAATGTGGAGCATTTCCGCAAGGGCATGATGGCCGCCGGATTCGACATCAAACCTACCCAGTCGGCCATCTGCGCCGTGATGTTGTACGACGCCAAGCTCTCGCAGGATTTCGCCGCCCGTCTGCAGGACGAGGGTGTATTCGTCACGGGATTCTACTATCCGGTGGTTCCGAAGGGACAGGCCCGTATCCGTGTGCAGGTATCGGCAGGCCATACCACCGAGCAGCTCGACCGTTGCATCGCCGCATTTGTCAAGGTGGGCAAGGAGTTGAACGTGATCAAATAACGTAATACTCGGAATAATGCCTAAAACGAACCTGGACGCAATAGATCGCAAGATACTTCGGTATCTGATCAAGAATGCGCGAATGCCCTTCCTGGAGATCGCCCGCGAGTGCGGCATCTCGGGAGCGGCCATTCACCAGCGCATCCGCAAGCTCGACGAATCGGGCGTGATCCTGGGCAGCCGGCTCATTGTCGACCCCAAGATGATGGGATTTGATGTGTGTGCGCACATCAACATCACGCTGAAAGATCCCGAGATGTTGCGACAGACCGTAGAGTATCTGAAGGAGATTCCCGAGATCGTGGAGTGCCACATCATCACGGGAGCGGGTAATATCCTGGTGAAGCTCTACTGCGAGGACAACGAACACCTGATGCGCACGATTTTCGACAGCGTGCTGCGGATCAAGGGTGTGTCGGCCACCGAGACGAATATTTCGTTGCAGGAGGTGTTTCAGCGTCAGGTCAACGTCGACTTCATCGAGGAGTAGACTTCTCGCATAACCGACTGAAGGGAAGAGTGGCAAGTCACTTTTCCCTTTTGTCGTTTTTTGCCCGCTCCCGGGGCGAAAATCCCTTGCCGGTCTTGCCGCTTGAGGAAAGGAGGGGGAAGGGATAAAACAATCGGATCTGTTAACCTAAATTCTTTTATCCATGCAATGTAAATTCTTATCTGATTTCAAGGCCTTCGCCATGAAGGGCAATGTCCTCGATATGGCGATCGGTGTGATCATCGGCGGTGCTTTCGGCAAGATCGTCACCTCGCTGGTCAACGATGTGATCATGCCGCTGATGGGGTGCATCCTGGGTGGCGTGAACTTCACGGATCTGAAGTGGGTGATCCGTGCGGCTTCGGCCGACGGCAAGGTGCCCGAAGTGGTGCTGTCCTATGGAAAATTCATACAGAGTACGGTCGATTTTCTGATCATCGCCTTCTCGATTTTCCTGTTCATCAGCCTGATTCAGCGTCTCTCGCGCAAGAAGGAGGAGCAGCAGAAACCCGCACCCGCACCCACCCCTTCGGCCGAGGAAAAGCTGCTTGCCGAGATCCGCGACCTGCTCAAGGAGCGTAAATAATCATGCGGTGCGCCGTGCGATAGGTGCGGTGTGTGCAAAAGATGAGAAACCGGGAGTGTGTACTCAATCATCGACAGAGTACACACTCCCGGTTCTTTGTTTTCGGGAAGATCCAAGACGGATTGCGGACGCGGCCGAAATCGGAGGGGCTTGTCCCTGCAAAATCACGGGGCGGATGGGGCCGTGACCGAAATCGGTGGGTAGTGGCGGCCTTGTGGCCGTGTCCCTGCAAAATCACGGACGGAATCCGGGCGGATTGCACCTGCGGCCGTGAAATGGCCAAGCGTGAGGGTGGCGCGCTTCTGTAATCGCGGGGGCTGTTCGTTTCTGTAATCGGGAAGTTAGGCTAGCTCCTATAACAGACCCATGCGTTTGCGGGCAAAGGGCATGACCCAGGCGGGGGACTGTCCCTTCGAGATGAGCTGGCGCATATAGTCCATGTAAGGCTCCGAGTGGCGGAACCAGTGGAAGAGACCCTCGCAGAGGGAGTTCTTGCGACAACCGTCGGCACCCGTCTCGAAACGGTGCTTGGGACACTCGCCGTGGCAGGCGAAGTAGTACTTGCAGTTGAGGCACTCGGCGGGCAGGGCGTTGCGCTTGGCCAGACCGAAGTCGATGCGTTTGCGCGAACGGTACATGTCGATGAGGGTTGTTTCGGTGATGTTGCCCAACTTGAATTCGGGGTAGACGAAGTGGTCGCACGAGAACACATCGCCGTTGTGCTCCACGACGAGGGCGTCGCCGCAGGTTTCGCCCATGGAGCATACACCGGGCTGCACGCCGCACCATTGCGCGAGGGTGGCGTCGAACATCTGCACGAAGTAGGTACCCACGTCGTTGAGGACCCATTCGTCGAAGATGTCGCACAGGAAGTTGCCGTAGCCCTTGGCCGATACCGACCACTCGGCCAGACGCGCTCCCTCGTATTCGGGCGAGACGATCAGCGGGCGGTGCATTCCGGGTTTGTCGACCACGTGTTCGACGGCCGGAAGGAACTGCATGTAGTGGCTGTGGACGGTGTTGCGGAAGAAGCGGTAGATTTCCGCACCGCGACCCTCGCAGAGGCTGTTGACAACGCTCAGCGTGTTGAACTCCACGCCCGTCTCCTCGAACATGCGGATCGAGTCCATGACCCTCTGCCAGGTGGGTTTTCCGCCCTTGGTGAGGCGGAAGGTGTCGTGGACGTCTTCGGGGCCGTCGAGCGACACGCCGACCAGGAACTTGTGCTCGGCGAAGAAGTCGCACCAGGCGCGGTCGATCAGCGTGGCATTGGTCTGGAGGGTATTTTCGATGCGTTTGCCGTCGGCATATTTCTGTTGGAGGACCATGGCCTTGCGGTAGAAGTCCAGGCCCAGGAGGAGGGGTTCGCCGCCGTGCCAGCAGAACTGTACGACATCGACGTCGTTGGCTTCGATGTATTGGCGGATGTAGGTTTCGAGCAGCTCGTCACTCATCACGGCCTGGCGACCGCCGTATTGCACGGCCTTGTCGAGGTAGTAGCAGTAGTGGCAGTCGAGGTTACAGGTCGAACCTGCGGGCTTGAGCATGGTCGAAAAGGCGACGGGACCCACTTGTTTCTGGGCGTCGCGGAAGGTGAATATATCCTTTTTTTTCATTTTGTGATTTTCGTGTGGGAGGATTTGGTGTCCGGGGGACAAATATACGAAAAGGGAAGAGGATTGACAAACGGAAAATGCAGATCTATTGCTCTGTTGTAGCTGTATTTCCGAAATAGGGGTGACGCCGCACTCTCTTTCTGCCGCCGCTCATCCTTGGGGCGTTGTTCCTTCTGCCGCTCTTTCTTGTGTCGCCTTGCCTTTCGGCCGTATCCCGAGGGGGCGGTCTTCCCGATACCTGCGATGGTGGCAAAAGCGGGAATCTTTTCGGCGGATCACCGCGGGGGAGTGCCGCCGATGGTAAATTGTATTAACTTTGTGGTGAACAAAATCTCAAGAATCATGGCAGACAACTATATCGGCAGGAAGATGGAGGAGTATTTTGCCCGCCCGGCCACTCCCCGCCCGGCCCACAAAACGGGGGGACTGCTCCGCCTCGTGACCAAAAACCGCAGCCACCGCGGCTATGACCCTTCGTTTGAGGTGCGTGACGACCAGCTGCGCCGCATCATCGGGGTGAATACCCGCATTGCCTCGGCCCGCAACGCCCAGGTGCTCCGCTTCCGTCCCGTGGCGGGAGAGGAGGCACGGAGGATGCACCCCCTGATCCGTATGGGTGCGGCCCTGCCCGAACTGCACCTGCCCGTCGAGGGGGAAGAACCCTCGGCCTATATCATCGTGTGCAGTACGGTCGGGGAGGACCGCTATGTCGATATCGACCTCGGGATCTCGGTGCAGACGATGCTGTTGCAGGCCGTCGAGATCGGTTTGAACGGCATTGTGATCGCCGCTTTCGATCCCGAACGCGTGCGCCGCGAATTCGGACTGGAGCTCCAGCCCCTGCTCATCGTGGCTTTGGGACGCGGCACGGACCGGATCGAAATCCGCGAGATCGCGGCCGGAGAGCCTCATGCCTATTACCGCGAGGAGGGTCGTCACATCGTCCCCAAGGTGCGGGTGGAGGATCTGATCCTCGGCTGAGGGGCGCATCCCCTGCATCGGGGCGAAAGCGGGTGTTGATCCCGGCCGTGAGATCTGCCGCGGGTTAGCGGACCTCGCGGTCGATGAACTCGTAGAATTCGGGACGTTCGCCCGTGATTTTCTTCAGAATACGGCCGTCGGGACCGATAATGTATTTGGTGGGGTAGCCGCTTACGGCATAGAGGATCGAAAGGTCGGGATCTGTGCCGTTCAATACGTTGGTCCAGGGGAGTTCATGCTCCTCAAGGGCCTTGCGCCATTTGGCTTCGGTGTCGCGGCAGGCGATGCCGATGATCTCCATACGGTCGCGGTGACGGTCGTAGCATTGCTTCATCGAAGGGATTCCCTTGATGCACCATCCGCACCAGCTGCCCCAGAAATCGAGAACCACATATTTGCCCCTCAGCTCCGAGAGCCTGACGGTGCGGCCGTCGGCTGTCGTGGCCGTGAAATCGGGGGCGGTCATCCCCTCGCGGACCTGCTCGGCGGCCTGTCGGCGGGCGCATACCGTGTCGTAGCGTTGGCGGATCTTCTGGTAGAAGGGGGCCATCACGCCGTTGCGCACGCGCTCCGAAATCTCGTCGAGCGATTTGGCCAGATGCTCCTGGTCGAGGTTGGCGAGCAGCGACACGGCGGCTTCGGTGTCGGGGTGTTCGCTGATGTAGTCGGCCGTGAGGGCCGTGATCTGACGCGAGATCTGGCGGATCGACATTCCGATCTCCGTGGGCAGTTCCCTGCCCTCGGCCATCAGACGCCCGGAGACCTTTTGCAGGGAGTCGATCTGTCGGCTCAATGGACGGCAGTACTCCCTGAAGGCGTTCAGCGTGCAGTAGAAATCATCGCCCGAGAGGGTATAGTCCTCGATCGTGCCCCGGATCGAGACCTCGCTTCCGGGCTGGTATTGCAGAGCAATCGGACGCATGGAGAAGGCCTGCCGCGATCCGTCGGCCGCAGGGCGTGCCGAGGGCAGGGCGTAGATGAACACCTCGCTCAGCGTGTGACCCTCGGGGTGGAACTCGAAGTATCCGTTGTTCAGGGCTATGGTGTCCGAGGTGCGGGCCTCGGGATTGTCAGTGGGGATGGTCACCACGAGGATCGAGTCGCAGGGTGTGTCGGCGATCGTACCCGAAATGGATGGGCGGTGGGATTGGCAGGCTGCGGCAAGCAGCACCAGCAGGGGAAAGAGTTGTTTCATGGGTGTCGGTGATTTGTTTTGGTGGAGTAAAGATATAAAAAAAGACAGTCCGTCGAAGAGATCGGACTGTCTTTTGTGTTTTGCAGGCCCTGTAAGCCGGGTTCTGTGCCCGAGACGAATCCCGGGTCTTTGTCATTTATCTAGGACGACGGTCTCCCGCCGCCTCAAGCAACCTACCCCCCGACATTGGGCGAGCAACCCTTAATTGTCGGTATACACGG
>JAHHQK010000059.1 GCA_020026435.1 Alistipes sp. | reverse complement strand
GGTATTATCGGGAAACAAGTCGTGAGGAATTGAAGGAATATGTCGCAGGTCTGACATTTTTTGAAAGCAGTCGTCCCTAATAGGGAGGCTGCTTTTTTTGTGGTTATACCACGGAGGATGATGCGTTTGAGGAAAATGTCGGGGAGGAAAGAGTCATGGGAAAATTCGAGTGTGCGTAGGGATGCTTTGCTGAGGTGTCGGTGATTCGGATGAAAATATTGCTGGGGACACCTTGGGGTGCGGGGATACAGAGACCTGGGGAGGAGCAGGGATTCCCCCGAGGAGGTGCCGCGGCAGAGCGGAGAAAAGCGGTGATGGAGTTTGGCGGGGTGATCCCGTTTTTTTGTGTAGATACCACAGCGGAAGGAATATTTGTCGAGGAGTTCTGGAAAATGGAGCGGCAAAGGTCCATTTTGGGCGGTTACAAGCGGACGGTGCAAGTTCCGGGATGGGCGGGACGAAAGCAGCAGCCGGGGCGCGAGAATAAAATATGGATCGGGCGATTCGGATATTCGATTTTTTCATAAATTTGAGAAAACTATTCCCTATGAAAAATATTTTGCTGTGCTTTGTGCTGCGTGTATGGCTACGGGCTGCGGCATTCGGAGTGACTTCAGCGGAAGGGTCATCTGCGATCGGGATTCGGTGTTGGTGCAACGGATTGCCCTTTCGCCCGATGGACATTCGGGGATTGATACCCTGATCCTCAAAGACGGATGTTTTGAAGCCGATATGCCCGACTCGGTGGAGATGTTCCTCTATGTGGCCCCTCTGCTGCGTTCCGAGCGGGAGATGGTGGGGCTCTACCCCTCGCGTGTCCTCTATCTGCCGGGGGATCGGATCCGCATCGAGGGGCGGTTGGACGATCCGCAGGTTGTGGGTTCGGAGGTCTATGATGCCTATTATCGGACCGAGTTTGCACAGCTGGAGCATCAGCGTAATTGCCTCAAGCGCGAGATCCAGCAGTTGTCGGTCGATTTCGAGCGTAATCACTCCCGGGTCGATTCTCTCAAAGAGGAGGTGCGGGCCATGGATCGTCGGCTTTCGGCCCTGGGCCTGGAGGGGGTGAAGGCCGATCCGGACAATCCGTCGAATGGGCTGATCCTGCTGCAGATTTCGGCGGAGGAGTGTGTCGAGGCGGCGAAATATCTGGGTGCGGGCGTGCGCAACGGGCGGATGAAGCCTGCACTGGACCATTACATCGGTCAATGCGAGCGTATGGCGCTGCGATCGTGGTTCTCGATTTTTGGGGCATCTGGTGCGGATGGTGCGTGAAGGAGATCCCCCGTATGGCGGAATATTACGCGAAGTACCGCCACAAGGCGGAGTTCGTGGGCATCGACTTCAGGGACGACGCCCAAAAGGTTCTGCGCTTCACGGAGCAGAAGGGGATGACGTGGACCAATTTGGTCTGTGGCGAAAGCGAGGAGGTGACGATGGCTTACGGCGTATCGGCCTTCCCGACCAAGATCATCATCGACACCGAGGGGCGTGTTGTCGGCAAGTTCGTCGGCGAAAGCCCGGCTTTCTACCAGCGCCTCGACGAATTGTTGCGGTAGAGTCTGTCTCGGATGAAAAAACGCTCTGTCGCAATCCGGGACAGAGCGTTTTTTGTAGGTGGACCCGTCGGTCGGAATTGTGCCCATCTTGAAGAATACCGGTGGGGCGTAGTCCCGAAAACAGACTTTTCGGGATGAAAAAGCCGGCGGAGAGATCGTCCTAAACTTTCAATTTAAATATAATATTGCATAAAATAACTTATAAAATATGGCTTTTTGGTCCGATTTGGTATAATTATGGTATATCGTGTTTGGAAAAGTTATAGGAAAAAAGTATTTTTGAGGAAATCGTGAAATAAAAATCGGACATAATCAACAATAAGTAATACCTAAAATGCAGATGAAGGATTTTAAAGCCCGGATTTCGGGTGAAGTGGCGGATTTTTCTTCCGACGAGGAGTTCAGTATGGGGGATGTCTATGTGTTTTCAACGGAGAAGGACGCCGCCGGAAGTGAAGTCTTGTGGGCGATGTTTGACCGATGGGAGAACGGGGTGATGATCCTGGAGTCGAGCAGCCGGGATTTGAGCCTGTTTGACCTGTGGCACGAGCTTCCCGATAGATTCCGTTACTACCGCCTGACGACACGCGAGGAGTTGAAGGAATATGTCGTCGGGGTAATCAGCTATGAATGCAACCGTTGTTTGTGAAACGGTTTTTGTATCCCTGTGGTCGGATTTTCCGGCGTGGAAATGTATCCGGGGTGGATCACTCCGAAAAAATGCCACCCTCGGGTTTTATGCAAAGACAATCAAAAAGGAGCATCTCCCGAAGAGAGTGCTCCTTTGTTGTATCTTGTATGTACCGTCGTGGAGAAGCCCCGGAACGGGGTTTTAGAATCTCACGTTGAGCGTCAGCGTGGCGAAGTGACGGGACAGCGTGGTGTCGAAGAGTCCCGACGAAGCGGTGAAGTCGCCCGAAGCCGAATCGAAGGCATAGAAGAGTCGGTACTGGCTCAGGTTCTCCTCCAAGTACTGGTATCCCAGGTCGAGCGATACGCTTCGCGAGAAGCTGATGCCGGCTCCGGCCGTGATGTAGTGGCTTGTGGTGGCCTGGGGCATCTCGTAGGCGAGGGTCTCGTCGCGCAACATCGACGAGGTGTAGCCTCCGCCGATACGCAGTGCCAGCATCGGCAGCGGACGCAGCTCCATACCGGCACGCAGGGTGTTCGTGGCGCAGAAATTATCCTTGAAGTCGGCCTTGTAGGAGTTCTTGCTCATGCCCGCATCCTTGGGGAAGTTCTTCACGCGGATGCCGTTGTACCAGTCGCGCTCGTAGTCCAGCGAGACGATGGCGAATTTCCCGAAGGTGTAGGAGGCACCGAACATCAGTCGAGAGGGGGAGATGAAGTCCCAGCTGTAACTGCCCTCGTCGTAGATGGTGGGGGCGTCGATGTAGTCGGTGTTGATCTTCTGCTGGGTGTGATCCACCAGTTCGTAGAGCATTCCCGCTTCATAACCGCGCTCCAGGGAGTAGTAGGTCGGGGTGTGGAAGGCGACACCCAGGCGCAGTCCGGCCGTGGGGCGGACGATGACTCCCAGCTTGAAATTCACGCCACTGCCGTCCAGCAGCGTGCGCTGGTGCAGCTCGGCATAGTTGAGTTGGGCCGCAAGCGGATTGCCCTTGCCGTCGACGGCCTGTCCGTCGTAGTAGTACTCCTCGCCATAGACCAGTCGGGAGTCCTTGTGGACGCTCTGGATGCCGATCGTGGCACCGAAGTAGACGATGTTGCGGATGTTGCCGCCGATCGACAGGTCGAACTCGTTGATCGATCCCGTGGTGAAGAAGTCCTGTGAGCGGATCAGATCGGCATTGTTGCCGATGGCGTCGCGTCCCCAGCGTCCCGTCTCGGGATCGACGTGGACCATCGCACTCTTATAGCCCAGGATTGCGGGCCAGAAGTAGGAGGAATGGTCGTAGTTGAGTTTCCCGTTGGGATTCATGTCGGGTTTGCGGGCGGGGAACACCCCTCCTGATTGCAACTGCTGGGCGAAGGCGTCGGCGATGCTCGACACGGGACCCATGGTCGGATCGTAGGGTACGCCCACCGAGAAGGAGGTGTTGGTGTTGAAGTCGGCTACGCGGTTCAGCCCCACACCTAAGGTCAGGCTCGTCAGATTGCGCTCGCCGCTCTCGAAGAGGTTCAGCGCAATGCCGGCATTGGCCACCGAGAAGCGGTTCTTGGAGTTGCCGTTCCATTCCGAGGTGTTCGACGTCGAGGAACGGGCCAGGGACAGCAGAGGGGTGATCGAAAATTCGTTGTGGCGGTACATACCCAGACCTGCCGGGTTGATGTTCATCGACGAGAGGTCGGCACCCAGCGAGGTGAATGCCCCGCCCATGGCCATCGACCGCGATGTGCCCAGGTTTTGGGGACGGCACAACTCGGAGAAGTCCCAGGCCATCATGATGTCGTGGTTGAAGTTCATGCCTCCGAAGACATTACCCTGAGGGGCGGGTTGTGCTGAGAGCGTAAAGGTGGCTCCCATGGCCGCAAGGGCCGATAAAAGTATGGTGTTGATGCGTTTCATGGTTGTAAAAGGGTATATGTTTTTGATTCGGAATATCTATCGTCCGCGGTTGTAGCTTCCCGTGCCGCTGCCGCGGTTGTAACCGCCGTAATTGCCGCCGCCGCTGTTGCCGCCGCCGAATCCGTTGTTGGTGGAAGGACGCTGGAAGGAGTTGTTGCGGTCGTTGGTGGGGCGGTTGTAATTCTCGCGGTTGTAGTTCCCGCCGCGGTTATAGCTTCCGCCGCGGTTGTAGCTGTCCTGACGCGAGGGTCGGTTGTAGCTTCCGCCACGGTTGTATCCGTCCTGGCGCGAGGGTCGGTTGTAACTGCCTCCGCGGTTGTAGCTTCCTCCGCGGTTGTAGTACTTGCGGGGATGGTAGGCCGGGCGCGGACCGACTACGATATGGTGGTGATGGTGGGGGTAGTAGGGGTAGTAGGGGTAGTATCCTCCGCCCCAGCCCCAGCCGGGATAGGAGCCCCAATAGCCGCCCCAGCCCCAATAGGGCCATCCGAAGTCCCACCAGGGGTTGTAGCCCCACGGACGGTTATACCAGGGGTTGTACCACGAGTGCATCCCGAAGTGCCAGTCCCAGTAGGGGGTGTACCACGACGAGGAGAAACCCCATCCGCGGTTCGAGACCGAGAAGATGGTTCCGCCCCACGATCCGAACATCGAGGAGATGTATTTGGGCTCGACCCATACCTCGTCGCCCGACACGACGACATTGTAGAATGCCGGGTCGTAGGCCGATACGTATTGGAAGGCCGAACTGAAACGGGCGTTGTCGTAGCTCGACGGCATACGGTAGGAGGGCGACTCCAGTCCGCGCAGACGTCGTGCGTAGGCGCTCTCGTAGTCGTCGGCCACCACATCGGCATAGCTCGACGGTTCGCGGGCGGCGCGGGCCTCGGCTTCGGCCCTGGTCGAGGAGATGTGACGGCGGAGCGCCTCTTGACGGGCCTCCTGCTCAGCGTTTTGTTTTTGGGTGATGGACTCACGGTTGTGGGTCACATAAAGATCGTCGGTGGCATAGCCGTTTGTAGCCTGGAAGGCTGCCGAGCAGCCGGAGGCCAGAGTGACGACGGCGGCCAGCACCGTTGCTATGTAAAAATGTGTTGTTTTCATGGCAAAAGGTTATTTTCGGCTTTATATTATATAACGGTTTTGGGGGCTGTATTATTATCCTCCTATATTAAAAACGTCGTTTCGGTGCGAATACTGCATCCCGAGGCCCGTCGGCGGTGTGATTTGCACTTCAAAAAAGATGCTCGAAGTGCCGTTTCGGGGCCCGGAATCGGGAATACGCAGAAAAAACACTACAATTTACGATTTTTTTTTGAATTTTTTTGAAGAAATAAAAAATATGTCTATATTTGCACTCGCAAAACAACGATAGCCGTTGTGGAGGACATTGGAGAGATGCCGGAGTGGTCGATCGGGCCGCACTCGAAATGCGGTGTACGGGTAACTGTACCGGGGGTTCGAATCCCTCTCTCTCCGCTCCTGCGGAAATAGCTCAGTTGGTAGAGCACAACCTTGCCAAGGTTGGGGTCGCGAGTTCGAGTCTCGTTTTCCGCTCATCGAGGAATCTCAATAGAGGTTCCTCTTTTTTTATCTGTGGCCCGGGGATAAGGGTATTTCCGGAACGTATTGTGACTCCTTGTCTAAAGAGAATCATCACTAAAAATCAAAGGATTACATTTTGTCGGAATTAGGCTTCTTGATTTACGCTAAACCAATATATATCGTAACTAAATGATATACAGTGGCTCTGGTGCATATTATATAGAATTTAGAAAAATCGGAAATTCTAAAAATGTCACGTAAATAGTGACACTCTATAAAGTTCCAAGAATACTCATAAACCAAATAATCGACGAAGAGAAAAACAATACTTTATTTTCCTGGATTCACGGCAATGAGTTTGCTTGTCGAAGTTTGATGAATTAGGAAAAAGAGTGGTTGGAGGAAGATCTATTAGCTTCACGCACCACGCGGCTAAAGATGAAACAGCTGCGTACGAAACGACTGTCATATGATATTTATGCACTAATCGTTTGGTTCGGATTCTTCTGCTATGACCTGTACATCCACGTGCCAACTGCATTGGCTCTTAGACTCATTGTAGCATATTTCATTGGAGGCATATTGGGGGTCGGAATTGCCTATGTCGTTCACCGGAAACAACAGCGAATCAACGATGAACTCATTAAGGAAATCGACCACATCAAGAATGAAGAAGTCAGCTAGCATTAACTGGACAGGTGCTTTGATATATCAAACGCAAAGAAACTTACATAGTTATATTAATACTTCGGTAACTTTTGACCGAAGTATTACACTCCCTCCGACCAGTTGAGGCGGGCAAGGGCGGATTTTCAAAAGCCCGGATCAGGGCAGAAGAGAGGGTGCTTCTCCGTTTGTTTTTAGATCCAGAAGGTGCTTCCTCGTGCCGATATAGGGCGTTTTTCGGGAGGGCAGAGGGTTATGTCGCCCTTCTGATCCATATTTTCAGGCGTAATTGGTCGACCAATATTGTATTCTCCCGCAGGATTTTGTACCTTTGCAGTCTCGAAAAATCACTTCATATTATGAAAAAAGGTATTCTTTTGGCTGTTTTGGCCTCGACGCTGTGGGCGATCGTCAACCCGATCATCAAACAGGGTCTGAGTTATGATTTCACCCCGATGAACTTCGCGGGTCTGAGATTTATGTCGGTGGGCGTCATCCTGCTGGCCTACACCTGGCATCGCGGTATGTGGGCCGAGATCGTGCGTTTCCGCCGCCTGTTCATCAATCTGATCCTGATCAATATGTTCCTGGGCTATTCGTCGTTCTACTTCGGCGTGGACTTCGTGAGCGGAGCCATCGGTTCGATCGTGATGGGTCTCACGCCGCTGATCAACGTTCTGTTGGCCCACCTGATCGCCAGCAACGACAAACTGAATATCTATAAGACGCTGAGCCTCGTGGTCAGCTTCCTGGGTCTGATGCTCATCGTCGGCACGGGTAGCGACGGCTCGCCGCTCGATTGGCGCAGTATCCTGGGTATCGGTCTCCTGCTGGGGAGCATCCTCTTCCAGGGCTATTCGGCCATTTCGGTGTCGGAAGAGAAGGGGCAGGTTAATCCCGTGTTCCTCAATGCCGTGCAGATGTTCTTCGGAGGTCTTCTGATCTATGTGGTCGGTGTGGGTACCGAGGGATTCCAGCCCTTTATCGGCAAGCCGATGGGCTTCTACGCCTGTCTGGGTATGCTGGTATTCGTGTCGACGTTTGCCTTCAGCTTCTGGTTCATGGCCCTGCGTTCGGAGGGTACGAAGGTCAGCGATGTGAATATGTGCCGTCTGCTGAACCCCATCCTGGGAGCCGTGTTGAGCTGGATCATGCTGGCCGACGAGCATCCCGATTTCAGCTCCGTGGCCGGTATGCTGATCATCGTTTCGTCGCTGGTCATCTACTTCAAGGGTGAAGAGATCGTGGCCCGCTTCAAGAAAAACAAGCAGCTCGAAAAATAATCCTGGGTCTCCGGACTTCAGACAGATCGAAAACCCCGTCCTGCAAATGCGCAGGACGGGGTTTTTCGTGTCCGGAACGGAGCGAGTCGAGTCCTCTTTCGGAGGGGGAGGCGGCTGGCGGATATGACAAATCCCGAAGGGGGCACGGAGGCTCTCTTCGGGATTTGAAGTCTGTGACGGGGATCGGAATCCGCCGGACGGGAGGAAATTATTCGTTCTCCTTGCCGAACGGATACTGGTTCTCGTGGACGTCGTCGAAACGCATTCCGCGCTCGTAGGTGCGCATGGCGCGGTGGCTCATACCCATCGACGAGAATCCGCCGTCGTGGTAGAGGTTCTGCATGGTGACCTTGCGCGTGAGGTCCGAGAAGAGTGTCAGTACATAGTTGGCGCAATCGTCGGCCGAAGCGTTGCCCAGGGGCGACATACTCTCGGCGAACGACATCAGATCGCTCATGCCGAGTACACCCTTACCGGCCGTTGTCGGCGTGGGCGACTGCGATACGGTGTTGATTCTCACGTGCTTCTCACGACCGTAGATGTAGCCGAAGCTGCGGGCGATGGACTCCAGCAGGGCTTTGGCATCGGCCATGTCGTTGTAGCCGTAGAGGGTACGCTGGGCGGCGATGTAGCTCAGAGCGACGATCGAACCCCAGTCGTTGATGGCGTCTTTGTGGCGTGCGACCTGGATGGCCTTGTGGAACGAGATGGCCGAAATATCGAGGGTCTTCTGGAGAAATCCGTAGTCCAGGTCGTCGTAGGTGCGACCCTTGCGGACGTTGGGCGACATACCGATCGAGTGGAGCATGAAATCGAACTTGCCGCCGAAGTGTTCCATGGTCTTGTCAATCAGATTCTCCAGATCCTCGACGCTGGTGGCGTCGGCCGGAATAACGATGGTATTGCATTGCTCGGCGAGCTGGTTGATCGTACCCATGCGAATCGACACTGCGGTGTTGGTCAAGACGATCTCAGCGCCCTCTTCTACGGCACGCTGTGCGACTTTCCACGCGATCGAATCCTCATTCAGAGCGCCGAAAATCAATCCTTTTTTCCCTTTTAATAAATTATATGCCATGATCAGATGGTTTTAAAATTGGGACAAAAGTACGATTAATTTTTTTAAAATCATACTCTTTGGAACAATTTTGCAGTATTAATGTCCAATTCGAGGGGCCTCACGGGACGAATCTCCCAAGGGAAAGGGAGTGGGAGAAGAAGGGGAAAAGGCTGTTGGGGAGGCCTTGCGGGGCGGGATTTTCCGGGCGGGGGAAGCAAGGTGTGGCGG
>JAHHQK010000058.1 GCA_020026435.1 Alistipes sp. | reverse complement strand
TGTACACCCCCTCCATTTCATCCCTCCACCCCATCACCCCAAGCCCAATTCTTTCCTCGCCGCCTCAACCTCCAAGCCGCAAAGCAAAGCTCACCCGCTCTCAAATTTCATCCATCCGCCCAGGCCCCGAATCCCCGATCACTTTCCTCCAGCTGATCGGTCTCCGTCCCAATCGCCCCGACTTTCCTCCGCCACATCTGCCCTGCCCATCCTTCTCCATATCACCCCGGCCCCCCCTAAAAACATCCACCTCCTCGCCTCCAGACGCCTTCGCAACCCGCTCCATCTCCATCCTCTTTTCCTTCCTTTTCCTCGCCCCTCTCGCCCTCTCATCTCTCGCCTCTTTCCGCCCGACCGCCACACACATACGCACAAAAAAATTCCCGGAACAGAACAAATCTGTCCCGGGAATTTCAAATTCCGGAAATCGCGCGGTCTTCCGATACACTCGGAGGCCTATAATCTTACGCGATCCTTATATACTCGTCCGGCCTCCGGATTCGACAACCCGCACCCGAAGCCCGGCCCGACAGCCTACACCCGGCCCTCCTTGGCCTCGATACACTCCGTGGCATGAGGCACCTTCATCAGACGCTCCTTTGGAATAAGTTTTCCGGTGGTCTTGCAGATTCCGTAGGTCTTATTCTCGATGCGTACCAAAGCCATCTCCAGGTTGCGGATAAACTTCATGAGGCGGGCAGCCAGACGGCCGCTTTCCTCCTTGGAGAGGGTTGTGGCCCCCTCCTCCAGCACTTTGAACGTGGGCGAAGTATCCTCTGTATCGTTATCGGCCGTATGAGTGATCGTCGAGCGCATCTGCTCGTAGTCGGCGCGAGCATTCTCCAATTTCTCTAGAATCAGCTGCTTGAACTCCTCAAGTTCAGCATCGCTATATCTGGTTCTCTCGTCTTCCATAGTGTCTCCTTGTTAAAGATTGTATGTAAAAATAACTAAAGTTTCCGAAAAAACCAAATTATTCCGGTTAAATCGGACTATATTCTCGTCACGGCAATGCGGAGCGGCTCCTCGTCGAGATCCGATTCCACAACCACGGCACCCTGAGGATCGGCTGCGGCCTTAACCTCCTCAGCCAGTGTCTGCGAAGCCACATAAGAGCCGTACTTGGCGATGGAGTCAACCACCTGCTCCCTGGCCTCGATCTCGACACGGATCTTGTCCGTCACCTCGAATCCCGAATCCTTGCGGATGTTCTGAATACGGTTGATCAACTCGCGTGCCACACCTTCGGCTTTCAGCTCATCGGTGAGCATGATGTCCAAAGCGACCGTCAACTTGCCCTCCGAGGCCACGAGCCATCCGGGCATATCCTCCGAGGTGATCTCGAAGTCGGCAGCCGTCACCACGATCTCCTCCTCGCCGACCATCAGTCGGGTCTCGGCCTGCGTCTCGATCCGGGCGATCTGCTCCTGCGAGAACTGGGCCGTGAGGGCGGCGATCTGCTTCATCTGCTTGCCGTAGCGCGGGCCCAGGGTCTTGAAGTTGGGCTTGATGCGCTTGGTGATCACACCCGTGGTGTCGGTGATCAGCTGGATCTCCTTGACGTTGACCTCGTTCATCACCAGAGCCTTCACAGCCTCGATATGCTCGGCCATCTCGGCATCCAGCACCGGGATCATAATCTTCTGCAGCGGCTGGCGCACCTTGATCGACACCTTGCGGCGCAGGGCCAGCACCATCGACGAGAGCTGCTGGGCCAACTGCATCATGTCCTCCAGACGGGTATCCACCAGTTCCCCGTTCACCTTGGGGAACTCCGAGAGGTGTACCGAAGACTCCTTGTGACGTCCGCTCACGGCGTTCAGATCGGCATAAATGCGATCCGAGAAGAACGGTGCAAACGGTGCCGACAGCATGGCGACGGTCTCCAGACAGGTATAGAGGGTCTGGTAGGCGGCCAGTTTGTCCTCGGTCATGCCACCGCCCCAGAAACGCTTGCGGTTCAGACGTACATACCAGTTCGAGAGGTTCTCGCCCACGAAATCCTGGATGGCACGGGCCGCCGGCGTGGGATCGTAGTCGTTCAGACGCTCCGTCACGGTCTTGACCAGCGTGTTGAGCAGCGAGATGATCCAGCGGTCGATCTCGGGACGCTTCTCCATCGGGATCTCGGGCTCCTGACCCGTGAATCCGTCGACATTGGCGTAGAGGGCGAAGAACGAATAGGTATTATAGAGCGTGCCGAAGAACTTGCGGCGCACCTCGTCGACACCGTCCTTGTCGAACTTCAGGTTGTCCCAGGGCTGCGAGTTGGAGATCATGTACCAGCGGGTGGCGTCGGCTCCATAGGTGTCGAGCACCTCAAACGGATCGACGGCATTGCCCAGACGTTTCGACATTTTGTTGCCGTTCTTGTCGAGCACCAGACCGTTGGAGATGATGTTCTTGAAGGCCACCGAATCGAACAGCATCGAGGCGATGGCGTGCAGCGTGAAGAACCAACCGCGCGTCTGGTCGACACCCTCGGCGATGAAGTCGGCGGGATAGACCTTCTGGAAATCCTCACCCGAGGTCTCGAATGGATAGTGTACCTGGGCGTAGGGCATGGCACCCGAATCGAACCACACGTCGATCAGATCCGACTCGCGGTGCATCGGCTCGCCGTTCTTCGAGAGCAGGACGATCTGATCCACATAGGGACGGTGCAGGTCGATGTTCTCGACCGAGTAGTTCTCCTTCGACATATCGCCGACCTTGAAGTTCTTGTAGGGATTCTCCTTCATCACACCGGCCTTGACCGACTTCTCGATCTCGGTGATCAGCTCCTCGATCGAACCGATGCAGCGCACCTCGGAGTAGTCCTCCGTGGCCCACACGGGCAGAGGCGTACCCCAGAATCGCGAACGCGACAGGTTCCAGTCCACCAGGCCTTCCAGCCACTTGCCGAAACGGCCCGAACCGGTCGACTCGGGTTTCCAGCGGATCGTCTTGTTCAGCTCGATCATGCGCTCGCGCAGGGCGGTCGTACGGATGAACCACGAATCCAGCGGGTAGTACAGCACGGGTTTGTCCGTACGCCAGCAGTGGGGATAGGAGTGGGTATGTTTCTCGATCTTGAACACCTTGTTCTCGCCCTTGAGCATCACCGACATATCAATATCGAGGGTCGAATCCTCCTCGGTGAGCGTATCGTCGTAGGCGTTCTTCACGTAGCGGCCCTCGTACTCCTTGTAGAGGTCCACGTTGACGTTGTTCTTCACGAACTCCGGGTCGAGATCCTCCAGGAGGAAGAAACGGCCGCGGCGGTCGACCATCGGCTGGTTCTTGCCGGCCTTGTCGACCATGAACATAGGCGCGATTCCGGCCTGCTTGGCCACACGATCGTCATCGGCACCGAACGTCGGCGCGATGTGGACGATACCCGTACCGTCGGACGTAGTCACATAGTCGCCCACGATCACACGGAAGGCGTCGCCCATGGGCTTCACCCAGGGGATGAGCTGTTCGTAGCGGATATCGGCCAGCTCCGTGCCCTTCCACTTCTCGTCGGTGAGGGTGAACTTGCCCTCCATCTTCTTGGTGAAGTACGACGCAACAAGGTCCTTGGCCATGATGACCGTCTGCTTCTGCTCGGTGTAGGGGTTCAGACAGTGGATCTTCACATACTCGATGCCGGGACCTACGGCCAGGGCGGTGTTCGAGGGCAGGGTCCACGGCGTGGTGGTCCAGGCCAGGAAGTAGAGAGCATCGCCCTCGACGTCCTTGAAGAGCTTCTCGCTCTTCTCGTCGCGCAGGATGCGGAACTGGGCCGTGCAGGTCGTGTCCTTCACGTCGCGGTAGCAACCCGGCTGGTTCAGCTCGTGGGTCGACAGACCGGTACCCGCAGCGGGCGAATAGGGCTGGATCGTGTAGCCCTTATAGAGCAGGCCCTTGTCGTAGAGCTGTTTGAGCAGCCACCACAGGGTCTCAATGTATTTGTTGTCGTAGGTGATGTAGGGATCATCCATGTTGACCCAGTAACCCATCTTGCGGGTCATGTTCTGCCATACGTCGGTGAACTCCATGACCGCCTCTCGGCACGTACGGTTGTACTCCTCGATCGAGATCGTCTTGCCGATGTTCTCCTTCGTGATGCCGAGTTTCTTCTCCACACCCAGTTCCACGGGCAGACCGTGGGTATCCCAACCGGCCTTACGGTGTACGCGGAAACCGCTCTGGGTCTTGTAACGGCAGATCACGTCCTTGATGGTACGTGCCATGACGTGGTGAATACCCGGCATACCGTTGGCCGAAGGAGGCCCCTCGAAGAATACGAACGAGGGATGCCCCTCGCGCGTGGAAATACTTTTATGGAATGTATCGTCGTCATCCCATTTCTTCAGCACTTCAGCTGCAAGGCCTGCCAAATCGAGGCCTTTATACTCATTGAATTTCATATATTGATATGACTTATTTCCCTAAAACACGCAAAGATAAATATTTTTTTCCGAAAAATCGGCATTTTTTTTCGTTTCCCGCACCCCACCCCGTTGTGCGGGCATCCACCGGGGGATTCTCCCACCCGCTCATGCCGCCGGGCCTCTTCCACATCAAGCCCCTCCGCCCCGCACTCTCAGCCACTCTTTGCCCTTTGCCACCCCGCTATTCCCCAACGCACATACGCTGCCATTGCCCCTCCCCCGGCTTCACGATTCCAGTTCATCCGACCCGCTCACTTCTCCCCTGCAACCCTCTCCCGGCCCCAATATTCTGCCCATCACCCTCCGCAAGCCGCCCGACACCGCCCCCCTCGAGACCCGCCAAAGCGAATGTTCCCCAATACCAAAACATACAAAAACCCCTGCCACAGCACACTGTGACAGGGGTGATTTTCTCGAAAAGAGGGTTTTACCCACCCTCTTTTTCGTAAATTCCAACGGGGATTAATCGAACGACTGCATCTCGATGAGCTTGGCATAGATTCCGTTTCGGGCCAGCAACTCGGTGTGCGTACCCTCCTCGGCAATGCGGCCATGGTCGATCACCAGGATCTTGTCGGCATTATAGATCGTCGACAGACGGTGGGCGATGACCACCGAGGTGCGGCCCTCCGACAACAACGTATTGAGAGCCTCCTGCACGAGCTTCTCCGACTCGGTGTCGAGTGCCGAGGTGGCCTCGTCGAGGATCAGGATGTCGGGGTTCTTCAGGATGGCGCGGGCAATCGAAAGTCGCTGACGCTGACCGCCCGACAGTTTCGATCCGCGGTCGCCGATGTTGGTCTCGTAACCCTCGGGGCTCTCCAGGATGAAGCTCTCGGCATTGGCCACACGGGCGGCACGCACCACCTCCTCGTGGGTCGCTCCCTGCTTGCCCATGGCGATGTTGTTCTCGATCGTATCGTTGAAGAGGACCGTATCCTGCGAGACGATGCTCATGTGGTCGCGCAGACTCTCCTGCCGATAATCGCGCAACGGACGCCCGTCGATGAAGATGTCGCCCGACGTGGGGTCGTAGAATCGGGGCAGCAGCTCGCTCAGTGTCGATTTTCCGCCGCCCGAAGGACCCACCAGCGCCACGGTCTGACCGCGCTTGATCTCAAACGAAACACCGCTGATGATCTCGCGCGAATCGTCGTAGGAGAAATGCACGTTGCGGAACTCGATGTTGTGCCGGAACTCCTTCAGATCCACGGCCTGGGGCTTGTCGACCACCTCGCTCTCGGCGTCGATGATCGAGAAGATGCGCTCGCCGGCCGCCAGACCCTGGTTGATGGTGGCGAACTGGTCGATGAACGTGCGCACCGGACGGGTGATCTGCGAGAACATGGCGATGAAGGCGATGAAACCTCCCGGGTCGAGCGCTCCCTTCATCACGAGCGAACCGCCGAACACGAGGATCACTCCCACGGCCGAGATACCCAGGAACTCGCTCATGGGCGAGGCCAGCTGCTGACGGCGGGCCATCGAGAGCATCAGCCGCGAGAAGTCGGCATTGATCGAGTAGAACTTGCGGCGCACATAGTCCGTGGCGTTGAAACTCTTGATGATCTTGATGCCCTGCAACGACTCGTCGAGCGTCGAAACCATCTCGCCCAGACGCTGCTGGCTGGTACGAGCCGGGTGACGCAGACGTTTGACGATGCTGCCGATGATGACGGCCACCACCGGAAGGAACAGGGCCGAAAAGATGGCCAGCTCCCACGAGATGGCGATCATCATCACCAGGTATCCGATGATGAGGAACGGTTCGCGGAAGACCACCTGCAAGGTGTTGGTGATGCAGAACTGCACGACATTGACATCCGAGGTGATCTTCGAGATGATGTCGCCCTTGCGCTGGTCGCTGAAGAATCCGACGTGCATATCGGTCACACGCTCGAACATCTGATTGCGGATGCTCTGCAACGTGCGTGTACGCATATTCTCCACCGTCCAGGCGCAGAGGTATCGGAACAGGTTGCTCAAAAGGCTGATAATGATTGTCACCCCGGCCAGCAGCAGCAACACGTTGCTCGGGTTGTATTCGTCGAACAGGCGGCAGTACGTGAAGTTGAACAACGTGGTCATGTACTCCTTGTTGATCTCCAGCGGCGGCAGCACATCGACCCTCTCGAAGGCGAAATTCGCATCGAACATCGTATTGAGGATCGGGATGATCAACAGAAAAGTCAGCGAGTTGAACAAGGCGTAGAGCAACGAGTAGAAGAAATACGGTATCGCATATTTTTCCACGGGGCGCACAAAGCCCAACAGTCTCAAATAGGTTTTTAACATTCCGTGAGCGGTTTTGTTATGGGTTATGTTCGTTTGTCTTTCAAAATACAGGAATCGGCAACGCCCGGACCTGCAACCGTTTGGCGACCTTCGCGGCCTTCTCCTCCCAATTACCTC
The DNA here is from genome assembly GCA_020026435.1 of Alistipes sp. Lineage (GTDB taxonomy): Bacteria > Bacteroidota > Bacteroidia > Bacteroidales > Rikenellaceae > Alistipes. Next base: position 2,165 of record JAHHQK010000058.1, on the reverse strand, counting down.
CGGCAAGGTGCATCCACCCCTCAGGCGCACGCACGCTCCCTTCAGCCCTCCCGCCGAACTCCTTCCTTGCGGGCTTTCGCACTCCGATCCGCACTCAGGGACACAAATCCAATGTGCAAATCCGGGAAGGCCGGGCGCAAAAGGCCTTCATCTCCAGGTGAAGACATCGACCCTCGCCTCCCAATGTCCACAGCGGAAGGCCCGGGCAAAAAACCGGCGGGACATTGCCTGACGGCATCCTACATTCTGTAAATATAGGTAAAAATATCAATTATAAAAACGTATCGTCGTTTTCTATTCGGGGGTATAGCCCGTATCCTCGGCCCACGCGGCACGATTCTCGGCGGCGGCCACGGCCAGTGTGTCGCAACGGTTGTTCTCGACCGTATCGGCGTGACCCTTCACCCACACGAAACGCACGCGGTGACGGCGATAGATCCTCAGGAAACGCATCCACAGATCGGGATTCTTCTTGCCCTCGAATCCCTTCTTCTCCCATCCGAACACCCAGCCCTTCGTCACGGCGTCGATCACATACTTCGAGTCGGAATAGAGCGTCACCTCCGACCCCTCGAACTTCAACGCTTCGAGGGCCACGCAGACCCCCATCAGCTCCATACGGTTGTTGGTCGTCAGACGGAATCCCTGCGAGAGCTCCTTGCGGTGCACCCCCGACATCAGCACCACGCCGTAACCACCCGGTCCGGGGTTTCCGCGCGACGATCCGTCGGTAAATATCGTAATTTGAGGCATAGCCTGTATTTTTCGGTATAATTCGCCCCGCAGGCCTTCCGGATCCGCAGGCATCCCCCCTTCAGGAGGCCTCTCCCCCAAAGGTTTCCACCCTCAGAAGCCTTCTTCCGCTCCCCTTACAGGGATTTTTCCCGCGGATTGGATCTCTCCCGGCGGAATTTCCTTCGGCGGGATCTCTCCCACACAGGACCTTCTTCCGCAGTTTTCCCCGTCGGGAACTTTTCCCCATTGGGGATCAGCCCCTCCGACAGAGGGATTTCGAGGCGGTATATCAATAAAAAAATATCCCGTCCGTACCTTTTCCACTTTCGGATCGGAGGTACGAACGGGATTCATCATATCCGATTAAGCCAAAGCGGCCAACTGCTCCTTGATGGCGGCAATTCGGGCCTCGGCGTCAGCCTGCTTGGCACGCTCGTTGGCCACCACCTTCTCGGGGGCGTTATTGACAAAGCGCTCGTTGGAGAGCTTCTTCATCACACTTGCGAGGAATCCTTCGTAGTAGGTCAGATCCTCCTCCAGCTTCTTGCGCTCGGCCTCCAGGTCGATCTTTCCGGCCATCGGCACGAAATACTGGGTGGTCTTGACGATGAATGCCGCATCGGTGGCATCCTTCTCGCTCACCTGCTCGACACCGGCCAGGTTGGCCATCTTCACCATCACGGGCAGATACTCCGCGGGATAGTTTTCGTCGACGATCACCTTCAGCGTCAGCTCCTCCTTCTGGGGCAGCCCCTTCTGGTTGCGGATGTTGCGCACCTTCGAGATCACCTCTCCGGCCAGGTCGAAGCGGGCGAGAATCTCCTCGCGCACCTCCACCGCACGGGGCATGTCGACCACACAGATCGACTCGCCCTCACGACGCGGCTCCAGATCCTGCCAGATCTCCTCCGTGACGAACGGCATGAAGGGATGCAACACACGCATCAGCTCGTCGAAGAAACGGCGCGTGGCGGCCATCGTCTCCCCGTCGATGGGCTGACCGTAGGCCGGCTTGACCATCTCCAGGTAAAGACCGCTGAACTCGTCCCAGAAGAGTTTGTAGACCGTCATGGCGGCCTCCGAAATGCGGTAGGACTTGAAGTCGGCCTCGACACTTCTCAAGGCACGGCCCAAAGCCTGCTCGAACCACTCCACCGCCAGGCGGTTGTTCTCGCTCTGAGCGGCCGCAGTGTCGACGGCCCAGCCGTTGACCAGACGATAGGCGTTCCAGATCTTGTTGCCGAAGTTACGTCCCTGCTCGCACAGCGACTCGTCGAACATCACGTCGTTGCCGGCCGACGACGACATCAGCATTGCCATACGCATACCGTCGGCACCGTACTGTGCGATCAGATCCAGCGGATCGGGCGAGTTGCCCAACTGCTTGGACATCTTGCGGCCGATCTTGTCGCGGACGATACCCGTGAAGT
>JAHHQK010000057.1 GCA_020026435.1 Alistipes sp. | reverse complement strand
GGAAGATCTGCATCGGCTGCTCGTAGGGGCTGACGTCGGTGATCTCCTCATACATATCGAACAGGTTGCCGTAGCGCTTCTTGATCACCTCCTTACCCAGGCGGGCAATGGCGGTCTTGAAGTCCAGGTAAACGGCCAGACCCGTCTCGTTGACACCGAAACCGGCATCGCAACGCTCCTTGGCGGCACGCGAAGCCACGTCACGAGGAACGAGGTTACCGAAGGCCGGGTAGCGACGCTCCAAGTAGTAGTCGCGGTCCTCCTCGGCGATATCCGACGGCTTTTTCTTGCCGGCGCGGATGGCCTTCACGTCCTCCAGCTTCTTGGGAACCCAGATACGGCCGTCGTTACGCAACGACTCCGACATCAGCGTCAGCTTCGACTGCTGCGTTCCGTGAACGGGGATACACGTCGGGTGGATCTGTGTGAAGCAGGGGTTGGCAAAGCCGGCACCCTTGCGGTAGCACTGGAATGCGGCCGAACCGTTCGATGCCATGGCGTTGGTCGACAGGAAGAATACGTTACCGTAACCGCCCGTTGCGATGACAACGGCGTGGGCACCGTGACGCTCGATCTCACCGGTCACCAGGTTGCGGGCGATGATACCGCGGGCCTCGCCGTTCTCAACAACGATGTCCAGCATCTCGTGACGCGGGTAGCTCTTCACCGAACCGGCGGCAATCTCCTTGTTCAGAGCGGCATAGGCACCCAGCAGCAGCTGCTGACCCGTCTGGCCGCGGGCATAGAACGTACGCGATACCTGGGCACCACCGAACGAACGGTTGGCCAAAAGACCGCCGTACTCGCGGGCAAAAGGCACGCCCTGAGCGACGCACTGGTCGATGATCGCATTCGACACCTCGGCCATACGGTAAACGTTGGCCTCGCGGGCGCGGTAGTCGCCACCCTTGATCGTATCGTAGAACAGACGGTAAACCGAGTCGTTATCGTTCTGGTAGTTCTTGGCTGCATTGATACCGCCCTGAGCCGCGATCGAGTGCGCACGACGGGGCGAGTCCTGGATGCAGAATACCTTTACATTGTAGCCCAACTCACCGAGCGACGCAGCGGCGGAAGCACCGCCCAGTCCGGTACCGATGATGATGATGTCCAACTTACGCTTGTTGGCAGGGCTGACGACCTTGATGGCCGCTTTATGGTTGCTCCACTTGTCTTCCAGCGCGCCGGCGGGAATTTTAGCATCTAATTTGAAAGCCATATCTTGTGTGATTTATTGTTCATGAATAGATTGTCGACTCCACACACTACTGCAGGCAGCAGGGGCAGAAGAAGTAAACGAGAACCACGGCGGCAAAACCGAGGAAAATGAGGGTAGCGACCACATTGGCCAGACACTTCAGACGCGGATACCACGTATCGTTGGCCCAACCCACGGTCTGGAACATCGACCATACGCCGTGCGTGAGGTGGAACCACAGGGCGGCGAACCATACGAGGTAGATCACCACGTAGTACCACTGGCTGAAGGTGTAGGCGATCAGCGAAGCACCGTCGGCGGGACCGAAGCCCAGCGAGTTGGCGTGCTCGCCCATCAGCTCGACGAGCTGCATTTTAGCCCAGAAGTTGTACAGGTGGAGGAACATGCCGACCAGGACGATGAAGCCCAGCACCAGCATATTCTTCGAGGCCCAGCTCACACCGGGCTCCTTGACGGTGACGGCATAACGCTGCGAACCGCGGGCCTTGTAGTTGTTGGCCGTGAGGATCAGCGCGTAGATGAAGTGGACCAACACGCCCAATGCGAGCACTGCCGTGCCGACCAGGGCATACCAGTTGGCGCCCAGGAATTCGCAGATCATGTTGTATCCCTTAGGACTGATGATCGCCGTGACGTTCATCGACATGTGGAAGAGGATGAAAAGCACGAGAAATGCTCCCGACACGCTCATCACCAACTTCTTTCCAAGAGAGGAATTGGTTAAGAAACAGCTCATAATGTTTAAAAATTTGGTTATATTTGTATGTGATTTTTTTCGCACGCAAAGCCCTCCCATCAAGACGCTTCGGCCCGCGCGCGCGGCATTCGGGGGCGAAATCCTCGACGAGCAGTCTCTCGGGGTGGGTTTATCTCTTGCAAAGATAAAGATTGTTTGCGGAATAACAATAAAAAGGTATGAAATTTTACTACAAAAACCGAGGCTTTTATGAATAAATTGCAGATCCGTCGGAAAATGAAGGCGCTCAACCGCGAAATCACACCGGAGAAGCGTCTGGAGGAATCCCGAGCCATCGTCGCCGGGATCGAATGTATGGAGGAATTCGGCAGGGCGCGTTGCGTGGGACTCTTCTGTTCGCTGCCCGACGAGCCGTCGACCGAAGAGGCGCTGGAGAGATGGTCCGCAGGGAAGATCCTGGCCGTCCCGCGGGTCGAGGGCGAAAGCATGGAGTTCTTCCGCTACGACGCCTCGCATCTGGCAACGGGGGCGTTCGGCATCCTCGAACCTTCGGCCGACGCCCGGATCTGCCCGCCGGAGGAGATCGACCTGATGGTCATCCCCGGCGTGGGGTTCACCCCCTCGGGCTGCCGCCTGGGACGCGGACGGGGCTACTACGACAAATACCTCTCACAGGAGGGCTTCCGCGCCTTCAAGGTGGGGATCTGCTACCGCCACCAACTGCTCGACGAGGGCGAGCTGCCGTGCGAGGAGCATGACATCCCGATGGATCGGGTCGTCACCGCATGAACCCCTCCTCTCACGGGACTATCGTAGCCGAACCGACAGCGGGGATCTGCCTTACACTTCCCCTCTGTCGGCACGACACACTCCTCCGCGGACCGACCCGCCCTGCCTTTGGCGGCGGATTCGCCTCCATAGCCAATACAGTCTCCGTCACAAAACAGCCCTGCCGCAGGACAATTTGCCTCAGGACGTCGCACGCTCCCCGCAGCTTGATCGGCTTCCGGGGCAAGGGCCGATACTTTTTCTGAAGTCCCGACCTTTTTCGGAGTACTCCGCCCGGGGTGGAAAATTAGCCTTTATATATTTTGGTATATCCGCCCTCCCTCATTCCAAGACAGCCCCCCCGGGAAAAGCTCCTCCAAGACACCGACCTCGCGACACAAAGCCCCCTTCCTCTCCGCCCCCCCCTCAAACCACGGCCGGAGAAGACAGGACACGAAAAAAACGGAGCATCAACCAAGAGACCGCTTCCACTTTGCGCCTAAATTGCTTACATTTGCCCTATGAATACGCCCGAAACGGAAAACATATCGCTCAAGGAACAGGTCTCGCAACTGCCTTTCAGCCCCGGAGTCTATCAGTTTGTCGACAAAAGCGGCACGATCATCTACGTCGGCAAGGCCAAGAGCCTGCGCAAACGCGTCTCGTCCTATTTCGTCAACAGCCGCGAACACTCGGCCAAGGTGCGCGTGCTGGTGCGACAAATCGTCGAGATCCGCCACATCGTTGTCGACAGCGAGAGCGACGCCCTCCTGCTGGAAAACTCCCTGATCAAAACCCTCCAGCCGCGCTACAACATCCTGCTCAAGGACGACAAGACCTATCCATGGATTGTCGTCCGCCGCGAATGCTTCCCGCGCGTGGAGTCCACCCGCGAACTCCGCCGCGACGGATCGCACTACTTCGGGCCTTACAGCTCGATCATGATGCAGCGCAGCGTGCTGGAATTCATCCGCGAGGTTGTCCCCTTGCGCACCTGCAAACTCAACCTCTCCCCCGACCGCATCGCCCACGGACGCTACACGGTCTGCCTGCAATACCACCTGGGCAACTGCAAGGGCCCCTGCGTCGGTGCGCAGAGCGAGGAGGAGTACAACCGTCTGATCGAGATGGTGGTATCGGTACTGAAGGGAGACCTGCGCCCCGTACGCCAATACCTCGAAGGGGAGATGGGCCGCGCCGCCGAGGAGCTGAATTTCGAGACGGCCCAACGCTACAAACAACGCATCGACGCCCTGGACAATTACGTCGGGAAATCGGTCATCGTCAGCTCGAAAATCATCGACACCGACGTCTTCACCCTCCTGCTCGACGACGAGGACTGGGCCTGGTGCAACTTCGTGCGCATCCGCCACGGGTCGATCGTCGGCGTCTCAACCGTGAAGCTCTCCACGGGCGTCGACTCCACGAAGGAGGAGGTGCTGACCCTCGCCATCCAGCACATCGTCGAACAGATCGGCGGCGGGGAGCTGGCCCGCGAGGTGGTCGTGCCGTTCCTGCCGTCCACCACCCTGCTTTTCGACGGCGTGGTCTTCACCGTGCCCAAACGGGGCGAGAAACTCGACCTTCTGAAGTTCTCCCTGCGCAACGCCCGCATCTACCGCGCCGAGCAGCTCAAGAACCAGGAGATCAAAAACCCCGAGCGGCACACCGACCGTCTGATGGCCGCCATGAAAAAGGAACTGCACCTGCGCCACGAACCCCGCCACATCGAGTGCTTCGACAACTCCAACCTCCAGGGTACCAACCCTGTGGCTTCGTGCGTGGTGTTCCGCGACGGCAAACCCTCACGCAAGGAATACCGCCACTTCAACATCAAGACGGTGGTCGGGGCCAACGACTTCGCCTCGATGCGCGAGATCGTCTCACGACGCTACACGCGCGTGCTGGCCGAGGGGGGCGACCTGCCCGATCTGGTGATCGTCGACGGCGGCAAGGGCCAGCTGTCGAGTGCCATGTCGGTGTTCAAGGAACTGAGAATTGCCGACAAGGTGCCGTTGGTGGGTCTTGCCGAGCGACTGGAGGAGATCTACTTCCCGGGCGACCCCGAACCCTACTATCTGAGCCGCACGGGCGAACCGCTCAAGGTCGTGTGCCACATCCGCGACGAAGCCCACCGCTTTGGCATCACGTTCCACCGCCAGAAACGCAGCAAAGCCTTCATACACAGCGAACTTGAGAACATCCCAGGTATCGGAGCCAAGACGATCGAAACCCTTCTGAAACATTTCCGCACCGTGGAAAAAGTCCGCACGTCCAACATCGAGGAGCTGAACGGACTGATCGGCCCGGCGAAAGCGAGGAAAGTGAAAGATTTTTTTGAAAAAAAGAGTTGAAAATTTGCAGATCGGAAAAAAACACCTATCTTTGCAGCACCAATTCAAAAAGGTACTGCCCGGATGGCGGAATTGGTAGACGCGTTGGTCTCAAACACCAATGGTAGCAATACTGTGCCGGTTCGATCCCGGCTCCGGGTACAAAGAAAAGAGTTAAGTGATTGATTATTCAACACTTAACTCTTTCTGTTTTTAAGATTGTTCCCAAATTGTTCCCGTGTATACTCATTGAGTTGACACTTATAGATTGGGAACGATGTATAAGATCAATTATTCTCCGACCACATTTCGCACTGCTCCATGATGGTATTCAGAGCGTCCTCCTGCCCCTCAGGCGGATACTTGTATTTCTTGAGCAGCCGTTTGACTAACCGACGCATTCCTGCCCGGGCACTCTCTTTTAAATTCCAATCTATTGTCTTGTTTTTGCGCAGCGTATCAGTCAATTCATGAGTAATGGCCATCAGTTGGTCGTTTGTGTAGAAATCTCTCACAGCCTCAGGCTTGGTCAGCGCATCGTAGAATGCAAGTTCCTCGGTTGAGAGGTGCAGCGCCTCGCCCACCTTCTCACCGTTGATGATTTCTCGGGCCGTCTTCAATAGTTCTTCGATCACTTCTTCGTTGGTCAGCATTCCCTTCAGGTAGTTGCTCATAGCCTGGGTTAGAATCTCCGAGAATTTCGCAGCCCGTACCGTGTTTGTGCGGCGGTATATCTGTACTTGCTCGGCAATGAGTTTACGCAGTAACTCTACGGCCAAGTTCTTCTCTTTCATGCTGCCGATCTCCTCGAGGAACTTTGGGTCGAACAGTGAGAACACTTCTTGTACATCCGAAAAGAGGTTGATGACACCTTCACTTTGGATGCTCTGCTTGAGAAGTTCGTTTATACGCTCATTGATTTCACGGAACGAAATCTTGCCCTTCCCTTCGACACGCGTCAAAAGTGTACGCACAGCCTCGAAATAAGCCGCTTTAAGCCTCTCATCGCGATTAGGCATACTCTGACATAACGACAAGGCCTGTCGCAAAAGAAGAGACTCTTTTATATAATCCTCTTTGACCTTCAAACGCTCCGGGGACTGCAGAAAATCGACACCTCCGCTGATAGCTCGGGCACGCACAAGGTCTGAATCCCCACAGAACCCAGAATAATCATATCCATGCAACAAGTCGCAGCAAACCTCCAATTTTTTCTGAAACTCCGGATAGGCTGTCTTTGCAATATCGGGGTCACCATAGTTGCAGCGGTCGCGCAGCGTGTAGTCGTTCATCGCCTGCTTCAGGGCCGAGGCGATACCGACGTAATCGACCACCAAACCGCCCTGCTTGTCGCCGAAGACACGGTTTACGCGGGCAATGGCTTGCATCAGATTGTGCCCCGCCATCGGCTTGTAGACATACATTGTCGCCAACGATGGAACGTCGAATCCCGTCAGCCACATATCCACAACAATGACAATCTTCAGCGATCCGGCATTGTCCTTGAACCGCCGCTCCAACTCCTTCTTGTGGGCGTCGTTTCCGATTATGGCTCGCCACTCTTCGGGATCCTTGTTGCTTGAAGTCATTACCACGGCCAACTTTTCGCTCCATGCCGGGCGCATCTCCAATATTCTGTGGTAAATCTTCATAGCAATTGGCCGCGAATAGGCTACAATCATTGCTTTGCCGGTCTGCTCATATTGGCGGAACTCCTCATAGTGCTTCACGATATCCTCACACAGAGACGAGACGGTCGCATTTGCCCCCAGAATCGAATCTATACGTCCCAACTCGCGCTTGCTCTTCTCGATGGCATACTCTTCGGCCTCCTCGGCCATAGCGTCATATTCGGCATCTATGCGGCGCAAGGTCTCCTCGTCAAGTTTCAGATTCACGACACGGCTCTCATAGAACACCGGCCTTGTAGCACCATCTTCTACGGCTTGCGTCATGTCGTAGACGTCGATGTAGTCACCGAAGACCTCGCGCGTCGAACGATCCTTCTGCGAAATAGGGGTACCTGTGAAACCGATGTATGTAGCATTGGGCAGAGCATTGCGCACCATACGCGCAGCACCCACACGCACGCGTCCCGTTCGGGCGTCGATACGCTCCTCCAACCCATACTGACTTCGGTGCGCCTCATCCACCATCACCACTATATTGCGCCGTTCAGACAGGGGCCCGTCGCCCTCTTCGAATTTCTGTATGGTCGAGAAAAATATTCCGTTAGCCTCTCGCCCGTCCAGCAGTTCGCGCAGATGTGCTCGGCTCGAGGCCTGTACTGGTACCTGCCGCAGGAAATCGCTGCATTGCGCAAACTGACCGTACAACTGCCCGTCGAGGTCGTTACGGTCGGTCAGTACGACAATGGTAGGGGAGGCCATCTTCTGCATCAGACGCTTGGCAAAGAATACCATCGACAACGACTTGCCGCTTCCCTGCGTGTGCCAGAAGACACCACCACGTCCATCGGTGCCGGCGGCATTGATAGCCGAATCGACCGCCTTGCGTACGGCGTAGAACTGGTGGTATGCACTCAATATCTTAATAATGTTTCCGTCCTTCGTCGAACAACAGATAAAACCGCCGATCAGTTCGATAAATCGGCTTTTCTCGAACATTCCGCGGAAGAGTACGTCGAAATTGGCGAATCGCGTATCCTCGTTCGAGCCGTCCACGGTTTTCCACTCCATGAAACGATCCTCTCCGGCGGTTATCGTGCCGGCTTTAGTTGTGGCGAGGTCGCTCATCACGCAAAAAGCGTTGTAGACGAACAGCGACGGTACTTCCTGCATGTAGTTGCGCAGTTGGGCGTATGCTTCCGAGACGTCGGTAGCCTCGCGCGAGGGAGATTTCAGCTCGACAACCACCAGTGGCAACCCGTTTACGAACACTACGATATCGGCCCTGCGCACCGAACGCTCCTCGACCGTCCACTGGTTCGCGACCGTGAATCGGTTGCGCATCGGGAGGTCGTAATCCACCAGTCGCACCAGGGCCGCGCGCTGCTCTTTGCCGTCGAAGTAATTGACTGCCACACCGTTTTGTAGCATATCGGTGAAATGGGCATTTTTCTGCACGAGCGAACCGCTTTCGTGTGTGCGGATACGGGCTATGGCCTCGTCTATGGCAGCCCGGGGGAGCGAGGGGTTTATGCGGACGAGGGCATCTTCGAGAATCTCCAGACAGAGGGGCTCCGAGAAGTCCCTCACGGCATCGGGACCGTAGAGGTACTCATATCCGAGCAGGTCTCGGAAGATTTCGAGGATGGCGTTTTCGAAATTGGCTTCGGTGAAAGGCATGGTTATTTGAAAGAATAATTATTTAATATCGATTTCTTCACGCATGAGTGTTAATATTTCTGTATTTAGCGAAGAAAAGCGTTCCCAGCGTTTATCTTGCCCAATCGTATTCAGAATTTTAAAACTGTTTCCATCTTTGGTATTTACTTTGTTCAGACAATTTTGTAGTTCGTTACTGAAGTCTGTTGTTAAATTTTTTTGTTCTTTTATTTTTTCTGATAGCTCTTTTGATGCTATTAAAAGAAGTGAGGTGGATTCTTGATTTACAATGGATAATGAAGATGCAGATCGCCGAACATAGTCGAGTAATTGCTCGTTTAGTTCTATGAGGGCATTGTCTTTATCACCAGTTAATATTCTTGTAAAAGAATCTGGGACGATATCAAATATTGCTTGAGGATCCTTTCGTACATTCTCACTTATCTCCTCGCATTTGCGAATGTATTGAGAATAGGCATCATATCGTCTTGTTGCGATTATATCCTTTTTTTGCCATCTTCTCTTGTAAAAGAACTGGGCAATAGCCCATGTCCAGCCAATAAGAGCTATACCTATGGTTATCCATAATTCCGTAGTCATACTTTATATTTTTATTTCTCCAGCCATCAATTTGGGCAGCAGGGTGTCGCGCAGGGCGGAAAGGCGATTTGACTGAACATCATTCAATAATATGTTTTCATATATTGGTTTTACCACATCAGAAAACAGTCTTATTGTAGAAAATGGTGGTATAACAATTTGTTCGCTTGTAAAGTCTCTTGTTGTAATGGCATTGAATACGGCACCGTTCGCCTTTTTTAGCAGGCGAGCGACCAATTGAAGTGTGATATGATATACATAATATTGAGAAATATTTTGTTTCCCCAATAAGGCATAGTTCGTTTGATTCATGGCCATTTCAGTTCCTGTCATAACGACCTTTCCAACTGTCCCTCTGGATGTTATAAAAACAGTATTTGGTTGAAATAAACTGCTGTTGCAATTTTTCAAACCTTTAGCTGTAATGTGTTTCTCTGTATCCAAAACAAAACAACTTGCTCCAACATCTTTGGGTGAGAAAAACGGGATGGTTCCATTCCAATATTCTTGAATTCCGGTTTTAGGGGTGCCGCCTCCTTTTATTTCTACAATGTCGGTGTAATTCCCTACTTTCCAGCCTTGGGGAATTTTGCCTAATTCGGAATCGACAAAGGGGCCGTCGCGGAAGGGTTCGAAATCCACAAACCACGACCGGAAGAGGGCCTGTGCCTGCGCCTCCAAATTCGCATTGATCCGCCGATTCAATTCGATTTTATCATCCAACGACCCCAAAATCCCCGCAATCCGCCGCTGCTCGTCAAGCGGAGGCAGATTTACGGGCCATTGCATAATTTGTTTCTTATCACCGCGGGGCATCTTGCAGCCTTTGGCCCCAGACATGACATAATCAAAAAATGCCTGCTGGCTTAACAGATAATAGAGATATTTGCTGTCAACATTTTCTTTTGCTCTAATACACAATACGTCAGCAGAGCATCCCCCGTTACGGTCAGCTCTCCATATTTTCTGAAAATAAGGTCTGATATTGGAGATTAGGATATCGCCAACTTTATACTCTATAACCGTTCCAGATGGCACATTTGCCGCCTCGCATACACCGCCCTTATTCGGTAGCATATTTTCGGTGGAAATATACCGCTCTGATGAAATATCGGCTGATATTCTATTTGTATTATAAAAACAATAATTAAGTAATTGCATGATACTTTTAACGTACTGTGTAAATAATATATAATTAATTTATATATTTTTATTCCTATCGCATTTCCAACTTATACCCGATACTTTCCAACTGCGTGCGGATCTCCGCCTCCAGATCGTGCGACTGCGCGAAAAGTTCCGAAAGCTCGCCCGTCAGCCGCTCCATCTTCGCCGCGAAGGGTTCCGAATCCTCCACCTGCGCCGCGATACCCACATAGCGTCCCGGGGTCAGTATAAAGTCCTGTGCCGCAATCTCCCCGGTTGTCGCCACTGCACAGAAGCCCTGCTCGGCCTCCAAACGTCCCTCGGCATAGGCTCGGTAGGTGTCGGCAATGCGCTGGATGTCGCCACGCTTTGCCGGATCCTCCGACT
>JAHHQK010000056.1 GCA_020026435.1 Alistipes sp. | reverse complement strand
AATTTTGTCCTTACGGAGGATCTTAATAATGGTGATCTTAAGTTTAGTGACAAATGGGTTCAGAGATTTAATCGTCCGGTGCAAGTTACAGCACGGCCTTGGATACTTTTTGATGGTAATATCTATTATTCAACCAAAACACTTTATGAGAGTTGGATGATTCGAATAGAACGGTTGAGTAATGGAACAGTGGTAAATACTACACCAGAAATGCAGGCTCATGTATCAAAAGTGAATAATGAAAAAGGTCATGAGTTCACTATAAAAATCAAAAAATTGTACGAAAGTCTTTCTCTTGACTATTTATATGTGGATTCTGAGGTTGAGATTATGCCAGGAAAGCCTCTCAATTCCGCTAAAAAATTTGGAGATATAGATGTTCTGCTAATAAACAAAAATACAAAGCAGATTGTTTGTATAGAGGCAAAGAATTTTTCAGAGAGTAGAACTGCATACGAATTGATACAGCAGAACCGAAAGATTGTGACTAAAGAATTGTCCCATGTCATAGAAAGAGATGTTTGGTGTAAGGGTAATATTGATAAGTTTAAGTTCTATGTACCTGAAGTTGATGATGAATACTCTGTGAAAACAATATTCTTGACATATCACGAAAATGCTTATAAATACTTCGAACATGAACACGAAAATGATATTACATTTCTTTCCGCTATAGAGATAGTGGATAATCCAATGAATGTATTTATATAAAAGAAAATAATTGCTGGATCATAACAACTCTGTATCTTTGCAATAGCAAATAGAAATACAGAACAAACGATAGATGTTGCCAGTCAGACTGAAAGTACGGAAGATTCTCGATGATTCCTTATTCCTATTTTTAAGGTCAAAATGCTAGCGAATCGATGAGATACAGGATTAATCTCAATAACCATATCTGTACCATGTAGTATGTAATGTGTTGATTATCAATATTAATTATCTTTGAGGGAGTGAAGTAGTTCCGCCTGGATACGATATTGAATAGCACCTCCCCCGATTGATTAAAAGTCGTTTCGGGGGAGGTGCTTTTTTGTGTCTTATGGTGAAGGATGATCCGTTTCGGGGGAATCCGTGGGGCGAAAGGACTTCGTGCGGTAAGCTCCGATCGGTCAGGACGATGATGGCGATGAAAAAAAAGTGACGGCCCGTTCTGCAACGGAGGGCCGTCACCCTATTTTTTATGAATGGGTGATGGAATTGGCGGATCTATAACACGGGCAGTCGGTAGGCGAATCCCAGCGAGAGACGCACCCGGTCGCGGGGTGCCGGCATGGTGGGGATATGCTGGTCGGAGTAGGTGCGTCCGCAGACGTTGAAGTAGATGCGCATATTGTTGTCGCGCATCGGGAAAAACTCCATGCCGCCCTGGTAGCCCCAGTCCGACAGACAGGTCATCGATTCGAGATCCTCGTCGGAGTAGTAGTGCGTGCCGCGGTTGTAGAATCCCTTGAGGTGGAGGTTCCATTTGGGGTGGAAGCGGTAGTTCAGATCCCCCACGGCATCGAAGTACTCCACCGAGCGGAACGCACCCTCGCGGGGCAGTCCCTCGGCGTCGAGCATCCTTTGGCGGATCACACCCTGGGAGTCGAACGGCAGACGCTGGTACAACAGATCGAAGTAGGTGGTCACCTTGCCCAGACGGAACAGATGGCCGCCGCTGATCATGAAGGCCCACTTGCCGCGCACCTGCTCGCCCGTATTGACGGCGTAGCGCATACGGATGCGGTCCTCGCAGTAGGAACTGTTCCAGCCCACCGAGTAGTAGAGCGGAGCCGTAGGGTTTTTGACCGTTTCGGGCAGTTTGCCGTAGGCCTCCTCCAGGCTGCCGTGGCGGTTGTTGACCACCTGGAAGGCCAGCTCCTGGGTCGATGTGGGGTTGTAGGTGAACTTCACACCCGTGAGGTAACACGTCAGGTTGCCGTTGATGTTGCTGTATTCGTTGATGAAGATCGGCAGCTCGTCGAACTCGAATCCTCCGAAGAGAATGGCATGGCGTCCTGCCGTGATGGCAAAACGGGGATTGAACCGGTATTCGAGATAGGCGTAGTCGATCGTGCTGGAGAGGTTCTCGGTCTCGAAGGCCCGCGTGCCCCGGTTCAGACGCTGCTCGTACTTGTAGGAGAGCTTGTCGGTGATCTGTCCGTAGATGGCGAGGATCACCTGGTCGAAACGGAACGAGACATCGTCCTCACCCGTGGTGGGCGAGGGGAAGTTGGCGTTGAGGCCCGCGCGGAGGTGCAGGTCGACGTTGATCGAACGCGGCATCTCCTTCTTGGCCAGATACTCGACCAGGGAGCGGCGTGTGGAGTCGGCCTCGGATGAATGGGCACTCGCGGAAAGCGGGGCGCATAGCATAGCCAGGAGGCCAGCGCACCCCATCAGGGTGGAAAGTTTCTTCATAGGCTTGAGTTTGGGTTGGTCTTGGGTGGAAACGGGGAGCGTCTCCCGGGTGGAGATACTCCCCGTGGGGTGGTGGGATCAGCGGCTCAGGGCCTCGGCCATGGCTGAGGCTATGGTGTCGCAGAGTTGTCCCGATTCGGACTCCTTGAATCCCTGTTTCAGTTCGCCGACCGGCACCAGGGGCTCCCACTTCATGCGCTGGGCGAATTCACCCAGAAGACGCGAGGAGGCATTGCCCCAGCTGAAGGATCCGAAGGCTGCGAAGTGACGGCGGGGTATTCCGCGCGAGGCGATCTTTTCGAGCAGGGCGGCCGTGGGCGGGAAGATGCCGCCGTTGTAGGTCGTGCTGCCGATGATAAGTCCGTTGTAGCGGAAGATGTCCCGCAGGACTACCGACGGATCGGAGGTGCTCAGGTTGTGGCAGATGATGCGGTTGACGCCCTTTTCGGCCAAACTGCGGGCTATGCGCTCGGCCATCTGCTCGGTGTTGCCGTACATCGAACCGTAGGCGATCACCACGCCCGGTTCCGTTTCGTAGCGGCTCATCGTATTGTAGAGGTCGATGATGCGGTCGACGGAGTGTTGCCATACGGGGCCGTGGGTAGGGCAGATCATCTTGATGTCGACGGAGGCAAATTTGGCCAATGCCTGCTGTACGGGAGTTCCGTACTTGCCGACGATCGTGGCGTAATAGCGGCGGATCTCGTCGACGTACTCCTCGAAGGGGTGGACGTCGGTGACGGCACCGTCGAGTGCGCCGAACGCTCCGAAGGCGTCGCCCGAGAAGAGTATCGAGCGTTCGCACAGACGGGTGATCATCGTCTCGGGCCAGTGGACCATGGGCGTGAGGTGGAATTTGAGGGTCAGCTCGGGACCCAGCGAAATGGCGTCGCCGTCCTTGACGGTGATCGTGCCCTCGTCGATGGAGTAGTATCCGTTCAGCATTTGCAGCGTGCGGGCGTTGCCGACGATCCTGAGCGAGGGATAGACGCGTCTGAGGGCCGAGATCGAGGCCGAGTGGTCGGGTTCCATGTGGTTGATGATCAGGTAGTCGATCGGGCGGTCGCCAATCTGCTCGCGGATCTGGTCGAGGAAGCGTTCGGTGAAGGCGGCATCGACCGTGTCGATCAGGGCGATCTGCTCGCCCAGGATCAGATAGGAGTTGTAGGATACGCCTTTGGGCAGGGTCCACAGAGCCTCGAAGAGGTGGGTTGTGCGGTCGTTGACTCCGCAGTAGCGGATGTCGGGGGCTATTTCTGAAAAGATCATTTTTCCCTTGAATGTTTTTTATGGTTTGCGGTTCGGGAAAGGAGGGCGGGAGCAGATGCCTGGGGGCGGTTCCGCGTGCCGTAGTTTCCCAAATCCAAATATAGGGGTTTTGTGTGAATTATCAAAGTCACTTCGTGCAAATAGAGGGCAAACCCCTGAGCAGTCAGTCCTATTTTGGGGCATGGGGCGAAATTGTATCCCCCGGGGGAGCATTTTGGGCGGGAAATACTTCCAATCTCCCGATTTTTCAGTACCTTCGCTTCCCAAACGAAATCAAACGGACACAAGAGATGATCAGTTACCTCCAGGTAGACAAACTTACCAAGAGCTTCGGCGATTTGGTGCTTTTTGAAGATATTACATTCGGCGTGGCCCAGGGTCAGAAGATCGGTCTGATCGCCAAGAACGGAACGGGTAAGACCACCCTGCTCAACATCATCGGGGGGCGGGAGGATTATGATTCGGGCGAGGTGGTCTTCCGCAACGATTTGAGGGTCGGTTACCTGGAGCAGGCCCCCCGCTTTCCCTCCGACATCACGGTGCTGGAGGCCTGCTTCTGCTCGGAGAACGACACCGTGCGGCTGATAGCCCGCTACGAGGAGGCCTTGCAGCGCGAGGAGGGAGTGGAGGATCTGCTCGCGGAGATGGACGCCCTCAAGGCGTGGGACTACGAGCAGCGGGCGCGTCAGATCCTCGGCAAGCTCAAGATCTATGATCTAGATCAGAAGATCGGCGAGTTGTCGGGCGGACAGCTCAAGCGTGTGGCCCTGGCCAATGTGCTGATCACCGAACCGGAGCTGCTGATCCTCGACGAGCCGACGAACCACCTTGATCTGGAGATGACCGAGTGGCTGGAGGAGTATCTGGGGCGGGCCAACATCAGCATCCTGATGGTGACCCACGACCGCTACTTCCTGGATCGGGTCTGCGGTGAGATCATCGAGATCGACAACCGCCGCATCTACTCCTACAAGGGTAATTACAGCTACTACCTCGAAAAACGCCAGGAGCGCATCGACGCCGCGAATGCCGATGCCGAGCGGGCCTCGAATCTCCTGCGCAAGGAACTGGACTGGATGCGCCGCCAGCCCCAGGCCCGCGGCACGAAAGCCAAGTACAGGATCGACGCCTTCTATGACCTCGAAAAACGCGCCCACCGTCAGCACGAGGGGGCATCGGTCAACCTGGAGGTCGAGGCGTCCTACATCGGCAAGAAGATTTTCGAGGCGGTCGATGTCTCGAAGCGTTACGGCGATCTGAAGATCACCGAGCATTTCGACTACGTTTTTTCGCGCTACGAGAAGATGGGTATCGTTGGCAACAACGGCACGGGAAAATCGACCTTCATCAAGATGCTGATGGGCGAGATCCAGCCCGACGGCGGCCACTTCGATGTGGGCGAGACCGTGCGCTTCGGCTATTACAGCCAGGAGGGGATGACCTTCGACGAGGGAATGAAGGTCATCGACGCCGTGCAGTCCATCGCCGAATTCGTCGACCCGGGCAACGGCCGCAGGATGAGTGCCTCGCAGTTCCTCAACCACTTCCTCTTTACGCCAGACAAGCAGCATAACTTCATTTATAAGCTCAGCGGTGGCGAGAAACGCCGTCTGTATCTGTGTACGGTGCTGATGCGCAACCCCAACTTCCTGGTGCTGGACGAGCCGACCAACGACCTGGACATCGTGACGCTCAACGTCCTGGAGGAGTATCTGCGTTCGTTTGGCGGATGTGTCATCGTGGTGTCGCACGACCGTTACTTCATGGACAAGGTGGTGGATCATCTGATGGTCTTCCGCGGCAATGCCGACATCAAGGACTTTCCGGGCAACTATACCCAGTACCGCGAGTGGAAGGAGCTGGAGGAGGAGAAACGCCGCGAGGCCGAAGCGCAGGAACGCAGCCGCAATACGGAGCCGAAGCGTGCGCCGCGCGGGGAGAAGGAGAGTCGCAAACGTCTCTCGTTCAAGGAGCGCAAGGAATTCGAGGCCCTGGAGGAGGAGATTCCCCGTCTTGAGGCCGAGAAGTCGGAGCTGGAGCAGGCCATGAGCAGCGGCACGCTTTCCACCGAGGAGCTGATGGCCAAATCGAACCGTATCGGGGAGCTGATCTCCCTGATCGACGAAAAGACCATGCGCTGGCTGGAACTCAGCGAACTGGCCTGAGCGCTCAAAACCTCGGAGTGTGAAATTTTAAAGTGAGGGATCGGAATACGGAACTCTGATCCCCGGTTCATTAGCCTGTCAGGCAGTCAATCATACTGCCTGACAGGCTGTTTGCTTGTTGCTCCCTTTTCCCCGAAATTCCTTTTCTTCTGAACCCTGGCCCCCTAATTCTCAAAATTCTAACCCTCCCAACCCTCAAATCTTTCAGATCCCTCAGAAGTCCAATCCCTCGATCCACGGTTGCCCTTCCCTCTGGAATGGAGCCGCCCCAAAGGAGACGGCACGGACATCTACCCAAGCGAGGCGGTGTCTGACAAACGGAGGGAGCGTTTGTCGTGAGGATGTGCCCCTCTATAATAAATAAAAGGTGCGGAATGCCCCTCCCGTCCGGATCGGCTGAAGATACTCTCCCCGGGAAAAGTTTTTTGGGGATGGAGAGTCCCCGTTGAGGTTTTTCCCCGATTCGGGGGCGGAATTTCGGGAAAAACGGACGAATGCCCGATGCCGAAGACCGAAATACCTAAAAATAGGCATTTGAGGATTGGAGAATATGTCGTTAATTTGCATCCGAAAACTTAAATTTATGATTCGGCGACAGATTCCGATCCGGATGCAGTTCTTAAGAAGGTCTTCTGTGGGGCACGGTCCGTGTGTCTGCCGCCCCAAGTGATTGTATATGGAAAACCGTAATGTAAATGTTGTGCTGCCTGCTGCCCGCCGTCATTGGTGGAAGGCCGTGGCATCGTTTCTTTTGGTGCTTTTCACCATGCCGTTGGGTCACGCGCTGATGATCCTCATGGAGCATTTCCTCAGCAGTGAAGCCCTCCACCGTGCGGCCTTTGCCCTGGGCGGGGTCGGTATGGTGATGGTTGTGGTGGGCGTGATGGTCAAGGGCGACACGCGCCAGACGCTGTGGGGATTCTTCGGCGGACTGTTGTTCTGGACAGGATGGGTGGAGTTCCTCTTCATGTATTTCGCCAACCGCTTCGGCACTCAGCCCGAGCTGGATCCCGTGAGCGGTGAGATCGTGACCCGCCCGGAGTATCTGATCCTGCCCGCCTCGTTCGGGTTCTGGATGATGATCATGCTCATGTATGTCTTCTCGACCCGCAACGGATGCAACTTCATCAACTGGTGGCAGCGTCTGTTGTTCCGCGGCCGCAAGAACGAGATCGCCGCACGCCCCATGACGCGCCACGTCGCGGTGGTGACCTTCATGGAGCTGATGATGATCCTTTGGACATCGTACCTGCTGCTGATGTTCTGCTACGACGATGAATTCCTCGGAGAGGAGAGCATCGTGACCCTGATGGTGGGAGTGGGCTGTCTGATCGGTTCGTTCTTTATTTTCGCCAAGCAGTTGAGGCTGGGGGCGTGGGGAGCCAACATCCGCATGGCCATCCCTGCGGTGATTCTCTTTTGGACGCCCGTCGAGATCCTCGGACGCATGGATCTGCTCAGCGAGATCTGGGTCGCTCCTTTGGAGCACAAACTCGAAATGACGGTCATCCTGCTGGCTTTCATCGCCTTGGGCGTGTATCTGTATTGGCGGGGACATAAGAATGAGCGGGTGAAACTTGCATAGTTTTTTTGAGGCTCGGCATACTGGTGTCCGATCGGGGCCCGTTAAGCGGAAACATAAAATACGGACGGCAACCTTTTTGTACCGGGTTGCCGTCCGTATTTTTTGCTCATATACCCCTGCTTTGTGGGAACTCAAGCCTCGGCCGGGCCGGTTGTCGGCCGGGGTATGTCGGGCCGCTTGCCGTCCGTATCGTATCGGGGCGGAGTTGTGGCAGGGAGAGGTCCTATTTGGCGGGGTTCACGCACTTCAGGTATTTGTCCATGACCAGCAGGGAGATGATCTGCTCGCGCTCCTCGTTGCGGAATCGGCGGGCATAGGCCTGGGCGTTCTTCACGATGAGGGCGGCCTCGTCGGGGTGGTCGATGTAGTAGCCGACGCGCTCGATGAGATCCGAGAAGTCGGGTTTGATCTCGATGTAGTGTACGCCCGGGAGCAGTGTCCCCTCCATGTACCACGACTCGCAGGTCGGACGCGGCATCACGGCGATCGAGTTCGACGACATGACCCACTTCAGATTGGTGGCCACGTCGTTGCCCTCCAGACACATGATGAATTTGTAGGGCAGGTGGTCGTACATGCTGATCTTCGGGGCCTGGGGAATGCCCGGAGTGCCGCCCACATCACCCACATCGCACAACGGGTGGTCGTGGTAGCGGAGCAGGAAGGCCTCGCGTTTGGGTTTCTTGGCGGTCACACCGCGGAAGATGATCTTGTTCTGCTTCTGCTCGAAGGGTATGGGGTCGTCGACGTGGAGAAAGTGGCGTACCTTGTCCAGCTTCATGATCACGGCGTTGTCGTTGTCGGGCAGGATGCGGCGGGCCTTCTGGATCGAGGGATAGGCCGGGATGTCGCTCATGTCGCCGAAACGGTACATCCAGCGCAGCGTCCGGGGAAAGTAGCGCGTGAACTCAAACGTATCGAAGAAGTAGGCGCTGATCGAGTGGCGGAGGGTATGAGCACCGAGTGTGGGGGCATCGGGAGCCAGGGTGTGGCGGCCCTCCAGACGGCAGTAGTAATCCACGCGGGCGTCGATCTCCGCGGCATCGGGGCGGCGGTGATAATCCCTGAGGGTGTTTTTCAGACGACGGTGCAGGATTCCCGACGGAGTGAGGTACATACTCGCACCTTTCAGATAGTAGAGTATCTTGTTGTTTTTTCCACGACGATCGGGGAATAGGCTCATATCGTTTTGAATTTTAGGGTGTTTGGCATTCATGGTTATTGCCCATCCGCGATGGGTTCACAATCAAAGAGCAAGGTATCAATAAAATTCCGAATTTCCAAATGCGGCCCTCCTCTCGGGGGCGGTTTGTCCTACGTGGGACGGATGTCCGGGGATAAAATGAAAGAAAAATATGATTGCATCCGAAAAAATCAATGCCTCTCCCCCTCAAATCTTACGAATAATTTATTAAATAACAAATGATTGAATTTTTATGCGTAATTACAGACATATCTTCTTTTTGAGCGGTCGCGTGCGAGCCTGTGCGCAGGGCTTTATGCGCGGAGGATCATTTGGGGGGGGCACTTTCGCTCCGGGGCAGCTGGAGGGGCTTGGGTCGGTGCAGCATGATCCCGGTAAAAAGGGAGTGGGGCGTGCAGCGTGATTCGGACGGCGGCGGCAGGAGAGTGTGTCGGCATGAAAGGAAGTGGGGCGATGGGAAGAGGCAGGGAGCGGCTGCGGAAAAATCGGAAAAAATCGGGAGGCGGCGGGTCCTGATGCGGGCTTGGTATAAGTATTGCAGAAGATGGGGAAGAACGGAATGTTCTATGGATAAAATTTTTATGAACCATCTCGCAAGAGAGTAATCTGAATAAATCAATGAAGTATTTTGGATTTTTACGCCATTCATTGCTGGCGGTGGCTTCGGTAGCCGCCTTGTGGAGCTTCGGCGAGGCGAAGGGCTGCACGGGTATCTCGTTCAAGGCCGCCGACGGAAGCTATGTTGTGGGCCGCACGATGGAGTGGGGCTCGTTTGTCATGAATTCGCGCTATATGATCGTTCCCCGCGGCTACACGCTTATGGCGCAGACCCCTTCGGGTGACGAGGGGATGAAGATCACGGCCAAATACGGCTATGTCGGCATCGGCGTGTTGAAGGACAACCTCCTGGCCGAGGGCATCAACGAGAAGGGGCTGGTGGGCGAGTTGTTCTACTTCCCGGGCTATGGGGTGTTCGAGAAATACGACCCCAAGTATAACTCCACGACCATCGAGGACGGTCAATTCCTGTCGTGGGCCCTGGCCAACTTTGCCACCATCGACGAAATGGAGCAGGCCCTTAAGGAGATCCATGTTGTGCCCTATGGACGCGGTTTCGGCACGGCCCATTTCCGCCTGGCCGACTCTACGGGCCGTCAGGTCGTGGTGGAGTATCTGGACGGCACGCCGACAATTTTCGAGGATCGTGTGGGCGTGGTGACTAATGCCCCGTCTTTCGATTTCCAAATGCTGAATCTGAATAACTACGTCAACATCATGCCGGGCAGTGCTCCCTCGCGCGAAATCATGCCGGGTGTGGAGCTGCGTCCGTTCGGTGCGGGATCGGCCTCGCTGGGACTTCCGGGTGATGTCACTCCTCCGTCGCGTTTCGTACGTGCGGTGTTCTACGTCAGCTCGGCACGCACCCAGCCCACGGGTTACAAGGCAGTGTTGCAGACCTTCCAGATCCTCAATAATTTCGATGTTCCGGTTGGTATCGAGTATCCCGATCCCAAGATCATGCCCGATATGCTGAGTGCCACGCAGTGGACGGCCGTGGCCGACATCCAGGGACGTAAGTTCTACTACCGCACGCAGTACAACAGCAGCCTGCGTTGCATCGACCTCAATACGATCGACTTCGGCAAGGTGAAGTTCCAGCTTCGCGACCTGGATCTGACCCGGGAGCAGCCGATCGAGTACCTCAAGATCAGCTAAGTTGTGAGGTCGGGAATGGCTCCCCACATATAGATTCGCGCCCCGTGGAACGAGATTGTTCTGCGGGGCGTGTGTTTTGAGGTTTGTGGGGAAGTATTGAGGAAAGGCCCAAGCGGATTCCCGAAAATCGGGACTGCTCCAATTTTTGCGTGATTCGCAGATTCCCAAGAATCGTAGAGCGTATTGATTGTTTTGCGGTTACCCTTTATTCTTTGGGGTGCAAAGATATTATTTTTCAGCAGCACTTCGTCAATACTCCCCGGGTTTGTCGAGTGGCCGAAATTTATCGTATGAGCCGAGATCTTCAAAAAACGATCTCGCTGAATGGGATGTCGGGGAGAGAGGGGTGAAAACAAAAAAGTCTTGAAGGAAACTTCAAGACTTTCTGCGGTGTGTAGGGGACTCGAACCCCTGACCCCGTGCGTGAC
>JAHHQK010000055.1 GCA_020026435.1 Alistipes sp. | reverse complement strand
TCGGTTATCTTTCATAACTCGTTACCAGTCACTTCGTTACAAACGAAATTTTTTTTGAATTGGTCGACCAGTATTCACTTCTCTACCCTTCCTTATATATATAAGTAGGCCCGTGGGCAGTTCTACCCCACATCCGGATGCGGGAGAGATAGACGGCCGATCGGTTTCAGACATTGCATCCGCCCGATTCCGTCATGCGGGGACCTATATATATGGTATAGGCCCGGTGCCAAAGTTGGGCGATTGGCGGAGGACATAAAAAAAGGCCGTCCCGAAGGACAGCCTTTTCTCTATTGAACTGAAAGACAAGCCTACTCAGCCTGCTTGATAGTCTCCAACTCTTCGGTCGAGCCGACAACAATGTTGTCGTAGTCTCTCAGACCGGTACCACCGGGGATCAGGTGACCGCAGATGACGTTCTCCTTGAGGTTCTCCAGCGGGTCGACCTTACCCTGGATGGCTGCCTCGTTCAAGACCTTCGTAGTCTCCTGGAACGAAGCCGCGGAAATGAAGCTCGAAGTCTGCAGAGCCGCACGGGTAATACCCTGGAGGATCTGGGTCGAAGTAGCGGGCACGATGTCGCGAACCTGGACCGTAGCGAGGTCACGACGACGGAGGCTCGAATTCTCATCACGGAGCTTACGCAGCGAGATGATCTGTCCGGGTTGCAGCACCTGCGAATCGCCGGCATCCGTAACCACCACCTTATCGTAGAGTTCGTCGTTGACATCCATGAACTCCCACTTGTCGATGATCTGGTCCTGGAAGAAGCGGGTATCTCCCGGATCCTCGATCTTGACCTTGCTCATCATCTGACGAACGATCACCTCGAAGTGTTTGTCGTTGATCTTCACACCCTGCATACGGTATACCTCCTGTACCTCGTTGACGATGTACTCCTGTACCTTCGTCGGGCCGAGGATGTTCAGGATGTCAGCCGGAGTGATTGCGCCGTCCGACAGAGCACCGCCGGCACGGACATAGTCATTCTCCTGGACGACGATCTGACGCGACAGAGGCACGAGGTAACGCTTCTGATCGCCCTCCTTCGAGGTGACGATGATCTCGCGGTTACCGCGTTTGATCTTACCGAACGATACCTCACCGTCGATCTCCGAAACCACGGCGGGGTTCGACGGGTTACGGGCCTCGAACAGCTCTGTAACACGGGGAAGACCTCCGGTGATATCACCACCCGACTTACCTACGGCACGCGGGATCTTGATCAGGATATCGCCGGCCTTCAGCTTGGCGTTATCCTTAACCACAACGTGGGCGTTGACAGGCAGGTTGTACTGCTTGACCTCCTCGCCGTCGCGGTTGACGATCTTGATGACAGGGTTCTTCGTCTTGTCCTTCGACTCGATGATGACACGCTCCGAAAGACCGGTCTGCTCATCGCGCTCCTCACGGTAGGTGACACCCTCGATAACGCTGTCGTAAACAACCTTACCCTCGTACTCCGAAATGATAACGGCGTTGTAGGGATCCCACTCACAGATCAGATCACCCTTCTTGATCTCGGCCTCGTCGGTCTTGTAAAGGGTTGCGCCATAAGGCAGCGTATGGGTATAGAGTACAATATCGGTCTTGGGATCGACAATACGGAACTCCGACTGACGCGAAATAACCAGGTTGATCTCCTCGCCGGCAGCGTTCTTGGTTTTCACCGTGCGCAGCTCCTCGATCTCCAGACGACCCTCGTACTTCGACACGACGTTGGTCTCGACGGCCGAACCTCCGGCCACACCACCGACGTGGAACGTACGCAGCGTAAGCTGGGTACCCGGCTCACCGATCGACTGTGCGGCGATGACACCGACAACCTCACCCTTCTGGACCATACGTGCCGTAGCCAGGTTACGTCCGTAACACTTGGCGCAGACACCGCGACGGGCCTCGCAGGTGAGCACCGAACGGATCTCCACGGACTCCAGCGGCGACTTCTCGATCGTCTCGGCAATATCCTCGGTGATCTCCTGTCCGGCGGCACAGATGATCTCGCCCGTCAAGGGGTGGATCACATCGTTCAGAGCCGTACGTCCGAGGATACGGTCGTAGAGCGTCTGCACGACATCGTCGTTACGCTTGATGGCCGTAGCCGTCAGACCACGCAACGTGCCGCAATCCTCCTCGGTGATAATCACATCCTGAGCCACATCTACCAGACGACGCGTCAGGTAACCGGCGTCGGCCGTCTTCAAGGCGGTATCGGCAAGACCCTTACGGGCACCGTGGGTAGAGATGAAGTACTCCAACACCGAAAGACCCTCCTTGAAGTTCGACAAAATCGGGTTCTCGATGACCTGCTGACCTCCTTCGACACCCGACTTCTGCGGCTTGGCCATAAGACCACGCATACCGCTCAGCTGACGGATCTGCTCCTTGGAACCACGGGCTCCGGAGTCAAGCATCATGTATACAGGGTTGAAACCGTCCTCATCCTTGACCAGGGTGTCGATCACAGCCTTGGTCAGTTTGGTATTGATATTGGTCCAAACGTCGATGATCTGGTTGTAACGCTCGTTGTTGGTGATAAGACCCATGTTATAGTCGTCCATGATGGCGTCGGCGCGCTCGTAACCCTCCTGCACGAGTTTCTCCTTCTCATCGGGGATAATCACGGCATCGAGGTTAAACGACAGACCGCCGCGGAAAGCCATCTGGTAACCCATGTGTTTGATATCATCCAGGAAGTTTGCCACCTTGTCGGCACCTGCCTTCTTCATCACAACGGCAATAATGTCACGCAGGGCACGCTTGGTCAGCACCTCGTTGATGTAACCGACCTCCTCGGGAACCACCTGGTTGAAGAGAATACGGCCCACGGTCGTCTCCTTGAGCACCGTGACGTGGTTACCCTCCTCGTCGACATCCTTCACCAAACACTTCACAACGGCATGCAGGTCGGCCTGCTTCTCGTTGTAGGCGATGATGGCCTCCTCGGGACCGTAGAATACGCGGCCCTCACCCTTGACACCCTTGCGGGGCTTGGTGATATAGTAAAGACCGAGGACCATATCCTGCGAAGGCACGGTGATAGGAGCACCGTTGGCGGGGTTCAAGACGTTGTGCGAACCCAGCATCAGCAGCTGGGCCTCCAGAATGGCGGCATTGCCCAGGGGCAAGTGGACGGCCATCTGGTCACCGTCGAAGTCGGCGTTGAATGCCGTACAAGCCAGCGGATGCAGCTGCATGGCCTTACCCTCGATCAGTTTGGGCTGAAAGGCCTGGATACCCAGACGGTGCAGCGTAGGAGCACGGTTCATCAATACGGGGTGACCCTTGATGACGTTCTCCAGGATGCCCCAGATCACGGGATCCTTGCGGTCGATGATCTTCTTGGCCGACTTCACCGTCTTGACGATACCGCGCTCGATGAGCTTGCGGATCACAAACGGCTTGTACAACTCGGCAGCCATGTCCTTCGGAATACCCATCTCGTGCATCTTCAGCTCGGGGCCGACGACGATAACCGAACGGGCCGAGTAGTCGACACGCTTACCCAACAGGTTCTGACGGAAACGACCTTGCTTACCCTTCAGCGAGTCCGACAACGACTTCAACGGACGGTTCGACTCGTTCTTCACGGCATTCGACTTGCGGGAGTTGTCGAACAGCGAGTCGACAGCCTCCTGCAACATACGTTTCTCGTTACGCAGGATGACCTCCGGCGCCTTGATCTCGATGAGTCGTTTCAGACGGTTGTTACGGATGATGACACGACGGTAGAGGTCGTTCAGATCCGAGGTTGCGAAACGACCGCCATCCAGCGGCACCAGCGGACGAAGCTCGGGCGGGATCACGGGGATCACGTTCAGCACCATCCACTCGGGCTTGTTGCGGCCCTGCGATGCGCGGAACGACTCCACGACATTCAGACACTTCAGAGCCTCGGTCTTACGCTGCTGCGAAGTCTCGGTCGTGGCCTTGTGGCGTAAAGCATACGACATCGAGTCGAGATCTACCTGCTTGAGCAGCGTGTAGATGGCCTCGGCACCCATCTGTGCCACGAACTTGTCGGGGTTGTCGTCATCCAAGGCCTGGTTGCCCTTCGGCAGACCGGCCAATACGTCGAGGTACTCCTTCTCGGAGAGGGTGGCCAGACGCTCAATGCCCTGCTCCGAGGCAAGACCCGGGTTGATGACCACGTAACGCTCGTAATAAATGATCGCCTCGAGCTTCTTCGACGGAATACCCAGCAGGTATCCGATCTTCGAAGGCAGCGAACGGAAGTACCAGATGTGCACCACCGGAACGACCAGCGAAATGTGGCCCATACGCTCGCGGCGCACCTTCTTCTCGGTCACCTCCACACCGCAACGGTCGCAGACGATGCCCTTGTAACGGATACGCTTGTATTTACCGCAGTGGCACTCGTAATCCTTCACCGGACCGAAGATACGCTCGCAGAACAAACCGTCACGTTCGGGTTTGTAGGTACGGTAGTTGATGGTCTCGGGCTTGAGTACCTCGCCGCTCGACTGGGCCAGGATCTCCTCAGGAGATGCCAGTCCGATCGAAATGCGGCTGTAACTGGTATTCGTTTTATTGTCTTTGGAAATTGACATATTCGTTCTCGTTTTACTTTTCCTAATTACACCTTACTCAAGTTTGACCGAAAGAGCCAAACCGCGGAGCTCATGCAGAAGCACGTTCATTGCCTCCGGGATACCGGGTTTGGGCAGATTCTCACCCTTGACAATCGCCTCGTAAGCCTTGGCACGGCCCATCACGTCATCCGACTTGATGGTCAGGATCTCCTGAAGGATATTGGCGGCACCGAAGCCCTCCAGTGCCCAAACCTCCATCTCACCGAAACGCTGACCACCGAACTGGGCCTTACCGCCGAGCGGCTGCTGCGTAATCAGAGAGTAAGGACCGATCGAACGGGCGTGCATCTTATCGTCGATCATGTGACCCAGCTTCAGCATGTAGATCACACCCACCGTTGCGGGCTGGTCGAAACGCTCGCCCGTACCACCGTCATAAAGGTAGGTACGACCGCTGTGCGGCAGACCGGCCTTGGCCATGTAGTCGTTGATCTGCTCCAGCGAAGCACCGTCGAATACCGGCGTTGCGAACTTCAGACCCAACTCGCGGCCTGCCCATCCGAGCACCGTCTCGTAGATCTGACCCAGGTTCATACGCGAAGGCACACCCAGGGGGTTCAGACAGATATCGACGATCGAACCGTCCTCCAGGAAGGGCATATCCTCGTCACGTACGACACGTGCCACGATACCCTTGTTACCGTGACGACCTGCCATCTTATCACCCACCTTCAGCTTACGCTTCTTGGCGATGTAGACCTTGGCCATCTGCATCACACCGGTCTGGGGCAGCTCGTCACCGTTCGTCACGTTGTATTTCTCACGCTTAATGGCGGCATCGGCCTTCTTCCACTCGATCGTGTAATTATTGATCGTGGTCTCGATCAATGCATCCACACGGGCATCACCCGTCCATTTGCACGAACCGAGGTTCAGATAACCCATCAGCACTCCGGTCTTCTCCTCGAGCGTCTTGCGGGCAAGCTCCTCAAGCAGCTTCTGCGAGAACTTCGTGCCGGCGGGATAGATCTCCACTCCGAAGTAATCGGTGATTCCCAGCGTGGCGACCTTGCCCTGGAGCAGCGTCCAGAGTTTCGAGACCAGGATATTGGTCAAATCGCTGACCTCTGCGGCGAACTTTTCGTCGAGCTTCTCCAGCTGCAGACGCTCGGCGCTGCGGGTCTTCTTGCCGTCCTTGCTGGCACGGCTGTAAAGCTTCGTACCGATCACCACACCGTGCAGCGAGGGCTGGGCCTTCATCGAGGCGTCCTTCACATCACCGGCCTTGTCGCCGAAGATCGCACGCAGCAGTTTCTCCTCGGGCGAAGGATCGCTCTCACCCTTCGGGGTGATCTTACCGATCAGAATATCGCCCGGGTGTACGTTGGCACCCACACGGATGATACCGTTCGAATCCAAATCCTTGGTGGCATCCTCCGAAACGTTGGGAATATCCGAAGTCAGCTCCTCCAAACCGCGCTTCGTGTCGCGGACCTCCATGATATACTCGTCGACGTGAACCGACGTGAAGATATCCTCACGCTGGATACGCTCCGAGATCACGATGGCATCCTCATAGTTGTAACCCTGCCAGGGCATGAAGGCCACCTTGAGGTTGCGACCCAGTGCCAGCTCGCCCTTCTCGGTCGAGTAGCCCTCGGTCAGGATCTGACCCTTGGTCACGTGTTCGCCCGTCAGGACGGCGGGTTTCAGCGTAACCGATGTATTTTGGTTGGTACGGCGGTAGCGCGGGAGCATATAGGTAGTAACCTCCGGCGCGAACGAGGCCAGGATCTCATCCTCCGTACGCTCGTATTTAACCTGAATCTGAGTTGCGTCAGCGAAAACCACTTCGCCCTCGCCCTCGGCTACGATCTGGATACGGCTGTCTTTGATCATATCCTTCTCCATACCCGTACCGACGATCGGGGCCTCGGCCGTAACCAAAGGTACAGCCTGACGCATCATGTTCGATCCCATCAACGCACGGTTGGCGTCATCGTGCTCCAGGAAGGGGATCAGGCTGGCGGCGATCGAAGCGATCTGGTTCGGAGCTACGTCCATCAGCGTAACCTCCTTGTCGGTAACGACCGGGAAGTCGGCCTCCAGACGGGCCTTGATACGATCCGGCTCCAGGAAGTGGCCCTCGTCGTCGATCGGGATGTTCGACTGTGCAACCACCTCGTTCTCCTCCTCCTCGGCCGAGTAGTAGCGGATGTGCGAGTTGTCCATGTCGATCACACCGTCGGTCACCTTGCGGTAAGGCGTCTCGATGAATCCCATGGGAGAGATCTTGGCGTAGACGCACAACGACGAAATCAGACCGATGTTAGGACCCTCAGGCGACTCGATCGGGCAGAGACGGCCATAGTGCGTGTAGTGTACGTCTCGCACCTCGAAACCGGCACGGTCACGCGACAGACCGCCGGGACCGAGGGCCGACAGACGACGTTTGTGCGTCACCTCGGCCAGGGGGTTGATCTGGTCCATGAACTGCGACAACTGCGACGTGCCGAAGAACGAGTTGATCACCGACGACAGGGTCTTGGCGTTGATCAGGTCAACGGGCGTGAAGACCTCGTTGTCGCGGACGTTCATACGCTCGCGGATGGTACGTGCCATACGCACGAAACCTACCGAGAACTGGTTCGACAACTGCTCGCCCACCGTGCGGACACGACGGTTCGACAAGTGGTCGATATCGTCCACCTCGGCCTTCGAGTTGATCAGCTGGATCAGGTATTTGATGATGGCGATGATATCCTCACGTGTCAACGTACGCGTAGCCGGATCAATATCCAGATCCAGCTTCTTGTTGATACGGTAGCGGCCTACGTCGCCCAGGTCATAGCGTTTGTCCGAGAAGAAAAGTTTGTCGATCACGTCGCGGGCGGTAGCCTCATCAGGCGGCTCCGAGGCGCGCAACTGTCTGTAGATAAATACGACGGCTTCCTTCTCCGTGTTGCAGGTATCCTTCTGCAACGTATTGTAGATAATCGAGTAGTCGATACCCGACTGGTTCTCCTTGTGCAGCAAGATGGTCTTGGCGCCGCTCTCGATAATGTCGTCGATCAGATCCTCCGTCAGGACGGTCTCGCGCTGTACGATCACGTTGTTACGCTCGATCGAAACAACCTCACCGGTATCCTCGTCGACGAAATCCTCGATCCACGACGACAGGACACGTGCAGCCAGCTTGCGGCCTACGGCTTTCTTCAGATTGCTCTTGGTTACCTTTACCTCGTCGGCCAGGTCGAAGATCTCGAGGATCTGCTGGTCGGACTCGTAACCGATGGCACGCAACAAAGTCGTTACGGGCAACTTCTTCTTACGGTCGATGTAAGCATACATCACATTGTTGATGTCCGTAGCGAACTCGATCCACGAACCCTTGAAGGGGATGATACGTGCAGAATAGAGTTTCGTACCATTGGTATGCATGCTCTGTCCGAAGAAAACACCAGGGGAACGGTGCAACTGCGAAACGATCACGCGCTCGGCACCGTTAATGACGAACGTACCACGTTCGGTCATATAGGGAATCGTACCGAAGTACACGTTCTGAACCACAACACCGAAATCCTCATGCTCGGTATCCGTGCAATAGAGTTTCAGTTTGGCCTTGAGGGGAACGCTGTACGTCAAACCGCGTTGCAGACACTCCTCAATCGAGTAACGCGGCGGGTCGATATAGTAGTCGATAAACTCCAGAACGAAGTTGTTCCGGGTATCCGTGATGGGGAAATTCTCCTGGAACACCTTATACAGCCCCTCATTACGACGATTCTCGGCTGTGGTGTCCATTTGGAAAAAGTCACGGAATGATTTAAGCTGAATCTCCAGCAAGTCCGGATAAGGAACCCGGTTCTTCACTGTCGAAAAGCTAATTCTTTGTTGTGTTTTTGCTGTGGACATCGTAAAATCCAAATTATGGTGAAGTGTAATTCTGGCGGGTTACGCTCCTAAAAAATGCAGGTATTTCTATATCCCGCGAATGCTCCCGACAGAAGGCTATACGCCCCGGGAGCATCAAATTCTAAAGAATGGACACAGCTCCTATCGGCACTTCCACTCCTTAGAGTAAGAAAAGGCATAGAGCCAACACAAACGGTCAGCCCTATACCTAATTTGCTTATATCGGCTAAATAGTCAAAACTATTTGAGCTCAACTTCAGCACCTGCCTCCTCGAGTTGGCCTTTGATCTGCTCAGCCTCCTCTTTGGAAACACCCTCCTTAACGGCCTTGGGAGCACCGTCAACGAGAGCCTTAGCGTCACCCAGCGAAAGACCGGCGAGGTCCTTAACGGCCTTGATGACCTGAAGTTTAGCCTGACCGGCGCTCTTCAAGATTACGTCGAAAGTCGACTTCTCAGCGACAGCAGCCTCACCTGCGCCTGCAGCGGGAGCTGCAACGGCTACAGCGGCAGCAGCCGGCTCAATGCCATACTCCTCTTTGAGGATCTGGGCGAGTTCATTTACCTCGGTAACCTTCAGGTTAACCAATTCTTCAGCAAGTTTCTTTACGTCTGCCATAGTTGTACTTATTAATTTGTTTTTAATTCTTAATTGTGATTAGTTGTTTCTCGATTCGAGCGTCTTCACGAGGCCCGCAATCTTTTGACCTGCATTAGCCTGCAATGCAGAAATAACGTTCTTGGCCGGGGACTGCAAGAGCGAAATGATATCGCCGATGAGTTCCTCCTTAGATTTGATGTTGCACAGAGCGTCGAGCTTGTCGTCACCAACATAAACGCATCCCTCGGCAAAAGCTGCCTTCAGGACGGGCTTGTCGGACTTCTTGCGGAACTCCTTGATCAGGACTGCAGGAGCCTTAGCCACGTGGGTGAACATAACAGAGGTCGAACCCTCCAGTGTTTTTACCAAATCAGCGTCAGCTTTCTCCACCTTCTCCAGAGCCTTCGTAAGCAGCGTGTTCTTGACAACGATCAACTTAACTTCGCTCTCGAAACATTTGCGACGCAGAGCAGCGGTCTGCTCGGCATTCAAGGCCGCAATGTCAGTGATATAGAAGTGAGGATACGCTTCGAGCTGTTCGGCAAGGTTGTTGATCACAACCAATTTTTCTTCCTTTGTCATCTCTTCTCTCCTCCTTCTTA
Organism: Alistipes sp.; assembly: GCA_020026435.1. Lineage (GTDB taxonomy): Bacteria > Bacteroidota > Bacteroidia > Bacteroidales > Rikenellaceae > Alistipes. The sequence continues at coordinate 1,254 of JAHHQK010000055.1, read as the reverse complement.
TTTGGTTTCTACTGATTTGGAATCAATCTGCAAGCCGGGACTCATGGTTGTCGAGAGATAAATGCTCTTCACATAAGAACCTTTAGCAGCAGCCGGTTTCAACTTGATGATCATGTTCAGGACTTCCTTCGCATTCTCCTCAATCTGCTCCGGCGAGAAAGAAATCTTGCCCACCGAGGTGTGGATAATACCGAACTTGTCAACCTTGAAGTCGATCTTACCCATCTTGACCTCTTTCACAGCCTTGCCAACCTCCATCGTAACCGTACCGGTCTTGGGGTTAGGCATCAGGCCGCGAGGACCTAAAATACGACCCAGTGCGCCGACTTTACCCATCACGTTGGGGGTGCAGATGATCACATCGACATCCGTCCAACCCGATTTGATTTTGTCAACGAATTCGTCCAAACCGACGAAATCTGCGCCTGCGGCCTTTGCTTCAGCCTCCTTCTCAGGAGTACAAAGTACCAAAACTCGTACCGTCTTACCCGTTCCGTGGGGAAGGGTTACAACGCCACGTACCATCTGGTTTGCCTTTCGCGGATCAACACCCAAACGCACGTCAATGTCTACCGAAGAGTCGAATTTCGTAAACGTAACATCTTTCAGAAGAGCGGCGGCCTCCGAGAGCTTGTAAGCCTTACCGGCTTCCACCTTAGCGTAGGCGATTTTTTGATTTTTTGTCAACTTACTCATCTTGATTACATGTTAGGAAATTCACCAACAACACTGATACCCATGCTGCGGGCTGTTCCGGCTACCATGCGCATAGCAGATTCCAGGGTGAAGCAGTTCAAGTCAGGCATCTTGTCCTGAGCGATTTCACGTACCTGCTCCCACGTAATCTCAGCGACCTTGTCGCGGTTAGGCTGCGCGGAACCTTTCTGTACCTTAGCTGCTTCCTTAAGCTGGATTGCTACGGGCGGCTGTTTTACAACAAAGTCAAACGACTTATCGCTGTAAACTGTGATGATGACCGGAAGAATCTTGCCTGCCTTGTCCTGCGTAGCCGCGTTAAAGCGCTTACAGAAGTCCATAATGTTGACTCCCTTAGAACCCAATGCGGGGCCAACCGGAGGCGAAGGATTGGCGGCACCAGCTTTAATCTGCAATTTGATAAATGCAGCAACCTCTTTTGCCATAGTTTTCCTTGGTTAATTATTCTTTTTCTACTTGTGTGAAACCCAACTCCATCGGAGTTTTGCGCCCGAATATCTTCACCGATACCGTGAGTTTCTTGCGCTCGTTGTCGAC
>JAHHQK010000054.1 GCA_020026435.1 Alistipes sp. | reverse complement strand
GGGATGGAATAGGGGGCTGCATCGGGGTGGTGAAATAAGCTGCATTGCGACCGTCGGGTCGGTAAGCTGCAATAGAAGGGGGTGGAGGAGGAGAGAATGAGAAAGGAAAAAGGGTGAATGTGCTTGGATCGAGAGTGAAAAGTGGCGGGCGGCGAAAAAGGCGGGCGGATGTTGCGGACGGATGATGCGGGCGAAACGGATGATAAGGGTGGAATTTGGAAAAATACGGGAAATTCGCTATCCGAATCCATGCGTATTTGAGCGAATTTGCGTACTTTTGTAAAATATATCGTCATGAGGATGCGTTTTCCTTGTGATGCCCCCTCTGCGGAGGGTCCGGGAGGGAAACCTTGAAAAATATAAATTGAAGAGATGATGAAGAATTTGTCGAAATACGGATTGTGGGCCGTGGTGATGCTCCTGGAATGCGTCTTCGGAGGCGGAAAGGTCTGCGCGGCCGAGTCCCGCGCAGCGGAGATCCTGAGGCAGGTGGCGGAGCAGTTCCGCACGTATCGGAGCTATGAGGTGCGTTTTGTGGTCACGGCCGGTGAACACGTCACCCGTGGCGGCTACTCGGTCGAGGGGGAGCGTTACCGTCTGGTGCTGGGCGATGCCGATGTCTATTCCGACGGCAAGGTGCGCTATGAGGTTGACAACCGCAACCGCGAGGTGACCATCGTCGGGATTGACAACCGCAGCCGCAATATGCTGGATAATCCCACTCATGCCTTTGATTTCGTGGGCGATACCTATGCCGCGGAGCTGGTGCGCGAGAGCAACGGACGCGCGGTCGTGCGCCTTACCCCCCGCAAGGGCAGCGGTACGGAAGGGGTGATTACCCTCACGGTCGGCACCGAGGACGGAAAGCCGCAGTCGGTGCTCTATGATTACGACGGAGAGCTGATCCACATCCACATCGACGCCATATCGCCCATTTCGTCGAGTGTTGAGCAGTATGACGCCGCAAGGTTCAAAGGCTATGAGATGATCGACTTCCGTTAGTCCGGAAGTGTCGGCCCGGGAGCGAGAAAGGCTTGAAGGGAGGGTGGCGAAAACCCTCTTCTCCCGGAAAATCACCCCTGTTGCAGAAGTCTGCGGCAGGGGTGATTCCGTATGTCCTGTCATGGAGTCACGCCCTCTTTTTGCGGGGACGGACCGGACAGCGGACCGCAGAAAAATACCCTGAAGTGCCGACACCCTGTCGGGAAAAATATTTGGAAGGCTCAAATCGGCGGAAAAGGGGCGAAAAAGGCGGAATCGGGAAAAATATATCGGGCGGAAGAGCGATTTCGGAAGCCAAAGTTGCTTAAATCGGCAGAAATTACTATTTTTGTAAGTTGTAATATTAGGAAAATAATTTACGATAAGCTACGATAAGATGTTGACTGAAGAAGAAAAAAATGCCGGTTTGGTGGGACGTATCATTCCCATCAATATCGAAGAACAGATGAAGTCGGCGTACATCGACTATTCGATGTCGGTCATCGTATCGCGTGCGTTGCCCGACGTGCGCGACGGACTGAAACCCGTTCACCGACGTATCCTCTATGATATGAGCGCGGAGCTGGGTCTGACCTCCGACAAACCTACCCGTAAGTCGGCCCGTATTGTCGGTGACGTGCTCGGTAAGTTCCACCCCCATGGCGACTCGTCGGTCTATGAGGCCATGGTGCGTCTGGCCCAGGAGTGGTCGGTGCGCTATCCGCTGGTCGACGGCCAGGGTAACTTCGGTTCGATGGACGGCGACTCGCCGGCTGCCATGCGTTACACCGAGGCCCGCATGAAGAAAATCACCGACGAGGTGATGGCCGATATTGACAAGGAGACGATCGACTGGACGCTCAACTTCGACGATACGATCCCCGAGCCGACGGTCCTCCCGACCAAGATTCCCCTGCTGATCGTCAATGGTGCGAGCGGTATCGCCGTGGGTATGGCCACCAACATGGCTCCCCACAACCTCAGCGAGGTGGTCGATGCCTGCTGTGCCTATGTCGACAACCCCGAGATCACGGGCGAGGACCTGCTGCATTATGTCAAGGGTCCGGACTTCCCGACGGGCGGTATCATCTACGGCTACGAGGGTGTCAAGGAGGCGATGCTGACGGGTCGCGGCCGTGTGGTCATGCGTGCCCGTACCGAGATCGAGCATACGCCGTCGGGCCGCGAGATGATCGTCATCACGGAGCTGCCCTATATGCTCAACAAGGCCGATACGATCAAGAAGATCGCCGACATGATCAACGACAAGAAGATCGACGGCATCTCCTACATCAACGATGAGTCGGACCGCAACGGTATGCGTATCATCGTGATCCTGAAGCACGATGCCGTGGCCAGCGTGGTACTCAATACCCTGTTTAAGAACACTCCGCTGCAGACGTCGTTTGCGGTGAACAACATCGCCCTGGTCAACGGCCGCCCCGAACTGCTGTCGATGCGCGATCTGATCATGCACTTCGTCAACCACCGCCACGATGTGGTCGTGCGTCGTGCCCGCTTCGACAAGCGCAAGGCCGAGGAGCGTCTGCACATCGTGCAGGGTCTGCTCATCGCCCAGGACAACATCGACGAGATCGTTCACATCATCCGTTCGTCGAAGACCCCCGATGAGGCCAAGCGTACGATGATCGAACGTTTTGAGTTGAGCGAGATCCAGGCCACGGCCATCATCGAGATGCGTCTGCGTGCGCTGACGGGTCTGGAGCACGGCAAACTCATGGCCGAGCGCGACGAGCTGATGGAGCGGATCGCCTACCTGACGGAGGTGCTCGAAAGCCGGGATCTCCAGATGAAGATCATCAAGGACGAGTTGCTCGAAATCAAGGCCAAGTATGGCGACGAGCGCCGTTCGGAGATTATCTACTCGTCGGAGGAGTTCAACCCCGAGGATTTCTATGCCGATGACGATATGGTGATCACCATTTCGCACATGGGCTACATCAAGCGCACGCCGCTGGCCGAATACCGCACGCAGAACCGTGGCGGTGTGGGTGCCAAGGGCAGCGCAACGCGCGACGAGGACTTCATCGAGCACATCTATGTGGCCTCGATGCACAATACGATGCTCTTCTTCACGGAGAAGGGCCGCTGCTTCTGGCTGAAGGTTTACGAGATCCCCGAGGGCACGCGTGCCTCGAAGGGCCGCGCCATCCAGAACGTCATCCAGATCGAGCCCGACGACAAGGTCCGCGCCTACATCAACGTCAAGAAACTGGACGACGCGGAGTATGTCGACAACAACTACATTATCATGTGTACCAAGCGCGGTACGATCAAGAAGACTAAGCTGGAGGCTTATTCGCGTCCGCGTCAGAACGGTGTTAACGCCATCGTAATCCGTGAGGGCGACGAACTGATCGAGGCCAAGCTCACGAGCGGCCAGGCCGAGGTGCTGATCGCCGCCAAGGAGGGCAAGGCCATCCGCTTCAACGAGTCGACGGTACGTCCGATCGGTCGTGTGGGTGCCGGTGTGCGCGGTATCTCGATCGAGGACGACGACGAGGTGGTAGGCATGATCTGCGTGGAGCCCGAGTCGAAGCAGGATGTGCTGGTGCTCAGCGAGAACGGTTTTGGTAAGCGTACCGACCTGGAGGAGTATCGCATCACGAACCGCGGGGGTAAGGGTGTCAAGACGATCAACATCACGGAGAAGACCGGAAAGTTGATCTCGATCCAGGCCGTGACCGACGAGAACGATCTGATGATCATCAACCGCTCGGGTCTGACGATCCGCACGGCCGTGAACCAGATCCGTCTGGCTGGACGCGCAACGCAGGGTGTGAAGATCATCAACCTGCGCGAGGATGACGCCATTGCTTCGGTGACCGCCGTGCCGATGTCCGAGGAGGAGGAAGAGCCGACACTACCTTTGATGGAGGGTGGGGAGCAGGCTCCGGCTACGTCCGGCGAGGAGGCTGCGGCCGAGGGTGAAACCCCCGCAACAGAATCTGCCGAGAAGGAGTAGTCCCTCGATGAGGAAAGGCAAGGGGACGAAGTCCGAAGAGGGGGAGTCGCCTTGCAGTGCAATGAAATAAAAAAGCCGACGGGCAAAATATAACGACATTTTGTCCGTTGGCTTATATATAAGAATGAAGACGGGGGGGCGGTGTTCGTGCCGTGTAGAGATCTTGGGGTCGAATCCGGACCGAAAAATTTGCTCAACCGCGAATTTATTCGTAAATTGCACAAAGAAACACAAGAGTATAAACCAATAAAACAGATAATTATGAAAAAAACGATTTTGTCGGCTTTGGCAGCGATGCTGTTGGCAGTTCCCGCCGCCGAGGCTCAGAAGGTGAACACCGAAGCACTGCTCTCCAAAATCGAAAAGAGCAATGCTGAAATTGCCGATGCCAAGAAGAACGCCAAGCCTGCAACGTGGATCAACCGCGGTAAGTATTTCTATGAGGCTGCGATCGCTCCGACGAAGGACCTGTTTGTGGGTACTGATCCCCAGATGCTGAAACTGACGGTGGGCGACCCCATCTCGAAGAGCGAGGAGACGATCGACGGTGTGGCATTCATGACGTGGGAATATCCCTACTTCGTGGCTTACTTCAAGGACAACAAGCTCACGGCCTGGAAACAGACCAAGACGGTCATTGAGAACGGTGTGGAGAAGGCTCTGGAGGCTTACAACAAGGCCTATGAGCTGGACGCCAAGTCGGCTTCCAAACTCAAGCCCGCACTGGAGCAGCTGGTGAACTTCTGCTCGCAGGAGGGTAACGTGGGTCTGGAGACCAAGGAGTTCCACAAGGCTGCCGATGCCTTTGCCCTGGCTTACGAGGCTCAGTCGGCTCCCGCACTCAACACCCCCAACGAGCAGTTGCTCTATTATGCCGGTTATCTGCTGGCTGTCGACGGTGCCGTTAACCCCGCATCGTTCAAGGAGGGTATGGGTTACCTGGAGCGTGCCCTGGAGAAGGGTTACACCGATGAGGAGGGTAGCATCTACTACTACCTGTTCCACTGCTACTACGGTCAGAAGGCCGAGAACCCCGACTACGTGATGAAGGCCAAGGAAGCCCTGCTGACGGGTATCTCGAAGTTCCCGAAGAACGAGAACATCCTCGAGGGTCTGATGCAGCTCTACACGGCTGAAGAGGGCGTGGGTGATCCCGCCGACCTGATCAGCCTGCTGGACAAGGCCATCGCCGAGAACCCCACCAACATTGACCTGTGGTTTGGTCGCGGTCGTGTGTTCTACGCTCTGAAGAACATCGACGAGAGTATCGCTTCGTTCCAGAAGGTGGTGGAGATCAAGCCCGACCTCTATGAGGGTAACTACTACCTGGGTCTGTTCTACACGATCAAGGGTGACAACGTGAACCGCGAGGTCAACGACAAGCAGTACAGCAGCCAGGCCGATTACGATGCCGATCTGAAGGCCGTCAACGAGATCTACATGGCCGCAGTGCCCTGGTTCGAGAAGGCTCTGGAGCTGAAACCCAACGATGTTGACACGGTGGAGTTCCTCAAGCAGCTCTGCTTCCGTCTGCGTGACGAGGAGGGCATGATGGATAAGTACAACAAGTACAACGCTCTGTTCAAGGAGATCAAGGGCGAGTAATCCTTCTTGGAAATCCATATACAAAGAGGGGGTATCAGAATCCTCTTTTTTTAAGAAAATCACCCCTGTCGCAGTTATTTGTGACAGGGGTGATTTCTGTATATTTTATCATGGTGACACACCTTCTTTGGGTGGCGTGGAGGAGCGGGGGCAGGGAAATATTATGGCGGACAGAAGCAGACAGAGAAGCGGAGCGGCTTGTATCCGTACCGAGCAAAATGCGGACGGGAAACGGAGCGCGGAGGTCGGAATACGGATCGGGCGGCGGGATCAACTGCGGATGTAGTGGGGCATCTGCTCGGGGATCTCCAGCGAGAACTCCACAAGTCCGCCGATCACACCCTCCTTGCGCCAGACGGTTTGGTAGATCAGCTTGCGCAGACTCTTTTTCGAGATCGTGTAGACGTTCTTGCCCCCCTCGCGGATCAGGCGGTCTATGATCCCCCGTGAGCGTTCGTTGTGGCATGGCAGCATGGATTGGCCCTCCATCGGGCCGTTGACCTCGTGGGAGCGTTCGTTCTGGTAGAGGATGACCCCCTGGCAGTCGCACACCGTGATGGCGCAATCCAGTTCGCGGGCCCATTCGGGAATGGTGATGTTTTCCATAGTCTTGTCGTTTTTTTTCAGGTTATGTTTCGGGTCGGGAGGGTGCTCCGTCGTGAGGGGCATCCTATTTTCCCGAAAGATACGAAAAATCAGGGCACAATGTCTATCCAAAACCGCAAGTTTTGCGAGCCGATTCCGTCGGAAGAGCCTCCCGGAAAGTATGGATGCAAAAAAATACCGCTCTGCCGGAAGGCGGAACGGTATTTGGGTGCTGAGGCGTGGGGGCTACAACTTGGATTCGGCGATCAGGGAATAGCATTCCTCGTGGAGGTCATCCCCTCGGTGATGGAGGAGGGCCATACGGGTCGTCTTGTTTTCTGCGGTCTGTATGAATTCCACATCGTGGGGAACGGTCTTGAATTCGGAGGGCGACAGCTGGGCATTTTGACCCGGATGACGCTCCATCAGCCATTGTAACTCCTTGAGTTGTCGCTTGAGGTTTTCGGCATCGGAGAGTGTTACATCGTTTTTCACCTTGATGCTGATGTAGCGCGTTTTGTTCGTCTCCCGGGTGTCGGTCAGGCGGAACTCGTGGCGAGTATCGAGCAGGCAGTAGATGACGCTGGTGCGGGGATTGGCCAGGGCGACGGATCCTGATGTCCAGTCTACCCCGAGAAAATCGCGCTCCCGCATGAGCTGGGTGATTGTGGATTCGTGCCTTACCTTGTTGTCCTTATAGCCTTTGAGCGAAATTTTGAAATCGCTCTTTTCAAAGAAGTGTGAGGCCCATTGCCGGGTGTAATTTGTCTCCGATCCGTTGTCGTAGGATTTGTTGTAGTAGATGCAATATGTGTCGGGCATGACGGGTGACGACAGCACGATCGAATCATAGTAGTGGAGATACTCCTGGGAGAAGAACCCGCCGTGGCGGTCGACGATGCGGAAGTCCAGGCCGTCGAATGGAGCCGGCAGCGGTGTGTCGAGATCCATGAACGGGTGGAGCTGCACCATCTTCAGCTGGAATTTGGCTTCTTCGGGCAAGGCGTCCGGGGTGGTCTGCGGCGTGTCACTGAGGATTCGGAGCAGGCGGTAGGTGATCACCGACGGGGTGGTCGTCTTGCGCACCTCCAATTCGTAGGCGTGGCCGTGGACATAGTCGAAGTCCTCGATGCCGCCCATGGCCAGCCGCTGCCAGGGCTGGGTGTCGTTTTCGCGGATCTGCATATACTCCCTTTGCGGGTTGCCCTCCCCGTCGCTTTCCCGGACGGTTGTCGCCGATACCTGGAGCCGGATGTCGGCCCATGTGTTGTCGGGAGGCGTCGGGGTATCCTCGGAGCAGGATGCCGACAGGATGCCGATCAAGGCCAGGAGAGTGATTTTCAGGGGTTGGATTGTCATTTTACGTTATCGTTTGAAGGCTTCTGCAATCTGATCGCCGACACGTTTGAGCGCGCCCTTGATATCGGCCTTGGAACTGAATCCGAGTGTGGTATAGGCCCCCTGGCAGGACACCAGAGGACGGTCTGTGTCGAAATCCAGGAAGTTGACCGTCACCGTGGTCTGTTCCTGGCTGACGGCGACCCCGAACGTGGCCACCAGCAGCGAAGCCTGCTCCGTGCGGGTCAGATCGCCGAGGCGGTACGGGCTGATTACCGTAAGTGCGGAGCGTTCGATCGCGTCGTAGAGTTGGATCTGATACTGCATCAGTTCGGGCGGTATCCGGTAGGTGTCGTTATCGATGATCGTAACGTATTTGTACTTGCTCAGATCCGCTCCTTGCGAGATCACGGATTTCGAGACGGTACACCCTCCCGAGATCAGCAGCAGGAGTACGACGAGCGATAAGAAGAGGTATTTCTTCATCGTGGGGTTGTTTTTGTTGTTGAGGGTGGTTTTTCAAAAAAGATCCAGGTACTATTGCTGGATCTTTACCAATTGTTCGCGGTAGGCATTCAGAATTCTCGACTTGGAGATGAATCCCTTGTAGTGGCCGTGTTTGTCGACTACGGGAAGCATCCAGGCGTGTTTGTCCTCGAAGCGGTCCATGATGCTCTGGATGGATTCGTGTTCGAGAATCTTGTCCGGAGGCGGGATCATGTAGTTTGAGATCGGCATGCCGTATTTCCGGGGCTTGAACATATCCTCTCTCAGATCGTCGAGCTGCACCACGCCCAGCAGATAGCCGAAGTTGTCGATCACGGGGAAGATGTTGCGGCGGGCCGTCGAAATGATGTGGACGATGTCGCCCAGCGTGAAGTTCTCCTTGATGCGCAGGAAATCGGTCTCCATCAGATCCTCCAGCTTGAGGAACACGAAGACCGACTGATCCTTGTCGTGGGTCAGCAGTTCGCCCTTGCGGCGCAGCTGCTTGGTGTAGATCGAGTCGGGGTCGAGGTAGTAGTCCACGGCAAAGGCGATGCAGGCGGTGATCATCAGCGGGATGAAAAGCTCGTAGCCCTTCGACAGCTCGGCGATCAGGAAGATCGACGTCAGGGGGGCGTTCATCACTCCGGCCATGACTCCGGCCATGCCCACCAGCGTGAACGAGCTGATCGAGACCTCCCAGCTGAACAGATCGGGGAACCAGGCGGCCAGGGCATTGCAGCACAGGGCCAGGGTCGCCCCCGTGAAGGCTCCCACGAACAGCGACGGGGCGAAGGTACCTCCGACACCTCCCGCGGCGTTGGTCGAGGCCATGGCGATGACCTTGAAGAACATCGTCGCGATGACGAACAGGATCACCACCCAGTCTATTTCGCGGAATTTGTAGAACAGCGAATTGTTGAACAATTCCCCGGGGTTGCCCTGCATCAGCGACATGAAGCCCTCGTAGCCCTCACCGTAGAGCGGCGGGAAGATGAAGATCAGAATGCCGAGGATGGCACCTCCCAGCAGCCATTTGCGGTACTGGTTGTCGATGCCCTTGAACAGGCGGCCGATGCGTTCGTTCATCGAGGTGAAGTACCACGACATCACGCCGCAGGCTCCGCCCAGGAGGATGAACAGCGGGATCTGCCACAACTCGAAGGCGTCGGCCTCGGTGAGTCCTATGGCGATGATCGGGTCGAATCCCCTCAGCATGAAGGCTATGGTGGTAGCCGTGATCGAGGAGATCAGCAGCGGGATGATCGATCCGGCGGTGATGTCGAGCATGAGGATCTCCAGGACGAAGACCACGCCCGTGATCGGGGCCTTGAAGATCGCCGCCAGGGCCGCACCCGCACCGCAGCAGAGCAACAGGGTGGTGTTCTTGTAGTTGAGGCGGGCCATACGGCTGATGTTCGAGCCGATGGCGGCTCCCGTCAGCACGATCGGGGCCTCGGGACCCACCGAACCTCCGAATCCGATGGTGGTGGCACCGCCCACGATCGAGGTCCAGCAGTTGTGGGTGGCGATGCGCGAGTTGCGGCGTGACATGGCGTAGAGCACGCGCGTGACACCCTCCGAGATATTGTCGCGGACGATATATTTGACGAACAGCGTCGCCAGAATGATACCCACCGCCGGGTAGATCAGAAACAGGAAGTGGGCACTGTCGACTGGAAACCACCGCGTCAGCCCTCCCTTGATGGCGTAGAGCAGCCACTCGAAGAGGTAGGTGCCCAGACCCGCAAGCACACCGACCACAACCGCCAGAAGCATCATGATCTGGCGGTTGCTCAGTCGGCGGGTGAGTCTGAGGAACAGCAGGTAGAGACGTTCGGCCCTGAGGCGGTGCATCATCTCCTTGCCGTACTCGCCCAGCTCGGCGTAGTATTTATTACTGTCGTGCTGCAAAGTTACGGGCTTGTTCTTCGATCAGATCGCGATCCTCGAAATAGTTGATTCTCATGGCCTGGCGCACCTCCGAAAGGGTCTGCGAGGCGGTCTTGCGGGCCTCCATGGAGCCTTGCTCCAGGATGGTGTAGACCTCGCGGATGCGGCCTTCGTAGTATTTGCGGCGTTCGCGGATGGGGTCGAGCGTCTCGTTGAGCACTTTGATCAGGAACTTCTTGACCTTCACGTCGCCCAGACCGCCGCGCTGGTAGTGGGCCTTCAGCTCGTCGAGCGAGGGGTAGTCGGGCAGGTATTTCTCGAAATGCTCCGGACGGCAGAAGGCATCCAGGTAGGTGAAGACCGTGTTGCCCTCGACCTTGCCGGGATCCTCCACGCGCAGGTGGTCCGGGTCGGTGTACATGCCCATCACCTTCTTCTTCACCTCGTCGGCCGTGTCGGAGAGGTAGATGCAGTTGCCCAGCGATTTGGACATCTTGGCTTTGCCGTCCGTGCCCGGGAGGCGCATGCAGGCGGCGTTGTCGGGCAGGAGGATCTCCGGCTCGACCAGCACCTCGTCGTAGGTGGAGTTGAACTTGTGGACGATCTCGCGCGTCTGCTCGATCATCGGCTCCTGATCCTCGCCTGCGGGAACGGTCGTGGCCTTGAAGGCCGTGATGTCGGCCGCCTGGCTGATGGGGTAGGTGAAGAATCCCGTCGGGATGCCCTGGCGCTGCTGGGTATCGCCCTCCGAGGCGTTCTCCGAGAAGCCGCGCAGGCCGATCTCGGCCTTGACCGTCGGGTTACGCTGCAGACGCTGCACCGTCACCAGGTTCATATAGTAGAACGCCAACTCGCACAGCTCGGGGATCTGCGACTGGATGAAGAGTACCGATTTCGAGGGGTCGAGGCCGGCCGAGAGGTAGTCCAGGGCCACCTCGATGATGTTCTGACGCACTTTCTCGGGGTTGTCGGCGTTGTCGGTCAGCGCCTGGGCGTCGGCGATCATGATGTAGATGCGGTCGAAAAGACCCGATTCCTGCAACTCGACTCTGCGACGCAGCGAGCCGACATAGTGTCCCAAATGCAAACGTCCGGTGGGACGGTCGCCTGTAAGAATGATTTTTCCCATATATTGTTATTCGTGTTTTTATGATCGGATTTTAGATAAATGCAAAGATAAGAAATAAAATGGGATTTGGCGCATTCCGCCCCGGCTTTTTTCGGCAGGCGGGCGTCGGGAAAACAGGCGGAAATCTCAAGGGCGGAGGTTGTGGGCGGAGGTGGAGAT
>JAHHQK010000053.1 GCA_020026435.1 Alistipes sp. | reverse complement strand
AAGGCAAGGCAAGGCAAGGCAAGGCAAGGCAAGGCAAGGCAAGGCAAGGCAAGGCAAGGCGCGAGCCGTGTGTGTGTGCCTGTTGGTTGAGTGGGTCTGAGGTCAGAGGGGCGGAATGTTTGTTTCCGTCTGTATATATTATATATAGGTATATAAAAAAGAATCCGACCTCAGAGAGGCCGGACCCTTTTTAGAACGAAGTTCTGAAATTATTTCTTCAGTTCCTGGAGGTTGATGTCCTGAGCTGCTTTCTCAGCGAGTTTCGGGTTCTTCGAGATGGCGCTCTTCAACTGAGCCTCACCCGTCTTGTGGTCACCCTCTTTCACTGCGATAACGGCACGCAGGTAGTCAGCCTCAGCCGATTTGTCATCAGCGATAGCCTTCTTTGCAGCAGGCAGGTTGTTGTTCATGACGTTGACGATAGCGAGGTTGTAACCACTCAGACCGTTGGCGGCATTGTAGTTACCCTCCGAAGCAGCCATGGCGGCCTTAGCCTCGGCGTCAACAACACTTGCATACTTCTTGGCCTCCTCCGAGTTTCCGTTTGCGAGGTTAGCCAGCAAGAGGTTCTTGTTGATCTCCTGCGACGAAGCCAGCTTACCGGCTTTCTCGAACGACTTCAGAGCCTCAGCCTTCTCACCGACCTTGGTCTGGGCGATACCCAGGTTGTTCCAAACGCGGGCGTCATCGGCGTAGTGCTTCGAAGCGGTGGTCAGGATGGCAACCTGCTCCTCGGCGTCCTTGGCCAGCGACTCGGCAGCGTAGAGGTACTCCTCGACCGTCAACTCGTCACCGTTGCGGAAAGCGGCCATGATCTCGGCGTCGCTCTTACCCTCGACATCGGTGCTGTTGACGATCTGAGCACGACGCAACTCGGGAAGGATGTCCTCCTTGAGTTCGGTGTAAACCGAAGCCATGTTCTTGATCTCGTTCTCGCGCTGAGCCGACGAGTTGTAGAGGCTCAGAACCTGGAGAATGAGGTTCTTGTCCTGGATGTTCGAGTTCTCGACCATCTCCTTGAAACCGTCCCAGTCCTCACCGTAAGCAGCGGCGTCTACATCCAGACCCGACTCCTTGAGCAGCTTGGCAACGACTTTCTTACCCGACTCGCTACGAGCCTTCGAGAGTTTGTCGTTGAACATCTCGGGACCATCGGGCGAAGCGTAACCCTTCACGGCGATGTTCTGCGTCATGCGGTCGTTCTCGAGTTTGCTGTCCACGTCAGCCTTGAAAGCGTCGAGGTTGGCAGCCTTCTCGTTCTTCTTGGTCACGGCCGACGAGTTGATGGCGTAGCGCAGATCGGTCTTCTCGACAATGGTCGTAACGCGCTTGTAGTTGTTGGCCATGGGGCTCATCACGTCACCATATTTAATATCCTTCTGCAGGGTGTTCAGACCGTAGGCAACCGTCAGACCGAACTCCTTGGCCAGAGCGGCTTTGGCCTGCTCGTCGTTACCGGCGAGGATGGCAGCCTGCTCCTTGGTGGGAACGGCACCGGTGTTCAGGTTCACGAGCGTGAACTCCTTGCAACCGCCCTTCGGGCACTTGATCTCGGCGCGGAGCTGCAGGGCGCAGCGATCCATGCGGGGATCATAGGGGAACTCGACGTGCTGAGTGAACTTGCCACCCATCTTCTTGTCGACAACCGTGTAGTTCTCCTTGGATTTCTCACCCTGGTAGAACTTGCTCGTACCGGCAACCTCGCCACCCTCGAAGATGATCACGGGAGTTACCTTAACGACAGCTTTTGCATTGAAGTACTTGGTCGGAATGGTGACGTTGATGTCAGCAGCAACGATTCCATTGTTCAGTGTCAGGATCTCGGGATTGACACTCAGTTGGATGTCGTCACGGTTTTTTGCCATTTTTTTGAAGCAGTTGCAACTCGAAAACGTCAAAGAAGCAATGGCGATCACCATGCTCAGTTTAAGTAAGTTTTTCATAGTCGTTAAAATGTTAAATGTTTTCGTTCTTGTATCTTCCGATTTTTTGTTCAGCCCGGGAGGGCCGAAAAGTACTCCCAGGCATCGCAAATATAGAAAACAATCGGTAATTATGCAATATTCGGACGGGAAAAACAAATATATTTATTGTTTATTTTTCCCTTTCGCGAACTCTGCATTTTTACTCCTTGTGCTCGTGGCGTTCGTGGCGCTCGCCTCTCTCGCCGCGGTCACGACGTTCGCCTCTTTCGGGACGGGGACGACGCTCGCGCTCTACATAACCTTCGGGTTTGGGCAGCAGGGCCTTGCGCGACAATTTGAGTTTGTTGGTTTTGGGGTCGATGCCGATCAGTTTCACGTCGATCTCGTCTCCTTCCTTCAAACCGGTCTCCTCCATCGTCTCGAAACGCTTGTAGTCTATCTCCGAGATGTGGAGCAGGGCGTCCTTGCCGGGCATGATCTCGACGAAGGCTCCGAAGGCTACGATCGAACGGATCTTGCCGTGGTACGTCTCGCCGACCTCGGGGATGGCCACGATGGCCTTGATGCGGGCCAGGGCGGCATCCAAAGCGGCCTTGTTGATGCCGAAGATGTCGACGATACCCTTGTTGTCCTCCTCGGTGATGGTGATGGTGGTTTCGGTGGTCTTCTGGATGTCCTGGATGACCTTGCCGCCCGGGCCGATCACGGCGCCGATCATATCCTGGGGTATGGTGATCTGTACGATGCGCGGAACCTGAGGCTTGTAGTCCTCGCGGGGTTCGGCGATGCAGTCGGTCATGATGTCGAGGATGTGCATACGACCTTTGCGGGCCTGCTCCAGAGCGGTGGCCAGCACCTCGTACGACAGACCGTCGACCTTGATATCCATCTGGGTGGCGGTGATACCGTCACGCGTACCCGTAACCTTGAAGTCCATGTCGCCCAGGTGGTCCTCATCACCCAGAATATCCGACAGAACGGCCCATTTGCCGGTTGCCGAGTCCGAGATCAGACCCATGGCAATACCCGAAACGGGTTTCTTGAGCTTCACACCGGCATCCATCAGGGCCAGCGTACCGGCGCAGACGGTAGCCATCGACGACGAACCGTTCGACTCGAGGATATCCGATACGACGCGGACGGCGTAGGGGTTCTCCTCACCGACGGGAACCATCGGCTTCAGGGCGCGCCATGCCAGGTGGCCGTGACCGATCTCACGACGGCTCAGACCGCGGGCGGCTTTAGCCTCGCCGGTCGAGAAGGGCGGGAAGTTGTAGTGCAGGACGAACTGCTCCGAACCCTGGACCAGAACCTCGTCCTTCATCTTCTCGTCGAGCTTCGTACCGAGGGTTACGGTCGACAGCGACTGGGTCTCGCCACGCGTGAAGATGGCCGAACCGTGGGCTCCGGGCAGGTAGCCCACCTCGCACCAGATGGGACGGATCTCGTCCAGCTTACGGCCGTCGAGACGCTTGTGCTCGTCGAGGATCATGTTGCGCATGGCCTTCTTCTGCACATCGTCGTGGAAGTATTTGTGGATCAGGGGAGCCTTCTCCTCGAGCTCCTCCTCGGTGAAGCGCGATGCGAACTCGGCCTCGAGGTTCTCGAAGAGCTCCTCGCGCTCGTGCTTCATCGTGCCGCTCGTAGCGATGGCGTAGGCCTTGTCGTAGAGCTCCGAGATGATGGTCTGACGCAGCTCCTCGTCGTTAACCTCGTGGCAGTAGGTACGTTTCACGTCCTTGCCCAGCTCTTTCGAGAGCTCGATCTGAACGGCGCAGTGCTTTTTGATCTCTTCGTGGGCGAACTTAATGGCACCGAGCATTACCTCCTCCGATACCTCCTTCATCTCACCCTCGACCATCAGAATGTTGTCGATGGTACCTGCGACCATGATGTCGAGATCCACCTCGCTCATCTCCGAGAAATTGGGGTTGATGACGTATTCGCCGTTCTTGCGTGCAACGCGGACCTCCGAGATCGGGCCTCCGAACGGAATGTCCGATACGGCCAGGGCAGCCGAAGCGGCCAGACCGGCCAAGGCATCGGGCTGGATGTCCTTATCGGCCGAGATGAGGTTTACCGTCACATAGACCTCGGCGTGGAAGTCCGAGGGGAACAGGGGACGCAGGGCGCGGTCAATCAGGCGGGCAACGAGGATTTCGTTGTCGCCGGCTCGGCCCTCACGCTTGAGGAAGCCGCCGGGGAAGCGACCGCACGAAGCGTATTTCTCTTTGTACTCGACCTGCAGGGGCATGAAGTCTGTGTCGGGTTTTGCGTCTTTGGCGGCAACCACCGTTGCGAGCAGCATGGTATCGCCCATCTTGACGACCACCGCACCGTCGGCTTGCTTGGCCAATTTGCCCGTTTCGATCTCCACCTGACGACCATCGTTCAGGGTAATCGTTTTACGGACAGCGTTGTACAGCTTTTTTTCTTCCATAAAAATTTAAACCTATAATGTGTTTTGATTTGATTCTGTTTTTTACGAAAATGAAGGCAACCCCTCCAATCGGGGATTGCCCTCATCTCGTCCATCCGGATTACTTGCGGAGGTTCAGCGTCTTCACGATAGCGCGGTAACGCTCGATATCGACCTCCTTCAGGTACTCCAGCAACTGGCGACGCTTACCTACGAGGCGCAGCAGCGAACGCTGCGTGCCGAAGTCGTGCTTGTTGCTTTTGAGGTGTTCCGTAAGGTGGCTGATACGGTACGAAAACAACGCGATCTGACTCTCGGGCGAACCCGTGTCGGTGTTAGACTTGCCGTACTGGCCGAAAAGCTCCTGCTTTTTTTCTGCTGTTAAATAAGCCATTGTATTTAAGTTTATTTAAGTTCCACTCTACGACGCATCCCCCTTACCGTGGATAACGCCAGAGCGTTCGACAAAGGTACGAAATAATTGATAATTAAGTGTCGAAATTCCAAATTTATTTGCCTTTTATAGAGAGAATTTGTTTTCCTCCCGCAAAAATCACTAATTTTGTTGCTCGAATGTAATGATTATCCCCATGAAAAAGAACATTTTCGGACTTTTTGTCTGGGTGTCTACCCTGCTGGCCACGGCCTGCGGAGGAGGGATGCCCCACTATATGACTATCGAGGGACCGATGCTCGGCACCCGGATGAGGATCGTCGCGGACATCACATCCGTATCCCGGAGCGAGGTCTATTCGGCAGCCATGGAACTGGACCGGGAGATGAAGGCCTCGATGTCGATCTTCGACAGGTCGTCGCTGCTGAGCCGCGTCAACCGCAACGAGACCGACTCGCTGGATGGTCATATCTGCTTCAATTTCCGCCTGGCCGACAGCATCGGACGTCTGAGTGACGGCCTTTACGACGTGACGGTCAAACCCCTGGTCGAGGCTTGGGGCTTTGCCGGCAAGCACGGGCTGGAGCATCCCAATGTCGACTCCCTGCTGCAATTTGTCGGACGTGACAAGGTGCGCATCGTCGGCGGGCGTCTGGTCAAGGACGATCCGCGTGTGCAACTCGACTTCAACTCCGTGGCCAAGGGCTACGCCGTGGACCGTCTGGCGGCTCTGGTCGAGGGTTTCGGCGGACGGAACTACATCGTCGACATCGGCGGCGAGATCTTCTGCCGCGGGGTGAACAGCCGGGGTGAGGGGTGGCGCATCGGTGTGGAGACCCCCTTCGACGGCAATATGTCCGACGGGGAATATCTTCAGAAACGGGTGCAGATGACCTCGGGCGGAATGGCCACTTCGGGCAACTACCGCCGTTTCTACCTCTCGGCCGAAGGCAGGAAGGTGGCCCACACGATCAACCCCAGGACGGGTTACAGTGCGCTTTCGCGTCTGTTGTCGGTGACGGTTGTGGCGCCGACCTGTGCCGAGGCCGATGCCTTGGGAACAATGTTCCTGGCAATGGGGGCCGACAAGGCGATCCAAAAGGCGGAGTCCCTGCCGGGGGTGAAGGTTTACTTCATCCTCAGCTCGGAGGACGGAGGCTACGAGGAGTATGTCTCCGAGGAGATGAAAAAACTGATCATGCAATAAAACCAGAACTGACAACTTATGAAAAAAGCTGTATTCCTATACAATCCCCAATCGGGCAAGGGCCGGATCGAGCGTAATGTCGAGACGATCTGCAAGGCGCTGTCCGACCATGGCTACGAGGTGAAGCCCCAGACGATCGACTTCGGGAAAAACCCCTTCGACGGCAACGAGCAGATCGACCTGATGGTGGCCGCCGGAGGTGACGGCACGGTGAATTTCGTGACCAATGCCATGTTTGCCAAGGGGTTGAATATCCCCATCGGCGTGATTCCCGCAGGCACGGCCAACGATTTTGCCGGAGCCATCGGCATGTCGTACGACGTGGTGGAGGCTGCCCGTCAGATCGCCACGGGCCATGAGGAGCGCATCGACTGTGGACGGGTCAACGACCGCTACTTCGTTAACATCCTTTCGTTCGGTATCTTCACGACCACCTCGCAGCGCACCTCCGACGAGCGCAAGCACAAGATCGGCAAGCTGGCCTACATCATCGAGGGCTCGAAGGAGTTCCGCACGATGCACGCCGTGCCGCTCAAGGTGGTGGCCGACGGTGAGGAGTTTGACTTTAATTCGCTGATGGTGCTGATCTTCAACGGCGAGACGGCCGGAGGATTCCACCTGGCCCGTCGCTCCTCGATCAAGGACGGAATGTTTGACATGATCCTCTTGGAGAAGAAGAACTTCCTGCGTTCGACACTGGCCATGGGACACTACCTGATGGGCGGAAACCCCAAGATCGTGCGTCATGTGCGTGCCCGCAAGATCAATATCGTGTCGACGATCAACGAGCCGACCGATGTCGACGGACAGGCCGGAGCGCGCTTCCCGCTCGATGTCGAATGTATGGCGGGAGCCCTGCGTGTGATCTGCCCCTCGAAGTAGCCGCCCGTGCGGAGCATGGGGCGAATTCCCGAAAATAAGGGTTAAAGTCTTGAAAATAAGATAAAAAGACCAGTATTTGCTGAAATGACGATTCGGAAACACAGCTCCGAATCGTCATTTTTGTGTAAAAAAGAGATCTGTTTTCTCGGATTTGTCTTGTTGGAACGGACAAATTTTGTTACTTTTGTCGTAAATAATAGTACTATATGACGGATGAGAGAAAATCTTCGCGCCACTTGCGTGAGGGATTGCACAAGGTTTCGATTTCGCGCATCAAGAAGGAGATGAGCGATGTGTTCTATCTTTCGGACGACTTGGTAATCACGGCACTCGATGCCCAGAAAAACACGACGAGCACCTATCCTGCCTCGATCGACGGTTTCTCGGCCGTGATCATGATGGCCGGTGAGGCCACCGTGTCGATCGATATGCAGAATTACCACGTCAAGCCCAACACCATCGTATTCTTCAATCCCGACAGCATCATCCGCACGATAAAGTGCTCGTCCAATGCCGCGGCTTACTTTTTGGCCTTCTCCAAATCGTTCGTCAACGAGATCCAGATCGACCTTTCGACGTCGCTGCCCGTCTATATGCGCTTCGGCAAGGCTCCCGTCATGGAGGTCCGACAGCAGGATGTCGACGAGATCCGCCAACTGTTCCAGCTCATCAAGACCATGCTCCGCAGCGACAAGGAGCGTTACCGCCACGAGATCATCCGCACGTTGTTTACGACGGCCTTCTATATCATCACCGAGATCAACCAGCGCGAGCAGCCCGGCGAGATGAAACAGGGACGTTGCGAGGTGCTGTTCGATGAGTTCATGGCGCTGCTGGAGAAGTACAACAAGCAGGAACGCAATGTGAGTTTCTACGCCAAGCAGCTCAACATCACGCCCAAATACCTCTCGTCGGTGGTCAAGGAGGTCAGCGGCAAGACCGCCGCGCGATGGATCGACGAGTCGGTGATCCTCGAGGCCAAGTCCCTGCTCAAGTATTCGGGAATGAGCATCCAGGAGATTGCCTATCACCTGAATTTCTCGACCCAGTCCTTCTTCGGCAAGTATTTCAAGCAACACACCGGAACCTCGCCTTCGCGCTACAAGCGTAAAGGGTAGCCGTCCGGTGGGGGAAGGCACTCGTCCTGTCTTTTTCAGAGATCATCGGATACGGATCGAATCTGCACCGTTCGCCAAGGCGGATGGGGCCGGAGCGTCTGTCTCCCTATACCTATTTATATAATATGAAGGCCGATTGCCGGCCGTTCCCGAAAAAGAATATTCATCCCATGAAGCCGCCGCAGGCATTCCTTGCGGCCGAGAAGATTTATCGGTCGGAGCGGAGGATTTGCGTAAAGGCGGATAAATACGTAACTTCATGGCAAATTTATAGTCCATCATGTCATCGATACAAGATAATTACACGACCGAGGAGTTGAGATTTCTCGATCTGATGGCCCAGAAATTTCCGACCATCTCCGATGCTGCCACCGAGATCGTCAACCTGGAGGCCATCATGAACCTCCCGAAGGGTACGGAACACTTTCTGACCGATCTCCACGGAGAGTTCAAGGCATTTCAGCACGTGTTGAAAAACGCCTCGGGCGTGATCCGTCAGAAGGTGGAGGAGATCTTCGGCCACACCCTGCGCGAGGCCGAGAAACGTGAACTCTGCACCTTGATCTACTACCCCGAGGAGAAACTCGAACTGGTCAAACGTCAGGAGAAGGACATCAACGACTGGTATCACATCACGATGAACCAGTTGGTGGAGGTGTGCCGTAACGTCTCGACCAAATATACCCGCTCGAAGGTCAAGAAGGCTCTGCCCGAGGATTTTGCCTACGTCATCCAGGAGCTGCTGCACGAATCCGGGTCGCGCGACATGGTCAACAAGCAGGATTACTTCAATGCCATCCTCCAATCGATCATTTCGGTGGGTGCGGCCGATGAATTCATCGCGGCCATCAGTCATGTGATCCAGCGTCTGACGATCGACCGCCTGCACATCATCGGAGATATCTTCGACCGCGGACCCGGTCCGCATATCATACTCGACACGCTGCTCAAGTACCACAATTTCGATATTCAGTGGGGTAATCACGACATCCTGTGGATGGGTGCCGCGGCCGGAAACTCGGCGTCGATTGCCAACGTGCTGCGTATTTCGGCGCGCTATGCCAATCTTGACGTGCTGGAGAACGGCTACGGAATTAACCTCCTGCCCCTGGCCCGTTTTGCGATGGAGACGTACGGGGAGGATCCCTGCAAAAAGTTATACCCCAGGATGTTGCAGTCGAACCGCCTCGACGAGCGCGATGCCCGTCTGACGGCCCAAATGCACAAGGCGATTGCCGTCATACAGTTCAAGCTGGAGGGGCAGCTCATCGAGAAACACCCCGAGTACGAGATGGAGAAACGCCGTCTGCTCCACCGCATGGATTTCGAGCGCGGGGAGATCGAGCTGGACGGCAAACGCTACAAACTCAACGACGTGAATTTCCCGACCGTCGATCCTGCGAATCCCTACGAGCTTTCGGCTGACGAGCAGGAGGTGATGCAGCAGTTGAGGATGTCGTTCCGCAACAGCGAGAAGTTGCAGAAACACATCCGCCTGCTCTACAACAAGGGCAGTCTCTACCTGGTGCTCAATTCCAACCTCATGTATCATGCCTCGATCCCGATGACGGCCCAGGGCGGGTTCAAGCCCGTGAAGATCTGCGGCAAGGTGCTCTCGGGGCGCGATCTGCTGGACAAGGTCGACCGTCTGGCCCGCGAGGCCTACTTCGGGGAGAAGGACACGGAGACGCACGACCAGGCGTTGGATTATATGTGGTATCTGTGGTGCGGCACCGATTCGCCCCTGTTCGACAAGGACAAGATGGCTACCTTCGAGAATTATTTTATCGACGACAAGGAGGCGGGCAAGGAACACAAGGGATTCTACTACCACCACATGGAGGATCCCCAGGCCTGTGCGATGATTCTCTCATCGTTCGGGCTGGAGCCTTCCGCGTCGCACATCATCTCGGGGCATATTCCCGTCAAGAGCGGCAAGGGCGAAAGCCCGATCAAGGCGGGCGGCCGTCTGCTGATGATCGACGGCGGATTCTCCAAGGCCTACCAGGCACAGACGGGCATTGCCGGATATACGCTCATCTACAACTCCCACGGTTTGCAGCTTGTCCAGCACCAGCCCTTCGAGTCGAGGCGCAAGGCCATCGAGGAGGGGCGCGACATCATCTCGACGAAGTTTGTGGTCGAGACTCTTCTCTCGCGCATCACCGTGAGGGACACTACCTGCGGCAAGGAGCTGCAGCGTCAGGTTGACGAGCTGAAACGCCTGCTGGTGGCTTACCGCAGTGGCGTGATCAAGGAACGCAAGTAAAACGATCCCGGAAGAAAGTGGGGTGGGGTTGCCCTAAGGAACTCTTTTCCACCTAAGCGATACAAAAAACAGAGACAGAACCTGTCATGACAGGTTCTGTCTCTGTTTTTTTGCGCTTCTCGAGTCCGATTCCTTGTTCGATCCCGATTTACGACCGTAAATTATCGGCGGGTCTTGTAGGAGCAGCGGTACTTGCCCTTGGCCAGGTTGAGCAGCTTGCCCTTGAGCAGGTTGCGGCGGATCGGGGCTACACGGTCCGTGAAGACTATGCCCTCCAGATGGTCGTACTCGTGCTGGAGTACCCACGCCTTGAGACCCGTGAATTCCTCGTCATGCTCCTTGAAGTCGGTGTCGAGATAACGCATGCGCACCGTCAGCGAACGCTGCACATTGGCGTTGAGGCCCGGCAGCGAAAGGCAACCCTCGGTGTAGCTCTTCGTCTCGGGCGAGCGGTAGTACAGCTCGGGGTTGATGAAGGCTTTCTTGTAGTCGGCACACGAGGGATCCTCCTCGGCCCAGGGCGTGCAGTCGACGATGAACAGGCGGATGTCCTTGCCGATCTGAGGGGCGGCCAGACCTACGCCTTCGGCCTCCTCCAGTGTGAGGAACATGTCTTCGATGAGTTTGGGCAGGTTCTCAAACTCGGGAGTGATCTCTTCGCAGTGCTTGCGCAGCACCTCGTCACCATAGACGACAATAGGATATATCATAGTTCTTTTCGGATTAAATTCGTTTTTCGGGGCAAAGATACTCAAAATCTTGTTCTTTTGAAAGTCTCCCTGCCCAAGGGCTTAACGGTTTGCGGAATCCATGTAGCCCTGAAGGATGATCGTGGCCGAGATCTTGTCGACCAGCGCACGGTCGCGGCGTGCCATCTTGCCGATGCCGCTGGCCAGTATCGTCTGATGGGCGATGACCGAGGTGAGGCGTTCGTCGTAGAAGACCACCTCCTTGTCGGGATAGGCGCGGCGCAGACGTCCGGCCAGCGGTTCGATGAACCGCCACGTCTCCGAGGGGGTGTTGTTCATTTTGGAGGGTTTGCCCAACACGATCGTCGAGACATCCTCCCGCGCAAAATACTCCGCGAGCCATTTCTCCAGCCCCTTGGTATCGACCGTCTCCAGTCCGTTCGCTATAATACGCAGGGGATCGCTCACCGCGATCCCCGTACGTTTTGTTCCGTAATCTATAGCCAGAATTCGTCCCATAATCAGAAGGTCAATGCTGCAATCCGTCCTATGGCGTAACCGACGGCGAAAGCCGCAACCAAAAACAGTCCGATGATCAGGATGCGGTGTCCCCAACGGGTGCTTTTCTTAGCTGTCATCGGATTACAGGTTGAGTTTCTTGTAGAGTTTGCGATACGAGCACTCCTCCTCGACCATGTGGTAGAGCTGATCGATCGAAACACGCTCCTGAACCATCGTGTCGCGGTGACGTACCGTCACGGTGTTGTCCTCGAGGGTCTGACCGTCGATCGTGATGCAGAACGGAGTACCGATGGCATCCTGACGGCGGTAACGCTTGCCGACCGAATCCTTCTCGTCGTAAACCACGTTGAAATCATATTTCAGCAGGTTGACCACCTCCTGAGCCTTCTCGGGCATACCGTCCTTCTTCACGAGCGGCAGGATGGCGGCCTTGACCGGAGCGAGGCAGGCGGGCAGACGCAGCACCACGCGCGAATCCTTTTCGAGCTGCTCCTCGTGGTAGGCGGCCGACATCACCTGAAGGAACATACGGTCCACACCGATCGAAGTCTCGACCACATAGGGAACGTAGCTTTCGCCCGTCTCGGGATCGAAGTACTGGATCTTCTTGCCCGAGAACTTCTGATGGCTGCTCAGGTCGAAGTCCGTACGCGAGTGGATACCCTCCACCTCCTTGAATCCGAACGGGAACTTGTACTCGATATCGGTTGCGGCGTTGGCGTAGTGGGCCAGCTTGTCGTGGTCGTGGAACTGGTAGTTCTCGTCACCGAAGCCCAGGGCACGGTGCCAGGCCATACGGGTGTTCTTCCACTCGTTCCACCACTGCATCTCGGTGCCGGGGCGT
>JAHHQK010000052.1 GCA_020026435.1 Alistipes sp. | reverse complement strand
TTTTGTAGCTTAATGAATCCACTGTGTTTTACGTTTAATTTAACTTGTTGTAATCCTATTCCCGCATTTTAACGGGTGGGCAAAGATACGAAAAGTTTTTCATATCACAAACACACCTGTCGAATTTATTGATTTTTCACGTCAAAACGGCTTTTTTGCATCGGTTTTGGTGTGTTTTTTGCTCTGAGCGGCTTTTTTTCGGGGGCTGAGGCTTTTGCCCCAAGGTTCGGATGGCCAACCGGCGAGAAGTTTCCCCCTCCTACTCCCCTACCCCATAAATCATCCATACCTATATAGTCTTGACGGGACACCTGAAAACAGTTCCAACGACATCGGACAGAAGGCCGATACCCGAACCGAGGCCCGCAAGATCAAAGGCGGCCCAATCGCCAAAGAGAAAATATCGGCCGCTCCATCTTGCCCGTCCGGAGATTTGAATCCGTCTGCGGCAAATAAGCGAACAGCAACAAACGCCCCCTCTGCGACAAGCCTCCTCCCGAACACGCCTTCCCTGCCCCCTCCCTTCCGCAACAAGTTTCCTCTCGCAACAAGCAGGCAGCGCGCCCACCCCAGAGGGCATAAGACCACATAACCGACAAAAAAAAAGACAGGTCGACCCAAAGGCCAGCCCGTCTTACTATCGGGCGAGGGAAGCCCCCACCCATCTTGTTCTGATTTCCTATCCGAGGAATGCCAACAGGATACCTGCGGCAACCGCCGAACCGATCACACCGGCCACATTCGGACCCATGGCGTGCATCAGCAGATAGTTCGAAGGATTCTCCTTCTGACCCTCGGTCTGCGATACACGAGCGGCCATCGGCACTGCCGAAACACCGGCCGAACCGATCAGCGGGTTGATCTTGTGACCATCCTTGGCAAAGAGGTTCATGAACTTGGCCAGGAGGACACCGCCTGCCGTACCCATGCAGAATGCCAAGACACCCAGCACCAGGATACCCAGCGTCTTGACATTCAAGAACGCCTCGGCCGTAGCCGTAGCACCTACGGTGATACCCAGGAAGATCACGACGATGTTCATCAGCTCGTTCTGAACGGTCTTGCTCAGACGATCCACCACGCCGCACTCCTTCATCAGGTTACCCAGCATCAAGCAGCCAATCAGAGGAGCGGCGCTCGGCAACAGCAGGGCGATGATAACCGTCAACACAACGGGGAAGACGATCCGTTCGACCTTCGAGACGGGACGCAGCGTCGACATCTTGATGGCACGCTCGCTCTTGGTGGTCAAGGCACGCATGATGGGCGGCTGGATCACGGGAACAAGGGCCATGTAGGAATAGGCTGCCACGGCGATCGGGCCCAGCAATTCGGGCGAAAGCATCGAGGTCAGGTAGATGGCCGTCGGGCCGTCAGCGCCACCGATGATACCGATAGAACCGGCCTGTGCGGGCGAGAAGCCCAGGGCATAGGCACCCAGGAACGTCATGAAGATACCGATCTGAGCGGCCGCACCCAACAAGAAACTCTTGGGGTTGGCGATCAGAGGACCGAAGTCGGTCATGGCACCCACCCCCACGAAGATCAAACAGGGATAGATACCCAGTTTGACACCCAGATAGAGGTAGTCCAACAAACCGGCTGTGCCGACAAACTCGCCCCAATGCACATGACCGCCCGCAAAAAGTTCGGTGTGGTAGAGGTTGGCTCCCGGCAGGTTGGCCAGCAACATACCGAATGCGATGGTGAAGAGCAGAAGCGGCTCGAATTTATGATGGATGGCCAGGTAGAGCAGGAAGAACGCCACACCGATCATGATCAGAGATCCCAATCCGCCCGTCAGGGTAAAGAAGTCACTCTCGAACAACAATCCGATGCCGCTTTCGCCCGCGAATTTACCCAGACTCTCCGTAACGAAATTAGACTCAGAAGTTAGTAGTGTCAACATAGTTTTATCCGATAACGATTAAATTATCACCCTCCTGAACTGTCGAACCCTGCTGAATGAGGATTTCCTTGACAACACCACCGCGCTCGGCGTCGATGTTGTTCTCCATCTTCATGGCCTCGAGGATCACGAGAGTCTGTCCGGCCGATACCTGATCGCCGACCTTGACCTTGATATCGGTCACCGTACCCGGCAGCGGGCTCTTCACGGCACAGCCCGATGCGGGAGCTGCCGCAGCGATGCGGGGTGAAGGAACGGCGGTAGTGGGTGTAATCATGGCGCTGTTGGCCTCCTTGGAGGCGGCAGCTACCTGAGGTCTCGATACCACGGCAGCCTTACCGCCGTCGATTTCAACCTCGTAAGCCGTGCCATTAACCGTCACGTGCGCCACCGTCGAGGCTTCGTTCACGTCGTTGATCTGCACGTCGTAGTTATGTCCGTTGATTTTCAGTGAATAATCTTTTTTCATTGTAGTCTTAATACTTATTTTCTGTCAGGCAACTGTGTTAATCCGTGGATCTTGGAGTTCCACGGCGAATAGGCTCGTTTGATGCTCATGATGGTCAGCACCTCCGACTCGCGGTCGTGCAATTCGCCCTTATAGAGCTTCAGAGCCGTGGCAATGGCAGCGATCTCCTCTTCGTGGATCTGACCCGGGGTGATCGTCGGCGTCTTGCCGGAGGCTGTCGCGGCCGGCTTCTGAACGAAGGCATAGCCGAACAACTTCATCACACCTACCAAAAGGATCAGAACGAAGAATACGAGACAGATGCAGATCAGCGTTGTCCACAACATCTCACCCCAGCCCCAGGCGCCCTCATTCTGAGCCACCTCGCGGACCGTCTGTTCGACTGTTGCAGCCACTTCTTGCGCCTTATCCGCAAGCGCGCCCGTATCTTGCACAGTTCCCATTAAAGATAATATACTCATGATTCGAAACCGTTATAAAGGAATGTTGGAATGCTTCTTGGGAGGATTCTGCAGACGTTTGGTTGCCAGCGACTGAAGGGCGCGGATGATGCGGAAACGCGTGTTGCGCGGCTCGATCACGTCGTCGATATAGCCGTAACGTGCAGCATTGTAGGGATTCGAGAATTTGTCGTTGTACTCCTTCTCCTTCTCGGCGATGAATGCGGCTCTCTCCTCGGGTTTGTCGGCCAGGGCCTTCAACTCCTTGCCATAGAGCACACCAACGGCACCGCTGGCACCCATAACGGCGATCTCGGCCGTAGGCCATGCGTAGTTGATGTCACCGCGGATGTGCTTCGACGACATCACGATGTAGGCACCACCATAGGCCTTACGCAACGTAACGGTGATCTTCGGAACCGTAGCCTCGCAGTAAGCGAACAGCAACTTGGCACCGTGGCTGATGACACCGCCATACTCCTGGGTCGTACCCGGCAGGAAGCCCGGCACGTCGACCAACGTCACGATCGGAATATTGAATGCATCGCAGAAGCGGACGAAACGGGCGGCCTTGCGGCTGGCGTTGATGTCCAATACACCGGCCATGAACTTAGGCTGGTTGGCGATGATACCCACCGACTGACCGTTGAAGCGGGCGAAGCAGGTGATGATGTTCTTGGCATAACCGGCAGCCGACTCCAGATACTCACCGTTATCGACAATAGCCTTGATCACCTCGGCCATATCGTAGGGTTTGTTGGCGTTGTCGGGGATGATCTCGTTGAGCGAGTCCTCCAGACGGTCGATCTTATCGGTGCAGATGGCCAAAGGAGCGTCCTCCATGTTGTTCTGCGGGATGTAGGACAGAAGTTTCTTGATGATGTCGATACCCTCCTCCTCGGTGTCAACCGCAAACTGGGCCACACCCGATTTGGTCGTGTGCATCACGGCACCGCCCAACTGCTCCTGGGTCACGTCCTCACCGGTGACGGTCTTGACAACCTTCGGGCCTGTAAGGAACATGTTCGAGGTGTTCTTCTTCATGATGATGAAGTCGGTCAGGGCAGGCGAGTAAACCGCACCGCCGGCACAGGGGCCATAGATGGCCGAAATCTGCGGGATGACACCCGACGACATCACGTTGCGCTGGAAGATGTTGGCATAGCCGGCCAGGGCATTCACACCCTCCTGGATACGTGCACCACCCGAGTCGTTGATACCGATGCAGGGAGCGCCGTTGCGCATGGCCATATCCATCACCTTGCAGATCTTCTCGGCCATCGACAGCGACAGCGAACCGGCCGTCACCGTGAAGTCTTGTGCGAAGACATATACCAAACGGCCGCCGATCGTACCGTAACCCGTTACGACGCCGTCGCCATAGGTGTGCTTCTGCTCCATGCCGAAGTCGTAGCAACGATGCGTGACAAACATGTCGAACTCCTCGAAGCTGCCCTCGTCGAGCAACATCTGAATACGTTCGCGTGCCGTATATTTACCTTTTTCGTGCTGCTTGTCGATCGCTTTCTGACCACCGCCCAGGCGTGCGGTCTCACGATTCTCGATAAGCTGGCTGATCTTGTTTTGAATTTCGCTCATGATTTGGTTTTTCTATTTGTTCTTATTCTCGCAAAGCTCCGTCAAGATACCCTGAGTGGATTTGGGGTGCAGGAAAGCGATGGTCATACCCTCGGCTCCCTTGCGCGGGGTTTTGTCTATAAGACGAATCTCCTTCGATGCGGCGTCGGCCAACTGCTCCTCGATATTCTCGCAAGCCAAGGCCATGTGGTGGATACCGATACCGCGTTTCTCGATATAGGAAGCGATCGTCGAATCCTCCGATGTGGGCTCCAGCAGCTCGATTTTGGTCTGACCAAGTTTAAAGAATGCCGTACGCACCTTCTGATCAGGCACCTCTTCGATGGCATAGCATTTCAGACCCAAGACGTTTTCCCAGTAAGGAATAGCTTCATCAAGGCTCTTTACAGCGATGCCAAGATGCTCGATATGAGATACTTTCATAATAAAAAGGATTTAAGTTAGTATTACGTTATTAATTTAGTTTCTCTGTTAGTTAACAAACACAAAGATAAAACTTCCGTTGCAAATTCACAACTAAAAAACAAATTAATTAACCCCCGATTCGCACCGACCTCCATTTTTCACCCCTAAGCCCTTTTTTTCCACGAGGTCACGCCACCCGCTGCGGAACGGGATAACCGCCGACCAATGGGCCAGGTAAGACGGTCGGAAACGGGAATTTTCCCCGAGAGGCGCACTTTGAGCGTGGTGCGATAAAATAGAGCGGGACAAGACGGGGACAAAGAAAGGGACGGACCGACCTTCGGAACAAGGCGGAGCGAACGGGCGCAAGGAGGACGAAGAACAGAACCCGGGCAAGGATCGGTTCGGGAAATAGTCCGAGAGAGCAGTTTATCGGCATCGGCTCCGACATCGGCATTATCGAAACATCTATAATATAGGTATCCCATTCCAACGGTCCGTTTCCTACCCGACAGATCTTCCCCGCCCTCTCCGCATCGGGGAACTTCCGCACCACATCCCCGCAAACTGTTTCCCCTTCGTCGTTCAACCGAATGCCAAGCAGATCCTCTGCCCCTATTTCCCGCGCTCCGCCCGTACACAACACAACACCTCCTTCGCCTGCCGGGACACCGCTGTCGATTTCCACACCATCGCCAGGTCTTTCCTCGGCTGATTTCCGCTCCCGACAAATCTCCCCGCCACAGGACAATGCCGTCCCTCCTCAACTTTCCGAAGCACAAGACCCGACGCGCGAAGACCGAACCCCGAAGCACTCACCCCTTCCCCGCCCGATCCGCCACCATCCAGTCCTCCCCTCCTCAGTCCTCAACGATCAGTCCTCAAGGCCGATTTTCCGACCATTAGATCCGATTTTGCAAAGAGTATCAAAAAAATTGCGTCTATCTCCCAAATTATTGTTACCTTCGCTAAAAATAAAAGTCTCCTTTTGCATCATGAAGAAGAGCTTCTTTTTAATTGTCTTGATGTGGGTGTTGTCAGCACCGGCCCTTCGGGCGCAATATGTGGCCTGGGGCGAACGAGCACCCAAATACAAGATCCCGACCTGGCTCGACGACCACCTGCCCTCGGCGGGTGAACGCACCTACCTCGAATTTTTCTCGGCGGCCAATCCCGACTGCCAGCACTCGCTCGACAGACTCCAGATCCTCACCCGCCAGTCCTCCAAAAAGCTCTGCGTGGTGGTCATCACCAAAGACCGGGCCGAGGTGGCCTCCCCCCTGCTGAGGGGCTATCTCTCCGAGCAGATCGGGGTGGCGCTGGATTCCCAGGCTCGGGTTTTCACCCTCTACGGCGTAAACTACGTCCCCTTTGGCGTGCTGCTCGACGAACGCAACCGGGTGTTATGGATGGGCAACAGCCTCGAATTAACCGACGAAATCATCGATTCTAAATTATAAGCATTATGGCATTCACCAAAATAAACCACTTCGAGAAAGAGTATGCGGACGTCCACCACGACACCGCGCTCAATGTCACGGAAGGCGTTGAAGACCAACCCATCATAAGCCCCTATTTCGCACGTCGCAAGAAACGCAAACTCTCCACCGAAGAGTATGTCGAGGGCATTCTGGCGGGTAATATCACCATCCTCTCGCAGGCCATCACCCTCATCGAGTCGAACAACCCGACACATTATGCCCAGGCACAGGAAATCATCGAGAAGTGTCTGCCTTATGCCGGACGTTCGGTCCGCATCGGCATCACGGGCGTTCCCGGAGCCGGAAAATCGACCTTCATCGAGGCCATCGGTTCGACCGTGACCTCCCTACACCACAAGCTGGCAGTATTGGCCATCGACCCCTCCTCGGAGCGCAGCGGCGGCTCGATCCTGGGTGACAAGACCCGCATGGAGAGCATCTGCAACAATCCCGACGTATTCATCCGCCCCTCCCCCTCGGCCGGATCGCTCGGCGGCGTAGCCCGCAAGACGCGTGAGACGATCGTATTGTGCGAGGCCGCGGGATTCGACGTCATCTTCATCGAGACGGTCGGCGTCGGTCAGTCCGAGACGGCCGTACACTCGATGGTCGACATGTTCATGTTGTTGCAAATCTCGGGTGCCGGCGACGAGTTGCAGGGTATCAAGCGCGGAATCATGGAGATGGCCGACCAGATGGTCATCACCAAGTGTGACGGCGAGAATGTCCACAAGGCCGAGCTGGCCCGCACGCAGTTCCAGGGGGCTCTGCGTCTGTTTCCTTTGCCCGAGTCGGGGTGGAAGCCCAAGGTCTACACCTGTTCGTCGGTGACCGGGACCGGACTTGAGGAGGTCTGGCAGGGTGTCGAGCAATATCTCGACCACATCGAACACAACGGTTACTTCACACTCAACCGCAACCGTCAGAACAAATACTGGATGTATGAGTCGATCAACGAGACCCTACGCAACTCCTTCTATCACGATCCCGCCGTCGAGCAGCACATCGCCGAGTATGAGCAAAAGGTTCTCGGCGACAAGATCTCCTCGTTCATCGCGGCAAAGGAGCTCCTCCAAATTTATTTCCGTGATGCGGCGATGAAAATGAAATCCGAGCTTTAGCTTTAGGCACGATTGCTATACCAAAGCCGCTCTCCGGAACGGAAACCAGATACAGAGATATTCCACAAGTCCTCCTTAAAAAAGAGGACTTTTTATTACCAAAATTTCAAAACAAAAAAGGCTTGTCTTCCCCACCCTCGGAATCGAAGGTTGGAGCGACAAGCCTTATATTTCACCTCGGCCGACAGTCTCGTCTCCGGCAAGGCGTATCTGGACAGACACACTCAAGGTATCATCCCGCAATTTTCCCCGCAGACCGGCCCTACCGATCCGTCCTCAAAAAAATCCGGGAGGATACCCCCAAAAAGAAGCACATGACGGCAAAAATCCGCCTCTGCGACAAAGCCGCACCCTGCGCTCCGCCTTTCCTTAGAGATACTTCTCACACAGGAGGCGTACCAGTTCGGGTACACCCTCCGCACCGCGTTTATTGATAAAGGTCAGCGGATTGCGGATTCCCGACGTGTCGGGGTGTCCCGGATCTACCAGGTAGATCGGCACCTCGGGGCGCACGTAACGCACCAGCGACGCCGCGGGATAGACCGCCAGCGATGTCCCGACGATGACCATGATGTCGGCCGTATGGGCAATCTCGGCCGCGCGTTCAAACATCGGCACCGACTCCCCGAAAAAGACGATATGCGGACGCAGCAACGCCCCGTCCACGGCCCGCGCATCGAGCAGCTGCTCCCACCCTTCGAGCGGCACGATCAGATCGGGATTACGCTCCGAACGGAGTTTCGTCAGTTCGCCGTGGAGGTGGGTGATGTGACTCGACCCGGCCCTCTCATGGAGGTTGTCGACATTCTGCGTGATGACCTCCACCTCGAAATCCCGCTCCAGCTCGGCGATGGCTTCATGCCCCGCATTGGGCTTCACGGTGTACATCTCGCGGCGGCGTTCGTTGTAAAAGCGCACCACCGTCTCGCGGTTATGGGCCAGAGCTTCGGGAGTGCAGACATCCTCTATGCGGTAGTTGGCCCATAAGCCGTCGGCATCGCGGAAGGTGGAGATTCCGCTGTCGGCACTCACCCCCGCTCCCGTAAATACTACGATCTTTTTCATAAGTCTTTTTTTTCAGCCGCTCCCGTCCCGAAGGCTTCACGGCCGCGTTCTCTAAATACAAAGTTAAGATTTTTTCCCGGATTTTCCGCCCCCGGCGACCCCATCTTCCTTAAAATCGGGACGGAAAGTTTGCCGGACCATCAAAAAAAGGCTATCTTTACGACAAAATTTCATGTAGGATTTTTAACTCGAAAAACCGATGCAAGAAACCTTCGATATTTTTCTGATCGCGATGTCCGTCACGGCTCTTCTGGTGTTCATCGCCCTGCAATTCTTCGAGGCCGGCTACGGCTATCTCTTCGACCGCCGATACGGCCCTCCCATCCCTAACAAAACAGGCTGGGTGATGATGGAAGCCCCCGTATTCATCATGATGTGCATCCTGTGGGCCTCGTCCGAAAGAATGTGGCAGGCCGCACCTCTGGTCCTGTTCCTGATCTTCCAGAGCCACTACCTCCAGCGGTCGTTCATCTTCCCACTGCTCATGCGCGGCAACTCGAAAATGCCCCTCGGAATCGTCCTCATGGGCATGACCTTCAACACGCTCAACGCCCTGATGCAGGGCGGGTGGATCTTCTACCTCGCACCCGACGACTATTACGCCGACTGGTTCTCGCGCCCCTACATCTACATCGGCGGGGTAATCTTCCTGGCCGGCATGGCCATAAACCTCCACTCGGACCACATCATCCGCCACCTGCGCAAACCCGGTGACACCCGCCACTACATCCCCCGCGGCGGAATGTTCCGCTACGTCTCGTCGGCCAACTACTTCGGCGAGCTGACCGAATGGATCGGCTTTGCCATCGCCTCGTGGTCGTGGTCGGGCGTGGTCTTCGTATTGTGGACCTTCGCCAACCTCGCACCCCGCGCCGCCTCCCTGCGCCGCCGCTACGAGCAGGAATTCGGCGAGGAGTTCACCTGTCTGAAGCGTAAGAGAATCATCCCGTTTATCTACTAAGACCTTGAAATAAAACACACCATGTCCAAACTATTCACCCCCTATAACTTAGGTCCCGTCACCCTGCGCAACCGCACGATCCGCTCGGCTGCCTTCGAGTCTATGGGCCGGGACTTCGGCCCCACACAACAGCTCAAGGACTACCACGTGAGTGTCGCCCGCGGAGGCGTCGGCATGACGACGGTGGCCTATGCCGCCGTATGCCGCAGCGGACTCTCGTTCAACAAGCAGCTCTGGATGCGCCCCGAGATCGTTCCCCAGCTCCGCGACCTGACCGATGCCGTCCACCGCGAGGGTGCGGCCGTCGGCATCCAGTTGGGCCACTGCGGCAACATGACCCACATGACCACCGCCGGACAGATCCCCATCGGCGCCTCGACCGGATTCAACCTCTACGCCTACACCCCCGTCCGCGGAATGCGCAAGGATGAGATCCTCCAGGTGTCGTGCGACTTCGGCAAGGCCGTGGAGACGGCCCACGACGCGGGATTCGACTCGGTAGAGATCCACGCCGGCCACGGATACCTCATCTCGCAGTTTCTTTCGCCCTACACCAACCATCGCCACGACGAGTTCGGCGGGTCGCTCGAAAACCGTATGCGTTTCATGAGGATGTGTCTGGACAACGTGATGGAGGCCGCCTCACGCAAGAATATGGCCGTGGTGGTCAAGCACAACATGTACGACGGATTCAAGGGCGGAATCGAGATCCCCGAGAGCATCGAGATCGCCAGGGTCATCGAGTCGTACAGCGTCAACGGCATCGTCCTCTCGGGCGGATTCGTTTCGAAGGCCCCGATGGCCGTAATGCGCGGACTCATACCCCTCTACACCATGAGCTACTACTCGCCCTGGTGGCTGAGGATGTTCATCCGCTGGTGCGGGCCCTATATGATCAAGCAGTTCCCCTTCGAGGAGTGCTATTTCCTGGAGGATGCCAAGAAGTTCCGCGCCGCACTGAAGGGCCCGCTGATCTATGTCGGCGGACTGGTCAGCCGCGAGGGCATCGACAAGGCCCTGGATGCGGGATTCGACTGTGTGCAAATGGCCCGCAGCCTGGTCAATGACCCCGACTTCGTCAACAAGCTCCGCGCGGGCGACAGCTCGACCCGCAGCGGCTGCGACCACCGCAACTACTGCATCGCCCGTATGTATTCGGTCGACATGAAATGTTGTCACAACTGCCCCGACCTCCCGAAGAAGATCCGCGAGGAACTGGCCAAACTGCCCTGATCATGAAACGAGGAGAAATCACCCCGGGATCGGCCTGGGCCCTGGTCACGGGTGCAGGATCGGGCATCGGACGCTGCTACGCCCTGCGGCTGGCCCGTCTGGGTTATCATGTTCTGGCCGTGGGCAATGAGGAAGAACCCCTGAAGAGTCTCTGTGCAGAGATCAAATGCGAGAATACCCCCGAGGCTCGTTACAAGGTCATGGACCTGGCCCGTATGGAAGCTGCCAACGAACTTTTTGAAGAAGTTC
The DNA here is from genome assembly GCA_020026435.1 of Alistipes sp. Taxonomy (GTDB): domain Bacteria; phylum Bacteroidota; class Bacteroidia; order Bacteroidales; family Rikenellaceae; genus Alistipes. The sequence goes on along the minus strand of JAHHQK010000052.1, from coordinate 1,401 downwards.
AACGAGACGGACTCCCAATCGACGTGCTGATCAACAATGCCGGCATATTCTCGTTCTGCGATATGCTCGCAACCCCCACGGAGCGCATCGAGCGGATGATCCTGCTCCACGACATGACCTCGACACGGTTGTGTTGTCTGTTTGCCCGCGAGATGATCCGCCGCAAGGTGAGGGGACACATCCTCAACATGTCGTCCTTCTCGGTGTGGATGCCCTTCCCGGGCATGGCGCTCTACACCGCCACGAAGGCCTATCTGAAGAGTTTCTCCATGGCCTTCGCCCGCGAGATGCAGGACGAGGGCATCCGCGTGACGGCCGTCTGCCCGGCCGGAGTGGCCACCGACCTCTACGGCCTGGCCCCCGGACTGCAACGTCTGGGACTGAGGCTCGGCGTGCTGATCTCGCCCGACAACTGCGCCCGCCGCGGACTCAGGGCCCTGTGGAAGGGGCGGCGGTGCATCGTCCCCGACTGGTGGAACAGACTCTTCATCCCGATTTGCAAACATCTGCCCATGTGCATCCTGCGTCCCATACGCCGCAAGACCATGCAGTTTCAAAAATAAGACACTCTCAAGAAAATGATCAAGAACATACTCTTCGACCTGGGCGGCGTCATCGTCGACCTGGACTCCTCCTACTGCATCGACGTGTTCCGCCGGCTCAACATGCCCGAAATCGCCGAACTGATCAACCCCTACCACCCCGCCGGGATGATCGGCGAGCTGGAACACGGCGACATCACCTTCCACGAAGCCTGCGACAAGATGAGGGCCGTGTCGGGTCGCGAGAAGGTCACCGACGAACAGATCGCCGAGGCCTACAATGAATTTCTGAGGGGTATCAAGCCCTGGAAACTCCGCGCACTGGACGACCTGCGCCGCCGCGGAATCAAGACCTACGCCCTCTCGAACAACAACCCCATGTCGATGCAGACCGTAAGGCGGATGTTCACGGCCGACGGCAAGACCATGGAGGACTACTTCGACGGGATCTACCTCTCCTATGAGCTGCGCATCCTGAAACCCTCGCAGGAGATCTACCTCCGGGCCATCGAGCTGAGCGGAATGCGCCCCGAGGAAACCCTCTTCATCGACGATTCGGAGGTCAACGTCAACGTGGCCCGCGATTTGGGATTCCTGGTCTATATGCCCCGTCCCGACGAGGATTTCAGCCACCTGTTCTCCTCACTCGACATCCTCGACGCAGAGCGTTAGCATTTTCCCCTGAAGGTCCGGACCTTTCCCGACCGATTACGATAGGAATTGGGCTAAAATTCCCCAAAAATTTGTTACGGAGAAAAAAACAATTATCTTTGCACCTCGAAACCGTCGGTTTGAACCGATGCGGATCATTCGGGGTGTAGCGCAGTCCGGTTAGCGCACCTGCTTTGGGAGCAGGGGG
>JAHHQK010000051.1 GCA_020026435.1 Alistipes sp. | reverse complement strand
GCCTGCCGCTAGCGTTCATCCTGAGCCAGGATCAAACTCTCCATTGTAAAAAAATTAAAATGTATTGTTAGAGTCCTGACTATTCGTTTATCCTTAAAAGGAAAATTGACAGATAAATACTACAATTTCTTTCTCTCAAATATACCAGTAATTCAAAGAACCAGCTGAAAAACTTCGCAACTTTCGTTGTGAATTGCGGTTGCAAAGGTAAATCAAATTTTTGAAACCGCCAAATCTTTTTTCAAGAACTTTTGCATTTATTTAAATCATCAAGATTCGAAAGGGTTTTAAGCTCCTTTATTGTAAACTCTCAACTCTTAGAAGAACCTCGTGTTTTTCTCAAACGCGGATGCAAAGGTAGGGACTTTTTTTGAATCTGCAAATATTTCCACGTCTTTTTTTCAAAAAAGTACAAAAAAGTGTAAAATCGGTCTCAACACCTATATATATTAATTACAAGAGGCCGGCTTTCGGTCGGGATTCATGCCTTTGAATACACATTCCCCTCTGAACTTTTTCAAAAAAAGCATCCCCTGTGTCCCCAAATCACAACCTCAACCCCTGTAAAAATCATACAAAGGCTCCGTTTTCGGATTTGATTTTCGGACTCACCCTTAAAAAAAGACTCCGGATTACTTCAGAATCCGCATCACTCCCGAATAAAAAAAGCAAACAAGATACAATTCACCCCACAAATCCTTTTCCCAAGAGAACTTTTCGCCCCCTCAGGTACGCACTTCCCCACTTTTCCCCTCCTCCAACGGCTAAAAAAAATTCAGATCCATACCCGAAGGTACAGATCTGAATTCTATTTTGCGTACCCGATCACCGCCTGAGCGGGAAAGGGTTCTGAAAATCGACAATCTCCACGGAAAATATCCGCCGCCGATCAGAGGTTTAGAGCAGACCTCCGTTCTGAGCAACGTTCTTACGCGAAATCAGAGCGATCTCACGCGTGATCTCCGTATCGCCTGCGACAGCTTTCACCTGAACGAGAGCCATACCCTCCTTCGGGCAATTCAGCGTCCACTTCAACCCCGACACCTTGGGAGCACCCTCCAGGCCGAGTTTTGCGAAATCCGCCGACTCGATCGCCTTGATCCGGATCGTGCTGTGGGCTCCACCCAGGTAAGGAGCCAGGTCTTGCGTAATCTCCTCGCCCGTCTTGACACAGATACCGGGCGTACCCTTGATGGCAAGCAGGAGCTTCAGAGCGTCAACACAACCGCCACCCATCTTGCCTTTGTAATCGGCCATATTGAGCATAAGACCATTGCCGGGAACTTTCACACCGCTGAAGTAGCGGTCAATACCGTAAACCGAACTGAGCAGCAGGTCGCGATACTCTTGAGTCGTGAACTGACGGCCGATCTTTGCGGCATAAGCCAGACCCAGAGCGGCAACACCCGAAACGTGGGGGCAAGCCATCGACGTTCCGGCCTGGTAACCGTAACCGTAGGTCTTGGTGTTCTTTTTACGGTTGTCGTCATACGACATCGAGTCGTCACAGAGGATGGTACTCAACACCAGACTCTTGTTGCTCATGAAGTCACCACCAGGAGCCGTAATGTCGACCCACGTACCGTAGTTGGAATAGAACGAAGGCAGATAAGACCAGTCCATGGCACCGACAGCAATCACACCGTGGCTCTGATCACCGGCGGGATAGCAGATGCGATCCTTCAGCCAGTGGCCGTCGTTACCGGCAGCGAAAATCACCAGACCGCCCTTGATCGGCGAGTTGGGGTTCTTCGTTCCGGCCGATTTGACAAACGTCTGGATGGCATCCTGCAAAGCACCGAAACGACCGGCCTCCCATTCACTCTTGATAACCTCCCAGTTGTTCAGCTTATTGTCATAGTTGAATCCCCAGCTGTTCTGGGCAATCACGGCACCGTTTTTCAGTGCAAAGACAAAAGCGTCGATATCCGCATTGTTATTCGCATTGACATTGCTGTAACCCATGATCTGGCAGGACATCAACTTCACGTTGCCGCCTTTACCCTTACCGCCGGCTACACCACAGACACCGACACCGTTGTTGTTAACGGCGGCAATCACACCACCCACGTGCGATCCGTGATCGGCATAGATGTGGACAATACGTCCGTACTGATCCTGAGTGCGAGCCGAACTTTTCCAATCCAACTTGCTGGTCTTGTTGTAGAAGTTATAACCGTGCTGTTCGGGATTTTGGGGATTGCACCACATATTGTCCTTCAGGTCGGGGTGCTCCGTATAGATCGGCTCATCGATAACGGCCACAACAACATCCGTACCATTGTTCTCACCCGAGCACAAGCTCCAGGCGTCCACCAGGTTGATATCGGCACCGGGAACGGCCGACTTGTCGTCGGTGTAACCCATATTGTTGAAGTGCCACTGCCCCTCGAACAAGGGGTCGTTCATAGCCACACTGGCACGCGTCGAAGGATTGACACCCTCCAGGTCTGATTCGGACAGCGGCACGGCGGGCCCCTCACTCATGACACGCATATATTTATGGTCGATGACCATCTCCACACGTTCTACTCCCTGTACCCCGGCAACCATCTTGGCCACACGTCCCAACTCGGAATTCTCATCGAACTCGAAGCAATACCAGCGGTTCAGACCCGTAGCCTCGAAATCGGCCTCCCACTCGGGATCGTACTCCACGACCCTGCGGAAGTTCTGCGCCTCAATCTGATCGAGCACGCCATCAATCTCACCGACGCCACTGCGTCCCTCCTCACTACGTGTCGACTGGACAGCCAGTACCTTCGAAGCCATTTCCTGCGACAGTTTGACGCGCAAGAAACCCTTGGCGGCCAACTCCTCCGAACCTACAATCTGGTTTTCGGGCAATGTAGTCTGGTTCCCGACCTCGTCGAGAGACTCTTTCGTACAGGCCACGACTGAGAGCAAAGCCAATGAAAGCAGAATCTTTTTCATATTAATTCTTAATATTAATTTACTTTAATGATTTCAAAGTTATAATTTTTTTTGTTTCAAAGTGTCTTTATCCTCACTTTTTTTACACTTTGGGTCGATAAATTTATTTGGTCAACCATTCTGCGCCGAAAATCGGAATATACCTCTTATATAAGGGATATTTCCCACGCAACACCCTTCCGAGGTGATTTCCCCTAAGTTTGCTTTGTGCGGAACGGATTTATGACTACATTTGTCACAGTGTCTCAGCCCCTGCACTGCCGACACCGGGACTTCCACGGCGATGTATCGCCCGCCCCGGATCAGCAAGACAGGAGCCGGCATCTCCCGCCCCCAGGCAGGCCCGGGATTTTCGTGCAACAAAAAAACGGTAAACCAACACCCATGAATTTAAAAAAGATTTCAATCCTCATCCTTCTTCTCATCCTGGCCGACCAGGTGCTGAAGATCTGGGTCAAGACCCACATGCAACTCGACGAGGCGATCGTCATCTTCCCCGACTGGTTCCAACTGCGCTTCATCGAGAACAACGGCGCCGCCTTCGGCATGCAGCTCTCAACACCCGGCAACTTCGACTGGGGGAAACTCATCCTGGGCATCTTCCGCATCGGCATGGTCATCGGTCTGGGCTGGCTCATCCGCGAGATCGTGACCAAACGCAAAGACACTCCGCGGGGTGTGGTCGTCGGTTTGAGCCTGATTATGGCCGGAGCACTGGGAAATATCATCGACAGCGCCGTCTATGGACTTATTTTCTCTGCCTCAACCCCGATTTCGGTGGCCGAAGTGGGCGGAAGCTACGCGGGATTCATGATGGGCAAGGTCGTCGATATGTTCTATTTCCCGCTGTTTCAGTGGAATAACATCCCCGACATACTGAGCTTCCTGGTCGACAGCAACAACTATTTCTTCGGTGCGATCTTCAACCTGGCCGACGCCTACATCTCGGTTGCGGCGGTCTATTTGCTGGCTTTTCAAAATAAATTCTTCTTAAAATAGATTTTTTTTACGAAAAAATTTGGAGATTCAAAAAAAAGCGCTACCTTTGCCATCGCAATTCCGAAATGCCCAGGTGGCGGAATAGGTAGACGCGCACGTTTCAGGTGCGTGTGTCGCAAGGCATGCAGGTTCGATTCCTGTCCTGGGCACTTCTTAAAGACCGATTCAGAAATTCTGAATCGGTCTTTTTATTTTCCATCCATTCCTCCCCGCCACATCCCGCCAACACAGACCGCTCCCACCCCTCCGCATCTTACGGCTGGACAGATTCCGGCTCGCCCGACGCCCCCGGGGACAAAACATACAATCTACATAGTCCGAAGAGGAAGAACTTTATATCAGACACCTCAAGAAGGTTCTAATCCCGTCCCCCGGTTCGGGCATCCATCAAACGCCGCAACAAGCCCACTCCGCCCCGGCTATCCCTCACCAAGCAGCACCACCCTGCTCCATTCGATGCGGAACACACCCCGCCCCCCTTCATCAGGCCGGATCACCCTCATAACCCTCAGCGGGGACTGCATCAGCTGCCATCAGCCAACATCAAACACCTGCAACCGACATCGTACGCCCTACGACAAGCCCCAAATCCCCTTTCGATGACCAACCGCACAAAAAAAGAGGAGCCCCTCAACGGATCTCCTCCTTTAAATCTCCATTTCCGCGGATTCAAACCTGTATATCCGGCCGGACGCTTCCTCTCCCCCCGGACCCTTTCGACCGAAATACCGCCCTCCAAGCCCAAGCGAACGCCAGGACCGCCAAGAGCAAACCAAGCAGTCCGATAGCAAACACCCTCAACCGCCCGCCACGGCCCGCGCCCTGCACAAGCCCTGCCGCCCGAACAACCCCTCGACCGCCCCACAGCCAACCGAAGTCAGCCTGCGGTCTGGATAGGGCCTACTTGCGGTTCTCCTTGTCCATGACCACGGAATCGACACCTGCGGACACACCACCCTCGGACTCCGCCTTTGCGGCCGCTCCTTGCCCGGCAGCATTCCCGCCCAGGGCCGAGGAAGCCTTTTCCGAAGTCTTCTCCTCTGCGGCCTCAACATCCGCCGTCTGCGTGGGTACGGGCACCGCCAGCGTATCCACCGCCGGAAGCAAATCCACCTCCGGAGTCGAGGCTTCCTCCTTCAGCGGCTCCTCCACCCCGGTAAAGACCATCGAGTGAAACTTGTGCCGGTTGACGATGCTCGATCCGATGATGAAGAGCACGGCCAGCGTTGCCAGCACTCCGATCAGTTTCTTAATCATTCTTTTTCTCAGATTTTAACTCCTCGATGGCGCGAAGAATCACCACATCGACAGGATATATGTTTGCATAAAAACCATTGTCCTCCAGCGGCGTATTACGGCCGATATAGGCCCGCAACTGCGCCTCGATCAGACGGTGCGACCGGGCGATGTCCGCGCGGCGCGGCGCCACACCCCGACGGGCAGCATAATGGATGAAATCCTCGACCAGGGTCTTGTCCCCATCCAGCAGCGCTTGCAACTCCTCGAGCGACGCCACGCGGTTCAACTCCTCGCGGTGACGGTCGGAATACTCCAGCGTATAGCGGTAGAGAATGTTGCGCCCCACGACCTCCATGAAATACTTCGTCACGTCGGTCGTGTCGGCCGGGATAAAGACATCGGGCATGATCCCCCCCCCGCCATAGACCACCTTGCCCTTGGGGGTCACGCGCTTGAGCGAGTCGGCAAAGTGGATACTGTCGGCCGAGAAGTATTCGTTGTTCTCGTAGCGTTTCCAGAGATCCTCCTCATAGCTCTCGTCGTCGCCGATGGTGTAGGGCTTCTGAATCGAACGTCCCGTCGGCGTATAGTACCGGGCCGTGGTCAGCCTCAGGGCCGAACCGTCGGCAAAGGGAATCTGACGCTGCACCAATCCCTTGCCGAACGAGCGGCGACCGAGGATCGTGCCGCGATCGTTGTCCTGCAAGGCTCCCGCCAGGATCTCGCTCGACGAGGCACTTCCCTCGTCGATCAGCACCACAACCTCCATATCCTGTGCCGAACCTTCACCGTCGGCATATTCGCGCATCTGACGGTGGAAACGGTCCTCGGTATAGACGATCAGCTGATCCTTGTGGAGGAATTCATTGGCGATGAGAATCGCCTGGTCGAGATACCCGCCCGAATTGCCCCTCAGATCGAAAATCAGCTTCGAGACCCCCTCGGAGCGCAACCGGGCCAGGGCGGCCTCCAGCTCCACAAAGGAGGTACGGGCAAACTGTCCGAGTTTGATGTAGCCGATACCGTCGGCAATGCGGAACGAGGACTCGATGCTCTTTATAGGAATGGCATCACGTATCACCTCAACATCGACCGGATCGGAAATACCCTTCCGCTCCAGAGCCAGGCGCACCTTCGTGCCGCGCGGACCGCGCAGACGCTTGACGACCTTGTACTGGGGGATCTTCTGTCCGGCGACCAGCGAATCGTCGATCCTCAGGATCCGGTCTCCGGCCTTGACCCCCGCCTTGTCACTCGGACCGTGGGGGATGACATTGAGAACGATGACCGTATCGGTGGCCATATTGAACACCACGCCGATGCCGTCGAACTCACCCTCCAGCGGTTCGTTCACCTGGGCCATCTCCTCGGCGGGGATATAGACCGAATGGGGGTCAAGCTCCTTGACCAGCACGGGAATGACGTGTTCGGCCAGCGAATCCATCGACACGGAGTCGACATACTGCGTCTCGATGAGCGAGATCGTGCGCGTGAGCTTGTTGTCGCTCGCGTTCATCGACTGCAACATCCCCACCAGCTGCGATGTGGTGGTCGTGCGTCCCAGATAGTGGCCGAACGAAAGTCCCAAGGCCACCCCCACCGCCAGAAGGATGGGGAAAAATACGGTATGTTTGGAATTCTTATACATTACTTGCTCTTAAAGGTATAGGAAAGTCCCACGCTGAGCAGCATCTGCGTCTGCATATCGGTGCTCTGGGCGCGGTTGTAACAGAGCAGGAACGAAAAAGTCGTGGAGAGGAATTTTGTGGCCTTGATATTGAAGGTGTTCTCCCAGCGGATCGTCGGGTGGATCGGCAGGTGGGGCTTGGTTAGGGGATTCTCTCCGTCGGCCTTCCAGCGGTCCATAGCGGCGCAGTAGGCCGAATAGTTCGCGATCCTGTTCTTCTGACCGATGTCGGTGATCCAACCGAAGAACGAATAGAAGGTCGTGCGGTAGCGCAGGAACTCCGATTTGCCGAACGTGCGATCAAAGTCGATCTGGATCGAAGAACCACCCTCGTATTTCGAGGTGCTGTGGGCATCGGCCAGACCGTAGATCTGCCATCCGGGCTTCTTGTCCCACACATTCCGGCGGATCTGGTAGTTTTCGACGAAGATGGCACTCATGGCGATCGGCGAAAGGTTGACGATGATCGGGAACTTGGGATGGGGCGAGGTATAGGTGATACCGAGCGAGAGATCCAGGTAACCCGGAGCCATGAACGTGCTTTTGCGGTCGGTCGGAGTCTGCTGCGAACGCGACACGTAGCCGTTGGCAAACTGCGTACGGAACTTCACGATCGTACCGTACGACCAGTTCTTCGACATCTTGAACGACGGAGCCACCGATATGGCGAACTCATCCTGGTTCTTGAACCACACGCCGTGGCTGCTAACCTCGCCGTTGTCGGGGTTGGTGGTCTCGACCTTCATGCGGTTGTAGCCGAATTTGGCGTCAAACTTCGTGTCGATCGAGAAGAGGTTCTTCGTGAAGGTATGGTGGATGAAGACATTGGCGACCAGCGCGATCGAGTTATCACCGCCCGAGACCTTGATCCACGAATCGTTATACGATGCCACGGCCCCCTGCAATCCTCCACCGATCTCCAGGAAGTTGCGTTCCTTGCGGATGGCGGCACGCTCGGCCCGGTAGCGGGCCAGGCTGAAGTAGTCGCTTTCGACGTTGGTCGACTTGAGTTTGTCGCGGAAGGTCACATCCTCCTTGTGCGTCTCCACATGATCGATGGTGATCTGCGCCGAGGCGCGGTCCACGGTCGCAAAAAGCGCCACCAGCAAAAGTATATGGGCAAAATGTTTCATATAGAATTGGGTTTGCGGTTATCGGAAATAATCATGCAAATTTATGAATTTATTTACAAAATCCTTAATTTTGGCCACGTTAATAACCCGCAAAGCATCATGAAATACTTCGGCGCACACGTCAGTGCGGCAGGCGGCGTATCGGCCGCACCGCTCAATGCCCGCAACATCGGGGCCACGGCATTCGCCCTCTTCACCAAGAACCAACGCCAATGGGTGGCCAAGCCCCTGACGGGGGATGAAATCACGGCCTTCGGAGCCTTATGCTCCCGCGAGGGATTCACCCCGCAGCAGATCCTGCCCCACGACTCCTATCTGATCAACCTGGGGCATCCCGACGACGAGGCCCTGGCCAAGTCGCGCGCGGCGTTTCTCGACGAGATGCAGCGGTGCGAGCAGCTCGGGCTGGATCGTCTGAACTTTCACCCGGGGAGCCACCTCAACCGGATCTCCGAGGAGGAATGTCTGAGGCGCATCGCCCAATCGATCAACCTCGCGCTCGAACAAACCCGCGGCGTCACGGCCGTTATCGAAAACACGGCGGGGCAGGGATCGAACCTCGGATTCAGGTTCGAGCAGCTGGCCCGCATCATCGAGCAGGTGGAGGACCGCGGACGCGTGGGCGTCTGCATCGACACGTGCCACGCCTTTGCCGCAGGCTACGACCTCCACGGCGAGGAGGCCTGCGCCGCGACATTCGAGGAGTTCGGCCGCATCGTAGGCTTTGAATACCTCAAGGGCATGCACCTGAACGACGCCCTCAAGCCGCTGGGCAGCCGTGTCGACCGCCACGCCCCTCTGGGTGAGGGCATGATCGGCATCGAATGTTTCCGGTTCATCGCCCGCGATCCCCGTTTCGAGAACATGCCTCTGATCCTCGAAACCCCCGCCCCGGAGCGTTGGGCCGAGGAAATCGCCCTCTTGAAATCCTTTGCCGGGGCATAGTCCCCCGCCCGGGGATCAGCCCCTCTGCCGGCCGGAATTCCCGGTCCGCACCCCGTCCGATGGACACAAAAAAAGAGATTTCTCCCATTTGCGGGAGAAATCTCTTTTTTTACAGGCTCTGCGCCCGTGTCTCTATCGGAGGTAGTCCTCGAAATAGTCGGTCACCTTCTGCATCAGATGGATGCGGTCACGTCCGAAGACATTGTGCTCGGCGCAGGGATAGGGGAAGTAGTCGACCTGGACGTTGTTCACGATGCAGGCACGCACGAAGCTCAGACTGTGCTGCCAAACCACCGTGTTGTCGATGGCACCCTGGCAGATGAGCAGCTTGCCCTTCAGATCCTTGGCCTTCGGAATGAGGCTCACCTTGTCGTAACCGGCCTCGTTGGTGTGGGGCGAATCCATATAACGCTCGCCGTACATCACCTCATACCATCTCCAGTCGATCACCGGACCTCCGGCCACACCGACCTTGAACACCTCGGGGTGGTTCGTGATCAGCGAAATGGTCATGAAACCGCCGTAGCTCCAGCCGTGGACACCGATACGCTCCGTGTCGACATAGGGCAGCGACTGCAACATCCTGACGCCCTCCATCTGGTCGGCCATCTCGGCCTGTCCGCACTGACCGTGGATGGCCTGCTCGAACTTTTGGCCGCGATTCAGCGTTCCACGGTTGTCCATCACGAAGACCACATATCCGTGCTGGGCCATATACATCTCCCAGCGGCGCAGATCGGCCTGCCAGGTGTTGCGCACCAGCTGCGAGTGCGGGCCGCCATAGACGTAGACGATGACGGGATATTTCTTTCCGGCGTCGAAATCCATCGGCTTGATCAGGCGGTAGTAGTTGTCATACTCGCCGTCGGCACTCTTCACCGTGCCCATCTCGATCTGCCCGAAGTTATACTCGCGCGTGGGATTCTCCGCCTTGAGCAGTTGGCACACCTCCGAGCCGTCGGCCTTTTTGAGGTTGATCACGTGCGGCACGTCGAGGCTGCTGTAACTGTCGATGAAGTATTTGCCGTCGTAGCTCATGCGCACCGAATGCCAGCCCTCCTCTCCGGTCAGACGCGTCTTGCGGCCCGACTTGAGATCCACACGGAACAGGTGGTTGTCCACGGGGCTTACCTCGGCCGAGGTGTAGTAGACATATCGTCCATCCTGGCCCACGAAGGCCACATCGGCATCGACATCCGTCAGACGGCGCAGCACCTTACCCGTGGAGGTCTCCACCAGATAGAGATTGAAGTATCCGTCGCGGTTGTTCGTGCGATAGATGAACATCGAAGGATCGCCCTTCAGAAACTCCACCGGTGTGAGCGGCTCGACATACTTGTCGTTCTGCTCCTCCAGGAGCGTCTGCTCAAAGCGGCCCGTGCGGGCATCGTAACGGTTCAGACGCATGTGTTTCTGGGCGCGGTTCAGGACCTGGATGTAGATCTTCTCCGAGGAGGGATCCCACGTGATGTTGGTCAGATACTGCTCGCGGCCGAAGTCGTCCACGGCCATGAATACCGTCTGCTGCGAGGCCACCTCGTAGACTCCCAGGCTCACCTGCTCGGACTTCATGCCCGTCATCGGGTATTTGATCTCGCGGAGCGATCCCGTGCGGGAATTGATGTCCAGCAGCGGGAAGGTCGACACCTCGTGCTCATCCTTGCGGTAGAAGGCCAGTTTCTTGCCGTCGGGCGACCAGAAGATTCCGCCGCTGATGCCGAATTCGTTGCGGCTGACACTCTGGCCGTTCACCAGCTCGGTATCCGTATCGTGCGTCACGGCAAATTCGTTGCCGTTCTGATCCATATAATAGAGATTGTTGCCCTTGGTGTAGGCCACAAGACCGTTCTTGTGGGGCGTCATATTGGCAGCCCCGGCCGGGAAGGCATACTTACGCGTCACCTTGCCCTGCTCCATATCGACCAGCGACCACTCGCTGCCCCGGGCCACCAGCATGAGCTGCTCACTGCGCCAGCCCATCGCCGGCCACTGCTTGAGCTCCTCACCGAGAATCCGGCTCAGATCACCGAGGGTCATGACCACCTGTTTCTCACCGCCCGAGACCGTCTGCCCCACCAGATTCTCCTGCTCGATCCAGGTCACCATGTTCTTCTCGCCACGCCACTGGAGCTGCTTCAAATTTTCGGGATAGAGCTCGCGGCCCAACACCGCCTCCTCCATCGTCAATACCTTGTTCTGAGCCACCGAGCCCAGGGTCATCGCCATTCCGACGAGTGTCATCAGTAAAAATTTCATATATTGTTTTTTTGGGTTTTCCGATCCGCCGTATGCCCGCCCGTTGTCAGCCGCCGACACACTTCTCCGCACAGACCGAGACGGACAAAGAGTCCGACATCCACACGGGGGCAACTCCCCGCACGGTATTTCTCGCTCTGCGTACTGCAAATATAAGAATTACTTCCGATATAAATAACATGGAATGCCCGATGACTCCCCCGCCATGTCACTTCTCCATGTGATTGTATGGAATCGTCCAAAATTGATCCCCGTCTTGATGGGGCACGGGGTTGAATACATTGGCGAAACCGCATTTTCCACGGAAACAGGCTTTCACCTCTGCCCCTATCCCACCCTTCACCGAAAAATCCACCGACGAACTTATTATTCCCGAGAAGTCCCCCTCCGGTAAGAATGCAGCAGAAGTTTCCGCCGCCCCAAGACCTATCCTTCTACCCCACACTCATCGGCATACCCTCCGAGAACTCCCCCTTCACCCAATAAGACCGCCTTCCCTTCCCCCCAAAAAAACGAAAAAGAGCACAAATCACTCTGTACCCTCCCAAAAAACTGTATTTTTATCCAACCAGCCCTCTATTTCGGACGGCTGTTTTCATAGATCGTCAGACCTGCGACATATTCCTTCAATTCCTCACGACTTGTTTCCCGATAATACCGAAATCTTTCTGGAAGTTCGTGCCACAACTCAAATGTCTTCAGATCACGGCTGCTCGACTCCAAGCGGATTCTGCCATGTTCCCGCAAATCAAATACTCTCCACAAAATCTCACTCTCATCCCCGGGATACTCATCCGTGCTGAAAACATAGACATCTCCCGAGCGCAACTCCTCTCGCCCCGATTCTTCCGTCATTACTGTTCCGGTCGATAATGTCAAGCCAATCTTACAATACTTAATTTGCATACTTCCTTCTGTTTTTATTTCGATCTTTGTTTTTACTCTTTCATGTACTTCAAAGTTACTCGTTTATCGTATAAATACAAAATATTTTATACAGAAAGTATGCTTTTTTGTCGCAATCAAGGCATTTTGAGTTTATTACCATCACCTTCACAATACAATACTATATTTATGCCGATTATTCCCGACAATCCTCCATTGTATTTTTTACCCCCCAGCTCCGATTTTCTGACCGCTCATGCCGATTCCCGTTTTTACCCGTACAATCCTCTTCGCCGCTTGGATTTTCCCCGGTTTCCCTTTCCCCGGGCTGAGCTATGGGATGACACAGGCCTCTAACGGCTCTTAGCCCTATTTCTTCCCTTTCATTTAGAAAGGAAAGCCCTCCGTTTACTTTCTTACAAATATCCTTGCTCAAAGTCTTTCACCCTGCGCGGACAAGGTTCCTCCAAATTCCGCAAAATATTCCATTCCCCTCCTGCTGCCTAGTCCACACATATCCGCCCGGAGAAATACCATCCTCACAAAATCATCCTGAAAACCTCCAGCTTATTTCTCGAAATAGCTCCTTCCCGATTTCCCCTGCTCACAGAACTTCCTTGCTCCGAGCCCTGCAAAACTTCCAAACAGGAAAACAACGCACCACGCCATCTATGCCGAGCCCGCAAGAAAATCGACCTATCCATATCCGCAACCCCACAAACCGATAAATAGGCAAGCACGCAAATATTTTGTAAAAATTGCGTGCTTCTCTCTCAGATAAGAGAGTCACCGTCCCCAACAGAGGTCTCCCCCTCCTGCGCGCGGACTCCCTCTCTTAAGTCCTGCAAAACATTACATACGCTCCTCCGTGCACATCCCCGGACCATTGCCATACATACACAAAAAAAGGTCGACCCT
>JAHHQK010000050.1 GCA_020026435.1 Alistipes sp. | reverse complement strand
ACACAGCAGATTTTGGTTCTGTCGTTCTGGGTTCGAGTCCCGGCAGCTCAACAGAAAAGAGGTCTTTCCATCGGGAAGACCTCTTTTTTATTTATAAGTCTGTTCGCCTGTTTTGTCGGTGGCTCACCCTTTATGTAGGCTCAATGTAGGCACACCCTTTCTGTCTTCCCCGTATCGGATTTCGGAACTGTATTCTGAGCCTTCTTCCCCGGTGTCCCCAACCTCAATCCCATTCCCAACTCCAACCGCGTTTCCAATCACAGACCAAGCTCTTTCCTCTTTCCTTGCTCTCCTTTGTCCCGTCGCCCCACTCCGATAAGTCGGCCTATGACGGGTGAAAAAACGTCCGAAGCGGGAAATCCCGGAAAATCAACGCTTGAAAAGTTGGGGACTATCGGAAAATTTTATATATTTGTTTTGGTAATATAGAGCGTTTTTATGACAATCATTCAGCTTGAATATCTGTTGGCTGTGGCCAACTGCGGCAGTTTCTCGTTGGCTGCCGAACATAGTTTCGTGACGCAACCTTCTCTGAGTATGCAGGTTAAGGCACTGGAGGAGGAACTGGGCGTGGTCCTGCTGGACCGCTCCAAGAAACCCGTGATCCCGACCGAAGCCGGTGAGGTGGTGCTGGAACAGGCCCGCGAGACGATCAGCGCCTATAATAATATAAAGGAGGCCGTGGCCGAATTGAAGGGCGAAACCGCCGGTAAATTGCGCCTGGGTGTCATCCCGACCATTGCGCCCTATCTGCTCCACAAGTTTATCCCCGCCTTTGTCCATACTTACCCCAAGGTCGAACTGGAGATCTCGGAGATGGTGACCGCCAATATCGTCGATGCCCTCAAGCGCGACCGTATCGACGCCGCCCTGGTGGCCGGAGGCACGTGCGGCGAGGGAATCATCGAGCAGGAACTCTTCAACGACCGCTTCTTCGCCTATGTGTCGCCCGAAAACCCGCTCTATGAGCGACATAACATCCGTATCGAGGACATCGACCTGAGGGATCTGGTGATCCTCAGTCCGGGAAACTGTATGCGCGACCAGATCGTCGAGCTGTGCCAGGCCCGCCGCACGATCCCCTCGCATTTCACGTTTGAATCCAGTTCGCTGGATACGCTGATGCGTATGGTGGATTGTACACAGTGCCTCACGATCATCCCCGAGATGGCCATCGAGTATATCCCCGCCAACCGCCGCGACCGGGTCAAGCCTCTGGCCAAGGGTGCCACCTCGCGTAAGATCGTGGTGGGCGTGCGCCGTACCTATGTCAAACGGTCGATTATCAAGGCCTTGACCGATACGATCCTCAAGAACGTACCCCATCCGGTCACGGATCCGCTCTGATGCCGTCCTCCGTGGGGCTTCCCCCTCTGTTGCAGGGCCTGAAAGCCCCCTCGGTGAGGTTCCCTGAGGGGCGTATCCCCCGCCGGGCGCATGGGGCATTGTTTTTGAAAGAAGGGGAGGGTGACGTTTTTTTCGATCTTAATTTTTAAAATCTAATTCTTATTTTTACCTTTGCAAGGTTATATATTTGTATTGAAATTTTTATGGAGAAATTGATAGAGACGATCGTAGGTGCGATCGAAGACAAGAAAGGAAAAGGTATCGTATCGTTGGACCTTACGGGATTCGATGGAGCCATCTGCTCCCATTTCGTGGTTTGTAACGCCGACTCTCCGGCCCAGGTGGCCGCCATTGCGTCGGGCGTTGAGGAGCGCGTTTTCGAGAAGACGGGCGAGTGGGCCTACCGCATCGAGGGCCAGCAGAATTCCGTGTGGATCGCTATGGACTATGTCGACGTGGTGGTGCACATTTTCCAGACCGAGTTGCGCGACTTCTACAAGCTTGAAGAGTTGTGGGCCGACGCGCCGATGACCAAATATGAATACGAAGAGTAAATTATGGCCGATCAAAACAAACGAAAGAAAACCAATAAAATGAATATCAATATGCCGCGCCCGTCGATGTTGTGGATCTACGGTGTGATCGGTGCATTCATCATTGGCTGGAGTCTGATTGACGCCGACAACAGCGAACCTCTGCCCTCGAACTGGCAGACGGTCGAGCAGATGGTCAAGGAGGGCGAAGTGGAGAAGATTCGCGTGCTGAACCGCGACCAGGCCGAGGTCTATCTCAACGAGCGTGCGGTCGAGAAATACCACTCCGGAGAGGAGGACAAATATCTGAAACGTATGCCCGAAAAGGGCGTGCAGCTCACTTTCACGATCGGATCGGTGGACGCCTTCCGCGAGGACCTCAAGCAGGCCGAGTCGGAGTCGGGACACGCTATCCCCGTGGAGTATGAAAACCAGAAGGACGACTGGACCAGCATCCTGCTGAACCTCCTGCCGTGGTGGGTGCTGATCATCGGCGTGTGGTTCTTCCTCATGCGCTCGATGTCGCGCGGTGGGGGAGGTGCCGGTGGCGGAATCATGAATGTGGGCAAGGCCCGCGCTCAGGTTTTCGACAAGGACAACGACAAACGGGTGACCTTCAAGGATGTGGCCGGATTGGAAGAGGCCAAGGTCGAGATCATGGAGATCGTCGACTTCCTGAAGAAAGCCGACAAATACCGCGAACTGGGTGCCAAGATCCCCAAGGGAGCCTTGCTTGTAGGCCCTCCGGGAACGGGTAAGACGTTGCTGGCCAAGGCTGTGGCCGGTGAGGCCAATGTGCCCTTCCTGTCGATCTCGGGATCGGATTTCGTCGAGATGTTTGTGGGTGTGGGTGCCTCGCGTGTGAGAAGCCTTTTCGAGCAGGCCAAGCAGAAGGCCCCCTGCATCGTCTTTATCGACGAGATTGACGCCATCGGCCGAGCCCGTGGCAAGAATGCCGGATTCTCGGGCAACGACGAGCGCGAAAATACGCTCAACCAGCTGCTTACCGAGATGGACGGATTCCAGACCAACACGGGAGTCATCGTGCTGGCGGCCACCAACCGTGCCGATATCCTGGATAAGGCCCTGATGCGAGCCGGACGCTTCGACCGTCAGATCGAGGTGGGTCTGCCCGATGTCAAGGAGCGCGAGGAGATCTTCGAGGTGCATCTGCGCCGTCTGAAGCTCGATCCGAATCTGGACCGTTCGTTCCTGGCCCATCAGACACCCGGTTTTTCGGGTGCCGACATCGCCAATGTCTGCAACGAGGCTGCACTGATTGCGGCCCGTCACGATAAGAAGTTTGTCTCCAAGGACGATTTCCTGGCGGCCATCGACCGTATCGTGGGCGGATTGGAGCGCAAGAACAAGATTATCACCGACGAGGAGAAGCGCGTCATCGCCTTCCACGAGGCGGGTCACGCCACCGTAAGCTGGATCCTGGAGAATGCCAATCCGCTGATCAAGGTGACGATCATCCCCCGCGGCAAGGCCCTGGGTGCTGCCTGGTACTTGCCCGAGGAGCGTCAGATCACGACCTATGAGCAGATGATGGACCAGTTGGCCGCCACGCTCGGAGGCCGCGTCTCGGAGCAGTTGACCTTTGGTCACCTTTCGACGGGCGCACTCAACGACCTGGAGCGTGTCACCAAACAGGCCTACGCCATGGTGGCCTACTACGGCATGAGTTCCAAAGTCGGCACGTTGAGCTACTACGACTCGACGGGCCAGAGCGATATGGCCTTCACGAAACCCTATTCCGAGGCTACGGCCCAGCAGATTGATCAGGAGACGCGCCGCGTGATCGACGAGGCGTATAAGATGGCCGAGCAGGTGCTGATCACCCATAAGGAGGGTATGACTCAGCTGGCCGAGTTGCTGTTGGAGCGCGAGGTGGTCTTCACGGAGGACGTGGAGCGCATCTTCGGCAAACGAAAGAAGGATATCGAGCGCGAGCGCAAGGAGGCCGATAAGAAGGCTCTGGAAGAGGCGCAGAACACCACAGACGGGAATCCGGCCTCCCCGAAGGATGCCGCCGAGGCTTCGTCGGCAGGAACGACCGAGGCCGCTTCGGCTCCTGCTCCCGAGACGGGCATTGGTAGTGAGACCTCTGCTGCGGGCAAGGACGAGGAGTCCGCGAAGTAGCGCGCCTGGGGGACGGATGCGCCTTGGGGGCGGATGCCGTCCGATGGATGAAACCCCTGACCGGGAGGTTCTGCGGAATCGGGCCCGAGAATCGGAATCCCCGTACCACCTATATAAGGTGGATTTGCGGTAGAACGAAATAACATAACCCACTTGATACGATGAGTGATAAAATGAAAAACCTTGTGGTACGCACACTGAGCGGTTCGGTATTGGCTGCTGTGGTGCTGGGTGCCATTGCATGGTCGCAGTGGAGCTTCGGCATACTGCTGGCGGTGCTTGTTGTGGGCGGAATGCTCGAATTTTACGGCCTGGCCCGCAAGAAGGGTGCATCGCCCCAGGTCGTGATCGGCCTTGTGGCGGGTCTTGCACTCTTTGCGATGAACTTTGCGATGGTTTCGACCGGAGTATGGATTCTTGAGGGCGGAATGCACAGCTTCCTGGGCGTGCTGGGTGCTTTTTGGCTACTTCTGTTGCCGCTGATGTTCTTCTGCGAGCTGTGGCGCCGGGAGGAGAATCCCGCCAACAACATCGGCATCACGCTGATGGGTATTTTCTATGTGGCCCTGCCTTTTTCGCTGATGTGCTACTTCCCGCTGATGCTGGGCGAGGAGTGGAATCCGATGGTGATGTTCGGATATATCTTCATCGTGTGGGCCAACGACGTCTTTGCCTACCTGGTGGGCATGACCATCGGCCGTCACCATCTCTTCGAGCGTATCTCGCCCAAGAAGTCCTGGGAGGGATTCTTCGGAGGAGTCCTCGGTGCGGCTGCCTTCGGAGTGCTCATGGCCCACTGGCTGGGCGGTGAGATGTGGCACTGGGCCGGTATGGCGATGATCATTGCCGTGACGGGTGTGCTGGGCGATCTGGTGGAGTCGATGTTCAAACGTGCCGCCGAGGTCAAGGACTCGGGCGCGGTGATCCCCGGTCACGGAGGTGTGCTGGACCGCTTCGATGCGATGCTGCTGTCGGCACCTTTCGTCTTCGTGTATATGTTGTTTGTGATGTAACTGCTAACTTTTATTAAGTGTTATGAAAATCAATAAGGAAGGATATAAGATTATCTGTATATCGGGTGCTGTCTGTGCGTTTATCTGGTGGCTGATGTACCATCTGATGCTGGAGGACGCCGAGACTATGTTGCTGGTGGTCAGCTCTGCCGTACTGTTGTTCTTTTGGTTCTTTATCGTGGCTTTTTTCCGCGAGCCGCGCCGTGTGCGCATCCACGATGCCGACCTGGTCTTCTCGCCCTGCGACGGACGCGTGGTGGTGACCGAGGTGGTCAAGGAGGATGAGTACCTCAAAGAGGAGATGTTGCAGATCTCGATCTTCATGTCGATCACCAATGTCCACATGAACTGGGTCCCCGTGGGCGGTATCGTGGAGTACTTCAAGTACCACCCGGGTCGTTTTCTGGTGGCCTGGCACCCCAAATCCTCGACCGAGAACGAGCGTACGACGACTGTCGTGAAGATGCCTACGGGCGAGAAGGTTCTGTTCCGTCAGATTGCCGGACTTATCGCCCGCCGTATCGTGTCGTATATGAAGGTGGGGCAGCCGGTGGATCAGAACAGCGTGTGCGGATTCATCAAGTTCGGCTCGCGTGTCGATGTACTGATCCCCAAGGCCAGCGAGTTGCTGGTCGAGATCGGTGATCCTGTCGTGGGATCGCAGACCCCGATTGCCCGTCTGCCCAAGAAGAACAAATAAGACAATCCCCATAAGTCGAAGAGAAGTTGCATTCGTTGAAAATCATACCTCCCACGGTTATCCGTTTTGTGGTTGGCGCGGCCATTGCCGCCGCCATCCTCTTGCCGTTGTGGTATTTCTCTTCGATTGTGGTCTATATTCTGATCTCGGCCGTGCTGGCCGTTGTCGGCCGACCGTTGGTCCACCTGCTCGAATCGCTGCACATCCGCGGATGGAAGGTTTCGAGGGGTGTGGCGGCCCTGGTCACCCTGGTGGTGATCTGGGTGGTTGCCGCGACGCTCTGCTCACTCTTCGTGCCGCTGATTTTCCATAAGGTCTACCAGCTGGCCAACCTGGATTGGGCGATGGTCATTGACCGCATCGAAGCCCCTGTGGCGCAGATGCAGAGCTATCTGAGCGAGTTTTTTTCGATCCCTTCGGGCGATTTCTCGGTGTCGGCCTCCCTGGCCTCGATGATGGAGGAGTGGGTCAATGCCGATACGCTGAACCGCCTCTTTTCGTCGATCGTGGGACTGGTCTTCTCGTGGGTGATCGCCATCCTGTCGATCTCGTTCATTACGTTCTTTTTCCTGCGTGATGAGGGCCTTTTCTACGATATGGTCTCGGCCGTGTTCCCCGAACGCTACCACGACAACATCACCCGTGCGCTGGATTCCATTACGGTGCTGTTGTCGCGTTACTTCTCGGGCATCCTGGGCGAGAGCCTTCTGCTGATGCTGGCCGTGCTGTTGTCGCTGATGTGTTTCGGAATGAAGGCGGCCGATGCCTGCGTCATCGGACTGATCATGGCCGTGATGAATGTCGTGCCCTATGCCGGCCCGCTTATCGGAGCGACCATTTCGGTGTTTGTCGGTATCGTGAACCCGATTGACGGCATGGGAGTCGGTCAGACGGCTTTGGTGATTGCAGGTGTGTTGCTGGTGCTCAAGGGATTGGATGATTTTGTCCTGCAACCGGCACTTTACTCCGAGCGGGTGAAGGCCCATCCGCTGGAGATCTTCATCGTGATCCTCATCGCAGGATCCCTGGCCGGAATCCTCGGAATGCTGCTGGCTATTCCTTCCTACACGGTGTTGCGGGTTTTTGCCAAGGAGTTCCTTTCACAATTCAGCCTGGTGCGTAAACTGACCGAGAAAATCTGATGGAAATGTTTGTTATCGAGGGATTTGTCACCGAGGGCCGTCAACTGGGACGGCAGTTGGGATTCCCCACGGCCAATATCGAGACGGGGGAGGATCTGCCCGTATCGGATGGGGTGTACCATTCGCGGGTGGAGGTCGGTGGACGATGCTACGAGGCGATGTCGAATTTGGGACACAACCCTTCGGTCGGAGGATGCCGCCGCCGTCTGGAAACCTTCCTTTTCGGGTTTGAAGGCTCGCTCTATGGGCTCAGGCTGCGGGTCACCCTGCTCGAAAAGATCCGCGAGGAGCGTAAATTCGATTCGGTGGAGGAGCTTCGCCGCCAGATCGAAGCCGACAAGGAGGCCGTGAGCCGTTTATTTTACACCCTCTGATCTTACGCTCGTCGGGACGAGTGGTCTCTTCCTTTGATGGGCGGTCTCTCCCCTGGAGGTTCCGCCCTTTGACGCTGGTCGTTCCCCGACCGATGTGTTTTTTACAAAAAAATAATGCGTGACACGGTGTATTTTACACTGCCACGCTGCCGCCGAATTTCCACTTCTTTTATTTTTCACTTCACCTTCCTCCCAGCTCCCTCCTTTCAGCTATTACGTTTCGACTGCTTTCCGCCTATTCGTTTCTTGAGTCGGGGAATCCAGTACCCGCAGGACCTGCCGAATTGTCAAGAGCCTAAATACTCATAAGTCAGTCCGCATTGTTGGGGAAGGTAAATCTGTGTGCCTAATGCCGTGTTTTGCTTTGCCTGCCGCTATCCGGAGAGACTTTACCGTCTTCTTCCTCTGCAAAACAGGAGTGTTCTCAGCCAAAAATAAAAGCAGACACAACTCCGAAATGGGTGATGTCTGCCTTTGGTGTGGAAAATCGTGATTTTTTGGTTTAGGCAGGGCCGGGGCAACGAAACTTACCCCTACCGCCTCTATCCTCTTGCTCCTAACTCGTTGGTCCGTCCCCGCCGTCCTTTGCCCGTCGGGTCATCCCAGCGCCGGATTTGACCTGCGCCCGCCCCTTGACGACATTTCGTTCCCCTCGTCGCAGAAATTGACCTACGTCTGCCCCTGGCGGTATTCTCGCTCGCCTCGCCGTCGGAATTGGACTTAGGCCTGTCCCTTGGAGGCATTTTCGCCCCCCTCGCTGCGGAATTGGGAGATACTCACGCCCGACATGGTCTTGAAGAATCGGCTGAACGAGGCCAGATCCTCGAATCCGAGTACTGAGGCCACTTCCTTGGCCTGCATCGGGGTGTGGCGCAGAAGCCGCCGCGACTCGGAGAAGATCCGTTCGCGGATGATCTTCAGCGGCGAAGGAAACCCGCCCGAGGAGAACAGATTGCTCAGCGTCTTGGGCGAACGGTGGAGCATTGAGGCATAGTCGCTGACCTTGTGCCTGGTGCGGAAGTGCTGATCGACAAGCATATAGTACCTTCTGACCAGATCCTTCACACTCTCGGCATCCGACGGATGCTCGATCTGCTCGCGGGCGATGCGCGTGCAGGTGATGATGAACCGCTTGAGCTGCAGGCGCAACATCTCCTCGTGGAGATCGTCGCTGACGATGAATTCTTCGGGCATCTTGTCGACGATCTCGTTGAGCTGGGCGGTCTGCTCCTCGCCGATCGAAAGGTGGATCATGTGCGACGATCCGTGGAAGAGCACTCCGCTGCACGACACGTCGCCCGAGTGACCGTAGATGCAGTAGAAGTCGCTGTTGAACGACAGAACGAGGTAACGCCCCTCCTCCTGCTTGATTTCGAGCTTCCGGAGCGGGGTCAGCGAGATCAGCTCACCTTCACGCAGCAGCGTGGGCAGGTGGTCGATTTCGAGGTGCAACTCTCCGCTGCGCACCCACAGTATGCGGTAAAGTCCGTCGTTCAAAGCCTCCGTGTTGCGGGGCAGCGAGTCTGTGAGGGATACGAATCCCTTGAGCGGTGTTTGCAGTGTGTATTCCATTTTGCGATACTCTCTTCGCGGGCCGCGGCCGTGGGCGGGAAGGATCCCCGTCACATCCCGGCCCGACGGCTTGGTGCGTTAAAAAAAGCGAAAATTTCAATCCATTTCCGCCTGAAGTCTCCCCCCCCTTTCTCCGTCACTCTCCGCCCCGAAACGGGACACTTGGATAGGAGGGATTATTTCCGGGCCTTGACGGCCGTGTAGTAAAGGTCGAAACACTCCTTGCCGACCTCCCCGATGGAGTAGTCCTCCATGCGGATCGACGAGGTGAGCGTCCGGTTCTCGTTGAGCAGCCGGCGACGGTTCAGACGGTTCATCAGATCATAGGGCAACTGCAACAGACGCCGCGGCAGACGGTGCTGGAGGTCGAGGATGTCGAATCGCGTGATGCGGCGCACGCTCTCGCGGTTCTTGGCATAGTATTTCATGACGCTTTCGTTGCCGAATATGCCCTCCTGCCGCACCTCCTCAAACGAGGTGCGTAGCAGTGAGGCCAACTCTCCGGCCGTGTATTCCCTCACGTGCCACGGATTGCGCGTGAGCGACATCGGGGCGTTGGGCGTCGAGACGATGAAGCGTCCCCCCGGGCGCAGCACGCGGTGAACCTCACGGACAAATTCGCGGTCGGCGTCGATATGCTCGATGACCTGGAACGAGATTACACAGTCGAAACTCTCGTCGGGGAAGTCGATCGGCGGCACCGTGGCCTCGTGGAACTCGACCCCGTCCAATGGAATCTGCGGGCGGTGCTTGTCGATGGTCACGAACTCCGCGGCATGGGGTGCGATCACCTCTATGCCGTAGCCCGATCCCGTGCCGATCTCCAGCACCCGTCCCTCGACACGCTGTGCGGCGAGGTGGTAGGCCAGGATCGAGCGCTGGAAGACAAAATTGTCGGAGGCTTCGAGCGATACGCGTTCGGCGGTGGCTATGCGGCTCATGCTCCTAGTGTTTGGTGGTGAATCTGATTCCTTCGTCGGTCATCTCCACGCGTCCGCTCTTGAGCAGCGTGCCCAGCGAACGCTTGAAGCTCTTCTTGCTCATCCGTGTAAGACGGGCGATCTGGTCGGGGGTGCTGTTGTCGTTGACGGGCAACCGGCCGCCGTTCTCCTCAAGGAGCTTGACCAACACCTCGGCCGAATCCTTCACCTGGGCGTAACCTCCCTGCTGGAGGTTCACATCAATGCGGTTGTCCTCGGTGATGCGGCGCACGTAACCCGTCAGACGGTCACCGACGGCCACCTTCTGGAACAGCTGGTCGTGGTAGAGCATACCCCAATGGCGGTTGTTGATGATCACGCGGAATCCGATGGGGCTTTCCGAGGCCACGAGCATCGAGACCTGCTGACGGGGCTCGACCGTGATCACGTCGTTGTTGATGAAGCTCTTGAGCTTGGTGGTGGCTACGCAGCGGCCCGTGATAGAGTCCTGGTACATATAAACGATGTAGCTCTTTCCGGGCAGGATTCCTCCCTGCTGGTTTCGGTTGGGCAGGAAGAGGTCCTTGCCGTAGAGTCCCCAGTCGAGGAATGCGCCGTGGAGGGTCTTGTCGACCACTTTGAGGAATCCCGCCTCGCCGACCTTGAGCAGGGGCGTTTCGGTCGTGGCGACCAGACGGTCCTCCGAATCGTGGTAGATGAATACCTCCTTCTCGTCGCCCACCTGATCCGTGAGCGAGGTGTAGCGGTTGGGGAGCAGCACTTCGTTCTGCTCCTCGTCGGCGAGGTATAATCCGTATTCCGACACGCGGCATACGGTGAGCTTTTGTATAGATCCTACTTTGAGCATGGTCTTTCGTTAATTATATTCCTTTGCAAAAGTACGTTTAATTTCGGAGGGATGCAAGATTTGTGTTTGAGGTTCGGAAAAAATTTATTACCTTGCTTGCCCATTTTGAAAAAACAGGCTTATGAAAATAGATGTAGCCATTTGTCAAGTCGATATGGAGTGGGAGCAAACGACCCACAATTTGCAACGTATCGAGCCTATTGTAGCCGCGGCGAAAGCCGACATCGTGGTCTTGCCCGAGATGTTCGCCACGGGATTCAAACTCAAACCCTCGCGTGTGGCCGAGCCGGCCGACGGCGAAGTGGTAACCACCATGCGCCGTTGGGCCACAACCTACAACAAAGCGGTCGTGGGCAGTGTGGTCATTGAGCAGGACAACGAGTACCGCAACCGTATGTTCTTCATTACGCCCTCGGGTGAGATGTCGTGGTACGACAAGCACCACCTGTTTCGTCCCGGAGGCGAGGGTCGGGATTATACGCCCGGCGACCGTCGCGTGATTGTCGAGTACAAGGGTTTCCGCTTCCTGCTGCTGGTGTGCTACGATTTGCGTTTCCCGGTGTGGAGCCGCAATCGGGGTGACTATGATGCCATCCTGTGCAGTGCTTCGTGGGCCGACGACCGTCGTGAGCCGTGGCAGGTGCTGATCCGTGCCCGTGCCATCGAGAACCAGTGCTATATGGCGGCGGTGAACCGTGTGGGTAAGGATCCCGACGGCAACTATGTGGGCGATTCGGCCTTGATCGACTTCACGGGCCGCACGATTGCCTATGCGGGCGACTGTGAGCAGACCCTCGTGACGACGTTCGACACCGAGGCCCTGGGTGAGTTCAAGGAGTCGTTCCCTGCATGGGAGGATGCCGATGATTTCGAGCTGACGGCCCTGCGTAAATAGACTTTTCCCGCGAGATTGTCTCTGTGCGGTTTTATATTGATCCCGAATCGGAGTGCGGATTTTCCACGAAGGAAGTCCCGCTCCGATTTTTTGATGATATACCCATTGGGCGGATCGGATGCCGGCCGTCATGTCCCGAGATAAACACAATAAGGAGAAAAACTGGTGATTCTCCTCCTTTTGCTATCCGAAATATCGGTTGTTTTTGTTCCATTACTCTTTTTATATTTAGTAATTACGGGCATAAAAACGAAATGAGCAGAGTGTGGGAAGAGGAGATGATGGTGGAATAGTTGAATATCAATAGGTTTAAGCGTTATGGTGAAGGTGGAGTGTTTGAAACGAAACGTGCAAAAGGTTGAATTGGCTTTAATTCAGGTTGAATTTTGGACCTGAAATGAGGGGTAGGTGTGTGTTCCGAATACAGAAATTTTAAGAAAATCGGCTTTTTTTTGGGGGGATTCGATACCCTTTAATGCCTAAACACGCCCCTTAAAAATAGGGGTTGAAAATCATTTAAATTTAAGTTGCTGATAATCATTGTTAAATATATTATCCGCAAGAAAAATACATGAAAAACAATATAAATGCCCTGTTGGGAGGGCTCAGGGGTGTGTGTTTGGGTGGAACAAGAGTGAACGCAGGAACATACCCTCCTATCCTACATTTGCAGTACCTGCAATGTTGGCATCACCAGCAGTTTTCCCCAATCGTTGCTCAAGGTCTTCTATACGCGCTTCAAGTTTCCCTATTTGCTTAGCTTGTTCTAATGTCGTTTTATAATATTTATCTGCTAATTTGGCGCGTGTCCTAAGTTCTCCATTTTCTTTTTGCAATTCAGTTAGTGTATAACGATTTACAGCGATGTCAACTTCTGTGGCCACCTGGTAACTTGATACAGAAATTCCATGATTAACATTATTAACCACAATTATTTGGTCTTCATGTGTAAGCCTACGCATAAAGTCTGTCCACATTTCCCCTTCTCCATTGAGTAACCATCTAAGGTTTATAATTGCAGAATATTCTGAATCAGCAAATCGGTTGAAAAAATCATAACTTGGGGCACATTTACGATTTTGAATATCGTAAACTGTCTGTGCTCTACTGTATCCCAATATTTTAGCGAAATTATTAGGAGTTGTGGCACAACATTCAATGATGGTATCTATTCTTGCAGATATTTCTGCAATTTTCTCTTTGTCTGTTTTCGTCATATCATAATGGTTAAATTTATTACTGGTAGAATATTTTTTTACTTGGTTTGCATTATAACATTTAGTAAGCCTATAATTTCATTTGTAATATTTTCGTCCTGACCAAGAGAAATTCTAATGATAGGATTTTTAAGGTTATTTAAATTGATTACAACAGTATAATCATGAATAATAATATCATCTTCATGTGTCGTTATGGTTTGGGTGTTTTTGCTTGCTGTACTCCCTCCGATTACAGCTCCTATTCCACCAGCTAAGACACCTCCTACAACAGCTCGTCCTAACATATTACCATTGTCGGTTTTTGTTTTAGACTCGTATGTTACACTTCCTTTTTGAATACGAGAATTATCATTTAGAGAACAACTGAGGATACTGCAAAAATCCAAATCCTTACCCATAAGGATTAATCTATGATCCTTTCCAAAAACCATAATCTCTTGGGTTATATCGTATTCTTTTATTATTATTTCTTTATCTAGTTCTCCGTATTTATTGATGAAATTTTGTCGGGTAATTTTATATTTTGCTTTTTTTCTTCTCTATCTTTTAACCAAGCAGTTCTTCTTTCGGCTATTTTCCGCTCCCGTTCCTCTTCTTCTTTTTTGCGGTTTCCTGCTGTTGCTAAGAAATATATACACCCAAGCATAATAGCCCCTAAAATTATATAGATTGCAAAATCAAACCATATTAATATTAATAAAAATAGACAAGACCAGAATATATTTTAGTTATTATAATCAATAATAAATTAATTGAAAAAAGACTTCTTATGATTGTTTACAAATATAAGGAAAACTCGCCCAATTATGGATGGATTCAGGAAAAATAATGTAAACTATTGAGTTTTAGTAAGATACGTAGCATTATTCAATATCCTTTAATATGTGCTTTGAAGCCATTTTTTGAATAGTTAAGCAGAAAAATTGCTACCTATCCG
>JAHHQK010000005.1 GCA_020026435.1 Alistipes sp. | reverse complement strand
AGAAAACGGGTGATGTCGAATTCGGCGGCCATCTTTGAATCCTCGCTGTAACCGACGAATTTGCCGTTGATCCACAGATAGAGGTTCGAGGTCACCGATCCGAAGTGGGCAATGATCTGCTTCCCGTCCCAGGAGTCGGGCAGGGTGATCGTGCGGCGGTAGGATCCCACGTGATTTTTGAATTCGGGGACATGGGGCGGATCATTCTTGAAGTGGGTGTCCCAGGCGTACTCCTGATTGATGTAGAGCGGGTCACCATAGCCGTGCATTTCCCAGATTCCGGGAATCGGCATATTGCCCCACGCAGAGTCGTCGAAATCCGTGCGGAAGAAATCCCGGGGACGGTCATAGGCGTGCTCGACCCAGCGGAATTTCCAATTTCCGTCCAAACTCAAGAATCGTTTGGAGCGGGTTTTGTCGCCATCCCGTGCCGCGGCTTCATCTTCATAGGCGAAGAATGAAGTGCGTATCTCGAGACGGTTGATCTGATTGATTTTCTGATCCTGCCATTCGGTGAATGTCTGGGCTGCAACGGGGCAGATCATTGTCGCAGCGAGACCAAGGCTGAAGAATAGGCTTTTCATAAGTCGTTTCGGGTTGTTGATTATCGAAACAAATTTAATGATTTATTGAAGATAATGCAAACCCGCACCCATCTTCACCTGAAAGTGGGGCTATTCCCTTTTTTTGACGGGCCTTCGGCTGATAGATGCGGAGCGGGTGGAATCAACGGATTTCCGATATGGGCAGTGAGATATTTTCCCGAAGACCGATCAGTGCATTGATGAGGATCGCGCGGCGGAAACGCTTCAAATACTTGGGCGAGAGGTGCTCCTCTGAGATAATGCCCTTTGCGAGCAGACGCTGGCGACACGTTCCGTTGGGCAATGTGGCCGCAGGGGTGATGTGCCGTTTCCCGTCATCGAATACGATGTTGCTGTAACTCGTGTCGGTGATCTCTCCGTGGTGGACGATCAAAATGTCGCTATACTCCCCGCGTAATATGGGGGAAAATGGCAGAGACGGATATTTGTGATGACAAAATTTGTCGACTCTTCGGAAAAAGTATAAATTTGTATTCATGAA
The DNA here is from genome assembly GCA_020026435.1 of Alistipes sp. GTDB lineage: Bacteria > Bacteroidota > Bacteroidia > Bacteroidales > Rikenellaceae > Alistipes. The sequence goes on along the minus strand of JAHHQK010000005.1, from coordinate 90,292 downwards.
AAGAATTCTGGTGATCAATAATTACGATTCGTTTGTCTATAATGTCGTACAGCTGCTGCGGGAAAGCCCGCTGGAACCGAGTGTCGATGTTGTGCTCAATGACGAGGTGTGCCTCGACGATGTGGTACGCTCCGACGGAGTTGTCCTTTCGCCCGGTCCGGGTATTCCGAAAGAGGCCAATCGTCTGGAGGAGATGATTCGTCAGATCATCCGCCTTGCAAAACCCGTATTGGGCATCTGCCTCGGCCATCAGGCCTTGGCCGAAGCCTTTGGAGCACGGCTCGAGCAGTTGTCGGCACCGCTCCACGGTCACCCTTCGCCCCTGAAGATTACGGATCGGGAGGATGCCTTATTCCGAGGTTGCGATACTCCGGTTGTGGGACGCTATCATTCGTGGGTTGTGGCATCCGATTCCATACCCGATGACCTCAAGGTCAGCTCTATGGATGAGGACGGTCACATCATGTCTTTTTACCACGCTCATCTGCCGATCCATGCCGTGCAGTTCCATCCCGAATCGGTGATTACCGAATCGGGACAGCGGATGATTGACAACTGGTTGGGCGAATTGTAATTTCAGGGAGGATCGGGACACTACTCCGGCTTGAAGAATTTGTAAACCCGGGACTCTTTTCGGCCTTTGTTTGTCGAACTTGCTTATATTGACATTTATATATGAGGATATTTATAATTTTCTTATTGTCTTTATTCACTACGGTTGCTCATGCATCGCCGTTGACCTTCTATAATCTCACGACGAAAGACGGTTTGTCGCATAATTCCGTCATCTCGATCTATCAGGATCGTAGGGGGTATATGTGGTTCGGCACAAGGGACGGACTGAATATGTATGATGGCAACGTCATCCGAAATTACAAGTTTAATAAGGACCAGAAGAAAAGTCTATCCGGTAACCATATCTCCGAGATAATCGGTAACGGGGAGAATGAAATCTATATTTCCACGGATCGGGGACTTGTGGCCTATAACATAACCTCCGATTCCTTCTCTGCCTTGGCCGATAGTGATGTCCATAAGCTGGCCTACTATAACCACCATTTGTATTATGCCCATCGCAACAAATTGTATCGATTTGAGGATAATAATTCGGTACTCGTTTGTGAATTGCCCGTCGAAACCATCATCAGTGGTTTGTCATTTGTCGGCGATTCGATCTATTTGGGTACATATGACGGCTTGTATCTGTATGCCGGGAATCAAACGATAGATTGTCTCATTCCTGAGATCCATGTTTTCGATATTTTTAAAGATTCCAAGGAACAATTATGGGTGAGCAGTTATGACGGTAAAGGTCTCTTTTTAGTCAGAAAAGATCAGGTGAAGTGTTTCCGCCACTCTGACAAGGAGTCGGGAACCCTGAGTTCGAATTACACGCACCGATGTGTCGAAGATAAGAACGGCGACATCTGGGTGGGTACTTTCAACGGACTGAATCGCTATGATGTGACCACAGGTCGATTCTCGGCCTATTTCCACAATCACGGGGAGAAAGGGCTGACCGAGTCTTCCATTTGGAGTCTTTATTGCGATGTACAGGGAAATATCTGGGCCGGGACCTACTATGGAGGTGTCAATTATTTCAACCCCGGCCGCCAGCTCTTCCACGAATTCTATGCCCGGGATGAAGAAGGGGAGGGACTGAGTGTCTCCACCGTAGGCCGTATGATCGAAGATACCCGGGGACGTTTGTGGATCTGTACCGAAGGGGGCGGCGTGAACCAATATGACTTGAAGACGGAGCGTTTCAAATGGTTCCGACATGATAATCACAATAACAGCATTTCGCAGGATAATGCCAAATGCCTCTATTATGATGAGGATAGGGACGAGCTTTGGATCGGAACGCATATGGGCGGACTGAATCGTCTGAAGGTGAAAACGGGACATTTCGACGTGTTCCATCATCAGAAGTATAATTCTCAGAGTCTGCCGTCGGATATAGTGATGGATATTGTTCCCTATCGGGGAAAATTGATCGTGGCCACCTTTCGGGGAGTGGTTTTCTTTGATCCCGCGAACGGTCGTTGTTCCGATATTTTCCCCACTCGACAGATGTCGGATCAGATCGATGAGATCTATAAGATCCTGCTCGACCTCCACGAGAATCTTTGGATTATCTGCCATTCCCGACATCGGGTGGCCCGCTATGGGCTGCAGACCGGGGAAATGGAAATCCTCCGCAGCGACGAGCAGACAGCGGACGGAATCAGCACGGGAAATGTCTACGATGTTTTCGAGGATCGTAACGGTTTGATCTGGTTCTGCACCAATGGCTATGGTGTGGATGTCTATGATCCGGAACTGGACAAATTCCGCAATTATGATGTTCGGAAGAACAATCTCATCAGCAATGTCGTCTATGCCGTTGAACAGATCGACGACGAGAGTTATGTCATCTCTACCGATCAGGGCATCTCTCTGTTCGACCTTAAGGACGGATCGTCGGTCAATTATCGCCGAAACAAGGAGTTACCCTTGAGCTCCATCAACGAATATTCTCTGCTCAAGGCCAGCAATGGCGAAATATTCGTCGGCGGAATGGATGGCTTGATTGCCTTTACCCGTGAGAATCTCGGAGCCGTGCAGCAGATGTATGACATTGCTCCCTCGAGGCTCTGGGTGAACAGCGTTGAGGTGTCGGTCGACGATTCCACCGGCATCCTAAGCAAGGCCTTGTACGATACCCGCTCAATCGAATTGGATGCGCGTCAGAATACGTTTGTCCTTCAGTATGGAGCCACGACCTATCTGCCGTTTGACCGTCTGCCCATGGAGTATCAGTTGAAGGGAGCATCAAAACTGTGGCAACCCATGACGGACGACCGTTACATAGCCTTCAACAATCTTGAGGCCGGGGAATATGTCTTGAAAGTGAGGACGCTGCTCAAGGACGGGTCGGTACACCGAAGCCACGATCTGAAACTGATCGTACATCCTCCCTTCTATAAGTCCGTGTGGGCCTATTTGTTGTATGCGGCTGTGGTGTTGCTTTTGGTTTGGGTGTTTGTCGGTCAGTATAACCACCGAGTACGCCTGCGCGAACAGCTCCGATACGAAAAGAAGAATGCCGAGAACATAAAAAAGATGACCCAGTCCAAACTGCGTTTCTTTACCAATATTTCCCACGAATTCCGTACCCCGCTGAGTATCATTACGGGATATGTCGAGATGATTCTTGCCAAACAGGAGGTAAGCGGTCCGTTGAAGAAATCGTTGATGAAGGTCTATAAGAATTGCGTCTCGTTGAACGAGTTGATCTCCGAGTTGCTGGATTTCAGGAAGATGGAGCAGGGTTTCATGACCATCAAGGTGTCACGCCATGATCTGGTGAGCTATCTGTATGAGAACTTCCTCTTGTTCGATGAATTCGCAAGCGAACGCCATATAGACTATCGTTTTGTGAAGAGTCATGACGAAATACAGGTGTGGTTCGATGTCAGTCAGATGCGCAAGGTCATCAATAACCTCCTGTCCAATGCCTTCAAGAATGTGTCCGATAAGGGAAAGATCACGGTTTCGGTGCGTCAGTCATCCGATAGCGTCGTTATCGAAGTCTGCAATTCGGGAAAAGGACTGACCCAAGAGGAGATGGCCAACATCTTCGACCGCTTCTACCAGGCAGATAACCAGCCTCTGACCAATGGCACGGGAATCGGTCTGAACCTTACGAAGGGTATTGTGGAACTCCATCACGGTGAGATCGGAGTGTACAGCAACTTGGGCGTGGATACCACGTTCTTTGTCCGTCTGCCGTTGGGCAATAAACATTTCCGCGAGGAAGAGATCATCGACAACAATGAGGAAATAGCCACTCTGTCACCGGTACGTTTGACGAATTCTACGATTGATGACGCTGAGGATCTCACGGCGGGGGAAGAATCGCTCAAGGAAGAATCCGAACCCCCCAAACGCTTCAAGATGTTGGTTGTCGAGGACAACCAAAACCTGAGGGGGATGTTGGAGGATTGGTTCTCTGCATTCTATGAGGTCACGGTGGCTGCCGACGGTGAAGAAGGACTGGCAAGTTGTCGTGAGGTCATGCCCGATATTATTGTGAGTGATGTGGTCATGCCTAAGGTCAGTGGCATCGAACTCTGCCGCATCCTGAAAGAAGATCCCCAAACGTGCAATATTCCCATTATCCTGCTGACGGCTCTGACCAACGAGAATTATAAGATCGAAGGATTCCAGTTAGGGGCCGATGATTATGTCTGCAAACCGTTTAATATGCAGTTGCTCTTGACCCGTTGCAATAATCTGGTCAAGAGTCGTCTGGCCATGAAGAACAGCAAGACCGCTCCGGTAAGTATGGTAGCCGACAATCTCCCGGTCAACAATGTCCTCGATCAGGAATTCATGGATAAGGCCCGTCGGATTGTGTCGGAGAATATGGATAATCCGGATTTCAATGTCAACACCTTTGCCCAGGAGATCGGCGTGTCCAGAACCTTACTTTTTATGCGTCTGAAGAACATCTCGGATCATACGCCAAACGAGTTCATCGTGGAGATTAAGATAGAACATGCGGTAGAACTGCTGGATCATCATCCGGAATTGAATATCACGCAGATATCCGATGAATTGGGATTCAGCACGAAGCAGTTCCGCAAATACTTCAAGGATAAATACGGGGTAACTCCGCTTGAATACAGAAATAAAAATATCTCGAAACCGGATCAAAGGGATGAAGATTAGCTTTTCCCCGGTCTCTTTGATGGACTTGGACCAAAAGAATGAATGGACGCAAGGGACGGGAAAACCCCCATCAGCCTGTCTCTTTTATGCACCGAGGGGCGTTTTAGTCCATCTTTAAAGGGCGATTTAGTCCAAAAGAACATGACGGGAGGCGATGTATGATCTGACTTGAAGATTTGTATTCTCAGGAAGGCGATGTAATCTGTCGAGCAGTATTTTTGTATCGTAAGAATAGTCTGCAATATGCTTTTGGCCTTTTGAGGAATTACGGTATGTGCGACGTTCGGCAAAACGAGAAAATATTTAGTCGAAAAAACAGAAATTATGCTGATGGGAAAGAAAAAATTGATTTTAATGATGATGATTGCGTCCATCGGAAACGTGTGGTCGCAGTCTCTCCCGTATAAGAATCCGGATCTTCCGGTCGAAGAACGCGTCGAGGACCTGCTGTCGCGGATGACTCTCGACGAGAAAATTGCTCAGATGCGTCATATCCATCGTGAGCATGCGTTCGATGTCCAGTCGGTCAATATGGACAAGTTGGACAGCCATTGCCACGGGATGAGCTTCGGTTTTGCCGAGAGCCTGATTCTCAACAGTGAGAATTGTGCCGAGAACTATCGCAAGTTGCAGGATTATATGCTTCATGAAACCCGCTTGGGAATTCCGGTGCTCGTCACGACCGAGGCGTTGCATGGCTCGGTGCAGAGCGGAGCCACGATCTATCCTCAGAATATCGCCGTGGGCAGTACGTTCAATCCAGATTTGGCATATCGCAAGGTGAGCATGATCAGCGGTGAGTTGCACACCATGAACATTCGTCAGGTGTTGGCTCCGAATATTGATGTCGTGCGTGACTTGCGCTGGGGACGGGTGGAGGAATCATTTGGAGAGGATCCGGTCCTTTGTTCTCAGATGGGACTTGCCGAGGTGAGGGGTTATTTGGATCATGACATTTCACCGATGGTGAAACATTACGGTGCTCACGGATCACCGTCCGGAGGCCTGAATCTGGCGTCGGTGAATTGCGGCACGCGTGATGTGATGGAGGTCTATCTCAAGCCTTTCGAGACGATCATCACGAATACGGACATCCGCACCGTGATGTCCAGTTATAATTCGGTGAACCGCATCCCGAATTCGGCTTCGCACTTCCTGCTTACGGATGTCCTGCGCAACCGCTGGGGGTTCAAGGGACTGGTCTATTCCGATTGGGCGGCTGTGGATATGCTGCGCAGCTTCCACTGCGTGGCCGAGGACGATGAATCGGCTGCGGTCATGGCCCTTAAAGCCGGTTTGGATGTCGAGGCTTCGAGCAATTGTTTCGAGGCATTGGCGGCGGCTGTGCGTGAAGGCCGATTGGACGAGTGTCTGATTGACAATGCGGTCCGCCGTATTCTTTGGACCAAGTTCGACATGGGGCTTTTTGAACATCCCTATGGCGTCGAAAAATATGCATTGCCCGTCCATACTCGGGAAATGGTGAACTTGTCCCGCCGGATTGCCGAAGAGTCGGCCGTGCTGCTGAAGAACGAAAACAATCTGCTGCCCTTGGATCCGAATGAGATCAAAAGCATTGCTGTTATAGGCCCCAATGCCGATCAGGTGCAGTTCGGGGATTATTCCTGGAGTAAGGATAACAAAGACGGAGTTACTCCGTTGAAAGGAATCCGTAATTTGGTGGGGAACCGGGTAAAGGTGAATTATGCCTATGGCTGCGGACTTGCTGATCTGGATGATTCCGGTATTCAAGAGGCGGTTGAAGTGGCCCGAAGAAGCGATGTCGTGGTCTTGTGTGTCGGTACTTCGAGCACTCGTTTCATTCAGCATTCCGATGTGCCGTCAACCTGTGGAGAGGGCATGGACCTTCACGATATCAACCTGACGGGAGTGCAAAGCCGTCTGGTGCGGGCTGTCCATGCTACGGGCCGTCCGGTCATTCTGGTCCTTGTCTCGGGTAAACCGATGGCTATTCCGTGGGAAAAGGAGAATATCCCGGCTATTCTGGCTCAATGGTATGCCGGCGAACAAGAGGGAGCTGTGCTGGCCGACATCCTTTTTGGTAAGATCAACCCTTCGGGCAAACTGAATTTCTCTTTCCCGCAGAGTACGGGTCATCTGCCTGCCTATTATAACTATCTGCCCTCGGATAAAGGTTACTATAAGAAATCCGGTCAATACGGTAAGCCCGGTCGCGATTATGTCTTTTCCAATCCCGATGCCCTTTGGTCGTTCGGTCATGGCTTGAGCTATACGACTTTTGCCTATACGCGTGTCGGAGTCGATCGTCAGCGATACGGCGAGAACGATACCATCTCGGTGGAGGTGGAAGTGAAGAATACGGGTTCGCGTGAAGGCAAGGAGGTGATTCAGGTCTATGTGCGCGATAAGGTCAGCTCCGTGGTGATGCCTGTCAAGCAACTCAAAGCATTCCGTAAAGTTGAGTTGCAGGCCGGCGAGGTGAAAAATGTGACGTTGGAGATCCCCGTGCATGAACTTTATTTGACGGATGAATCGGGACGAAAATTCTTCGAGGCCGGCGAGTTCGAATTGCAGGTCGGAAGTGCCTCCGATGACATTCGCCATGTGGTCACGGTTGTGGTCGGCGATTATGTCCGTAGAGAGTCCGCCGAGATGAAATTCGTTCCTCGGGATCGACTTGGTGGTGCTATTGTGAAAGTCTCGGGTGTCGTTTGTGATGTTCAGGCCACTCCCTTGGCTTCGGTCGAAGTTCGTTCGGCCAATATCGGCAAATGTCTTGCCCGAACCAATGCCCGGGGAGAGTATCAGGTGGAGGTGCATTCGGATGATACGCTGCTATTCCGGTCTAAGGGATACGGCGATGAGTATGAGGGTGTGGAAAACAAGAAAAATATAAATATAAAGCTGTCCAAGGAATAAAGACCGGATTCTCAGGATGGCGGAGCTACTACGAGGACTCATTGATTTTTAAGACCTTAAAATTTACTTACTGATTTATGAAGAAAAATCTTTTATTGGCACTTTTTGCGACCTTTGCGTACCATGCCTCGGCGCAACTCATCTCGTTTGAGGAGGGCATACCATTGGGTATCACTGAACGGGGCGGAAAGGGCATATCTGTCTCCGACGATTATTATAAGGAGGGGCGCAAAAGCCTGAAGTGGGAGTTCGATGCGCATTCGGTGCTTGACCTCAGGTTGCAAACACCGATACCTGTCAAGAAGGAAACCATGCAGGATTATGGCATCTATCTTTGGATCTACAACGAAAAGATTCAATCGGATTCCATCCGTTTTGAATGCTATGATGCTCAGGGTGCAACTACCCATACCTTCTCCTTCCGCCTTTTTGCCAAAGGATGGCGAGCCTGCTGGATCGGATTTCCTCATATGGATCCGGTCAAGCAATCCGATGAGATTTGCGGTATCCGCCTCGTTGCACCCCAACGCAAGGGTAGTATCTATATCGACCGTATTACATGGCCGCAGAAGTATGTGAATCGCCGAGCAACGCCCGACAATCAGATTCCCCAAAACAATTCGCTGGAAGAGCGTGACCTGTGGCATTGGTGTCTGTTCTGGTTCTGGGAACAGCTTCCTTATGACATTCCTCTGCCTACGCAGTTGAGTGCCGATCAGACCGAGCAACTGCGTCTTGTCGAGAATCGTCTCGATAGATGCTTCTCACTCGATGACTACGGCAGTTCGGCCATAGAGGATGCCTATCGGGTTCTCGACCAAGTGGGGATCAAACGCAGCAAGAAAGGCTTTGTCGGAGCACCTCTGGTTGCCCCCGATGAACAGGCTAAAAACGGCGAAATCAACCTGACTCAGATCGAGACCATGCTCACGGGATTGGCCGTCGATGTCCTTCGGAATAATTCAAAAGAAGCCCTGAAAAAATACGAAATGGTCTGGGACTATGCCATGGATCAGGGGTTTGCCTGGGGGAGCGGCATGGGTACCAATCACCATTACGGTTACAAGGTAAGAAAGATTTACAGCACGGCCTGGTTGATGAGAAATCACATCTATACGCTGAAGAACCGGGAGGAAATCCTGGCAACGCTCCGATTCTGGGCGGCCCTGCAAGAGACCCGTAAGCCTTGTCGGGAGAAGCGTGATGAATTGCTCGATTCCTGGCATACTCTGACCGAACCGAAATATATTGCAGCCATGATGATTCAGGATGACTGCCAAAAGTATCGTGAGATGCGGGGATTGGGACGCTGGATCTCCACGTCGCTCAACTATACCCCGGGAACGATCGGCGGCATCAAGGTCGATGGCACGACGTTCCATCACGGATTGTTCTATCCGGCCTATACGACAGGTGCTTTGGCTCATTTGGGCGAATATGTCCATCTGACCGACGGCACCGATTTCGAACCGACCCTCGAGGCTAAGAAGGTGCTGAAGACGGCTCTTGTCTCTATCCGCAACTATTGCAATGACTATGAGTGGGGTATAGGTATAAGCGGCCGTCATCCCTTCAGAGGCGGCATGGAACAGGGTGATATCGAAGCATTTGGCAGTCTGGCATTGGCCGGAGACCTCTCGGACGAAGGAAATGATATCGATATGGAACTGGCCGGAGACTACCTTCGTCTGAATAAGAAGAATACGCCTCAGGCACAGAGACTGAAAGCACTCGGCGTGAAGCCCTCCAAAGCACCCGCAGGGTTCTTTGTGTATAATTACGGAGCAACCGGAGTTCATCGTCGCTCGGGGTGGATGGTGACATTGAGAGGATACAACACTAATGTCTCGACATCGGAAATCTATGTTCGTGACAACCGTTACGGACGCTATCAGAGCTATGGCTCGGTGCAGATATTCGGCCAGCCTTCGCGCAAGGCGAGCGGCTACGATGAGAACGGATGGGACTGGAATCGTCTGCCGGGAACCACGACCATACATCTGCCTTGGGATCTGCTGGATAGTCCCACCCCGATATCGTGTACCGATTCGAAAGAAGAATTTGCGGGAAGCAGCAACCTGGAAGGCCGCAATGGTGTGTTTGGAATCAAGTTGATGGAGCCCGACAGAAAGAATTATACTCCTGATTTCGTGGCGCGAAAATCGGTTTTCTGCTTTGATAACCGACTGATTTGTCTGGGTAGCGACATCAATAATTCCAATCGGGATTATCCGACGGAGACGACTTTGTTCCAAAGCCGTTTCGATGAGCAGCATCCGCTGATGGTTGCAAACCGGACCGTGGATAATGTGGGTTATGCTGCAAGTCTAGAGGCTGATGCAGGCAATCCGGTTTTGCTCCGTGATGGTTACGACAACTATTACTGCGTGCGAGAGGGCCGTGTGAAGGTGCAGATCGCCAAGCAGGAATCCCGTCACGAGAAGAAGCGTGTCCCCACATTCGGAACATTCTCCGCAGGCTGGATCGATCATGGCACAGCTCCTAAGGATGCCGGTTATGAGTATATGGTGGTGATTCAGCCGGACAAAGACGATCTGAAGACGATCTCGAACGACGATCTCTATACCGTGATCCGCAAAGACCATACGGCCCATATCGTAAAGGATAATCCTTCGGGAATCAAGGGCTATGTCGTATTTGAATCTTTAGATTTGGAGCAGGATGATCTGTTCCGTCATATCGATGCCGAGACCTTCGTGATGAGCAATCGTGACGGTAAAACCGTGAAGATGAGTGTGTGCGATCCCAATCTGAACCTTTGGGAGAAGACCTATACGACACCTGAACCGAGTGAACCCATCTATAAACAGATCCTGTTGCATGGCAAGTGGGGTGTAGACTCCCCGAACGAGCGGGTGAAACTCGAAGAGACCGATGGAATGACCATTCTGACGGTACGTTGTCAGCATGGCCAGCCTGTGGAATTCCGATTGATCGAAAAGTAGCTCCCCTTGGGGAATATAATTCAGGCTGTGCCGACAGAGTTTTTATATGCTCTGCCGGCACAGCTTGTTTTTATTGGTCGCTGAATTCCACGAAAGGGACTGAATGCCGGATCTTGGCGGAAGACGGAGTGCAACTTCCGATTCGAAAATAAGGATGTCTCCCGATCGAATGCTCGGCGAGTGGTATATGGCCGGTTGAAAAGTCAGGATGCGGAGGGGATCGACCTTAGAATTCGTCGGTGGCCGATCCAAGCATCTCCAACACCTTTTCGCCATATTTCCCGACGAATATTTTGCCGATACCCTTGATGGCCAAAAGTTCGGATGTGGTTGGCGGCAGGTCGTTGGCCAGGGCGATCATCGGACGCTGATGGAGGATGCAGTAGGGGGCAACTGAAGCTCCGAAGCCTTGGCGTAACGCCATTGCCTGAGCAGCTCGAAGACCTCGGGATGAAGAATGTCCGGATCTTCATCTTCAGAGGGCTCATCCGAATCGTTGTCTTGGTTTTCGGCCTTACGATCGATGGCTTTGTGGGTCGACAGTTGTGCAAAGTTTGTCCCCGGATGGGCTATGGCGCGATTCAGCAGGACACGGGCCTCCTCGGGTTTGAGGTCGGGGAGTTCGGCCTAAAGCAAGGCTCTCTGTTCGAGGTGGCGTTCCAAATCAAACCCTTCGCACGAGTAATTCCAAAGGAAAAGTTTGGTGAAGAGTTCTATCGTAAAGTTCGGAAAATATTGTCGGTTGAGTTTCTTCTTGGCCTTGTCATCGAAATCGACAGACGAAGCCACCACCTCGTCGATCGTGCCGTTGACGAAGAGCTTCTCGGGGCTGGGGTAATTCTTCGTGAACATGACCTGCGCACCCTTCTTGAGTTTGAACTCGACATCTTGGGGGTACATGCTTTCGGGAAAGTTTCCCTCGGTGGTGGCTGTGTAGGTGTATTTGCGGGACGGGAGTGCCTCCAGCTGCGAGAGGTTGATCTCTCGCGCCGAGTAGTTGTGCGTGCAGAGCGTGATGCAGCCGTCGGGAGCTTCCTAATCGGGGTCGTAACGCTCGTTGAGCTTGGCGGGCAGTCCCCGGGTCATGCGGTTTTGGCGTACGGCCGACAGGATGTCGATGAACTCGGAATCCTTCTGACGGTAGATTTTAGAAAGCTCCACCAGACGATTTTTAGAGCCGAAAAACACAAAGAACCCTGATTTACAATTTCGATGAAGTCATCGACCTCCATTCGACTCATGCAGTGAAGGTCGATGGAATGAAAGATATATGGGGTCGCATGAGATCCATGCCGATCTGATCCTCCCGCCTTACCACCATACGCCTTTTGCCACGGTTCCCGAGCTGGCCCGCCTCAATTCGGTGGCGTTTATGGCTCCGAGCAAGACGTTCAATATGCCGAGCCTGGCTGCATCGCATACGCTGATTTTCAATGAGAAACTTTTGCAGCAGTTTGTCATCTGTCTTGAGGCCGGAGAAATCGACGCGGGTCATGTCTTCGCTTTCGACAGTGTCGCTGCAGCCTACAACAACGGAGAGGAGTGGTTGGATTATCGGGCGCTGGAAATGTCGCACGACGAACAGATCCGCTTCTTTGCCGATGAGGCGGGATTGGTCCTTAACGACGGTGCTTCGTTCGGAAAGGAAGGCATGGGCTTCATGCGTTTGAATGTCGCCACACCCCGATCGGTGCTTGAAAAGGCTATGTCGTAACTCGAAGAAGAAGCCTACATAAGGGATTCGGGATCCAACTCCAGCCCCCTTTGCTTTGGAGATATGACCTTCGCCTCGAATGGCGGAGGTCTTTTTATTCGGGCGGGAGATTAAAGGGTGGCGAAGGGATATGATCGCTGTGTTTCAGTGTGTTACCTTCGCTTGCTGCGGCGATTAGGAAAAATATGAATTATAATTAAAAAAAAATTGTTTTTTATTTGAATAGAATCTCTATCTTTGTCGCGCTAATGGTTCGCACGGGATGTGCGATGAAATAAAGGGAATCAGGTGAAAATCCTGAACAGTCCCGCTGCTGTAAGCTCTGTAATAACAAATATGTCTGGGATCACCGAAGATCCGGCCACTGTCCTCTAAAATGAGAATGGGAAGGTGATGTATTTGGGAGCAAGTCAGAACACCTGTCATTGGTTTGTAAAAGTTTTTTTTACAAGATTATTAACTTCCGTGGGATGAAGGGAATAATGACAGGTTCCGAGTAGATAAAAGGGATCGAAGGGGATTGTGCCCCTGAGAGAAATAACCCGGTCTTTACAAGGTTCGAATGTTATTGTTTTTGATATACCATTGATTTTGCGGAAGTTGAATACTTGAAAGAAGTAAACCTTTCCAAATATTAAAAATGGTATGTTAAAGAAAACAAATTTTTGGATGCTCATTTTGGCTGGAGCCATGAGCATGGTCGGTTGTGAGAAGCAACCCGGTGACGTTCAGGATTCTATGAACGCCGAAAATCAAGAAAACACACTTCCGTCGAGATCTCCCGTTGCCGAGGGTGATCGCCTTGCACTTGAGGCGCTGTATCGTTCGGCCATGGGTGAGGATTGGCACCGTAATGATAATTGGATGCGCGAGGATACCGAACTGAAGGATTGGTATGGCGTAAAAACTGCCGTCGTTGACGGTGAGGAGCGCGTTGTATCGCTGCGTTTAGGTGGCAACCGCCTGGTCGGCGAACTGCCGCACGAGATCGGTAATCTGACGGCTCTCGAGGTATTGGATCTGTCGGACAACTACCGTCTGGGTGGTGAGATTCCTGAGGAACTGTACAACCTGAAGAACCTGCGCGTGTGGAAGATGCGTTTCAGCGATGTTCACGGCGAGCTGTCGTCGGCAATTGGCAACCTTACGCAGATCGACTCGCTCGAGTTGTGGGGTGCACCCTGGGATCTGGAGCGTCCTGGATTTGTGGCTAAAGCCCCCAACACGCTGCTGTCGGGTCGCCTGCCCGAGGAGCTGGGCCGTCTGACCAAGGCTTCCTACATCGTTTTGGGCCGCAACAATTTCGAAGGTGAGATACCTGCATCGGTGGGTAATCTGGAGAACCTCCGCTACTTTGATATTGCCCGCTGCCGTCTGGAAGGCGAGCTGCCCGCAACGCTGGGTAATCTGAAGAACCTCTCGACGCTTTTCGTATCGGGTAACCGCCTGGTCGGTGAGATTCCCGCTGAGATGGGTCAGATGGAGAGCCTCAAAGAGTTCTACGGTGATGAGAACGCCTTCACGGGTACGATTCCCGCATCGTTTGCCAATCTGAAGAACCTGCTGCGTCTGTCGCTGTGCCAGAATCAGCTGAGCGGCAAGCTGCCCGAGGTAGCCAGCCGTATGGAGCACCTGGGTCTGCTCTATTTGGATGACAACCGCTTCGAGGGTGAGATTCCCGCCGAACTGGGTGGCAAGCAGCAGCCTCTGCTGGTGAGCGTGGCTCTGCGCAACAACAATCTCACGGGTAACCTCCCGCGCAAGGTCGCTCATGATTATATCGTCGACGGTGTGAACCACGGTGTGGTCTACACGATGTTCTACGTTTCGGGTAACAAACTCTCGGGTAAGATTCCTGCAGAGTATTTTATGGGAGGTGAGCTCCAGGAGGACATTCTTCCCCAGCAGGCCGGTTATGATTTGGTAAAATAAACAAAGACCATGAGAACTTTTTCAAAATACCTGATGCTTTTTATGGCATTGCCGCTCTTTTGTTTGGCATCATGTTCGGACGATGAAACTCCGGTAGGTAATACGGATAACGGCGGAGAGGTAACTCCACCCACGCCTACGCCCGATCCCGAACCTACACCCGATCCCGCCCCCCAGTACGAGGGCTTCGAGGGTTATATGTTCGTGCTGGATCAGAGCCAGATTCCCAATCTGGGTGGTTACGAGCCCGATAGATCGGCTCCACAGGCCAAGTTGATGTATATCTCGCCCGAGGGTCAGGTTACGTTGGATGCTTTTGCCGGTCAGGATGCAGCTCTGGGCTTTGACTGCCGTTTCGACAAGGTCGGAGGTCACTTCGTGATCTTTGCCAAGAAGGAGACTTTGGCCGACGATCAGCCCATCGGTAAGGCTACGGTGATCGAGGGCAAGTCGCTGAAGATCGAGAGCCAGCATTCCTATTCGTTCGACAAGACCATGGAGCCCGACTTCATTGTGGCTGTTTCGAAGGATATGGCTTTGGTCGGCTTCGAGGGCCGTGATATTTTGAGCCTCGATCTGAAGAGCGGTAAATCGCAGCAGATTGCCACTTTCGACTACAACCGCAATATCTCCGGTATGGGTTACGAGGGTAAGTTGTTTCTCTTCAACGGCAACACGATCAGCATTCTGTCGGGTAAGGACGGTAAAAAAGAGAGTGCCGTGACGGTCGAGAAATCGATCCGCCGTGTGTACAGCCTGCGCAGCGACCTGCTGCTGATCCGTACCAACGAGGGCGTGGGTTACATCTTCTCGATGAAGGAGAATGCCGTGAAGGGCGAAGTGATGATGGACGAGACGCTGTCGTGGGACGGTGCCGCTTTGGACGAGGAGACGAACATGCTCTATGTAGCCGGAACAAGCTCGCGTCGTGACAAAGTCTATACGCTGACGGTCAACGACAAGACCGCCGAGCCCAAACTCTTCTACACGATCCCCGCATCGGACATCAATAAGAGCAAACAAGTGACGGGTGCCATTCGTATGGGTATCAACCCCGATACGCGTGATCTGTACATCGGCCACGTTGCCGATTTGGTGATCGTCGGAGGTCCGGGTGCACGTCGTTCGAGCCGTGCGGGTTATATCTCGCGCATCTTGCTGACGAAGCACGATTCTTCAGAGGCTCTGCTCGATCCCGATGAGAAGGTGCGTATCGAAGATATGTTCCTCTTCTCGCCGATGATCTTCCTGGGCAAATAAGTTCTCTGAACATATTTTTCCGAAGGCGAAGCTCGCTCCTTGAACGGGAGGGCTTCGCCTTCGTCGTTTTCGAGGTGGAACGGATTTTTTGAGGAAAGGCGGCGTGAAGACTTGTTTTACTTGAGAGAATGCATTATCTTTAATTTTCGTTTTAATCGAAATGACTATGAAGATCTCACTATTTACGCTCACTTCGGCGATACATGACAAAAGTGCCACCGAGGATGCATCGTAACGATTCCTCGATGAAATTTCATCGGAAGCCGGTTGCGCATTCGAACTGTACGACGAGGATTACGAGGCCAGCAATGATCAGCTGTTGCCCGTCATTTTCGTACGTACGGGAGGTACCGAGGGGCTTTTCAAACGCAACTTCGATCGGATCGGTGGATATGTTCGCCTGCTGACCTCGGGAAAGGACAATTCGTTGACCGCCTCGATGGAGATTCTCTCTTACCTGCGTCAAAACGGACGCGAGGGGTGAGATCCTCCACGGAATCACGACCTGTATTGCACGACGTTTGCAGGAAGACTTTGTGGTGGAACGTGCCCGTCGCAAGTTGCGGGGCCTGAAACTCGGAGTGGTGGACGCTCCGTCCGATTGGCTCATCGCAAGCGGGGGCAATCGAGAGATCCTGCGCAGTGGGCGGTTTACCTGCGCAACCGTGATCTGAATCGCAACGGCCGCCTCGATCCCGATGAGATCCGCTGATTCCTGCCTGCCATCGACTAATATACGCTCTGCTTTTTGGGCAGACGTCCCGTGTTCGAGAATCCGCTTTTCGAGCGAGACCGTGCCATCGTGGTCACGAACAGTCCCTTTGTGGCGGATGGGATTCACAATGTTCCGATTGCGCACTGCATGAGCAGTTCCAACATTGCAAAGAACCGGATTTTCTGGGCCGAGGAGGGCAGTGGGGTAATTGAGGGAAACGAAAGTGCTGCAACTTCGAACAATCGGTGGAAAGACCTCGTAAAAAACCGTGTTGACCGAAGTAAACGACCTAATGGATAATTTATTGAACCAACAGAATAAGGAAAGAGATAAATTCCATATTATGCTTTGAATTATAGTCCGGAAATTGTATATTTGTGTATGGATTCAGGTGTCGGAAATGCCTTGTAATTAACGCTTATAAAACAAATAAACCTTTAAAAATTTATAAACATGAAAGTAACAAAAATGTATGTTGCTCCCGTCCTCGAGGAGCTTGAGATTGCCGTTGAGCAGGGATTTGCCACGACAGGTGGGGCAGATGTAAACTACGCAGATTGGGGAACACCTGGATTTACGGATCCCGATAATGAGTTGGGTGAATTTTAAATTCAGGGAGAAATGAAACGAATTGTAAAAAGTTTGTTCGCTATTGTCGTAGCAGCAATGGCATTTACAGGATGCTCGAAAGAAGAAGATGCTACTCAGTCCGCAGAATCCGAAGTCAGTGTTACGCTGATTGCCGAGAGTGAATCAACGGATGCTACGCGTACTATGTATAATGGTACGGATATCATTTGGTCACAAGGCGATGAAGTGTCGACCTATGTAAATGGTATTTTTAAAGAAAAGGTTAGAGCTACGATTTCTCAGGATGGAAAAACCGCTTCGTTTAAAGTGTCTAATTTGACGGCACAAAAAAGCAATTATATCCAGGGAGTCTTGTCTGCTGCGTCCGATTTTCGTAATGATGTGAAACCGGGTGGTACAAAGGTCGTTGCCTTGGGTATGAAAATTCCCACTATGCAGAATGCCGAAGTGGGTTCTTTCGATAAAGAGGCCGACGCTTTGGTTATGGAAGGCATTACTCTGACTCCGACGACTCCAACAGAGGAGATCCCTGCACAGAAAGTGCGTTTTGCTCGTCCTGTGGCTATCTCTAAAGTTACATTCAAAGGCTTTATTCCGGTATCGGGTGAGACTGTCAAATCGGTCGGCTTGGAAATACTTACAGAAGGTAAATTTCTGACTGGACAATATCTTTTCAATCCTGAAAGCCGTCGATTTGTGGCAGTTGATGGAGTGACTCCTGTCGCCGATAAAAATAATATTTTCCATGCAAATGCAACTTCTTCTGTTGTTGTTAATTATAAGGATGTTGCACTTGATGCCACGTTTGATGCTATGTTTGTGACGGCTCCCGTTATGTTGGCGGCCAACGATCAGATCCGTTTTACGTTTACGACCAACAAACGCTCGTTTACCAAGGATGTCACTTTGACCAAGGAGATCGCTTTCTCGAATTCGGCTCTCAATATCTTGTCTGTAGATCTTACCGGTGTTGTTCCTGTTATTCCCGATTCCTCGATGACGATCGATTTGGCGGCTCGAAATTACGGAGATAAGCATGATGTTACGAATGTTGTTGGTACAGATCCGCTTTCGGTGGTGTTTGACAAGGCTAAAGGAAGCAATCCTCCGAAGTATTATGTAGCTGGTGGTGGTGCAGTACGTATGTATATAGATAACACTTTGACTATAGGTATATCTGATAGTACCAAGAAAATCACAAAGATTGTGATTGAAACAAATAATAATAATGCAAAAAAGTCAGGTGCTGCTTTGAAATATGATAATGGGCAATTAGATGATGCAACGGGTTGGATTTGGGAAAATTCCAACGGCATTTCTGAAGTGAAATTTACTGCTATAAAATTCAATAACAAGACACAAGTTCCTGTTAAGACTATTACGGTTTTCTATAAATAATCCGACCGACACTTGTTTTTCAGAGGTTCACCCTTCGGGGCGAACCTCTTTTTTTGTGTATTCCCATTTCCTTCTCTGTTTTTCCTCCGCTTTTACGGACCACACGTTTTTCTCTTGCCTTCTTCGGTATTGCGAGTTTTTTCCTTGCGCCTTTCTTGCCGCATTGCAATTTTGAGTGTCATTGGGGCAGATCGAATTCCTCGGCCGAAGGCAGTGAATCTCCTATTTTATCCGGAATCGGTAGGCGGAATAAGGGTTTGTTGAGAATAGGTATTGTTTGAAGAAAAACTTAATGTAAAAGCGGCATATTAAATATTTTTAATGAGATCTGGGTTTGTAGTAATAATTTTTCAGGAAGGATATTTGGAGTTCGCGTAATAATGTCTTAAATTTGTTAACTCTTCATGATTGTTGGATGTGAAAATAATATTGAAAGAGTGATGGATTATAAATTTTAGTCAAATATAAAAGATTATGAATAGTATTAAGATTTTACGCTTGCTGACTTTTGGGGTGCTCTTCTTATTTATTCCCGGGGTGGTGTCTGCCGGTACGGACAATAATTCCCTACCCCGTGCACAAGCTTCTGAGAAGCTCAAAACGGGAGTCGGGAATTTTTTGAATGCCGTTACCCGGAAAAATCTCGATTTGCATAGTCTGATGATCGTTCAAGACGGCAAGGTCGTCGCGGAGCATTATCGAGGCGAGGGGGCACCCAATCGCTCCCATGTCATGTGGTCTGTGAGCAAGACCTTTACGGCTACGGCAGTGGGATTTGCCGTTGAGGAGCATAAGCTGAGTTTGAAGGATAAGGTGATCGATTTCTTCCCGGAGCAGTTACCCGATACGGTGAGCCGGAATCTGCGTCGGATGACGATTCGGGATCTGTTGACCATGACCACGGGGCATACCTCCGATCCCACATATACGATAGGTTTGGACAGTATTCCCGCTCATGATGTCAATTGGATCGAGGCCTTTATGGATACTCCGGTCAAGGCTAAGCCCGGAACTTATTTCCTGTACAATACATTGGGTACGTATGTCCTTTCGGCTATTATGCAGAAAGTCACCGGAGAAAAGATCGTGGATTATCTGACGCCACGTCTTTTCACTCCACTGGGTATCGAAAAACCTTATTGGGGAGAGAGTCCCCAGGGAATCAATAAAGGCGGTTGGGGACTTTATCTCAAAACCGAAGATATGGCTAAAATGGGAGTTCTGTTTCTGAATGAAGGTTTATTCAACGGTCATCGGATTATCTCTTCGGACTGGATTCGCAAAGCTTCGGGCCGCCGGGTCAGTTCTATTCCCGGAGATTACGACTATAAGAAGGTTATCTCCCGTGCCGAAACTCCCGAACAGAAAAAACGCGAACGGGAAAAATTCGAGCGAGATAACTGGCTTAAGGGATATGGCTTTCAGATGTGGCGGGGGTGTCACAATACGTATCGTGCCGACGGCATGAGAGGTCAATTTATCATTGTGATTCCCGAGAAAAAAGCGGTGGTTGTCACAACGGCGAATATTGATGATATGCCATTGGAAATAAATCTTATATGGGATTATATCCTGCCGGAATTGTAGAACTGATTTGTTGGACTGATAATCTGAACTGTCCCCGGACTCTAAAAAGAAGGACCTTGGGGTGATGTCGGCTGACCTTGCTAATGGTTTTTCTCGTCTGAAGTTGATCGAACGGAGAATTATTCCTAATGTATGACAACCAGGCTGCTCTTGTAAAAAGAGCAGCCTGGTTGTTTGGTGATTGTCAGTCTCGGAAGAAGGTGGAGAAACTCTCTGTGTGAAACGGGATTGAAACTGTTATTCAGATGTGCGGTGCAGTACGTCGAGCTTGCGAAGCATATTTTGTGTCTGCTTGTATTCTTGCGAGATGAGCAGGTATGTTTTGTCCGAATTCTGCGAAAGACGGGCTTTCACAGTTTCCAACTCGCCGAGGTAGGCCTGCAACGAAGCTACGGCAGCGTCGGTATGTTTCAGACGAAGGTGGACAATACCCTCCTGTTTGTGGAGGTTGATGTTCCCGGGATCAAGCTCCCGGGCTTTCCCCATCAGAGCCAGAGCCTCGGAATTCGATTCGGGGCTGTCTTCGAGCCTGAGCATACAGGCTGCTTTCAGCAGATAGTCGTCGGCTGTGGCCACTCCGTTTTCGATGTTTTGATTCAGTAGCGTCATACATTGGCGGAAACGGTGCAGACGATTGTATTTTTGTTGTGCGGAATTTGAAACAGCCAATGAAACCATACGCTCATAGGCGAGATCGTGCAGATCGTATTGCGGGGTTCCGTTTTTGAAAATTCGCTCGTTCAGAGCCGGATGGGTATATGATGCGAAGTACCCGCGTTGGTTGCGCTCGATGTGGTCCTGTTCGCGGATTCGGTTCAAGGCCGTGGAGAGGGCATTGGTGTTGTAGTCCAGCAGTTCGAGGATTTTGATGGCATATCGGTCTGCTTCGTTTTCCTGGTCGTGGTTGTATTTCATGCCCAACCGCTCCACGACTTGCGATCCGATCGCCGCGCTCAGAGCCGCCATGCCGATGGTGGCTCCTCCGGGAATGTAGTATTCGTTGTTGGCGGCCACGGCTACCTCGGCGGCGGCAGTTGCACCCATGAGCAGGCCGGCCCAAAATTCGGCCCGTTCCTGGCGTTTGATCATCTTGTTGATGTTCTGAATGCTGTGGTCCAGAACATAGTGAGCGATCTCGTGGGCCAGGACAGCCACCAGTTCATCCTCAGAGTGCAGACCGGCCAGCAATCCCGTATTGATGACGATCGTACCGTTGGGAAAGCTACAGGCGTTCATCGTGGGATCCTGGACCAGGAGTAGGTTTATATCGTAGGGGCGGGCATCGAGCAAACGTTGAGGGGCGATCTTGAGGATCAGGCCGTACAGGTAGCTTTCCAGGTAGGGATCGTTGAATTCCAGATCGCAGGATCTGATCTTTTGCAGGTATTCGCAGGCATCGTCCTCCATTTCTTGGCGCAGATCGAGTTGTATTCCCGATTTCATCAGCGGCACCAGAACGTTCCGGATTACGGCAGCATCCCAAAAGTCCTGGACGGTTTTATAGTCAAATCGGTAGGCTTCTTTGATACGGTTGGAGAGGAGTATGTATTCCTCCTTGCCCGAAGAGGGACGAAGGTGTATGTAGTATTCGTCCAGCAATATGTTCTCAGAGGCTCCATTGGGGATTTGATTGTGGTCGAGCCTTACGATTTTGGCGTCGGTTCCCTTTCCTTCTCCTTTCAGAATATGGATATCGAGATCCAGAAGAGTGATTTGTTGGGCCAATACCGGGCTTAGGCCGATAAGCAGTGACCACATCAACAGTAGAAAGTGTTTCATGTCGGTTGTGTTTGGTGGGGTTGGTCGTGTATTTGAATTTTGACAACGCGGGAACTTTGAAAATTCCTGTAATACGAATCAGGCTGCATCCCATATACGGATGCAGCCTGTTTGGAAATCGGGAGTTGGCTATCCCCTGGTTTTAGATATTCTCGAAACGGGTGATCTTGCCCGTGAAGAGAGCCTTGACATGGCGTCCGGCCTTGTCGCTGAGATCTATGTCGAAGGTGTAGACCTCGCCTTCGCGGCTCACCTTGAGGGTGCCCTCCTGAAGGGCCGACTCCAGCTGTCGCGTGGGGTTGTAGAACCAGCAGCCCCAATATCCTCCGTATGTCGGGCTGTAGACTCCGCTGAGCATCGTGCCGGCGGGAAGCGTCTCGGCCGTATTGAAGTCGAGGACCGTATAGGTGCCGTCGGGGATGTAGTCGGCGGCTCCGTTTGTGACGTTGATGGCCATCTGAAGGGCGTTGCCCGTGCCGTAGAGCTGCTCGATGTCGTATTGGTCGTCGCCCAGGATCAGGTTCCACATGTCACTGCCGGTCTCGAAGATGTCGCCGTAGTAGATGCCGAAGCCCTGGCTCAGATCCTTGATCTCGATGTCCTCCGTGAGGTTGCTCATGTTGCCCTGCTCCGTGCGGTTGAAGAAGGTCAGCGGACCGGTGTAGGTGAAGGTGTAGTCCTTGCCGTTTTCGAGGGTGAACTTGCACTCTACGGTCGTATAGCCGTTGTCTTCCCGGATAAGCTCCATCGTGCCGCCCGTGATGGCGATATATTCGATGTTGTCGGTCTCAGCATCGATGATGCGGGCCACGTAGGAGTCGCCCTCGCCGTTGAAGGTGAAGAGGGGATGAGAGCCTTCGGTGTCGAATTTATAGGTGCCCAATTCGGGTTGTGCGAAATCGGGATCGGGGGCCAGCTGGCTGTTGAAGTCGATGCAGAGCACTTGTTCTACATCGTCGGCCGTGGCGGCGATGATGAAGTTGATCCAATACGAACCCGCTTCGGCGGTGTAAACCTCACCCTTGTAGTAAGCCTCGGGACGCACGCCCTCCGTGACGGGAATGGGTGCCGGAGCGGGGGTGGGGTTGTCGTTGTCGTCACTGCACGCTGATGGAATCACGAGGAGTGCAAGGGCTGTCAGAAACATCCAAAGTTTGGTCTTTTTCATGAAATTTGATTTTTAGATGAATGATCAAAAAACACAAAAAGGAGAGCGTTTTGTTTGAACGTTCGTCCTTTTGTGCGATTCAAAAGTAGGAATAATTTTGGGAATATCCAATATAAAGAGCCCGCTGTCGGAAAAAAGTCTGAAAGCGGGCCCTTTTCTCACTCCGGTCGGACATTTTCTTCGCAACGGATTCCTTCGTGTCGGGTAGTTTGAGAAAGGTGGGTATGTAGCGCGTCGGTCCGGATTTATTGGGCGAGGGGAATGTCGGTCCGATGTCCTTCGATGGTGACGGGCGGTTCGGAGGAGTAGTTTTCGGTGATGTCCAGGCATAGCGAGTCCCCTTCTGCTCGGATGAGTATGTCTAACGACGATATCCAGTTGATCCAGTGTGCCTTGAGCCTGAGTGTGTCGTCGGTGGGGCAAGCGTATGATCCGCCAACGATGGATTTCTTCTCGATCCCGTCGAATCGGTTCCGGGCCGATACCGAATAGGGTGGGTAGGCCTCATGGGCGGTTTCGATCCACTTCCGATATCCGAAGCCGATGGTGAAGGTCTCCCCGGTCCGGGTCGTGATGTTCATTTGCAGGGCCGATTCTCCGGGGGAGAAGGATACCTCATTCCATCCGAACTTGTTGTTCTGCAGGCTGAAACTTCGGTTCCGAAGGTTGCGGAGCAATTTCCCGCTGCGTTTGCCCGAGATGCAGGGCAGGGAGTATTCCCTGGAGATGGGGCGGTTGGCCTTCTTTAAGGATTGCGGCTCGGAGGGGATGGAGGCGAGCAGGTCGAAAATAAGATCCCGCTGGTTGTTGCCGTCGATGAGTGTGGCTTCGGTCAGCACGACGACCATGTCGTGGGACGGGATGATCAGAATGTACTGTCCGAAAGCTCCGTCGGCCCGGACTGCTCCCGGATGCTGGTGGCACATCCACATCTGGTAGCCGTAGCCCTCACCTCCGGTGTCGGCCTGAGGAGCCATCATCTGCTCGACCCATTCTCGGCTAAGAAGGCGTTTGCCCTGCCAGAGTCCCTTGTTCAGCAGGAGCAATCCGAATTTTACCATGCTTTCGCTTTGGATATGCAAGCCCCAGCCTCCCGTGGTGATGCCTTCGGGGCTTTGCTCCCAGGCTACATCCGTGATGTTCATGTGTCGGAACAGACGGTCGTTGAGATATTCCAGCGTCGTCATGCCCGTTACCCGCTGGATGATGGCCGAAAGGACATAACTGCAGATCGAATCATATTGGAACTTCGATCCCGGTCCGGTGACCGGTTTTGCGAAGTAGCTTTCCAGCCAGTTGTCGCAGATGTTTCTCATCTCCCAGTCTGGAGTGATGCCTGCCTGCATGGTCAGCAGGTCACGGACGGTGATCCGGGCCAGGTCGTCGGAGATCCGTTCGGGAAGTTTCTCGGGAAAGAAACACGCTGCACGGTCCTCCAACCGGAGTCTGTTTTCCTCGATGGCCTTGCCGATGGCGGCGGCCGTAAAGGTCTTGGAACAGGAGTAGAGCGTGTGTTTGTATTCGGGGCGGAAGGGGGTGGGGAAAACCTCGGCGATGATTTTCCCGTGGCGGGCGATCATGACGCTGTGGATTTCGGTTTTGTCCAGGCTCATCAGAGACCGGATCATACGGTCGATCTTTTCGGACGATACACCTTCCTGTTCGGGGGTCGCTCGGGGAAGGTCGTCGATCTGGGCAGACAGGGTGAGGGGATGCGTGAGCAGGATAATAAGACCGAGGATGGAGGTTACGGTTCTTTTGATCATGATTTTAGATTTTAGGGTTAGAGTCATAAGACAAAGGTAATGAATAATGGGCTTGAATGATTTTTTATTTTGAAAATTTTTAAAATGAAAAAGATATATTATTTTTACATGATCGTAAAATCGGACATTATGAAAAATCGTTTATTCCTCGGGCTTTGTCTGCTGCTCCTGCCCGTGCAGATATACGCGTGGAACCCGCGGGTCTTCAATGTCGTTCCCAAGGATTACCGGGGTGCCAACAAGAACTGGTGTATCGATGAGGATGACCAGGGAACCTACTATGTGGGTAATGACCAGGGGCTTTTGGAATTCGACGGGTTGTCGTGGAAGCTGCATCCCATCTCTACCGGTTCTTATGTCCGATCGGTCGAGGCCTATTCCCACGAAGTGGTCTTCACCGGAGGATTCGAGGATTTCGGCCGCTGGGATCGCGACATTTCGGGGGAGTTGGTCTATACGTCGCTGATCAGTTCCAAGGATCGGTCCAAACTCTCGGACAATGATTTCTGGCGGATCTATCAAGTCCCCGGAGGGGTGTTGTTCCAGTCCTTTTCATCGTTGTATTTCTATGATTTCCACCGTACTCGTCAGATTGACTCCAACCTCACGATTCTTTTTCTGATCAAGGTCGGGGATGAGTTCTGGGCCCAGGAGATGTCGGGTGATCTGTACCGTTTTGAGAACAACGCCTTTCACCGTATCGAGCAGAGCAGAGGCTTGTTCAACCATACGACCGTGCGGGTTGCCCTGCCGACGGAAAAGGAGGGCGAGTGCATCATCGGCACGGGAACCAAAGGTCTTTGGAAGTATGACGGCCACACGTTCAGCCCCTGGAAGGAGTCTTTGTCCCGCAGGATGATCGACAAGGAACTTAACTGCGGAATACTCACCTCGCGTAACACCTATGTATTCGGAACGATTCTCGGCGGAATCTATGAGACGGATCTCGAAGGAAATATACTGAGGGTTATTTCCACCCGAAACAAACTGCACAACAATAGTGTGCTGGCCCTGTATGAAGACTCGTTCGACAATGTCTGCGTTGCTTTGGATCAGGGATTGGCCTATCTGTCGTATAGTGACGGGGTGGACTTCCACCATTCGTTCAAATGGGACATAGGCTCGGTCTACGATGCCTGTGTGTGGAACGGGAGGTTGTTCCTGGCGACGAATCAAGGTGTCTTCCATATTGCCTGCTCGAAGTTGGAGGGAGACTACACGCTTCGGGATTTCGATTTTCTGAATGGATTGAAGGGGCAGACGTGGTCGTTCGGCAAGATCCGGGACAGGCTCTACATCTGCCATAATTCGGGACTCTATGAGGTGAACCGCGACATGAGTCTGCGGCAGGTGACGAATATGGGTGGGTATCATCTGAAGGAGGTGAGACTGAAGGATCGGTCGTTGATTTTCTATGCTTCGTATTATCGGCTTCGCAAACAGACTCCGGAGGGGACTTTTGCCGAGTTGGATGGATTCAATCAGGGCGTTTATGGCGTCGAGTCCGATTATATGAACAACCTTTGGCTGGAACATCCTCTCAAGGGAGTGTACCGTTGTCGGTTGGATGCGGCGAATGACCGTATTGTGGATACGCGGCTCTTCGGCGGGAATGACGGCGATGGTTTGCCTTATCGGTTGCAGATTTTCAAGGTGGGCGGGCGTGTGGCCTTTTACGGTGGGGACCGTTTTTACCGTTATAATGAATTCACGGACCGGATCGAGCCTGATTCGGTCCTGAATTCGGCGGGCCGTGATGTGAAGGATCTGAAACTGATCTTTCCCGTTGCCGAAAACGAATATGGTGTGATCTGCGGCAATATCGTTTGGAAGTTGTTCTACGACGGAGTACATTCGGCCGAATTCGTTCCGTGCGGGGGTGTGGACAGCCGCAATATGCTGCTGGGTTACGAACACGTTGCCCGCTTGGATTCCTCCCGGTTTCTGTTGTGCCGTGATGACGGGTTTGACATCATAAGACCCGATGAGATCCGACTCCAGGAACGGCCCCGTCCGCCCCGGATCGTCAGTTGCAAGTCCTATGGGCCCGGAGAGAACCTCCGATGGCTCTCTCCCCGCGGATCGGAGGGTGAGGAGATCCCCTTTGGCCGCAATTCATTGCAGTTCCGTTTCACGATCGGTGACGCCATGCCCTTGGATGGCCGTGTCTTCCGTTACAGACTGCTGGGGGTGGAGGACGAATGGACCGAGGTCCGCAATGAGGGCAGTCATGTCTTCGAGCGTCTGGCCCGCGGCAGTTATGTATTCGAGGTGGAGGCGGGGAATGATTTCGGACGATGGTCCGAACCGGTGCGCTATCCGTTCACGATCCTTCCGCCGTGGTATCTCACGGCATGGGCCTATCTGGGCTATGTGTTGTCGTCGGTTCTGGTGTTTGCTTTGGTGTGGCTGCTGGTGATGCGTTTCTACCGCAGACGCTATCTGCGGGGGCTGCGTTTGAAGGAGATCGTACGCCTGCGTACCTCGAACCGTAAGTTGGCGGAGGAGATTCAGGCCCGCAATGCGGAGCTGCTCTCCCAAGGTTCCACATTGGTCGGACGGAATGAGATGATCCTCCATCTTCGGGAGATGGTCAATGACTTCCAACGGAAATACGGCAGTTCGACCTCGGCTCTGCTGTGCAACAAGGTGAACACCTATGTCGCGACGAAGATGGATTCGGAGAATGATCTGACCTTGTTTCTGATCAAATTCGAGCAAACCCATGCCAATTACTTCCATGTTTTGAAACATCGTTTTCCGGATCTTACGACCAACGACCTCAGATTGTGCGCCTGCCTCAAGATGAATCTTTGCACCAAGGAAATCGCCGCACTGATGGGGCTTTCCGTCCGGGCCATCGAGAACAACCGATACCGTCTCAGAAAGAAGGTCGGGCTCAGCCCCGACCGAAATCTCAATGAATTCCTATTGGATATTGTCCCCGATGACGATCGGGAAGATATCCCTGTTGAGTAATATTTGAGAAATATTAATATGCTGATTCATAGTATTAAGTAACTTTTTGAGTAGTGAAGATGAGTCATTTTGAATATCGGATTTAATTTTCGAGTAGTCGTGGTGAAGTGAGATTTGGGTTTTGTTGTTTGTTTCGTGTTAAATTTGTTTTCGACATGACGGATGAGTGGTTCTTAGACTGAACTGCCCATCCTAAAGAAAACAACTAAACCTAAATTTCAAATGAAAAAGAATCGACCTGAAAATTGTCTTTTTGCGAAAATTTTCGCAATGGTCTTTCTACTGCTCGTCACTTCTGCGGGGGCATTTGCACAGCAACCCATCGAAGTGAAGGGTAGGGCGATCGATGAAAGTGGTAATCCCGTATTGGGAGCCACTGTTGTGGTAACAGGTACCCATCTGGGTACCTTGACCGGTGCCGACGGCAACTTCACGCTCAAGGCCCAGGAGGGGGATGAGCTGGAGGTCTCGTTCATCGGCATGAAAGCTCAGAAAGTCAAGGCTTCGTCCGAATTCCTTACGGTGACATTGGGAACGGAAGCCATCATGATCGATCAGGCGGTCGTCATCGGTTACGGTACAGCCCAGAAACGCGACCTGACCGGATCCATTGTCAACATCAAGGCCGAGGACATTGCCAACCGTCCTTCGTCCAACCCGCTGGCCTCGTTGCAGGGACGTATCGCCGGAGTGCAGATCACCAATACGGGCCGCGCGGGACAGGATCCCGAGATCCGTATCCGAGGAACAAACTCGATCAACGGCTTTACTCCGTTGTATGTCGTCGACGGAATGTTTACGGACAATATCGGTTTCCTGAATGCCAACGATATCGAATCGTTCGAGATTCTGAAGGATCCTTCGTCGTTGGCGATCTTCGGTGTGAGGGGAGCCAACGGTGTGATCATCGTCACGACCAAGAAGGCCAAGCAGGGCGAGGCCGTTGTGAATATCAACCAGTCGGTCGGTATCAAACACATCGGTCACCGTCTCTCGCTGACCAATGCGGCCCAGTTCAAGGAACTCTTCAACGAGCAGACAATCAATATGGACGGCGATCCGTTCGACTATACCCATTATATTGCGGATACGGATTGGCAGGATGCCATCTTCCAGAATGCCGTGATCAGTCAGACCACGGCCAGTGTGATGGGTTCGAGCGAGAAGAACAACTTCTACCTGGGTGTGGGCTACACCTACGAGCAGGGCAACATCAAGAATGAAGAGATGCAGAAGGTGACCTTCAACTTCAGCGACGAGTATCGGATGAAGGACTGGTTGAAGTTCGGAGTGCAGTTGAACGGAGCCTACATGATGCCGGCCGATGCCAAGAACGTGACCTCGGCGGTGCAGGCCGTGCCCATCGCACCGATCTTCGACGAGAAGACCGGCGGCTACTATAAGATGCCCTCCTTCCAAAGCCCTCAGTTGGCCAACCCGATGATCGAGGTCGATCAGTTTGCCAACCACAACATCGCCCAGAACTATCGTATGGGTGGCAACGTGTGGGGCGAGATCAACTTCCTGCCTTCGTTGAAACTTAGGGCTGCGTTTGCCCTGGATTATATGTCCAACAACAACCGTCTGTTCAGCCCCGTGATGTTCGAGTACGATCCTACGATCGACAAGATCACGCCCCGCTCCGAGATCCAGTCCTTGTCGCAGACCAAGTCCAATACGCTCAACGCCCAGCAGGACTATATCCTCACCTTTCAGAAGACTTTTGCCCAAAAGCATGCGCTGACTCTGATGGCCGGATTCTCGACCAATTACACCCAGTTCGAGTCCCTGACGGCGGGCCGCAGCCAGAATATCAATTCGGCCGACATCATCATCCCTGAGGATCCCGACAAATGGTGGATCTCCTCCATCGGTGACAGCTCGTCGGCCACCAACAGCGGCCAGCAGTACAAGCGCTTCACGATGTCCTATATGTTCCGCGCCCTATATAATTACGACCACAAATATCTGTTGAACCTCTCCTATCGCCGTGATGGAGCTTCGGTCTTCAAGTATTCGGGCAACACCTGGGACGATTTCTACTCGATCGGTGCCGGATGGGTTATCTCGGAGGAGAACTTCATGAAACGTCAGAATTTCATCAATTATCTCAAGGTCAAGGGATCGTATGGTGTGTTGGGTAATCAGAATATCGGTTCGGCCGGAGGTTTCTATCCGTCGTTCCCGACGCTCAACTCTTCGAATGCCATCTTCGGCGACAACATCATCTCGTCCTATTCCCAGGCTTATCTGGCTACGGATCTGCGGTGGGAGAAGACCAAGTCGTGGGAGGTGGGCCTCGAGATGATGCTGCTCAAAAGACGTCTGCATCTGGACGCTACCTATTACAACAAACAGACCGAGGATCTGATCTGCTATCTGGCCAAATTCATGGGCGCACAGGATGGTCTGATCAATTCGGGCAAGATCCGTAACCAGGGTTTTGAACTGGCTGCATCGTGGAGCGACAGGATCGGCAGGGATTTCAGCTATTCGATTTCCGCAAATCTCACGACCATCGACAACAAGGTTCTCGAATTGGGCAAGAGCTATCATGAGGGTTCCCGCAACGTGGCCGCATCCGAGCCGGGTATGCCGATCGGATACTTCTATGGCTATGATGTGATCGGCGTCTATCAGAATGAGGCCGATATTGCCCAATCGCCCAAGAATACTCTGGCAACGGCCGCTCCGGGCGATCTGAAATTCCGCGATGTCGACGGCAACGGTGTCATCAACGATGCCGACCGTACGATGATCGGTAATCCCACGCCTGACTTTACTTATGGCTATTCCTTGAACTTGAGCTATAAGAATTTCGATCTGGGCCTTGATTTCCAGGGTGTCTATGGCAATGAGATCTACAATGCGGGTTTCATGACCTCGTTTGCCCAGTATAACTATCCCACCAAACGCTTGGGCCGCTGGCACGGGGAGGGTACCTCGAACTGGGAACCGATCCTCGATTCGGGAAGAGCCTTGCAGAAGGAGAATTCGTCGTATTACATTGAGGACGGAAGTTATCTGCGTCTGAAGAACATTCAGTTCGGCTACCGTTTCGGTGACCGCATCATCAAAAAACTCCACCTGAAGGGTTTGCGCCTTTACATGAACGTCGAGAATGCGGCCACATGGGCCCACAATACGGGTTATACGCCCGAAATCGGCGGTTCGGCTCTGGCATTCGGCATCGACGACGGATATACCTATCCGATGCCGACCACGGTCACCTTCGGTGTAAATGTCACATTCTAAATTAGAATTATCCCATGAAAAACATATTGAAGAAAATCAGATTGGTCGTAGCGGGTCTTGTGTTGGTCACCTCTACGGGAGCTTGTAGCGATTTGCTGGACCAGCGGCCTCAGGGTGGATGGACCATCGACGATGTCGAGGGCGGAGCCTACTTCTCGCAGGTGATGGCTCTGTATTCGATGTCCCGCAATTACAACATCACGGCCGGCATACCCGCCTTTGCTTTCCATTATTACCGTTCGGAGGACTCGCGCAAGGGTTCGGTCAAGACCGACGGTGCGGAACATACGCCCATGTGGGACGGCTACCAATATACGGCCGGAAACAGCCTGTTGAATCCCTATTGGTCGAAGAACTACGAGATTATCAATGCCGCCAATACGGTCATCGACCAGGCGGAACGGGCGCAGAGTGGCGGTGTGCAGCTCGCCGAGGCCGAGATGCAGTGCATCATGGAGGCCCGTTTCTTCCGTGCGTGGTGCTATTTTAATCTGGTACGCGCCTTCGGAGAAGTACCTCTGGTGAATTTCGCCATCGAGAATTCCGAGCAGGCCAATATTCCCAAAAGTCCGGTCGACGACATCTACAAGCAGATCGACGAGGATCTGACGGCTGCCGAGGGGCTTCCGTTGGAATGGGAGAGCCGCTTCATCGGCCGTCTTACGTCGGGTGCCGTCCGTGCTCTCCACGCAAAGACCTATGCCCAGCGCCGGATGTGGTCTCAGATGTATCAATACGCCAAGCTGGTGATCGACTCCAAACAGTATGACCTGAAGACCCCCTTTGAAAAGATCTTCCGCGAGGAGGGCGAGAATTCCTCGGAGTCGGTTTGGGAGCTTCAGTGTACGGCGACTACGGCCGAACCGTCGACCGACAAGCTGGGCAGCCAGTTCTGCCAGGTGCAGGGCTGTCGCGGTGCCGGTTCGTCGGACCTCGGATGGGGATGGCACATGGCGACGATGGAACTGTTCAATGCCTTTGAGGAGGGCGATCCCCGCCGTGACGAAACCCTGCTTTATTTCTCGACTCCGACCAAGCCGTGGCCCGATTATGCTCCCGCCGACGGTAACCGTCCCTTCAACGAGAAACTTGTGGCCCAGGACGGTCTGGATGGAGTGTTCTTCAACAAGAAGGCCTATTGCAGCCCCAAACTCAGGGAGTTCTACGGCAATAGAAGCGGTTTTTGGTACAATATCCGCATGATCCGCTATTCGGACGTGGTGCTGATGGCGGCCGAGGCAGCCTGCGAGCTGGGCGGTGAGGCCTACATCCAGGAGGCACTCGACTTGCTGGAGTCCGTGCGCAAGCGTGCCCGCGGATCGCATACCGATGTCCTGCCCAAAGTCACGACGACCGATCAGGCCGAGTTGCGCAAGGCCATTCACCACGAACGCCACGTGGAACTGGCCCTGGAGTTTGACCGTTTCTACGATCTGGTTCGCTGGAACGAGGCTGTCGAGGTGCTGGGACGACAGGGTTATCAGGACAAGAACAAATACCTGCCCCTGCCTCAGGTTCAGATTGACGGCTCGAACGGAGTATTGGTCCAAAATCCCGATTATGCCGGATAATTTAAAAAATAATGAATTATGAAAATCATAAAATATTTTGCATTGATGACGGCAGCGACGGCCGTTTTGACCTTTGCGTCGTGTGAACAGGATTTGGGACAGAATCCGGACTTTGACTATCCCCAGGACGAAGGGGCGGATGTCCCGATTCCCGAACCGTTGTTTCATGCCTCGTTTGAGAATGGACTGACGCTCGACGGAACGCTCAAGGCCACGATGTCGGCTTACCGGGATGTGCCTCCCGTTTTCGAGCCGGGCAAACGGGAGGGCAAGGCCTACCGTAACCAGGAGGGGACGGCTCTGATGATCCGCCCCGATGCCGCGGGGATGGACCGTTTGAAGGAACTGGGAAGTTTTTCGGTGTTCATGTGGATGAACTGGGAAGGTCAGAACCCTTCGGCCTGCTCGCTGTTTGCCTTGGGACACAAGGATCTGGAAATCGGTAATCTGTCGGTCTTCGTGGAGGGATTCAAGAAGGACAACCCCAAGGAATTTTTCGTGAAGGGTTACCTGCGTTCGACGGGAGCGGATGGTCGTCCCGATGCGTGGTTCGATGCCGGAGACGAGGCTCATATTCAGAACATGGCCGGCAAATGGCGTCATGTGGGTGTGACCTACGATGCCGCGACGTCGACCATCACGCTCTATAACCAGGGTGCCGAGGTGTGTCACCGCCAATTACGCAACGGAGAAATGGGGGCTTTGAAATTCGATGAGATTTCGGGTATCTGCCTCGGGGCATTTCCCGCCATGGTGGGGTTGACTCCGGTGCAGAACTGGCCCGCCCGGGGAACATTCTACAACGGACTCCTGGACGAAATCAACATCTTCGGAGAGGCTTTGTCGGCGGAACAGGTCGCGGCCTTGTATCAGAAAACCAAATAATCGGATTGTTCATTTAACCAAAGAGGATATTTTCACAAAATACCCTCTTACCCCAATCAATTATGTTGCGTATCATTAGTTCATATGGCATATACTTGCTCACGATCAGTTTGCTTGTGGGTATCTTGAGTTGTTCCGAATCCCGCGCCACGGAGAATAACCCTCAAACGGACGGGCGTTTTGCCCTGGAGCGGGTGTCGGTCGGTGATCGGGAAGGATTGGACGGCTTTACGCGCGTGACCGATCTCTCAGAGATGGTTCTGTCCTTCACGGCTCCTCTTAACGAGGCGACGATTCGGGAAAACATCGAATTCGGGACGGAACAGGGCCGCAAGATCGACACGGAGATCCTCTACGACGGAGGCAGACAGGTGCGGATCAAGGTCTTGGGCGAGGTGAAATCCTACTCGGCCTGTCGTCTGAAGGTCGGTCTCGGCCTGGAGTCCGCCGACGGGCGGAAGATCTTCACGGGGAAGGTTATCCGCATCACCACGGGTCTGCTGTCTTTCGACAAGTTTCCCCAGATTACGGATCAGGAGCTTCTGACCAAGGTCCAGTCCGCCACGTTCAATTACTTTTGGGATGGGGCCGAACCCAACAGCGGAATGGCCCGTGAGCGCACCACCTCGGGTACGGTTGTCACCACAGGTGGTACGGGGTTCGGGGTCATGGCGATGTGTGTTGCGGTCCAACGCGGTTTCGTGACACGGGAACAGGCCTGCGAGCGGGTGATGAAGATCGCCGGGTTCCTGAAGAACAAGGCCGTGTCGTATCACGGGGCTTTCCCGCACTGGATCTACGGTGATACGGGCCTTACGAAGCCTTTCTCCGAACATGACAACGGGGCTGATCTGGTGGAGACGGCCTTGCTGTTCCAGGGCCTGCTGACCGCAAGGACTTATTTCGATCGGGATTCGGCCGAGGAGCGCAAGCTCCGGGAGGTGATAACCTCTCTTTGGGAGGCCGTCGAATGGTCGTTCTTCACCAAGGAGGGACAGGAGAATGTTCTGTATTGGCATTGGAGTCCCGACAAGTCCTGGGCCATGAACATGAAGATCAGCGGATGGAACGAAGCCCTGATCGTCTATGTGCTGGCCGCATCGTCACCGACCCATCCCATCTCCCGCGAGGTCTATGATGAAGGCTGGGCAAGATCCGGCGCCATGAAGAACGGGCAGAAATACTACGGTACGACCCTGCCTCTGGGAGAAGAGTTGGGTGGGCCTCTGTTCTTTGCCCATTATTCGTTCCTCGGTCTGGATCCGCGTCGGATCAGTGACTCCTATGCCGACTATTGGGAGCAGGTTTGTGCCCATGCGCGGATCAATTACGGGTATTGTGTGGCGAACCCCAGGGAGTACGAGGGCTATGGTCCCGATTGCTGGGGGCTTACGGCCAGTGACATCAAGGACGGATATACGGCCTCGTCACCGACCAACGACCGGGGCACGATTGCACCGACGGCTGCCCTGTCGTCATTGCCCTATACACCCCAGGAGTCCATGCGTGCGCTGAGATTCTTCTACTACAAGTTGGGAGACCGCCTTTGGACCCGCTACGGATTTGTGGATGCCTTCAATCTGACGGAGAACTGGTTCGATACGGAGCAGCATATCGCCATAGACCAAGGTCCGATCGTGGTTATGATAGAGAATCACCGGACGGCGTTGCCGTGGAATACGTTCATGAAGGACGGCGATGTCCTGCGAGGCCTCAAACGTTTGGGCTTCACCATTAAAGATGTTAATTAATACTCTGTTACGAATCATTATGAAGAAATACATTATCATGTTGGGTCTTGTGTTCCTGTGTGCCTCCTGTGCGACGGAATCGTCCGACCGACAGCCTATGGACGATTACATCTCGGATCTGATGGACCGGATGACCCTCGAGGAGAAGCTCGGACAGCTCAATTTGCCGAGTGCCGGAGACTTTACGACAGGTATGGCAAAGAACAGCGACATTGCGGGTAAGATCCGCCAGGGTCTTGTCGGCGGACTGTTCAATATCAAGGGTGTGGACAAGATCCGCGAGATGCAGACGATAGCGGTGAAAAACAGCCGCCTGGGGATTCCGCTCCTTTTCGGAATGGATGTGATCCACGGTTATGAGACGATCTTCCCGATTCCTTTGGCTTTGGCCTCGACGTGGGATATGGATTTGGTCGAGAGATCTGCCCGAATCTCGGCCGTGGAGGCCAGTGCGTCGGGTATCTGCTGGACCTTTTCGCCGATGGTCGATATCTCGCGTGATCCCCGTTGGGGACGTGTCGCCGAGGGTGTGGGGGAGGATCCCTGCCTGGCGAGTGCCGTTTCCAAAGCCTTTGTCTATGGCTATCAGGGCCGCGATCCGGAGCATTATGCCACGGACGAGATCATGGGATGTGTCAAACATTTCGCCCTGTACGGTGCCTCCGAAGCCGGACGGGATTACAACACCGTGGATATGAGTCCGCAACGTATGTATAACGAATATTTTCCGCCCTACAAGGCTGCCGTGGAAGCCGGAGTGGGTTCGGTCATGGCCTCGTTCAACGAGATCAACGGCATTCCCGCCACGGCCAACAAATGGCTGATGACCGATGTCCTGCGCAAACAGTGGGGCTTTGACGGATTTGTGGTGACGGACTATACGGGGATCAAGGAGATGGTCGACCACGGTATCGGTGATTTCAAGACCGTTTCGGCGCGTTCGATGGAGGCCGGTGTCGACATGGATATGGTCAGCGAGGGTTTTGTCGGTACGCTGGAGGAGGCATTGGCCAAGGGGCGGGTTTCTCAGGAGTCCATCGACCGGGCTTGCCGTCGGGTGCTGGAGGCCAAGTATAAACTGGGCCTTTTTGACGATCCCTACCGTTACTGCAAGGTCGATCCCGACCATAGTCCCGTCTTTTCGGAGGAGCATCTGGCCGAAGCCCGCAGAATTGCCGCGGAGTCGTTCGTGCTGCTGAAGAACGAGGGCGGATTGCTGCCCCTGAAGCGTGGGGGAACGATCGGAGTAGTAGGTCCTTTGGCTGCGTCGCGCAACAATATGAGCGGTACGTGGTGTGTGGCGGCGGATATGTCGAAACCGAAGACTGTCCTGGAGGGTATTCGTGAGGCAGTCGGAGAGCAGGCTCGTGTGCTTTATGCGCGAGGCAGCAACGTCACCTTTGACGAGGCTCTGGAGAAGAACATCACGATGTTCGGTCGGGAGGTCCCCCGTGACGGACGCTCGGACCGGGCCATGTTGCAGGAGGCGTTGTCGGTGGCCGAGCGGTCGGATGTGGTGATCGCCGTGTTGGGCGAGACGGCCGAGCGCAGCGGTGAATGCAGCAGTTGCACCTACATCGGGATTCCCGATGCCCAGCAGACCCTGCTCAAGGCCTTGGTCGCAACCGGGAAACCGGTGGTGCTGGTCCTGCTGGCGGGTCGTCCGATGACGCTGGCCTGGGAGGCTGAACACGTCACCTCGATACTCAACGTGTGGTTCGGAGGAACCTGTACGGCTTCGGCCATCGGAGATGTGCTGTTCGGTACGGTGAATCCGTCGGGAAAACTGGCCTCGAGCTTCCCGCGCAATGTGGGACAGATTCCGATCTACTACAACCATAAGAATACGGGGCGTCCGCATCGGGGCGATACCTTCCAGAAGTTCCAAAGCAACTACCTGGATGTTGCAACTACGCCGCTTTACCCCTTTGGCTATGGTCTTTCCTACACGACGTTTGAATATGGAGAGGTCCGCCTGTCGAAGCATACCCTCGAATCCGGGGATGACCGTCTGACGGCATCGGTAACCGTGCGCAATACGGGTAAATGTGCCGGTAAGGAGGTCGTGCAGATGTATATCCGCGATCTGGCCGGTACGATGACCCGTCCTGTGAAGGAGTTGAAGGGATTCTGTAAAATCAGCCTGGAGGCGGGCGAAACCCGTGAAGTGAGCTTCGAGATCGATGTCCCGATGCTGAAGTACTATGATTACGATCTGAATTTTGTTGCCGAAAAGGGCGATTTCGAGGTGATGATTGGCGGGTCGAGTGATGTGTCGGATGGTCAGTTGTTCACCCTGAAATAAAGATCCGGATCATGAGAAATATATTGGTTGTTCTTTGGGCCGTATTAGCCTGTTGGGGAAGCCGTGCGGCGACTCCCGAACTCAGATTCCGGCCTTCGGGCGAATTCAAGATCGTGCAGTTTACCGACGTCCATTTCCAGAATGACAATCCGGCCTCGGAGATAGCTCTGACCCGTATCCACGAGGTGCTGGATCACGAACGGCCAGATCTGGTGGTCTTTACGGGCGACATCGTCTATAATTCGCCCGCAGACCGTGGATTGAAGCAGGTCCTCGGATGCGTGGCGGAGCATCGGATTCCGTTCGTGGCCCTGTTTGGCAATCATGATGCGGAGCAGGGGATGTCCCGTGATCGTCTGTATGATGTGATACGCTCTGTCGATTATAATATCCAGCCCGATCGCGGGGAAGAAACATCGCCCGATTATGCCTTGACGATCCGCTCTTCAAAGGGACAGTCCGATGCCTGCATTCTTTATTGCATGGATTCCAATGATTATTCACACCTGAAGGATGTGAAAGGGTATGGATGGTTCCGTTTTTCGCAGATCGGCTGGTATCTGGAGACGAGTCGTGCGTTCAGGGAAGGAAACGGGGGGCGGACATTGCCTGCCCTGGCGTTTTTCCATATTCCGCTGCCCGAGTATAACCGGGCCTCGGCCGACGAACAGGCCGTGATGATCGGAACTCGCATGGAACGGGCCTGCTCTGGGGCATTGAATACGGGTATGTTTGCGGCGATGAAGGAGTCGGGGGATGTGATGGGCATTTTTGTGGGGCATGACCACGATAATGACTATTCGGTCCTGTGGCACAATATCCTGTTGGCTTACGGACGCTACACGGGCGGCAATACCGAGTATAACCATCTGCCGAACGGTGCGCGTGTGATCCTGCTCAAAGAAGGGGAGCGGCGTTTCGAGACGTGGATCTGTGAGGCGGACGGCCGCCGGGTGGATTTCAGCGTCTATCCCGACAGTTATGTCAAGGACGATTGGCGGAAGCGCAAGCCGATCAAATAATCCGTTCCAAGATCTGTTTTGTGGTGATGGGCGGAGACGAATTGTTCGTCTCCGCCCATCTTTTTTTTGCTCCTTGTTGGTGCGTTGGCCGGGGCTGTGGGGGATACGTCAGTGAATGTATGGAAAATCCCGGACAAGAGCCGTCCGCACGCCGGGGGCAGGGAATTATACGTCGCGGGATTCGTCGAGTTCTTTGCTGCGTGAGAGGCAAAGAGCTTCGGATTTCGGAGGCGGAATCGGGATATGACGGTCTGTTGGCGGATTGGATTCGGTGTGTGTTTTGTTGACTGAATTTCCTGCGAACTGCTTGTCTGAGTCGGGATTATTTGCTAATATTGTTACGGTTTTGTGCTTGGCGTTTTTGATGCGTTGGTCATCAGCGATTTTTAATTGTAAATTCAATTCTGACCCGGAGTTATGAAAATGTTTGAAGAATTTTATCAGAAGTATGCTCAAGAAGAGCAGGAAGTGATCGTCCTGATTCGCAAATGTATTGGAGCCGGACATCATGAGAGGGGATTTCTGGATATGATTGCCACTATATTGGGTATGGTATTCTGTGACACGGATGAGATCTGTATCCATAAAGGCCGGTTACGATGGCCGGTCTCCGAGGAGGAGAGTCATGGCGAGAAAGGTTGGTGGCGTTTCCAGAAAGGGCAGATCTGTCGTCTGAAGGTGCGCAGATTGCTGGACGGGTATGTGCCTGAACATACAACAGCGGAACAGTTCAACAGTTGGGCTGTCACTCAGGTGGTGGAGACTTCTGTGTCTTGTCCCCGGCTGGAGCATGTCTGGAACGAGTATATGAAGCCTGTGTGCATCGAGGAAGAGGTCTTGGGAACTCTGCAATTAAACCGGGATTTGGATTGTTTGGAAGGCGAAGTGTCCTGGCGAGGGGAAGAAGTCTGTCTTACCCTGGAAGTCGATCCTGATGACGAGGAAACGTGGGATGCGGTTCGCGGTATTGCCCGCCAATTCATGGCCGACTGCGAAAAGCGGGACAAGGCCATGCGTGAATTTGCAGCCGGGGAACTGACTGTTCTGGCCAATGAATGGCAGGCCGAAGATAACG
This sequence comes from Alistipes sp., assembly GCA_020026435.1. Lineage (GTDB taxonomy): Bacteria > Bacteroidota > Bacteroidia > Bacteroidales > Rikenellaceae > Alistipes. Next base: position 50,956 of record JAHHQK010000005.1, on the reverse strand, counting down.
ATCTGAAGGATGCCGATCCTGTAACCGAGGAGGCTTTTGCCCGCCGCATTGCCTTGTCGGAACTATCCATTGGCTGTGAGGGGGACTTTACAGCCTATTATAATGATGACGATATGTTCTGGGGGCACGTCGTCGAGGTATGCGGCACGTTGGACCATGGAGCCGAACGCGCCAATATCGCCGGATAGGGCCGCATACGACTACGGACGTCTTGTCTTTGCCTGAAGCGGACAGACGTTCGATTTTTTTCGGTAATGATGTAAAAAGGAGATGATTTTGTAGTAGCGCTTTATTTAATGTGTCTGGTGTAAGTTTTCAGATACACTTGCTGGAAAGTTTTAAAGTATAAAACGACAGAGAGTGGTTTTGTCTAATACCTATGGTTCTTTGAATACTTACGATAATAACCAATGCCGGTTAAGAAAACAGTGTCAGGAATCATGAAATTGTGATTATAACGCCAAAATCACGCCGGAAATAGAGATAACAAAACCCAACTATTTGATTAATAAATAGTTGGGTTTTGTTATTCTGTACTCGGAGCGGGAATTGAACCCGCACGACCATTGCTGGCCAAGGGATTTTAAGTCCCTCGTGTCTACCGATTCCACCATCCGAGCATCCGCTTTCGGAAAAGCGAGGGCAAATGTACGAAAAAAATCTTTATTCGCAAAGATTTGCGTAATTAATCATTTCGGAATCTTCATCCGGATGGAACCAGCGCACCTCTTTGTCGCGGCGGAACCATGTCAGCTGACGTTTGGCGTAGCGGCGCGAATTGCGCTTGATCAACTCCACAGCCTCCTGGAGCGAGATCCTGCCGTCGAAGTATTCAAACATCTCGCGATAGCCCACCGTGCGCAGCGAATTCAGCTCCCGATAGGGGTACAGGGCGCGGGCCTCGGCCTCCAGACCTTCCTCCATCATCAGATCCACGCGGCGGTTGATGCGGTCGTACAACACCTCGCGCGGCATATCCACACCGATCTTGACGATCTTGAAATCGCGCTTGTGACGCTCGCCCGTGCGGAACGAAGAGTAGGGCTTGCCGCTTTGCAGCGACACCTCCAGGGCACGGAGTACACGGGCCGGATTGCTGCGGTCGACCACCTCGTAATACACGGGATCCACCTCCTTCAGCTCTTCGGCCAATACCTCCAAACCCTCCTCCGCAAGACGTCGGTTCAGCTCCTCGCGCAACTTGACATCGACCTCGGGCAGCTCGTCCATTCCCTCGCACAGGGCGTGGATGTAGAGTCCCGAACCGCCGACGGCCACCACCGTGTCATGCTCCCGAAACAACTCTTCGAGACACTGTAAGGCCTGTTCCTCATAGGCTCCGCAACTCAAGTAGTCCTTGATGTCGTGTGATGCTATGAAGTGATGTTCAATAGCTTGTAATTGGTCTTGAGTGGGTTGTGCCGTTCCGATGGGCATCCCGCGATAAACCTGCCTCGAGTCGGTCGAAAGGATCGGGGCTCCGAAGTGGCGGGCGAGTCGGATACTGAGATCGGTCTTACCTGAACCGGTAGGTCCGACAATGACGATTAATCGCTTAATATTCATCGTCGTATGCGTCGTCACCTTCAAAGTCGTTGAAGTCGCCCATCATCTCGTTGAAGATCGAACCTTCCTCCTCTTCCTCGGTCTGGTTTTTCGACGGATCATACTGGTCGGGCACCTCGGCACGTGCGAAGATCTCGCGGGGATAGGTGGCATCGGCTTCGGCCTCGTAAACTCCCGTCAACTCGAGGTAGTAGGCTCTATCTCCAAACATATCAAACAGATAAATCAGTCTGTCGCGATGCTTGTGGATGATCTGACCCAGGGTGACCGATTCCATCGACATGGTTTCGTCCTGGCCGCCTTCGTCCTGGCCGCCTTCGTTCATATCCATCAGCGTAAATTCGCGTTGTTTTTCCCACAACTCATCGGCCGTGAAGAACGAGGTCATGCAAGGCTCGTATTCGAGAGCCTGGATCAAAAAATTGTGGAAATCGAGCAACGTCGTGTCGTACATCACTTCGTAGTCACGGACGAAATTATCGTTTTCGTCGCTCAACATTCTGAATCGGAAAACCATTGACATGATTGTAAAAAATTAAATTTGTTTGGGGACAAATATATAAAAAGCAGAATTTAATGACAAATGGAATTTGAAGATTTACGCCTTCTCTTGTTTGTCCGCCTCTTCAAGGGTTTGAAGCAGGGCTGTTTGCGACAGAGACTGAGTGTGAAGGGACTGTACCGACGCTCGATGAGAGGATCTTTTCGTTTACGTGGTGGAAAGCACTTGGTGACTTTGTCTTTGGCGAACCGCACCCGGTCTCTCCGCCCGGCAAAGCGTCAGACTGCGGGACTCGGCCGCTTGGGGTGAAAACCTTCAAACCCTCAAACTTTCGTGAGTCCTGAACTCTCGGAAACTACAAGCTATCGGGAACTTCAGATGATTCTGGATAAATCATTGAAATACTTGGTATTTTGTACTTGTCTTGTCTTCCGGAATCCGCAACTGAACCGATCGTTTCCAAACCGACTGGGACTCGAATTTCCCGCAAAATGCAACCGACCCGATCGCAACCGACCCAACCAATCGCGCTCACCCGAGCCCGCCCGTGATCACCTGCGACCTCCCGCGCCCCGAGACCTATTTCCTGAAATTCCGGTCCAGGTCGATGAGCCACGCGATGACATCCCGCTCGTCGGGATAGTCGGTCAGCGCGGGGGATTGGGCCTGTCCGAATCCTGCGCGTCGGTTGTGGCGGACGCACTCCGTCACGACGCACTGCAACTCGCGGTCATGCTTCCGCAACCACTCTTCGACTTCTCCGAGCGACGAATAACGCTTGATGACCAGCATGCTCAGAGCCGTAGGGAAACCGTCGCCCTCGACCGCCACGGCTTGACCCAGATCCACGAACGGACGTTGCTCCATCGTGAGCAGGGCCCGCGTGGAGCGGTAGTTGTTGTGGAATTTGGGGTTCATGGCGGGCATCCGTAGTTTGAGTTCCGCGCCCCGGGGCAGAAATACCAGCGAGACATTGCGGCATCCCAGTCCCGAGTAGGCCCAAATGTCGTCGGCCAGACCTGCGAGCTGCTCCTCGGTCTCGTGGCTGTCGAGTATGGCGACCGATTGGCGGGTTCCGCGCAACAGTGCGGGCGTTTTGGCATAATGTGTGCGGAAATAACGCTCGGCATTGTCGCTTCCGGTGGCGATCAGAGCGTCGATGGGCGAGTGCCCGTCGTATAATTCCACGGCGATCTGTGGATCGATCTCGTGCAGAAGGCCGATGATGCACTCCATCAATATATGGTCCTTGGCGGCAGGTTTCACCAGACAGCGGTTGCCGCTGATCGTGACGCACAACAGGTCGAAAAATCCCACCAGCGGGATGTTGCCGGCCATGATGACCAACACGCGGCGGGGTTCTCCCACCGGAAGGTCGTAGGCCGCGAGCCACTTGACGAGTCGCTCTTCTTCGAGCATATCCTCGGCTATTGCCAATACCGCGCGGCGGATTTCTCCGGGGGAAAACCACGGATTTTCCTCCACGGCACGCCGGGCTACGGCCTGAAGCCGCTGGTCGGAGTCGAAAGCCGCGAGCCTGGCTCCTAAGGTCGAAAACGTATGGATGAGTTCTTTCATAGCTGCAAACATTGCTGCAAAGGTACGAAAAGGCGGGCGCAGTGGCAAATCGTGGCGGGCGTTTTTGGCGGAGGGCTTGCGGTGAGGGGGCTTGCGGCGGCGGGAACCTCCCGGGGGTGAAGACCCGATGGTGGGGAATCTGTGCAGAGAATCCTTTGATGATTTTTCCCGGGGAATTTCGTGGAAAAACCGTCCGGACAAGGGAATAGGTCCTGGAAACAGATTTGCGGTGTATTATACTGATAATCAATGAATAATGTATGTATAAGCATCTTGGGCGGCTATTTGTTTTATGATGAAAAACCGCCTGTTCGTGGATTAAAAGAAGCTCTTTGATGAATAAATTTGAAAATTCGGATACACGCTTATATCTTTGACACGAAATTGAGAAAATATTTAAAAACGAAAAATACAGTTCTATGAGTAGAAGAATTTTCGCTATTTGTTTGTCATTCGCGATGCTTTTTACGGTGTCGTGTATTCGTGATGAGGCACTCAATACCGAGGCCGATATGGAGACTTGCGTCCTGCCGCAAGCCGTCGAGACGATCTTCGGAGAGTCGATCTCGGAGGTCGATCCCAATGATCCGTCGAAGAAACGCACGATCTATCCGATCGTCTTCCGCGTGCAGGAGGGTACGGACCGCACGCACATGGCTCCCAAGTTCACGCTCACTCCCGGTGCCACGTGCCAGCCTGTGAGTGGTACGGTGCTCGATTTCACCCAGTCGCAGTACTATCGTGTGACCTCCGAGGACGGTTGCTGGTCGCGTATCTACCGCATTACGGTCGAGGAGTATGCCGGAGGTGGAGAGACGGCCCCCGATCATTTTCTGTTTGAGAATGCCCGATTCAAGAAGGGGGACGGTACGGATGGCGGCAGCTTCCAGATCTTCTACGACACGAATCCCATGACGGGCGGAATGTTCGACTGGAGCAGCGGAAACGCCGGATTCGCACTGACGGGAACGGCCAAGAACTACAAGGACTATCCCACGCAGCAGACCGACGAGGGCCGCACGGGCAAGGCCTTGATGCTCTCGACCTGTTTCACGCGTTCGTTCGGCGAGATGGTCAATATGCCGATCGCCGCAGGAAGCCTCTTCCTGGGTACGTTCGAGGTGAAGACGGCCTTGAGCAACTCTTTGAAATCAACACAGTTCGGCCAGGTGTGGAATAAGGTCCCCAAACGTGTGAAGGGCTACTTCAAGTACCACGCCGGCGAGAAATTCTACGAACTCGACACCTCGGCTCCCCACAAGATGCGCGAGATCCCCGGCAAGAAAGACCGCTATGATATCTATGCCGTGTTCTACGAGAAGACCGGCCTGGAGAACGAGACCCTCGACGGCTCCAATGCCACGAAGACCGACCAGATCTCCAACATCGTTCTGTTCGGACGTGTCGGCGAGCGTTACCAGGTTGAGACGGATCAGTGGCGCGAGTTCAGCTTCGATCTGGAGCAGTGCTATGGCCGCAAGATAGATCCGGAGAAGTTGGCCGACAATAAATATAAATTCGCCTTGATCTTTACGTCGAGTATCCACGGTGATATTTTCTCGGGTGCTCCCGGTAGCACGCTTTGGGTCGATGATGTGACGGTGGAGTATTAGGATCGGTTTTGAGAAGGAGTATTTAAATTAAAACAGGGAATATGAAGAAATTATATATATCGGTTATTGCATTGTTTGTCATGCTCGTTTCGGTGAGCGGGGTTCATGCACAGGAGGATCGCTCCTATGGTATCATTCGTTCGGCGCTGATGGGTCTGCACTATGAGGTGAAGGCCGGAATCAATCTGGGAGGAGCCACGCCGCTACCCCTGCCGCGCGAGATCCGCAAGCTGGACAGCTATTCGCCCACGTTCTGCTTCTCGCTGGAGGGCGACGTGATCAAATGGTTCGGCAAGAAGGAGAAGTGGGGTATGCTCTTCGGTCTGAGACTGGAGACCAAGGGTATGACGACCGAGGCCCGTGTGAAGAACTACGGTATGGCCTACTTCGGTGAAGGCGGCGAGATCATGGAGGGCTACTGGACCGGAGGTGTGAAGACGAAGTACCGTTCGACGCTCTTTACCATCCCGATTCTGATGACCTATAAGGTCAATCCGCGTCTGCGCCTGCATATCGGCCCCTACGTCTCGTTCCAGACGAGCGGCGATTTCTCGGGTCATGTCTATGAGGGCTACCTGCGCCATATCACCCCCACGGGCGAGAAGGTGCAGTTCGAGAACGGACAGACGGCCTCTTATGACTTCTCGGACGAACTGCGCACGGTGCAGTGCGGAATGCAGGGCGGTGTGACGTGGAAGGCATTTCGTCACCTGACCGTTTCGGCCGATCTGACCTGGGGCTTGAGCGACATCTTCCGCAATAACTTCGAGACGATCGACTTTGCCATGTATCCCATCTATCTGAACGTGGGCTTCGGTTACGCATTCTAAAGCATCCCCCCCCTTGTCGCGGCTCGCGGCGGTTTGCCCCGCCCGAAGACCCGATGCCGGGAGGAATCATACACTGGGGAGGGCGAGTCAAGACGCTTCCCTTAAGAAAATCACCCCTGCCACCATAATCTGTGGCAGGGGTGATTTTATATTGTCCCGGGCTTTGGGGCAGGGCGCAGGACGCAGGACGGAAAAGACGGACTTGTGCGGGATGAATTTGGCGGATTGGGGATAAATTGCGTATCTTTGTATCGGGGAGGGAGGCGCCCCGAGAAGATGATCCGCCCAGGCGGTGTCGGCATTTACACGCGACGGTCCCACTCCGGTTTTACCTCTAAATCGAATCCCTATGTCGGAAATACATACGCTTCATATCAAGAATATGGTCTGCCCGCGCTGCGTCATGGTGGTCGAGAGCCTGCTTCGCCGTGAGGGGCTTACCCCCGTGGAGGTGGTGCTGGGCATGGCGAGCGTGGAGGAGGAGATCGACGCCCCGCGCCGCGAACATCTGCGCCGCGAGCTGGAGGCATGCGGGTTCGAACTTCTGGACGACAAACGCCTGCAACTGGCCGACGAGATCCGCACGGCGGTGATCGAGCGTGTGCATTACAGCGACGGCGAACCCGAGGTGAATCTCTCGGATTATCTTCGGGAGCGTTTCCATAGGGATTACAGCGCATTGAGCAAACTTTTCTCGGAGGTGAACGGTCTGAGTATCGAAAAATATTACCTGTACCAGAAGATCGAACGGGCCAAGGAACTGTTGACCTATGGCCAAATGACGGTGGGCGAGATAGCCGACCTGCTGCACTATTCGAGTGTGGCGCACTTCAGTACCCAGTTTCGCAATATCACGGGGATGTCGCCCACGGTTTTCCGCCGTCTGGGACACCGCCCGCTCCGGGGTCTGGATCAGGTGTGATACGACCGGGGATGGTGTCTTCCCCGGAGTCCTGCTCCGCTGCCGTTGCGTCCTCTCTGGGGAAGAGAAAGTCGGGAGCGAGAGTATCGATTGTTCCCTTCTTCGGGAACCCCTCCTCCTGCGTCACGACCTCCCGAACGGCTTCTTCCGTCGCTTCCCGGGTCAGACAATCCCTTTTTTCGTCGCGGTATAAATCATATCCATAATTTTGTAACGGCTACGGCCTTGTGAGGGGCTATCTTTGCCGTACTATGAAAAAGAATCAGGAAAAAACCGTGAAGTCCACCTTTCCGATCCTGGGAATGGGGTGTGCCGGATGTGCCGCCCGTGTGGACAAGACTTTGAAAGAGGTGCCGGGTGTGGTCTGCTCCGGAGTGAATTTCGCATCGGCTACGGCCCGGGTGGAGTTCCGCCTGGACGAATGCTCGCCCGAGATCCTGCAACAGGCCGTGCAGGGCGTCGGCTATGACCTGCTCATCGAGGATGAAGAGGAGGCCGCCCGTCATGCCGAGCAACTGCGCTCGGAGCATTACCTCGACATGCGCCGCCGCACGATGTGGGCCGTGGGGCTTTCCCTGCCGATCATGATCCTCTGCATGGGGTGGGGTGATGTCGTGGCGGTGAGGTACGCGGAGTGGATCCTCTCGACGGTCGTGGTCTTCGGCTTCGGCCGCAGCTTCTTCGTGGGGGCGTGGACCCAGCTGCGCCACCTGAGCTTTAATATGGATACGCTGGTGGCCAACAGTACGGGTATCGCCTACCTGTTCAGTGTCTTCAACCTTCTGTTCCCCGAATTCTGGCTTTCGCGCGGCATCGAGCCTCATCTCTATTTCGAGACGGCCGCGATGCTCGTGTCGTTTATCCTGCTGGGCCGCACCCTTGAGGAGCGCGCCAAGCACAATACCTCGACCGCCATCAGCCACCTGATGGGGCTGCGTCCCAAGCGGGTGACGCTGTGGCGCGACGGCAAGGAGTTGCAGATGCCCGTCTCGCGCATCAAGGCGGGAGATCTGCTGGTGGCCCATCCCGGCGAGCGCATTGCGGTCGACGGAGTGGTGGTCGACGGAGGATCCTATGTCGACGAGAGTATGCTGAGCGGCGAACCGCTGCCCGTCTACAAGCAGGAGGGCGGCAAGGTCTATGCCGGAACGATGAACCGCGAGGGTTCGTTCCGCTTCCGTGCCGACAAGGTGAGCGAGGATACCGTCCTGGCGCAGATCATCCGCATGGTGCAGGAGGCGCAGGGCAGCCGCGCCCCGATCCAGAATCTGGTCGACAAGGTGGCGGCCGTCTTCGTGCCGATGATCATCTCGATCGCCGTGCTGAGCTTCCTGGGATGGTATTTCTTCGCTCCCGTCGACGGCTTCTCGCATGGACTGCTCACGATGATGACCGTCCTGGTCATCGCCTGCCCGTGTGCTCTGGGTCTGGCTACCCCGACGGCCATCATGGTCGGCATCGGCAAGGGTGCCGAGCGCGGAATCCTCATCAAGGACGCCGAGAGCCTTCAGATGGCGCGGCGGGTAGATATGGTCGTCCTCGACAAGACGGGTACGCTGACCGAAGGCCGTCCTGTGGTCTGTGACATGAAGTGGTTCGGCCCTCGGAGTGCGGGTGTGCTGCTCGGACTGGAGAGCCGCTCGGAACATCCCTTGTCGCGTGCCATTACGGAGTATCTGTCGGGCGTGGAGGAGAGCCCCGTCACGGACTTCGGGAATATCCCCGGAGAGGGTGTGCACGGTGTGTCCTCCGGACGGGATTATTATGCGGGCAGCGCAAAACTGCTTGCGGAGCGGGGTTTGAAACCCACAGCGGAGCAGGAAACCCTCGCCCGGGAGTGGATGGCTGCGGGCCGTACGCTGGTGTGGTTCTTCGACGAGGAGCAGGTGCTGGCCCTGGTGGCTTTGTCCGACGAACTGAAGGCCTCGTCGCGTGAGGCGGTCGACGAATTGCGCCGTATGGGCATCGAGGTATGCCTGCTGACGGGCGATAACGAGGCCTCGGCCCGCGAGGCGGCCCGCAAGGCGGGTATCGACCGTGTGGTGGCGGGAGTCTTTCCATGCGAGAAGGCCGAATATATAGACTCGTTCCGCCGTGAGGGCCGTTGTGTGGCGATGGTTGGCGACGGCATCAACGACAGTGCCGCCCTGGCCCGTGCCGATCTGAGCATTGCCATGGGGCAGGGTAGCGACATCGCGATGGATACCGCCATGGTTACGCTCCTGGCATCGGATCTGAAGAAGATCCCCGAGACCATCCGCCTCTCGCACCACACGATGCGGATCCTCCATCAGAACCTCTTCTGGGCATTCATCTATAACACGATCAGCGTGCCGATTGCCGCCGGAGTGCTCTATCCGGCCTTCGGATTCCTGCTCCACCCCCTGATCGGTGGTGCGGCTATGGCCTTCAGCAGTGTGAGCGTGGTGAGCAACAGCCTGCGCCTCAAGCGGGTGAAACTGACCGAATAATTTCCTCCGCCTGGGGCGCAGAGCCTCGAATGGCAGGTCTTGAAACGAAAAACGAGGGGATGTTAAAATTTTCTCAATAAAACCACCCCTGCCGCAGATGTCTGCGACAGGGGTGGTTTTATTGGTGACTCCCCTTTTTCGTCCCGTTTTCCGGGGCGGAGGGTGCGCCTATCGGGCAATGCGTCCGTTGAGCGGACCGGAGAGCAGCTGCTTGACTTCCTCGGCCGTGAACTGGAGGTAGTCGCCCTTGATGGTGTTCTTCATGGCGCAGGTCGCCGCACCGAAATCCAGGGCGTATTGCAGGTCGTCCTCCTGGGCCAGGCCGTAGATCATGCCGCCCACGAAGGCATCGCCCACACCCACACAATCGACCACATGGTCAACGTCGTAGACCCTCGTGGAGAATAGACGCCCGTCGGAATAGAGCGTACCCGAGATGGTGTGGTGGTTGGCGCTCAGTACATTGCGAAGCCCGATCACAATCTGGCGGCAACGCGGGAAACGCTCCGCCACCTCGCGTGAGGCGCGTTCGTAGTCGGCCGTGTTGACCCGGTAGTGGGCGTCGCGGGCCTGGAAAGGCTCCAGTCCCGATCCGAATATCTTGTTGAACTCCTCGTCCGTACCGAACATGGCGTCGCATTCCTCGATCAGCTCGGGGAGTACCTCCTGCGGTTCTTTGCCGTATTTCCACAGGTTCTTGCGGTAGTTCAGGTCACAGGAGATGGTCAGCCCCGCCTTGCGGGCTGCGGTGATGGCCTCGCGACACATGGCGGCGGTGTCAGCGGTGATGGCTGCCGAGATGCCCGACCAGTGGAACCAGGTGGCGTCGCGGAAGATCCGTTCCCAGTCGATCATTCCGGGGCGCAGGTCGTCGAATGCCGAGTCGGCGCGGTCGTAGACCACGTGGGTCGACCGGAGTGAGGCGGCCTCCTCCATAAAGTAGAGCCCCAAACGGCGACCTCCGCGGAGGATGTTGTCGGTGATCACGCCGTAGTGCCTCAGATCGTCGATGCAGGCATCGGCTACCCGGTTCTGCGGCAGACAGGTGACGAATTCGCTCTTCAGCCCGAACTGGGCCAGAGCCACGGCCACATTGGCCTCACTGCCTCCGAAATTCACCGAGTAGTTGTCCGTTTGGTTGAATCTCAGGTGATTGGGCGGGGTGAGCCTCATCATGACCTCGCCGAAAGTGACGATTTTCTTGTTGCGATCCATATCTGTTGTGCTTTTGGTTATATCCTTGGACGGAATCCTTCGGGAGGCCCCCTGCTGGGAAAATAGCTGCGGGGAGTCGCTTCCGAATTGAAAAAAAGGGCGCTTTTCATCAAAGAAACCCAAACAAATATAGCAAAAAATTCGTATATTGCACAAGAAAAATCCAGCAATATTTTCCTCCGCAATCCCCGCTGCGGTGGCGGGCTTTTTGAATGTAGTACAAAAACGATTAAAACATAGAATGATATGAAAAACTTCAACGACGAGAATTTTCTGTTGCAGACCCCTGCCGCCGAACGTCTCTACCATGAACACGCCGCCAAATTGCCCATCATCGACTACCACTGCCACCTCAGCCCCGAGTATGTGGCCTCGGATCACCGTTTCGAGAACCTCTCGAAACTCTGGCTCGAGGGCGATCACTACAAGTGGCGTGCGATGCGTACCAACGGAGTCGAGGAACGCTACATCACGGGCGATGCCTCCGATTGGGAGAAGTTCGAGAAGTGGGCCGAGACGGTTCCCTATACGATGCGTAACCCGCTGTACCACTGGACGCACCTCGAATTGAAGACGGCCTTCGGTGTCGATACGCTCCTCTCGCCCTCCACGGCCCGCGAGATCTACGACCATTGCTCGGCCCTGTTGCAGACGCCCGAGTTCCACGCCCGCGGATTGATGCGCCACTACGATGTCGAGGTAGTCTGCACGACCGACGACCCGATCGACTCCCTGGAGCATCACCTCAAGGTGGCCCAAGAGGATTTCGGCACGCGGATGCTCCCCACATGGCGTCCCGACAAGGCAATGGCCGTTGAGGATCCCGCGGCTTTCCGCACCTATGTGGATCGCCTCGGCGAGGTGGCCGGTGTGGAGATCAGCCGTTTTGAGGATGTGATCGAAGCCCTCAGAATCCGTCATAAGTTCTTTGAGAAGGCCGGATGCCGCCTCTCGGACCACGGCATCGGAGGATTCTATGCCGAGGACTATACCTCTGCGGAGATCGAGCGGATCTTCGCCCGCGTGTATGGTGGTCGGCAGCTCACCCCGGAGGAGATCTCGAAGTTCAAGAGCGCCATGATGTACGAATTTGCCATCATGGACTGGGAGACGGGTTGGACTCAGCAGTTCCACTACGGCACCCTGCGCAACAACAACACGCGGATGTTCCGCGCGATCGGTCCCGACACGGGCTTCGACTCGATCGGTGACTTCACGGTGGGCGAGCAGATGTCCAAGTTCTTCGACCGCCTGGATGCTTCGGACCACCTGACCAGGACGATCATCTACAACCTCAATCCGCGCGACAATTACCTGGTGGGTACCATGATCGGCAACTTCCAGGACGGACGCTACGGCCCGGGCAAGATCCAGTTCGGATCGGGATGGTGGTTCCTGGATCAGAAGGACGGCATGGAGCAGCAGATGAATTCCCTTTCGACGCTTGGCCTGCTGAGCCGCTTTGTGGGTATGCTCACCGACTCGCGTTCGTTTGTCTCCTACCCGCGCCACGAGTACTTCCGCCGCACGCTCTGTAACCTGATCGGTACGGATATCGAGCAGGGGCTGCTGCCGGCATCGGAGATCGACTTCATCGGTCGCGAGATCGTTGAGGCGGTCTGCTACTACAACGCCAGGAATTTCTTCAAGTTTTAGGGGCATCGGCTGTCTGATGGAATCACGGCGGGCGTTCTTGGATAAGGACGCCTGCCCGTCAAACATAAAAGGCCTATGGGCCTCCTCCGACAGAGGAGCGACCCATACGCCTTTGTTCGTCCAAGGGGCGAGGTGACCTATTCGGCCGAAATGACCTCAACCTCGGTGAATGTCCAGTTGAAGAGGTCGTTGGCACATTGGTTCTGCATTTTGCGGATCGACGAATGGGACGTCGTGTCGGAGATGAGCGCCTGTACGAAGCTGGTCATGGTGGGGTAGGTTGCATTGACCTTTCCGGCCAGGCATTTGTAGAAGGACTGCCGCTGCTCGTGGGTCAGACCCTCGGGGAGGATGCCCTCACGGGTGAGCTGACGGTAGGGATAGAGGTGGCGCATATTGCGGGCGTCGGTATCCAGGGCCTCGACGATGGTCTCCACGACCACCATGTCGACGGTGTCGCCCACGGCCGGCATCGAGACGAATTCGGTGTAGACCGGATAGCCCGCCTCCAGGGCCGAGACCACTTGGTCGGTGAAGATGGTGAATTCGGTGTCGTTCAGATCGTTCAGATACATCATCTCGCGGTAGGCCTTGAGCGATTGACGCAGGGACTGGCGTTGCTCCTGGGTCCATTCGCGGACGGTGTTGCAGGCCCAGAATCCACTGGCAAAGAAAGCGATGATCATCGCACTGAGGAATAATTTTTTCATGACGATAAGATTTTTTGTTGTGACACCGTTTTCTGGAGCAATCCGTATGCCAAAAATTTCTAAATTTGTGAAAATACCCTCCGATGCTCTGTATTCGGAGGTTTGAACCCAAAAATTTCTAAAGATGGATCTGATTCAATTCCGAGAGTATTGCCTTTCGTTGCCCCGGGTCGAGGAGTCCACGCCCTTCGACGAGGAGACCCTGGTCTATAAGGTCGGCGGCAAGATGTTCGCCTGTGCTTCGATGGATTCCTTCGATCGTGTGGCCGTGAAATGTCCGCCCGAGGAGGCCGAACGCCTGCGCGAGGAGTATGCGGAGATCATCCCCGCCCGCTATTTCAACAAGCGACACTGGAACAGCATCCCCACGGCCGGGGATCTGCCCGATGATTTCCTGCGCCGTCAGATTCTGCGCTCCTACCTGCTGGTCGCTCGCCATAGCATCACGCCTAAAGCCCTTAGGAAGGAGATCCTCGCCGAGATCGGCCGTTGCGGCTTGGATGAGGAGTAAGGGTCTGACGACGTGGAAACTCCGAAATCCTGAAGATGTACGGCCGGGGAGCGTCGGTATATTCCAACCGATGACTTTGCCCCGGCTTCATTGCCACCAAACGAAAAAGGAGAAACTCTTCCGAAGAGTTTCTCCTTTTTTTTATGGAGTCCGAATCCGGCTATCGGGCTGCTGCGAGCTTGCGCCAGCGCAGGTAACCGACAAATGCCAGTGTGGAGTATAACAGATAAAGCCCGGCCGTGAGGGGGATTCCCTTGTAGAAGTAGAGCCCCACGGTGATCAGATCGACCACGAGCCATACCAGCCACTGCTCGACATATTTTTTCGAGAGCATCCACATCGCCACGATCGAGAGGGCCGTGGTGAGACTGTCCCAGAAGGGTACGGTGCTGTCGGTGAATCGAGTGAGCAGGAAGTAGATGCCGACATGAACCGCCGCATAGACTCCCGCCAGGGGAAGGACATGACATAGGGGGGTATGGCAGATGACCCCTTCTTTTTTGTCCTCCGAGTTGCGGTTGCGACGGCGGGCCATGGCCCACACGATCCATCCGTAGAGACCGGCCAGCACATAGTAGATCTGCATCGAGGCATCGGCATAGAGCCCCTGGTTGTAATAGAGCGTGCCGTGAACCATCGGCATGATCAGACCCACGATCCACAGACGGATGTCGGCCCTGTATTCCAGCCACAGGTAGAGCAGTCCCAGGACGATGCCCACGATTTGCAATATGAGTTTTAAATCCACGATTCGAGTGTTTTACCGAGGGTTAGAATTTTACCGTGACATTGGCCAACACGTTGGTCGGGGCCTGGGGGAAGTAGAGTGCGTGGTAGGTCACCTTGCCCTCCACGGCGTCGGTCCATCCGTAACCGTTGCTCTCGTAGACCGTATTGAAGAGGTTGTCGATCAGGATACCGAAACGTACCGATCGGGCCGACTTCGTGCGGAGCGTGTAGGAGAGATTGAGGTTGGAGACGTAGTAGGCATCGAGCTGCATGTTGGAATTCACGTAGTTGGTGAAGTACTGCTTCGAGACATACTTCATGTTGAAGATGGCACCCCAGCCGCGGTAGTGGAAGTCGAGATTGAGGTTGGCGATCGTCTTCGGCGAGAAGGCCAGACGCGTCGTACCCATCTGCTCGATGATGTAGCCCGAGGGGTTCCAGTCGGCATCCTGGTTCAGGATGCGGTTCTCGTAGTTCTCGATGCAGTTCTGGCTGAAGGTGGCGTTGGCCGAAGCGGTCAGCCAGTTGGCGGCCTTCCAGGCCAGCGAAAGCTCGATACCGCGACGGTAGCTGTCCTTGACGTTGTCGTTCAGCGAGTCGTATCCGTCGTTGATGCGGCCCGTGGGAACCAACTGGTTGTCGTACTTCATGTAGTAGAGGTTGATGCCGGCCATGAAACGCTTCGAGGTGTAGGTGTAGCCCAACTCATAGTCGAACATCTTCTCCGATTCGGGATAGGTCGTCTTGTCGGTGAACATCTCGAACATATAGCGGTCGGTGAAGTCGCCGCGCGTAGGCTCCTTTTGGGCGATCGAGAACGAGAAGTAGAAGTTGTGGTGCTTGTTCAGCTCGTAGTTCAGACCAATGTGGGGGTTGAAGAAGTCGTAGGTGACATCCACGTCGATCGGCTGCATCTTGCCCACACCCTCCTTACCGGGTTTCGGGGTTTTCTCGATGTTGTTGTCGTTCGTACCCCAGGCCTTGTAGCCCACGTGGCGGTATTGCAGGTCGGCGAACAGGCGGAGACCCTTGGCGACATTCCAGTTGGCACGTGCGAAGAGGTTGGCGTCGTGCTTCTCCACATCGTTGTCATACCAGCGGCTGTCTTCGTAGTATTTCGGGTCCACACCGTCGACCCAGTCCAGAACACCCCAGTGGGGGCTGGTGTAGTAGCTGTACGATCCGCCGAACGACAGGGCCAGCTTCTCGGAGGTGTAGTGTGCCGCGGCGTTGATTCCGCCCATGTGGTTGCGCATGATCTTCTCGCGGATCAGGTCGGCCTTGACCTTGTCGCCCTCGGGGGTGTAGACCACATCGGCCGGGAGATTGAGGTATTCGCTGATCTTCTTGCTGTCCTTGTACTGCTTGTAGAATCCGTAGCCGTAGGTGTAGAAAGCCGTGGCGTTGAGCGTCCACTTGTCGTTGAGACGCTGGCTGAAAAGCAGCTGGTTGTTGATCTGGAGGTAGTTGTCGGTGTGATCGTCGTAGTAGTTCACACGCATCTTGCCTCCGTAATCGTCGCCGCCCCAGTAGGGACCCGTCTCCGACTCGTACATACCGCCGTTGTGGTAGCGGCGGCCGAACATCTCCATGTCGGCTTTCGTGACACCGCCGTAGGTCAGATAGGTCTTGGCCTTACCGCCGAACGACACGAGTTTGAGCATGGTGTTGCCCTTGTAGTATCCGGCCTGGAACATGTACGATTTGAGGTCGGTGTTACCGCGGTCGACATATCCGTCCGAGGCAATGTGCGACAGACGGGCGTCGAGGGTCCAGTGACCGCCCAGCAGGCCCGAGGCGATGTGTACCGACTGTTTCTGGGTGTTGTACGAACCGTAGGAGAGCGACGCGTCACCGCCGAAGTCGGTATGCAGGGCGTCGGTCGTCATGTTGATGGCACCGCCGAAGGCACCCGTACCGTTGGTCGAGATGCCGGCGCCGCGCTGTACCTGGATCGTACCCACGGCCGACAACAGGTCGGGCGTGTCATACCAGTACATGGCGTGGGAGTCGGGGTTGTTCATCGACACGCCGTTGATCGTCACATTCAGACGCTCGGCCGACGTACCTCTGAGTCGCATCGACGTGCCGCCGATACCGATACCGGTCTCGTTGGTGGCGATCATCGAGGGGGTGAGGGCCAGCACCGAAGGAATGTCATAGCCGTAGCTGTTCTCGGCGATCTTCTCTTTCGAGAGATCCGAATAGACCACGGGCATTGATTTTGCGGCACGTGTGGCCGTCACTTCGACCTCCTGGAGACGATACATCTTCACGGAATCGTCCTTCTGGATGTCTTTCTGAGCATTTGCGGACATTGCCGAGGCAACAGCCGCCAGGGAAAGTAAAAACCTTTTCATCCTTTAAACTTTAAAGTTAATAATCTGAAAAGGGGGCTTGAATGGTATTGATTATGCAACATCCCGGTCTCGGCATTACCCGTATCCGGTACAATGGGTATAATCTCAGCCTGATAGTAAGGCACCCCTTGGAATTTCAGCGGCAAAGGTAATAAAAAAAGGTGGAATCCCAACCGATTCCACCTTTTTTGTTTGCCCCTGCGGGCATATCCATGCTGATTTACAGCCTGCTATTCCTTCATGATTTCTTGGATCATCTCCTCCCAGCGGCGTCCGATCTGCTCGGCGGAATACTCGCGGGTCTTCTCCAGCATCAGGGGCTGGAGGGCTTTGCGGCGTTCCCCGTCGCGCATCATGTTGATCAACTCGCGGGTGTAGGCCTCCTCGTCGAACGGCTCGACCAGAACGCCCAGCGGTTGTTCCCGGCCGATGATTTCGGTGATTCCGCCGACACTGTCGAAGGCGATCGGCACCACACCGTTGGCCTGCGCCTCGACCAGAACCAGGGGCCAGCCCTCAAACGTGGAGGTCATGCAGAGAATGGCGGCCGTGGAGTAATGCTCGGCCACCTGGGTCGAGTAGCCGCAGAACCGAGCCCGTTTCAGTCCCAGGACCCGGGCTTGTTCTTCCAGGGCCGGGCGTTGGTCGCCGTCGCCCACCAGTTTCAGCTCCCAATCCGGGAATAGGGGTTCGACCTGCGCCCAGATGCGCAGTAGACGGTCCACACGCTTGTCGGCATAGGTCATGCGGCCCAGGTAAAGCACCTCCTTGTTCTTTTGGAGTTTGACCTCGGGGAAGGGCTTCAGGGGGTTGATCTGCGCACGGATCTTCGACTCCGAAGGGCTGATGTGGAAGATCTCCTGCTCGAATTCGCGGCGGTAGAGATCACACAGCACCACAAACCGGTCCACCGAGCGGTAGATCGAGGGATAGATCCTTTGGTAGAATCGTCGGGAGTAGTAGTGGAACCTCTGCTCCAGGCCGATTTTCAGACGGGCCGACCACGAATTGCGCTTTTCCAGGCGCGACAACTTGTCGATCACCTCCCAGCGCGGCAGGCCGTGGTGGTGGTAGATGATCTTGCAGGGGGTGATCTTTCGGAGGTACTCCCAGTCGGATATGGCCCGGAAGGGGATTACCAGAAGGTCGATTTTCAGTTCGTCGAGCTTTGCGGCCAGCTCGCGGATGGCCTTGCGGGAGGTGAAGAACGTTCCGTGTTCGATCAGATGCAGCGAACGTCGGTCGCTTTCGCGGAGTTTTTGTCCGTCGATCACGCGGGCCAGCAGATAGCACTCGTAGCGTCCCGTGTCGTGGAGGTACGAGGCCAGGATTGCCGTCACGTCCTCGCCGCCGCCCATGGGGTAGATATTGTGTACAAAAGCGATTCTTAGCATGACTTGGAAATGATTCTTTGAGACAAAGTTAATTATTTTCCGAGGAATGGCAAGCTCCCCTCAAAAAAACAAACACCCCCGATCGGAATCGGAGGTGTCTGTCTTGTGTTTCGGAGCGGTCTTTTACAGACCGGGGCCGATTAATAGTTCTCGCGCTTAGGCTCGAAGTAAGCCTGGGGGTGCTTGCAGGCGGGGCACATGAGGGGAGCCTGCGACGCCTCGCATACATAACCACAGTTGCGGCACTGCCACCAGATCTTGCCTTCGCGTTTGAAGAAGTTTCCGTCGGTCAGACGGCTCAGCAACTTCAGATAGCGGGTCTCGTGCTCCTTCTCGGCCACGGCGATCATGCGGTAGGCGGCTGCGATCTCGGGGAATCCCTCCTCCTCGGCCTCTTTGGCGAACTGGGGATAGAGATCGGTGTACTCCTCGTTCTCGCCCTGGGCGGCAGCTAGGAGGTTCTCCTGAGTGGTTCCGATCACTCCGGCGGGGAAGGTGGCCGTGATGGAAACCTCACCGCCTTCGAGGAATTTGAACATACGCTTTGCGTGCTCCTTCTCCTGCTCGGCGGTCTCCAGGAAGATGGCTGCGATCTGCTCATAGCCCTCTTTCTTGGCCTTGCTTGCGAAATAGGTGTAGCGCATACGTGCCTGGCTCTCGCCTGCGAATGACGTTAAAAGGTTGCGCTCGGTCTTGGTTCCTTTGATGCTCTTTTCCATAGTTGTGTGTGTTTTATGTTTTGTTTGTTTTTTATTTCTGATGCAAATGTAAGGCATTTCCCAGAGATAAAAAAGAAAATCCGATCAGTTGTTTTTATGGCCTTATAGGCATTGCTTATGCCTGTGTTTCCCGCTTGGGATTTCGGGGAAACCATCCCTTCTCCACGCGCTTGCGCTGCTCGAAGAGTTCGCCGATCGACCACAGCGACGATGCGCCCCATACGCCCGTGAGAGTCGACCAGAACAGATCGGCAATCACCACCGAGGCGGCGATGGAGACGATGCCTGAGAGCAGAAATACCCACCAGCACTTGGTGCCGAAGTAGTATTCGCCCTTGATGACCAAGGGGTGAAACAGTCCGATGATCAGGAAGGTAGCTATGCCGATGGCCAGCCCCGTGAGGTTGTATTCCGTAAGAAAATCCATATATTTAAATAAGTTTTAAGTTGTAAAGATAAGAAAATCACGCGAAAAAGCAATCTTCGTCTATTGTATTTCTCCGAAAATCGGTTTCCCGAAGGGCGTTTTGCTGCTCGGCCCGATATCCGGGCCGGGTTTTGCCACCCGTTCCGGGCCTTGTCGTGCAAGTTGTCGTCCGGGGTTGGAGAACCGTTTCGGGTCTTGCAGCCAGGGGAAGGGGTTTTGCCGCCCGGGTTGTCATTTGAGCGGAGGCTTGGCCTGTCTTCGTGGGTACGGAGCCCGGGGCGGCTTGCCCCGGGGGGGATGCCTTGTCATCCCGACTGTCCACTGCGCTCCGCCTTGTGGCTTGCATCATCCTCCCGTCTGTGAAGCCGCTCTGCTTTTGTTATTCCGATTCGGTTGTCCCTTTATATATAATAAGTACCCGGGCTGCGGCCGCTTGGGGGAGAAGCCCTATCCGCTAAGAGGAGATGTGTTGTTGCTCTTATCCATTGCATGTTGCTTCTATGCCGGGATCCTTGTCGGATCTTTGGGCGGGAATCCACACCCGCGAGGTCTTGTCCAGCAAGAGGTGTGCCATAGGGGGCAAGAACCTTTGCGGTTGCGCTGACGTTTTGCGTTTTTTTTGTAACTTTGCCCGTGCCCCTCTCGGCCGTCATCGGGCTGACGGGGTGTTGTCTGAATCAAATAATACTTGTAAAATATGCTGATTGCGGTTTTTGCTCTGCTCGGATTCCTGTCCGTATATTTCGACTGGCGTCATTGGCGTCGTCTGTGTCTGAGTGGTTCCTCGCTCGGGAAATGGCTCTTCGGAGGGTGGGCCGTGATGACCGACTCGCTGTTGCCGCTGATCGTCGTACTCGGAGGTCTTATGCCCGACAATACGATCCTGCTCACCAAGGTGATCATGTGGCTGTGCTGGGCGTGGATGGTGACGGTCATCCCGCGCGCCGTGTTTTACGTCTTCAACCACTTCAACCACCGCGTGGCGGGTGCCGTGGCGGCTCTGGGCGTGATCGGACTCTTCGTGTGGGGGCTTTTTGTGGGACGCGATCGTTTGCAGATCACGCAGGAGACCTTCCTCAGCGAACGTCTTCCCGCTGCGTTCGACTCCTTCCGCATCGTGCAGATCTCGGATATACACTTGGGCACGATGGTCCATGTCGGGGAGGAGTTGCAGCGGATTGTGGATTGTGTCAACGCTCTGAACCCCGATTTGGTGATTTTCACGGGCGATCTTATCCACATCCGCCATACGGAACTCACCCCGCGCGAGCAACGCATCCTCTCGGGGCTGAAGGCATCCTGCGGAGTCTTCTCCGTCACGGGTAACCACGATGTGGGGGTCTACGTCCGCGATACGCTTGCGCTACCTTTGGCCGACAACGAGTCCCGCCTCGTGGACAAACAGGAGGCTATGGGGTGGCACGTCCTGCGGGACAGCTCGGTCGTTATCGGCCGCGGCGGGGAATATATCTCGCTTTCGGGCATTGCCTTCGATACGGATCTTCGCGAGAAACGCCACGACAGCCACCTCCCCGCCCCCGATTTCGGACGGATCTATCGGGGAGTGTCCGATACGCTGTTCAACATCACGGCCGTCCACCTGCCCCAATACTGGGACGACATCCGACGGACTTCCTACGGTGATCTGACCCTCTCGGGTCATGTTCACGCCATGCAGATAAAAATCAATATTCTGGGCCGGAGCTTCTCGCCCGCCCGTCTGCTCTACAAACGTTGGAGCGGCCGCTACGAGGAGCAGGGCAAGATGCTCTATATCAACGACGGCACGGGTTGCGTGGTTTATCCCATGCGTTTGGGAGCCTGGCCCGAAATCACTTTAATCACACTTAAATCATGCGAATAACACTCTCTGTGGCCGTTACGGCCGACGGATTCCTTGACGATACCACCTCGCAGCGTCTTTGCATCTCCACCGAGGAGGACTGGGCCGCGGTGTGCCGCCTGCGCACCACGTGCGATGCGATCCTGGTGGGGGCCGAAACCCTCCGCCGCGATAATCCCTCATTGCTCCTGCGCGACGAGAAGACGCGTCTCCGCCGCCGCGATGCGGGTCTGAAGCCCGACATCGCGAAGGTCACCCTCACGGCTTCGGGCAATCTGAGCCCCGATCTGAACTTCTTCACCCGGGGCGATGCCGACCGCTATGTCTTTTCGGTGAAGCCTCTGCCCGAGCTGGAGGGCCTGTCCGAGGTCATTGTGCAGGACGCTCCGCTTACGGCCCGCGATATAGTCTCCGCCCTTGAGAAGAGGGGTGTCAAACACCTTCTGGTCGAGGGCGGAAGTCATATCCTGGAGATGTTCCTCCGCGAGGGACTGGCCGATACGCTGCGCCTGGCCCGCAATCCGCAGATCGTGGTGGGGAACGGGGGCTATGCTCCTTTCGGATACATTGTCCCGAAGGATGCGCCCCGCCTTACGGAGTGCCTGGGCGGCATGGAGGTCGCGACCTACACCCTCTGTCCCGACTCTACGGAGGAGGATCTCCGCCGCCTGGAGGAAGCCATTGCCGAAAGCCGCCACTGCATCCCGAGCCGGACGTCCTACTGTGTGGGTGCGGTCATCGTGACTGTCCGGGACGAGGTGTTCCGCGGTTATACCCACGAGACTTCGTCGACGCATCATGCCGAGCAGGAGGCCATTCTCAAGGCTCTGGCCGCGGGGGCGGATCTGCGGGGCGGGTCGATCTACTCTTCGATGGAGCCCTGCTCGAAGCGGGCCAGCGAGCCGAAGAGTTGCAGCGAGCTGATCCTCCATTACGGCTTTTCCCATGTGGCCTTTGCGCTTTACGAGCCGAGTCGTTTTGCCTGCTGCCACGGGGCGTCCATGCTGCGGGAAGCGGGGGTGGATGTGAGGGTCTATCCCGAGTTGGGCGATCGCGTACTCGATGTCAACGCCCACCTGTTCTGGTAGGGGCTGATTTCTGTAAAAAAGGGGTCTATCCATACAAAAAAAACGATGCTCACAACCAATCTGTGAGCATCGGTTTTTTTGTATGTTGGCATTCTGCGGATCAGAACATTCCGTAGGCGTGGGGATGCTTCGGCTGTCCGTGGGGATGGGGACGCGAACCGCCGCCCATGCCGTAGTCCTTCATGTCGCGCGAGCCGTTCTTGCCGAATCGGCGGAGGTTGTAGTTGAACTGGATCATGTAGTAACGTCCGACAACGCTGTTGAGCGTGTTTTGCGTCCATCCCGGACCCGTTGTGCGGGCGAAGGACTTGTTTTGGTTGAAGACATCGTTGATACCGATCAGGATCTCGCCCCGCTGGTTGCGGAAGATCTTCTTGCCGATCCACAGATTGCACAGCAGGTAGGAGTCGTCGTAGTTGTTGGTGAATCCCAGATACTGCGTGTAGGCCAGGCTGCCCGTGAAGGTGAAGTTCAGCGGGAAGACGAATTTCATATTGGCCTGGGCCGTGTGGTTAAAGTATCGGTTCTTGATGCTTTCGCCGTTGTAGTTGTTGGTGGCCTCGTTGTAGGTACCGTCCCACGAGAGCGTGAAGTCGACCTTCTCGGAGATGTTGCTACCCAGGACCGCCCGCGTGTCGTAGCCCATGTTGTGGGTATCGTTGCGCTCACCGCCCGTGATCGTGCCGTCAGCCTGGAGCTCGCCGCCCATAAGGTTGGGTGTACTCGTGTAGTTGACGCCGGCCATGATGTTGAAGTTCGACTTGAGGAATCCGATCGGGAAACCGTAGCTGAGCTGGGTGCGCAGACGGCGGTAACCGTCCAGGTTGATCTGCCGCGAATAGAAGTTCGGGGTGTAGGTCTTGCCGTCGATCGTAATCTTGCCGGGCGTCTGGATCATGTGGGTGGTGTTGTAGTCCTGGGTTGTCTGGAAGTAGAGCGACCACATGAACGTACGGCCCTTCTCCGAATTGGAGTTCGTGTAGTGGAACCGGATCGAATGGGTGTACTGCGGATTCAGATCGGGGTTTCCGTGCTTGATGTGCTGGGCGTTGGAGACATCGTAGATATCCTGGAGGTTGGCCACCGAGGGTTTCGACGTGTAGGACGAGATGAACAGACGCAGCGAGTTGGCCTGGTTGATGTTCATGCGGCCCATCAGGAAGTAGGTCACGTTGCTGAAACTCTTCCGTATGGTCGGATCTCCGGCATATCGGGCATTGACCGATTCTCCCTTGAGCGTGGAGTTCTGATAGTACACCGTGGCGATCAGAGTGTTGCGCTCTCGCGTGTACCTCAGACCCGGACCCACGCTGTGGCGGGTGTAGTTGCTGCGGTAGGAGTTCGAGAGGTTGGGGTCGGGGCTCAGACTCTGGATCGAGAAATCCTCGGGGGTGATGAAGGAGGTCTTGTTGCGCTCCTCGTTGTCGTGCGACAGACGGTACTGCACACTCATCTGGAGATGCTTGCCCAAAGGCTCGGTGTAGGTGACCTGGCTGCGGAGGTTGTACTTCGTCTGGGGCGAGTCGTTGTGCAGGTAGCGCAGTTTGACGTAGGGACGCACCTCGCCCGTCCCGGGATGGATGTATCCCTGGTCGGGATCCCATGCTCCGGTCTCGGGGGCGATCGACGGACGCACGGGCTGGCGGCCCAGACTGTTGGACCAGGAGTTGGTTTGATCGGTGTTGTCGGTGTAGCGTCCGTAGCCGTCCAGGGTGAGCGTGCGACCTGTTTTGCCGAGTTTGAGGCGGTAGACGAGGTTCATGCCCGCCGTGTAACCGTGCATGTCGCGATCCTTGTATTGATCCGTGCGGCTGTAACCGCTGCCGCCCTCCTCGGGGGCTCCGAACTGCCATCCGAGCGTGCGGCTCAGCGGGTCGTTCGACTGGTAGCTGAACATGGGGCGGATCATCAGATTCTGATTCTCGGAGATGTTCCATTTCAGGCGGGCGTTCAGACGGTGGTTGAATCCCTCAGTGTCGGAGTTCTCCACGGTCTGGAGGGTGTCGGTATGGTACATCGGGGCTTCATACCACTTCTCGATCCGGGCGTGGTTTCTGGTGTCTGTGTTGTTGAAGAAGTAGCTGCCCTCGACCGCCCATTTCTTCTTCTTGCCCCATGTGTCGGAGTAGTTCACGCCGATGGCGTTGACCGAGGCCACGCCGCTCTGCGGACGTACCATGTATTGATATGCGCCCATGCCGCGGTGGGGACCATTCTGGGACGAACCCGAGACGCCCAGAATATCTTCGAACGAGAAGTTCTGACGGTTGACGTTGTTGAACAGCGCGATGACCGACAGACGGCTCTCGTCATTGAATATGTTGACATTACCTCCGGCTATGTATTTGAAACGATCCTCGGTCCTGGTGTCGGCATCGTAGCCGAATCCGGCATAGACCTTTCCGAATTGACCCTTGCGCATACTCTTGTGAGTGACGATGTTGATGGCCTTGACACCCTCTCCGTCGTCCATGCCCGAGAACTCGGCGGCATCGCTGAGCTTGTTGTAGACCTCGATACGGTCGACCGCCTCGGCCGGCAGGGTCTTGATGGCCGTGGTGACATCATCGCCGAAGAACTCCTTGCCGTCGACCAGGATGCGCTGCACCTGCTCGCCCTGGGCCTCGACCGCACCGTTGGTGACGGTGATACCGGGCATCTTCTTCAGCAGGCCCTCCACATCGGCATCCGATGCCACCTTGAACGCTCCGGCGTTGTAGCTCACCGTGTCGCCCTTCTGCGAGGTGCGCAGTGCCTTGACCTCCTTGACCACCGTCTCAATATTGACACCCTGCTTCAAGTTAATCGAGCCCAGATCCAGGCGGGCGCCCTTGATCCGGAACGTGGTATTGTGGTCATTGTAACCCAGGAAGGAGACCTTCAACGTGTATTCTCCGTAGGGGAGGGAGGACAGGGTGGTTTTACCCTGATAGCCCGAGGTGATGTATTGGGGTTTGTCGGGCGTACGTACCGGAGTGACGGCTATGACCGCACCGGCAATACCCTCTTGATTTTCGGCATCGACGACCTTCAGCGTGAGGCTTCCCTTCTGGGCATAGGCCGTCAGTGAGAACAATAGAAAAAGAGTACTGATCAGAAACTGTTTCATTCGATAATGGGTCTGTATTTCGGGGTGGTGATAATTTTGCGGCTACGAAGATAGTCTTTTATTCCTTAAAATAAGGTCTGTGGACGGTGAAACGGCAAAAAGAGGAGGTCAGTCGACTGGACCGGCCTCCTCCGATGTGTTTTCGGTCGGGTGAATTAGCGACCCTGACGCTGCTGGCCCTGGCACTTTGCGCCTTTTTTGCCGTGGTTGGCTTTGTTCATCTCCTGCCATTTGGCGAACTGTTCGGGAGTCAGCACCCGGCGCATCTTCTCGATGCCCTCCTTGTGCAGGGCACGTTGCTGCTCCTTGATTTCCTTGGCTTTCTCGGCCTGGTTGAGCGAGATCTCGTAGACAATCTTGGACTGCTGTTCGTTCAGTTCGAGATTTTTGGTCAGACGCTCGGTGCGCTGCCGGGCCATCTGCTCGGTGGTCATGTGCTTTTTTTGTGCAGGTTTGGTCGGGGTCTGTGCATAGAGACCTCCCATCATGAAGAGTGCGGCAATGCCGGCGATAATCATCTTTTTCATGTCGTTTGAATTTTTAGGTTTGTTACTTTGTGTGTGGAACTCCTTGTCGACTGTTTCCGAGTGCAAAGATAGCACCGCTTCCCGCCGGAAAAACCGGGAGCGGGGTGAAGCGGCCGAAAACAGAGGTCAAACGACTATTCCGAGGGTTGAACCGATGTGAGCCAGGCCTTGAATTCGGGCACACGGGCCTTCGAGATGATGATCCGCTCGGGTGTTTCCGTCACCAGGTGGAGGTTCAGACGGCTGCCGAACCACACGGAAATCTCCCGGACGGCCCGGCGGGCGATGATGAATTGGCGGTTGGCGCGGAAGAATTCCTCGTCGGGCAGTGACGCCTGGAGTACCTCGAGGGTCTTGTCCACGGGGTAGGCCGTACCGTTGAAGTCGTAGGCCGAGACGCGCTCGTTGGCCGTGTGGAAGAAGGCGATGTCCCGTCGGGAGAGGGGGATGATGCGGTCGCGCACGTGGATCAGAAACGTGTCGGTCTCGTGAGCAGCGGCCATGCGGCTGATGCGGGCTTTGTAGTCCGAACGTTCGCGGCCCGAGAGACGGGCCAGCTTGTCGAGGGCCCGCCTCAGATCGTCGGCATTGAGGGGCTTGAGCAAATAGTCTATGCTGTTGAGCTTGAATGCCTCCAGAGCGTACTGGTCGTAGGCCGTGGTGAAGATGATCGGCGAGGACAGGTCCACCTCGCGGAAGATGCGGAACGAGTCGCCGTCGGCCAGGTGTATGTCGACAAACAGCAGGTCGGGCTCGGCGTGTGAGCCGAACCATTCGATGCTTTCGGTGATGCTCTCCAGCACATCGACGACCTCGATCCGGGGGGCTACCTCCCGAAGTATGGCCTTGAGGTTGCGGGCCGCGGCGGTTTCGTCCTCGATGATGAGTGCTTTCATGGTTTGGCGGGTCTTTTCAGTGGCATTTTTACGGTGAACTCCTCCTGCGTGTCGCAGATCTCGATGCGGCATCCGGTGATCAGCTGCCAGCGGTTGCCCAGGTTCTCAAGGCCGATGCCGGTCGAGGGCTCGGGGGTGAGTTTGGGGGCCTTGCGGTTGGAGACGATGAGCATTTCGCCCTCGGTGCGGATCGAGATGTGGAGCGGGTTGGCCCGCGTGATGGCGTTGTGCTTCACGGCGTTGCCGATCAGCGGCTGGAGCGACAGGGCGGGCAGCAGCCATTCGCGCAGGTGGGGATCGACCTCAATGTCGAAGAAGATCTTCTCGGCATAGCGTATCTTGAACAGGTAGCCGTAGGCCTCGGCAAACTTTAGCTCCTCGCCCAGGGTGAGCAGGGTGTTCTGTCCGTTTTGGATGATGTAGCGGAACGTGTAGGAGAGCTGGTCGATGTAGGTCAGAGCCTTGTCGTCCTGCTTCTCGCGCACGAGCATGGCCAGCGAGTTGAGCGAGTTGAAGAAGAAGTGGGGGTTGATCTGTCCCACCAGCATATTGTAGCGCGTGGTGAGGTTTTCGTTCTTGAGCTGCTCGTTCTCCAGGACGATGTCCTGCCGTTGGGAGATCAGCATGTAGATCCACCCGTAGAGGATCGACACCACGCCGGCAAACGAACATTTCAGGATCAGCACATAGTCCGGCATATGGTTGTTTATCATGTGGGGGAGGATGCGCCCCGTGTGCCAGTTCGAGACGGGGGCCAGGAAGTAGCATCCGGCCGTGATCACGAGTCCCAGGACGGCGTTCCGTGCGAAACGCCCGAGGGTGGTGTGACGTTTGGAGGAGGTGAAGAGCGTGATCAGCACAAACGACAGGATCATGTAGAACAGCATCTGAATCGACAGCTCCAGACCTGCGGGCGGCCGCTGGAAGAGGTTGGAATGGTCGAACTCCGCACCGTTGAGCTTCGTGATGTCCAGAAGTGCGGGGTAGGCTCCCTGTCGTTTCGAGGCGTAGGCTTCACCCACGACCCGGTCTCCCGATTTCAGAGCGCAGCGTCGGACACGGTTTTGGGCAATGTAGACGCTGTCGCCGTTTCGCGAGATCAGAAAGCCGTGGCCGTTGGGATGCAGGCTCACCCGTCCCCGACACTCGGTGAGCGTGACCCGCTCCCGAAACGAGTGTATCGTCTCGCCCGTCGGATCGCTGAAGATGAGCAGCATCGACGAGAAGTTGACCACCGCACTGATGGCCAGGGCCACCATGAGGTTGATCAAATGAGGCGTAAGAGGGTGGTTGCGATTCATGGTCGTGTCGTCTTTTTTGGGGGGTGCGGAATTACTCCCGGACTACGTCCTCGGCGTCCTCCGCGAACCACGAGGCGTAGAGCATATAGTCGCGGGCCGTGCGGAAGATGATCTCCTGGCGTTGTTCCTCGGTGACCTCCTTGATGCGGCGTGCGGGGACTCCGGCGTAGAGCGAGTTGGGTTCGAGCTGCTCGTTGGAACGCACCAGGGCGTTGGCCGCGATGATGCAGCCCGAGGGTACGACGGCGTTGTCGAGGAGTGTTGCACCCATGCCGATCAGACAGTTGTCGCCGATGCGTGCGCCGTGGATGATGGCGTTGTGACCCACAGAGACGTCGTTGCCGATGATGGTCTGCGAGGGGTGCTTCGCCCCGTCGTAGATGGTGTGGAGGACCACGCCGTCCTGGATGTTGGTGCGGTCGCCGATGACGATCTTGTTGACATCGCCGCGCAGGACGGCATTGAACCATATCGAACAGTCGCGTCCGACGGTGACATTGCCGATCAACGTGGCGTTGTCGGCCAAAAACGTATTTTCTCCGACCACGGGCTCATAGCCGCGGACTTTCTTGATAAGTGCCATTGTCTTTTTGTTTTACTTGAATGTGAAAACCCTACTCCTGGTCTTTGGCC
Organism: Alistipes sp.; assembly: GCA_020026435.1. Taxonomy (GTDB): domain Bacteria; phylum Bacteroidota; class Bacteroidia; order Bacteroidales; family Rikenellaceae; genus Alistipes. Next base: position 22,356 of record JAHHQK010000005.1, on the reverse strand, counting down.
TGCTCCCAAAGTTCTTCCATCTCATCCGATTTCAGCTCGTGGAGCGTATGACCCTGAGTTTCGGCCTGTTTTTCCATGTAGTTGAAGCGCGAGATGAACTTCTTGTTGGTGCGCTCCAGAGCCGACTCGGGGTCGACGCCGTAGAGACGGCAGGCGTTGATCAGCGCGAAGAACAGATCGCCGAATTCGGCCTCCATGTTCTCTTTCGATCCCGACTTCATCTCGGCTTCCACCTCCGCGATCTCCTCGCGGACCTTGTCCCATACGTCCTCCTTGTGCTGCCAGTCGAATCCCGTGGCTGCGGCTTTCTCGCCCACGCGGAAGGCCTTGACCATGGCGGGCAGCGAGCGGGGTACACCGCCCAGCGTGCCGCTCTTGCGGTTTTTCTTGCGCAGCTTGAGGGCCTCCCAGTTGGCCAGCACCTCCTCGGGGGTCTCGGCGTGGATGTCGCCGTAGATGTGGGGGTGACGATAGATCAGTTTGTCGCACAGAGCGTTGCATACGTCGGTGTAGTCGAACGCACCCTCCTCTTCGCCCATCTTGGAGTAGAATACGACGTGGAGCAGCAGGTCGCCCAGCTCCTCCTTGATTCCGTCCATGTTGCGGTCGGTGATGGCATCGACCAACTCGAAGGCCTCCTCGATGGTGTTGTTGCGCAGGGACTCGAAGGTCTGCTGTCGGTCCCACGGGCACTCCTTACGCAGGGTGTTCATCACTTCCAATACGCGGGCCGTAGCCTCCAAACGCTTGTCTTGTTCCATAATCTTATCTGTTTTTTGTCGTTGTCGTTGTTTTGCGGGCGGTCTTCGGACCGCGGGGCGGGGAATCGGCTCCGGATTTGCGGTTGGGGAAAAACTTGAAGCCGATCTGCACACAAAGGTAGTATTTTATCTTGAAAAATGGTATCTTTGTTCTCAGACAATGAAAAACTATTTCCCGTATGAAACCATATTTTGCGTTGTGCCTCTCTCTGCTGATATCACTGGGCGGGGAGGCCTGCTCCCAACCGCTTCCCACGAAGTTTGTGCTGGGCAAAGACACCGAATTGATTTGTGGCCGTGATCTGAGTCCGTTGGGCGAATATGCCGCCGGGTACCTCGGGGTGACGGTCTCCGGGGCGGACGGAGCCTCGAAGAGGGGGACGATTGCCCTTGAGACCGATCCTTCGCTTGCGCAGGAGGGCTTCCGTCTGGAGGTGACTCCCCTCGAGGTGACAGTCACGGGCGGCAATTACGGAGGAGTGTTCAACGGCCTGCAGTCGCTGTTCCGCCTGCTGCCCGCCGAGGTTTATGGCGGGGGGCTTGGCCGTGAGGTTGTTCTGCGCGATACGCTGATCAGCTCTTCGCCACGCTTTGCCTATCGGGGTCTGATGCTCGATGTGGCCCGCACGTGGATCGGGTTCGAGCGCATGAAACGCTACATCGACCTTTTGGCCTACCACAACATCAATAAGCTCCACCTGCATCTGACCGACGACGAGGGCTGGCGTCTGGAGATCAAGTCCCACCCCGAGCTGACCTCCGTGGGCGGATTCCGTGGCGAGGGTTCGCCCGTCGAGGCCGTCTATGGCAAGTGGGGCGAGCGTTACGGCGGGTTCTATACCCGTGAGCAGATGCGTGCGCTGATCGATTATGCCGCCGTGCGCAACATCGAGATCATCCCCGAGATCGACCTCCCGGGGCACAGCCGCAACATTGCTTCGGTGTATCCCGAGATCCGCTGCAACTATGCCCCCGACACGGTTTCGACCGTGGGCTACGACTACCGTTCGGCGTGGTGCGTGGCCCGGGAGGAGAATTACCGCCTGCTGGACGACATCCTGAGCGAGGTCTGCACGCTGTTCCCCTCGAAATATATCCATGTCGGCGGCGATGAGGTCGATCTGGAGCAGTGGTCGCGCTGCCCGGACTGCCGGCGTCTGATGCAGGAGAAGGGCTTCGATGATCCCCACCGCCTGGAGGACTACTTCCTGGAACGGGTCTCCTCGATCCTGGCCCGCCACGGTAAATATCCCGGTGTATGGGACGAGGCGGTCAAGACCGGAGCGTTCACCCGCGAGAGCCGTGTCTATGCCTGGCACGACACGCGCAAATGTCTCGGGGCGTTGGAGAACGGCTATCAGACGGTCATCATGCCCGGCGAATACTTCTACCTCGACATGAGACAAAGCCCCACGGAGGACGGCCACGACTGGGCGGGGATTGTCGATGCGCGGAAGCTCTTTTCGTTCGACTTCGAGCGGTCGGGGATCACCCCCGGGATGATGTCCCACGTGGCGGGATTCGAGGCCGCATTCTGGAGCGAGGCCTACATCTCGCACAACCCCGAACGTCCCGATTATCTGGACTATATGTGCTTTCCGCGGTTGTGTGCCCTCTCGCGTCTGGCGTGGAGCGGCAACGGCGAGGGCTGGGACTCCTTCTACGAGGAACTGGTCTCGAAGCATTACGACCGCCTTACGGCCATGGGCGTGCGCTACCGCCTTTTCCCGCCGAAGGTCACCTGGAGCGGGGGCGTGTTGCGTGCCGAGGTGGACGACGGTTCCCGGCTCTGTTATAAGGAGGAGGGCAGCGATCGGGAGCAGGCCTACACCGGTCCGATCCGTACCGCAAAGCCCCATCTGTATCAGTTTCGTTCGCATCGAGGCACGGGAGTAAGCCCGTGGGTGGCTCACGAGTCGTTCCACCGCACGGTGAAACCCGCCGTGAAGATCACCTCGTCGATGGCCGAAAGCCGTCAGTTCCCCATGTCCAATGCTGAGACCTATCGCGGCATGACCCGCACCGCACGGGCGAGCCGCCGCGGGGATTGGATCCTCTATACCTTTGCGCAGGAGGTCTCCTGTCGCGAGATGTACCTTCAGACGGGCAACCGCCAGCTCCCTAAGGCGATCATCACCCGCGGACGTGCCGAGGTGCTGTATGCCGGCGAGGAGCGTTTTGTGGATGCGGGAGAACTCTTCCAGGGCAGCATTACGCTTCGCCCCTCGCGCCCGATCCGTGCCGTGAGACTGGTGTCAGAATACGACGGCAACGGAACGCCCTTCGTGTCGATCCAGCCGCTCGTGGTCAAGCCGCGGTTGTGATCTTTTGAGGTTTCTCCGTGAAGTTCTTTGCCCGGAGGAACGGATCGTGTGCGGTGTGGGTACATCGCGGGGGTGGGATTCCGATGCGTTTCCCGTTGTCCGATCCGTCGACGGGACGATAAATGAACCGACAGCGGAAACCGATTGGTGGTTTCCGTTGCCGGTTTTTTTTGCCGGGGTAAGAAAACGCCCGCAGGAAGGTTGTCGGGATGCTCCCCAATGCGCAGGGCGGGGTCGAGGTGTCGGTTTGCGTAATCGGAGCAGGCGGCTTGGATCTTTGGAACAAGTGGTGTTTTGCCGATGTGTTGTGGTTTTTATGCTGATTATCAGTTGTTTGTTGTTTTGGTAGACGGGATTCTCAAAAAATTACTTGTTATTTGTAAAAATCAAGGATTTTACGTTTTTTCATCAGCTTTCTATGAACAGAGTAAAAAGGTAAAAACAGCCTTTTGAAGCCGCGATAGCCCTCGTCTGCAAAGACAGGGTACGTCGGGGTTTATTTTGCCAAAACGGGTGGTAAAATCGAGGGTAGATTCATGGGTGTTTTCGGGGAGCCCTTGGGTTTTATTTTTAACGTATTCGTCATTGCCCATTAATATAACTGAAATAGCAATTATACAAATTATCGTAATAAACAATGGTGGAGTATTAGAAGTAACATTTATCTGAATCTTTCAATCCATCGATAGTCACCTCCTTTGGTACTCCACTGAAACTTCCACATATCACCTGTATTATTGTTTATAAGTAGTATTGATACATACTTGTCAGTGGCTGAATAGAGAATGTGCATCTTTCGTTATTTTCTACTAATTCATATTCATTGATAGGAATACAAAATAGATTGTCTAAATTTTGTGTGCTATATTGAACTTGCCATAGTCGCCCATTATATGAGTCCAACAATATAAATGTCCACATATTTTGAGTAGCAAACATCTGAAATCTATTAGTCCAATTTGAAGATTTTTCAGGATGTGCAAGAGAAAACATATTGATAGGTGTAGCAAACCTATAGTCGTCACCCTTGACGCTAAACTGAACTTGCCAATTCTTGCCTGTATACGTATCAAGCATTATGAAAGTCCACATATTCTGTGTTTCATAAAGGCAAAATCGTCCTTCTCTATCTCCTAAAATTTCTCTGACACTACAGATTTCCCAAGACTGACCATCATCTTGAATTTGTTGCACCTCACCTGTTACCGTATTTAAACGAAGCTGATTATGATAGTTCTGAGTCTTATACATCTTATATACTTGAGCATACGATGTAAAATTGATAACCAATAAAGCAAGTGAAAACAAAAACTTTTTCATGATCAATTGTTTTGTTTATTAAAAGTTAAATATCCTCTAAATCTTTTTGGATTTTGGTTTCTACATTTTGAGTATCACGATAACGAATTACAACCATACCCTCATAGAAGCCAGAAGTCTTTTCTATTGATAATTCTATATCTCCACCTGTTACTCTCCATGCACTGCCCCACGTAATTGTTCCTTGATGGACTTCTGCCATTAATGCAGTATTAGAATCTGAGTGAGCGGGATTCTGTTCTTTAGAGATAGTTGGGGCGCCATATTTGCGAGTATATAAATCCTTATAATAACTGTAAGTATTAACAAGAGTATTCCATTCACTACTTGGGTCAAATAATACAACTACAGCAAATACATTTTTGCCATCATCAGAGCTTGTTACGCCTATGGTTGCATTACGACCAGTAAAATCTCCCATGAACAATGAAAGATTGTTTTCTCTGCCAATAGATGTAAATCCTTTGTTTTTTAGCTTTTGACAGAATTCAGTTATACTACCCTCAATGGGAATGCCTTTAAAAGTAAGATGTTCCGAATCGCTTTGAGCATACGATGTCAAAGTTATTACCATAAATGCGCACGATACAATAAGTTTCCTCATAATTTGTTGTATTATTTTTTTTATAATTTGTAATTAACATAATCCAACGAAGAAGAGTGACTCTGCAATGCTGCATCTTTTCTTTGGTCGGATGTCCTGAGAAAACCCTGTGTACAGAAGTAGTGATAGCAGTCCACGCAATAGCATGAGAACTACTATGCTACCCTTGTATACAATTCAGAAATTTATTAAGGTTTCCATTTTACAAGACAAGCATACTACTACTTCTTCTTTTTTCACATGCCTTGGATGGAGTTATCCCTATCCAATTACAAATCTACAAAAAAACGTAATAAACTGCTCTATTCGAGGTGTATTATTACGTTTTTTCTTTGGTTTTATAGTCCAATTTCTCTATTCTGCTTCAGTATCCCTACTCACTATGTGCAACCCCATTCATTTCACCCATGCTATTCCTATGGTATAATCACGTTGTTCGGACCCAAAGTCTGACGCGGAGAAAGGCCCGGGGTTGTCCCTCGGAAATTACTTTCCGAAGATCGGAATACGTGGAAGGCCGTGGCGGGGGCTTCCGTGGACGTTATGAGAAGTTTGTGTCACAAGGACAGGATCTGCAAAATAGCCCCTGTCGCAACGGTCTACGGCAGGGGCTATTTCTCTTGAAAAGGGAGTCTGACACCACCTCCTTGCAGACGGGAATGCCGGCTGCTTTTGCATCAACACCTGAAAAACGACGGCGGACCTGCCATAAGCAAGCCCGCCGTCGGGTATTTATGCGGAAGTGATTTTCCGGGTCTTACATACGGACCTGAGCACCGCACTTACGCTCGAATTGAGCCGTGAGGTTTTTCATGACGCGCTCGATGGCCTTGTCGTCCAGCGTGCGGGTCTTGTCCAGAAGGATGAAGCTCAAGGCATAGGACTTCTTGCCCTCGGGGAGCTTGTCGCCCTCGTATACGTCGAACAGCGACACCTGCTTGAGGAGTTTCTTCTCCGTCGAGAAGGCCACCTCGCGTAACGTCGAGAACGACACCTCCTTGTCGACCAGCAGAGCCAGGTCGCGCTTCACCTCGGGGAACTTCGAGAGCTCCTCGGCTGCGATCTTGTGCTTCTTGGTCGACTTGACCAGCACCTCGAAGTTCATCTCCAGGAAGAAGACATCCTGCTTGACGTCGACCATGCGGCGGATCTTGGGGCTGACCACACCGATCTGCAACAGCTCCTTGCCGTTGAGTTTCATCGTGAGGGCGTCGCCGAACAGATCGCTCTTGAGCGGCTCGGTCTGCAACGAGTAGATGTCGATGCCGAATCTTCGGAGCAGTTTCTCGGCCATGGCGCGCAGCGTGAAGAAAGATGCGGCGGCGGGTTTCGAGTTCCACGAAGCGGTCGTGGCCATACCCGTCACAACCATACCCAGACGGTACTCCTCGGAGTAGGCCTTCAGATGGTCCTCCTCCGTACGCTTGCTTTCGTCGAAGAAGTAGCAGTTGCCGAACTCGTAGAGCTTCAGATCGCCGTTCTTACGGTTGGCGTTGAGAGCCACGGCCTCCAGCATGTTGAACAGAAGCGTCTGACGCATCACGTTCAGATCGGCGCTCAGCGGGTTGAGCAGACGGACGCAATTCTCGGCCTTGTAGCTCTCCAGACCCTCATAGTAGGCGCCTTTGGTCAGCGAGTTGGACATGATCTCTGTGAATCCGTTGGACGAAAGGAAGTCGGCGGCCAGATTCATCAGGCGGTTGCGGTCGGGCTTCTGGGCGTATGACAACGTGGAGCGTACCTGAGTCGGGATCTCGACGTTGTTGTAGCCGTAGATGCGGAGGATATCCTCGATCAGGTCGGCGTCGCGCTGTACGTCGACACGGTAGGGCGGTACTGCTACGGTCATCACGCCGTTCTCCTCCTTGAGGATGCGCACCTCGAGGGCATCGAGTATCGTGCGTACCTTATCCTCGGGGATCACCTTGCCGATCAGCGAGTTGATCTTCGAGAACGACACCTCGAATACGAAATCCTCGGCGGGAGCGGGGTTGATGTCGGTGATCTCGCTCGAGATCTGTCCTCCGGCCAGCTCCTTCATCAGCAGGGCGGCACGCTTCAGGGCGTAGACCTGCATGCGGGGATCGACACCGCGCTCGAAACGGAACGAGGCGTCGGTATTCAGGCCGTGACGCTTGGCCGTCTTGCGCACCCATACGGGGTGGAAGTAGGCGCTTTCGAGGAATACGTCGGTCGTCGAGTCGTTGATGCCCGAATCCGCGCCGCCGAATACTCCGGCGATGCACATCGGACGCTCGGCCGAACAGATCATCAGATCCTTCTCCGAGAGCTTGCGCTCCACGCCGTCGAGCGTCGTGAAGGGCGTACCTTCGGCACAGGTGCGTACCACGACTTCACCTCCCTCGATCTTTGCCAGATCAAAGGCGTGGAGCGGCTGACCCAGCTCGAAGAGCACGAAGTTGGTGATGTCGACCAGATTGTTCTTGGGGGTGATGCCGGCGGCACGCAGGGCGTTCTGCATCCATTCGGGCGAAGGGGCGATCTTGCATCCGGTCACCGTCACGCCTGCATAGCGGGGTGCGGCCTCGGGGTTCTCGATGCGGATCTTGACCTCGTGGTCGTGGTTGTCGGCCTTGAAGGCGTCGACATCGGGCATCTTGACCCTTACGTCGTGGCCCTCGCTGCGCAGCCAGGCAGCCAGGTCGCGGGCTACACCGATGTGCGATGCGGCATCCACACGGTTGGGCGTCAGACCGATACCGATCAGATAGTCGTCCTCGATGTGGAGGTATTCCTTGGCGCTCATGCCCACGGGAGCGTCCTGGGGCAGTTCCATGATGCCGTCGTGGTCGGAGCCGATACCCAGCTCGTCCTCGGCACAGAGCATGCCGAGCGACTCCACACCGCGGATCTTGCTGCGCTTGATCTTGAACTCTTCGTCGCCGCCGTCGGGGTAGAGTACCGCACCTACGGTGGCGCACAATACCTTGAGTCCTGCGCGGCAGTTGTGTGCTCCGCAGACGATCGGGAGCAACTCCGTCTGCCCCACGTCGACCGTGGTGATGTGGAGGTGGTCCGAGTCGGGGTGCTCGATGCAGGTCTTCACCTCACCGACGACAACGCCCTTCAGACCGCCCTTGACGGTCTCTATTTTTTCGAATTCTTCGACCTCAAGACCGATGTCGGTCAGGACCTTCTCCATCTGTCCGGGAGTGAGATCCGTGTCGATGTAGCGTTTCAGCCAGTTGTATGAGATATTCATATCTTAGAAATTGATTAATTCCGAAATTATCAAGCAAAGATACACATTCTTCGGGGATTTTTGCAATTTTATCTCCATACTTTTCTCTTTTCCTCCTCGCGGGGGTCTTCCCGTGGTATGGAACGCGGGGCGGAAAGACCCTCGGAGTGGCTTTTCGGAGGATGGAAAATGCTTGAAAAAAAGCCCTTATAATAATAGGGTGGGGCGCGAGACCGTAAATTCTAAAAAAAATCGTATATTTGCGCACATTTTCACGAATTTTCTATGAAAAACATACGCAACTTTTGCATCATTGCCCATATCGACCACGGCAAGTCGACCCTCGCAGACCGTCTGCTGGAGAAAACCAATACGCTCAATCAGCGTGAAATGCAGTCACAGGTGTTGGACGACATGGAACTGGAACGGGAAAAGGGAATCACCATCAAGAGCCACGCCATCCAGATGGAATACATGGCGCAGGACGGTCAGAAATATACGCTCAATCTGATCGACACTCCGGGTCACGTCGACTTCTCCTATGAGGTGTCGCGTGCCATCGCTTCGTGTGAGGGTGCTCTGCTGGTGGTCGACGCCACGCAGGGAATCCAGGCCCAGACGATCTCGAACCTCTACCTGGCTTTGGGCCACGACCTGGAGATCATCCCCGTGCTCAACAAGATCGATATGCCGTCGGCCATGATCGACGAGGTGAAGGATCAGGTGATTGACCTGATCGGCTGTAAGGACGAGGACATCCTCCTGGCGTCGGGCAAGACAGGCGAGGGTGTGGAAGGTGTTCTGGAGGCCATCGTCGACCGTATCCCCGCTCCCGAGGGCGATGAGAATGCCCCGTTGCAGGCGCTGATCTTCGACTCGGTGTTCAACCCCTTCCGCGGAATCATTGCCTACTTCCGTGTGTTCAACGGCAAGATCCGCAAGGGCGAGCAGGTGAAGTTCTTTAATACGGGCAGCGAGTACGACGCCGACGAGATCGGTGTGCTGAAGCTCAAGATGCAGCCCCGCAACGAGATCAAGGCCGGTGATGTGGGTTACATCTGCTCGGGTATCAAGACCTCGACGGAGGTGAAGGTCGGCGATACGATCATCTCGAAGGCCAATCCCGCCGTGGAGGCCATCGCCGGATTCGAGGATGTGAAGCCGATGGTCTTTGCGGGTGTCTATCCCGTCGAGGCCGATCAGTATGAGGATCTGCGTGCCTCACTCGAAAAACTGCAGCTCAACGACGCTTCGCTGACCTTCGAGCCGGAGAGCTCGCTGGCTCTGGGCTTCGGTTTCCGATGCGGATTCCTGGGCCTGCTTCATATGGAGATCATCCAGGAGCGTCTCTACCGCGAATTCGATATGGATGTCATTACCACCGTTCCCAACGTCTCGTACCGAATCACAACTACGCAGGGTGAGGTGGTCGAGGTTCACAACCCGTCGGGATTGCCCGAGGTGACGAAGATCGCCAGCATCGAGGAGCCTTATATCCTGGCTCAGATCATCACCAAGACCGATTTCCTGGGTAATGTCATCAAGTTGTGCATTGACAAGCGCGGTGTGCTGAAGAACCAGACCTACATCACGCAGGACCGTGTGGAGATCAACTTCGACATGCCGCTTTCGGAGATCGTCTTCGACTTCTACGACAAGCTCAAGAGCATCTCGAAGGGCTACGCCTCGTTCGACTACCACCGCACGGGTTACCAGCCGTCGAAACTCGTGAAGCTCGATATCCTGCTCAACGGCGAGCCGGTCGATGCCCTCTCGTCGCTGATCTATGCCGACCATGCCTACGATTTTGGCCGCAAGATGTGCGAGAAACTCAAGGAACTGATCCCGCGCCAGCAGTTCGACATCGCCATCCAGGCCGCCATCGGTGCCAAGATCATCGCCCGCGAGACGGTCAAGGCCGTGCGCAAGGATGTGACGGCCAAGTGCTACGGCGGTGATATCTCCCGAAAGAGAAAGCTGCTCGAAAAGCAGAAGAAGGGTAAGAAGCGTATGCGTCAGATCGGTAACGTCGAGGTGCCGCAGTCGGCTTTCCTCGCCGTGCTGAAAATGGACTAAAAGATATGAAACGGACAATTATAGATCTTTTTGAGGAGTCTGTGGCCAAATACGGCGACAAGACCTTCCTGCTGGAGAAATCCCACGGCAAGTTTGAACCCACGACCTATGCCGAGACCAAATTGGCGGCTCTGGAGGTGGGTGCGGGCCTCGTGGCCGTGGGGGTGACGCCCGGGGAGAAGATAGCCATCCTTTCGGAAGGCTGCAATGCGTGGATCATCTCGGAGCTGGGTATGTTCTACGCCGGAGCGGTCAGCGTGCCCCTGTCGGTGAAACTGGAGGAGTCGAACGACCTGCTTTTCCGCCTGCGCCACGCCGAGGTCAAGACCATTTTCGTGTCGAAGCACCAACTGCCCAAGATCCGCCGCGTGCTGGGGGATCTTCCGCTCGTGGAGCGTGTCATCGTCTTCGGAAACATCCCGTTGGAATCGGGCGAAATGGCCTACGGCACGCTTCGCCACATGGGGCGCACCCATCTGGCCGCGCATAAGGAGGAATTCCTCAAGATCGGCCGCGGATTGCAGAACGACGATTACGCCACGATCACCTATACTTCGGGAACGACCTCCGATCCCAAGGGGGTGGTGCTGACCCACCGCAACTATACGGCCAATGTCGAGCAGTCGTTGTCGCTGATGGATATTCCCTCGTGGTACCGTACGCTCATCATCCTGCCGCTGGATCATTGCTTTGCCCATGTCGTGGGATTCTATATCATGATCGCCTGTGGAGCGACCGTGGCCACCGTTCAGGTGGGCCGCTCGCCGATGGAGACGCTCAAGAACATTCCGATCAACATCCGCGAGGTGAAGCCTCATTTCCTGCTGTCGGTTCCGGCTCTGGCCAAGAACTTCCGTAAGGGTATCGAGGCATCGATCCACGCCAAGGGACATACGGCCGAACGCCTGTTCCATCTGGCCCTGCGCACGGCCTATGCCTACAATGCCGACGGATACCACCGTGGCCGGGGATGGCGTCTGTTACTCAAACCGGCGGTGGCGCTCTTCGACAAGATCCTCTTCAGCAAGGTCCGCATGGCCTTTGGTGGGGAGCTGAAATTCTTTATCGGCGGCGGAGCCCTGCTCGATTCCGAGTTGCAGCGGTTCTACTATGCCATCGGCATCCCGATGTTCCAGGGCTACGGACTTTCGGAGGCTACGCCCGTCATTTCGAGCAATGCCCCCGGAAAAAAGATGCACCGCTTCGGATCGTCGGGCCGCATCGTACGACCGCTGGAGTACAAGATCCTCGACGAGGAGGGCCGCGAGCAGCCTTTCGGCCGAAAGGGCGAGATCGTGATCCGCGGTGAGAATGTCATGCACGGCTACTGGAAGAATGCCGAGTCTACGGCCGAAACCGTGCGCGAGGGATGGCTCCACACGGGCGATATGGGCTATGTGACGCAGGACGGGTTCCTCTATGTGCTGGGCCGTTTCAAGAGCCTTCTGATCGCATCCGATGGCGAGAAATACAGCCCCGAGGGTATGGAGGAGGCCATTACCGACAATTCGCCCTTCATCGACCAGATCATCGTCTACAACAATCAGTCGCCCTTCACGGGAGCGATCGTCGTGCCCAATGCCGATGCCCTGCGCCGCGAGATGATGCACCGGGGTGTGCCGCCCGAGTGTCGGGTGATGACGGCGGCCGAGATTATCGGCGGGGAGATTGATAAATACCGTGCAGGAGGCATTTACGCGGGAGCTTTCCCCGAGCGGTGGCTGCCTGCGGGACTGGCCATCGTCGACGAGGCCTTCACGGAGCAGAACGGTCTGGTGAACAGTACGATGAAGATCGTTCGAGGCAAGGTTGAGGAACACTTCCGCGACCGTTTGGATTACCTCTATACGGCCGAAGGTCGCAAGCTGGATAATCCTCGGAATATGCTCTCGTTGGAAAAAATCGTCGGATAGGACTGAATTTTGGAGGGTGAATATTTGTAAAATTCTAAAATGAAAGTTATCTTTGTCTTCTGATTGCGGATGTAGCTCAGTTGGTAGAGCATCAGCTTCCCAAGCTGAGGGTCACGGGTTCGAGTCCCGCTATCCGCTCCGAAGAACTCCTTATGGACAGGGTGTCGATTCTAAATGAGTCGACACCTTTTTTTGTTGCGGGTTTTTGAATAAACAAAACAGGCAAGTCCGAATTGATCGGAAACTTGCCTGTCTTGTTTTATGGGCGTTGCAGAAGGGATACAGGATCACAAGATCCTGTATCCCTTGCAGCCGCAATTAGAAGGTTGCAGGAGGTGCCTGCTGGGAATCCTCCCAAGCTTTATGTTCGGTCTCGGTAGCAGTCACAAAACGGATGGGTACATAAAGTTCATTGGGTTGACCGGTCGTTTCCTGCGTCACATCCAGCTTGGTGTTATCACCGCCGAACAGATACAGCGAATTATCTTTGATGGTCGATCCACAGAATATGCTTGCAGTACCTCTGTTGAGCAATTTGCTGTCTTTCGTGCTGAAAGCACCCGTACAGGGGAATTTGAACTCGATAAATCCGTCAGCCCAGAATTCATCTGCAGCCACTTTGTCCATGGCCTTTTCTGCCAGAGCCATCTTTTTGATCGCCTTGATCTTGATGGAGAGGTAGCACTCCTTGTCACCGGATTTGCTCTCGGGCATATCGCAATATTCCCAGCAGTAAGCCGATTCCTGCTCCGAACCTTTGAAGCGGATACCATATACGGGGTACACCTTGGTGGTCCCGTCGAGCAAAGTCTTGGCTGTTGTTGCCTTTCTGAACTCGAATTCACCTTGAACCTTATCGCCATCCGTTTTTTCGGTTCCGTCAGCATTGTTTTGCAGACAGATGGTTTCCGTTCCTGTGGCTTTGACCAAAGCTGTTGCGTCAAAGGAAATCTTGTGATCACCCATCGGAGCGAGCAACTCGAGTTCTCCCTTGGTCGGCATACGGTAGAACTTCTTGTCATTACCCGTGAATACAGGGGGAATGGCCTCACCGATAATCTTGGCGGTCTTTAACTCCGTGAAGTTGAAATATTCCTTCAAAGCCTTGATCTTGTCCCACGAGGTCTCTTTGTCGATCTCGGGGCGGTTGTCAAACAGCGAATTGAAGTCAAACGTCTTCTTGTCGAGGTCTACATTTTTGGCATTGTAGGGCGAGAATCGGTTGACAAACAGCGCTTTGTTGACCGAGGGGTCAAACGGAGTGTCGTTCACCTCGAATGCAGCTGTGGCTGTATTCCAGTCATCCACAACGATCTCGGCCCAAACATGCTCGTCGGAATGTTTCTCGTTGAGAATTACACGGTAGAGGTGGTTGCGTTTCAGCTGCAACTGCTCGACTTTTGTAGAGGACGAGACAAGGGCCTTGAATTCTACGGTGTATTTCTTTTCGATCGGCTGACCGCCGGGAGTGTTGACGTTCTTGATGATATAGGTCAACTCCAATGTCGAGATATGATTTGCGGCATCATCGTTGAGATTTTCGTAGGAGTAGATCTTGGCTTCGCACTTGGATGCTGCGAGTTTTCCGGCATCGGGATCACCCTCCTTCGGAGGCAGATAGCCCACAAGACCCGTTGCACCCAGTCCGTTGGCATCCATGCCGTAAACCTTGTCGGAGGTGTAGACTTTGGGTGCTTCGTCTTCGGTATTGGGGGTGGCGATGCGGCTCTTCATGGCGCGGTTGATGAACTTGACGCTCTTGATCGTTACATCGGGGACACGGTTGATGATGTCGATACGCACCGCGGCACGACGCATGACGACACTGATGGATGTCGTGGCTCCGGTGACCGTCGAGATGTCATAGGGCTGGGTCGAAACCATCAGGAATTTGTTGTCCACATCGGGAGCCTGCTCGGCGATTAACTCCTGCAATTTGGCTTCGGTTGCGGTCTTGGGTGCGAGGGCCTTGATTTTCTCGGCAAGAGTCGTCTCGGCATTGGCTACGAACCAAACATCGAAACGGCCTTCCAATGCCATGTCGAACGAGGGGAGAGTACCGTCGGAACTGTTGAGGTTCTCCACCGGGAATACTTTATAGAGTGTTCCGGCGGTGATTCCGCTTTCAGCAGCATCGAACTTGTAGAAAGCAACGGCAAGCATCGAATTTACGGATTTCTCTTCGTTGCGTGCGGCCAACTGTTCTTTGACATCGCCATCGGCACCATTGGCACGGGTATCGGGTTGGGGAATTCCTGCAGAACCTTTGAGGGTCAGCGACACACGGGTACCTGCCGAAGGCACGGGCTGTGCGCCGTCAAAGTTCTCTTCCTTGGAGCAGGAAGAGAACCCAAGCAGCAATGTTGCTGCGGCTATCAATAATTTATTCATATTTTTCCTTTTTTTATTTACTTAGAACGCAAGGATAACTCGACCGTAGAAATTGCCAGTTTTACTTCCATTATTAAAAAACATGCTCGAGGCATTACCAAAGTACAGTATTGACGAACTCTGCTCGGAGTATTCATAAGAAGTCTCATAATAATTTGTAATAAAATTATCATAATACCCACTACCTGCTTTGGATAAATAATCGTTGTTAATCTTGTCAACCAATGTTGTCCCGATTATATTATTACCCGAAGTGTCGGTCATTTTTGTGGAAATGCCTCCTGTACCCGTTTTCCAATCGTTGTTGATTGTCTTGCCACTCAAACCTTCGATCATATCGACCCATTCTCCGGGCGAGGGGAGATACCATTCTGAAGTGGTGGGCGGAACAGGAACCTTACTCTTGTATGATTCTATTTCCTTGAAAACAGGATGTTTCGTTCTCCAATCTGAGAGTGTATAGATGTGTTTCGTGGCTTCATAACCCTTATAGTTGTCGTACGCTAACTTCGGAGTGGTTATATAAGGATATTGAGCTACCGGCAGACTATTGGTGTTTTCTGTTTTCCATTGTATGGGATTTCCGTTATTTAAATTTTTCAACGCCAGGGCCAAACCGTGGTGCGTATCTCCAAACTGTGATGCTCTGATAGCATCCTTTATACCCTCGCTCATGCGGTTCTTGTTGATCGATGCGACAATGGCGACAGCGTTGGCTCTATCTTCGGGATGAGTATCAAAATGCGTGGGTTTCACGACCATACCATCCTTGAGGATAAAGTCACCGACAGCAACATTGGTCATGGATTGCTTGACCTGGTTCAGATGGGCTTTCCATTCGTTATAAGCAGCCTCGTCCCCGGCATCGGCCTTGACCAGACGGATCGGGCATTTCCAATCGGATGAGCCTCCGCTATGGGCTCCTGAAACATTGTAGATAGATATATAGCAAAATGGATTTCGTGATATGCCCCACATATAGTTACTTATATTCGCACCAGTTATCGAAGTTCCGGAGGAGATATGTCCGGTTATCGGGAATTGATACTCGATAAAACCGCCTCGCCAATAATCCTCTTTTGCAATCTCTTCGATCTTGGTTACACCGTCGAATTGCTTCAGGGCCTTGATTTTGATCGATATGTATTTTACACCGCTTTGTTCCGCTACTTCCCAGCGATAGGCCGCATGTTCGGCACTTCCTCTGAGACGATTTCCATAGACAATATAAGTTCCGTCGGATTTGGGGCTATCTGCCTTTTTTACTATGCTGACACCTGTGATCTTTTTACCCTCATAATTCTGAGATCCGTCGAAATTTTGTTCCAAATAGAGGGTCTCATTATACTCACCGGATTTTACAGGGGAAGTATTAAAGTAGATCGAGGCGTATGGAAAAAGTAAATTCATCTCTCCGATGCTCGGCAGACGGTATTTTTGATTACCAACGGTAAACAGGGCGGGTGCACCTACACCGGCCAATTCGTTCTTGGCCAAATCCGCGAACGAGAAGAACGACGAAACATCGGTCGGGAGTCTCAGCGAAGTTTCAAACGTTGCCGTTTTGGCCGAGAGGTTGGCCGAAGCGACATTGTATTGCGTGAATTTGTTGACCATCAGAGCGGCGTTCATCTTGTCCTGCTCGACATCGACATCGTTGTCCACGTCCACAACATTCCAATCCTCGTCCGTGAACGAAATCTCAACGGGAGAGGTGACAACGGGTTTGCCGTTACCCAGGATGATTTTGTAGAGGTGGTTGCGCTCGATATTGACCCACTCCTGCGATTCGTCACGCTTGCGGAACGGCACGATGACCGACCCCTTGACATTCTCGTTCAGTGTGTAGCTGATCTCTACCGAAGAATGGTTGTCCTCCTTGTTTTCGCGTTCATACATATAGAATACTTTCTTCAGACCGCCTCCGTTGTTGTTCTGCTCTTCATAAGAGCTACCCAAACCCGGAGTGCCGGAGTTGCCGTTCTCGGTATTCTCGTTGTATTGCATCTCGACATCGGTGCTGCCTGTCGGGGCGGCGAAAGAACCGCTTTGCGGCATGATATGGGCCTTGGATGCAGCCTTGTGCAGCTTTATATCCGTGATCACCATGTTGGGGGTCTTGTTCACCACATCGACACGGGCCACGATACGCTTGAGCGTCACTTCGCAGTTGAAGGCACTCGTCAGCGTGATGATATCGCTGCTGTTCACCATACCGACACCGCTCATGGCAATGCCTGCTTGGGGAGACAATACCGAGGCTTTGTCGTTGTCCTTGACAACAATCGTAGCCAGGGCCTTGTTGAACTCCGTGAAGCTCGTACCCGTACCATCGTCTTCGGTGGTCTTGAGGCCGGCATCGGCCAGGGCGTCATTGGCCACGAAGATAAACTTACGTTTCTCCTTATAGTATTTATACGGAATCGTGAAGGTCATGGTATATACACCTGCACTTTGCGAAACAATGGATCCATCGGCCTTGGAGAACGAATGCTTGTCGAAAAGAGTGGTCGGCTGATTCCCGTCACTGACCGAAAACTCATAGAGGACGATGTTTGAGATTTCGTATTCCGTAGCGGTGTGCGTGTCGCGGGTCTTGGACGGGTAGACGATGTCGCTGCCACCCGGCAGGGCTACGCTGAAATTGACCTTGATGTCCTGTCCCGGATTGTCTGCGGGAAGGTCATCCGCCTCCTTGGAACAGGAGGAAATACCCAGCAACAACGCTGCTGCTGCATATAACAGTTTCTTCATATATAACTTTTTTTAGTTTTGGATTGAGATTATGCTGGAGGGCTTTGTTGTCGGGCTTAATCCGACAACCGAAACTCCCTCCATCATAAACTCATGTCTTGTTTTTATTTCTTGGAATTGGCCTCGTGTTTCTTGTACAGTTCTGCGGCTTTCTTGTTGTCTACAAGTCGCAGAGGTGTCTTGTTGCCATATTGTATATCTGCAATCATGATGTTCATATATACTTGACAACCCGAACCCAAATAAACCCGCTGGGGATTGCTGTGTTTGGTGCTGACCTGCATGTATCCCGAATTGTTGGTGTTTTGCAGGGTTTCCGCAGCAGTCACTGTCTCTTTGAGCCATCCCGATTTCGGCAATTTGAACTCCAGGTAACCTCCTCCTTTCCAAAACTCTTCGGTGGCGACTTTGGTGATGGCTGTTGTCAGATCACCGTCTTTTGTCGGATTCAGCGCCTTGATCTTGATGGAGAAATACTTGTTGGGGTGATTTTCCCAGCGGTAAGCTGCATATTGGGCCGTACCCTCGAATCGTACTCCATAAACGGGGTAGCATTGAGCCTCACTGTCGGTGACAAGACCATCTGCGGCACGTTTCAGAATCGACTTGCCCTTGATCTGGACTCCGGTTGCATCTTCTTTGCCTTCAGCGTCATTTGTCAGCGAAAGGGTTTCGTCGAAAGCCTCGGGGTTCATTATGTAAACTTTATTTTCACTCCAAGGCACCTTGTTTTCGCCCCACAGCACCATGCTGAAAACAGGATTTTGAGGATCAGACGTCACATCTTTTTTTGCACCGGCAGGGAAAAGGAGATTCATCTCGCCAACGGTCGGCAGACGGTATTCCTCGCCTGCGATCGGACCACTGATCGTTCCGGACGAAGCTCCGGCCAGCTGTGCCGTTTCCAACTGTTCAAACGAGAAGTACTTCCTGGCCTGCAACTCTGCCGTGGCAGGTGCGGCGTTGACCATCGAGGAATTGAACGATACGACTTTTTTTGCGGCAATGTCGAAATTCTGCACCTCGTAGGGCGTGAACATATTGACCAAGAGGTCGGCAGTGGCGGAATTTACGTAGGGAATCTCCTCGACATTGAATTCCACGGCCGTATTCCAATCCTCGACCACGATTTTGGCTACGATCTTCAAATCCTCGTGTTTCTCGGTGAGGACGATACGGTAGAGGTGGTTGCGTTTGAGGGCCAACTGCTCCTGTTTGGGATTATCCTTGGTCTTCGGGGTCTTGAACTCCACAGTGTGGGTCTTCTCGACGCCGGTTCCGGCAACCGTGTAGGTTAGGACCAGAGTCGAGATCTTTCCTCCGGGAGTCTCGTTGAGGTTTTCGTAAGAGTAGATCTGTCGCTCGAATTCCGAAGCCTTTTTCTTCTCGTTGTCCACCTTTTGGGGCTCTTTGGGAATCTCATAACCTACGATGGCCAGCGGTTCGGCCTCTGTTCCGTAAACCTTGTTTTCGGTGAAAGTCGTTCCCGTAGTCTGCGTATTGGGCGTACTAATATGGGTGTCGACGGCATAGTTCTTGAACTCCACCTTGGTGATGGTGATTCCGTTGATGCGGTTGATGATGTCGTAACGCACCGAAGCACGACGCATCAGCACCGAGAGAGAGGTGGTCAGACCGTTGTTGGTCGTGATCGACTTCTTGTCGGTCGAGACCATCAGGAATTCATTCTTCGTGTCGGGAAGCTGTTTGCCTACCAATTCGTTAAGCTCCTTTTCGGTGCTTGTTTCGGTTTCTTTCAGAGCCAGGATCTTACCTTTCAGCTCTGCATTGGCATTGGCTACAAACCACACCCAGAAAGAACCCTCTTTGGCCATGTCGAACCAGGGATTGGGGGTGTCGATGTCCTTTACCTCGAAGATGTCGTAGATCTTACCGGCATTTGTTCCTGTCTTGTAGAAGGCGACGGCCAGCAGATTGTTTACTTTTTTTTCTTCGGCTGAGGCGGCCAGTTTCTCGCTGACATTGCCATCGGCACCTGCGGCACGGGTTATGCCGTATTCATCCGAATTGGTGGATCCGGTGAGGGTCAATGAGACCCGGGTCTGACCGTCCTGCTGATTGGACGGATCGAAGGGCATCTCCTTGGTACAGGATGAGAGCCCAAGAAGCAGCGCTGCTGCGGATATTAATATTTTATTCATAAGTTTTTTTTTCGTTACTTAGAATGCAAAGACGGCACGGGCGGTATAACCTGGTGTTTTGGTATTGGCGCATACGTGATCTTGGTGAATAGTTAATGCCTCAGCCTCATTGTAATCTGTTGAGGACCAATGGTCTGAATCTGAGATTAAATCGCAAGGAGCTCCTGATTTCTGCAAATTGCGGTTAAATGTTTCATTCTTGAGTTTATAATTTATCTTTTGTCCATCAGGAGATTTGAGTGTGAAATTTTGCGTATTTTCAGTTTTCCAAGAATTGCTGATAGGACATTCACCTATACCCTCAATCATGTCTACCCATTCTCCAATAGCAGGAATATACCAGTCGGAAGTATTCTTCGGAGCAGGTGTGCTACCCCTATATGATTTGAGAGAATTGAAAATAGGATGAGTTGTTAATTCACTGGATGAAATCATATATTCCGTGATTTCATAACCTTTATTGCTTTCGTATGCTAATTTATTTGTTGTTGCATAAGGAAATTTATCTCTAGGAAGAGATGTTGCTCCGCTTGCTCGCCATGGTTGACCACCCAAGGTTTTTAAGCCAAAGGCCAAACCGCGAGGGACACCGGTTTTATTGTTTTGCTTTATCTTGCTGACTGCACCCGGGCTTAATCGATTGGCATTGATCGATGCGACAACAGCTACAATATCCTCTTTGTTGGGGTATTTCGCAGCCTGGGAAGCCTTAATCAAAGAGCCGCTCTTGGTGATGAAATCACCGACCTGAGCCCCATAGTAAGGGTCTCTTGCTTTTAATGTGGCAATGTCCTGTTCCGAGGCCTTGACCAAACGGATGGGATAAGAACTGCCAGTACTTGTGGTTCCGTGTTGTGCCTGGGTCGTGTTACTGAAGAACACATAACTTTTAGTTGATGTCCACAGTTCTGACAAAGAGCCTCGTGATGCCGAATAGGGGAAGATGTATTCCAAATACCCCGATGTCCAAAAATCTTCTTGGGCAATATCGTCAATGGTGGTGGCGGTGTCGTCTATACGCAAAGCCTTGATTCGGATCTTTAAGATTTTATCTCCGTTTTGTTTTTGGGAATCCGTGGCTTCTGTAATTTCCCAACGATAAGCTGCATACTCATCCGTCCCACGTAAACGATAACCGTAGACAATATTGAATTGAGTGCCGTTGACAGTGCTTTTCTGAGTTCCTTCTTTTAATTGGCTTTTCCCTGTGATTATTTCACCGGCAGAGTTCGTATTTCCATCAGAATTGTTTTGTAAATTGATGGTCTCCGTGAATTCTGTGGTTGAAGTATGGGTCGAGCCGCTGAAATAAACATAATTACTTTGGGGGAATAAAAGCTGTGCTTCACCCTGGGTTGGCAAGCGGTAGAATTCTGCGTCCTGCCAGAAAAGGGCGTGGTTGTTGTTGCCTGCAAAGCCTTTGGTTTGAAGCTGGTCTTGTGTAAACTTAGTACTCGACGCACAAGTCTGTTCCGTCTCAAAAGTTACTTCGCCGGAGTCCATGTGGGCACTCTTGACGTTGTAGGGCGTGAATATGCTTACCTTCAGACGGGCATTCATCTTGTCCTGCTCGACCTCGACCTCGCTGTCCTGCTCAATGACATTCCACGGCTCGTCATGGAAGGCTACTTCTACCTTGTCGGTGGTTACGGGTATACCTTTTCCCAATACAATCTTGTAGAGGTGGTTGCGCTGGATATTGACATAATCCTTCGGCTCGGAAGTCTTCTGGAAG
Organism: Alistipes sp.; assembly: GCA_020026435.1. Classification (GTDB taxonomy): domain Bacteria; phylum Bacteroidota; class Bacteroidia; order Bacteroidales; family Rikenellaceae; genus Alistipes. The sequence continues at coordinate 1,114 of JAHHQK010000005.1, read as the reverse complement.
GGTACATCTACAAATCCTTTGATGCCGTTGATGGTGTATTCAACAACCACCGATGCGGTGTTCCCCTCACTATTCTCTCGCTCGTACATATAGAGTGATTTCGTGATACCTGCACCGGCATTGTACTGATGTTCATAGGTCGTACCGTAACCGGGAGTCTCGCTACCGTTCTTTGCGTTCTCATTAAAATCCAGGTTGCCGGACATATACGCATTGTCGGGAGCTGCAAGTTCCGGGCTGTCAGTCGATCCCTGGGGCATCAGATAGCCTTTCTGCGCAGCCTTTTTCATGTAGATCTTGGTGATCATCATATTGGGAATATGATTCACCACATCGACACGGGCTACGATACGCGTAAGGTGGATCTGACACTGGAACGAGCTCTCAAGGACAATATCCTGCTTCGATCCCTGCTTGGCGATACCGCTCATCGCAATACCGGTATCCGGATTTGCGAATACGGAAGCTGCTGCCGTGTTCTCGTTTTGAATCGAAGCCAGGGTTTTGCAGAAAGCATCATAGGTCGTACCTGCATTGATGGTTGCTGCTACCGTGTTGTCGTTGGCCACAAATACAAATCTGCGTTTCTGCATATAGTATTTGGATGGAATAGTGAAGGCCAAAGTGTAGCTCCCGCCTCCGATCGATTTCAGATCGGTGTCCGTGAAGTTATTTTTATCAGCAAGAGTCACATTGCCGTCACTTGTGACTTCAAATTGATAAAGATCCAGTTTCTTTATAGTCCACTCCGTCTCGTCGTGCGTCGTACGGGTAGTAGGGTAGATGACATCTTCACCCTTGGGCAGTTCCAATGTGAAGTTCACCTTGATATCTCCATTGGGGAGATCCGGCGAATCGATGCCGGCATCTTGGCTGCATGATGCAACAGCCAATGCCATGATTGCCACTGTGAAAGATTGAAAAAAATGTTTCATACAAAAAAGATAAAAATTACTTGATTTTGTTGTCCTTAAAAAAATAAAATGTTGATAATAGATGTTTCATAAGCATTTGATTTTTTTGTTAATATTAATACCTTTATATTTTTTCGTCTATATTCATCTTACGAAAACGTACCACCGTCGATCCAATCCGCGACATCCCCCTCGATCCA